>NZ_JALPZO010000066.1 GCF_023507745.1 Vreelandella olivaria | reverse complement strand
AATACGTGCCTTAATAGCATGGCAGCGTTTTCGCCAACCCTCTGACAAACCAAGGTTTTTTCAACCTTATGCACCGCTGGCAACGCCATGCGTCCCCGGCAGCGGATGCGTACTTTACGGATTCGCTACCGGCTTGGCAAGAGGATTGTGTAAAAAAGTTTCAGAATCAGTGACGCTGTGCTTCGATGGCGCTTCATTGGCGGTTACACTAAGACCTGTTGCACCCAACGCCCACTTCTCTCTGAGGTCCGTGATGAGCCAGCACCTGTTAACTGTCGATTCATTACAGCGCGAAAGCGTTGACCATCTTCTGCGCGTTGCAGCGCGCATGGAACCTATAGCCAGCCGCCGCCAGGTGACCCGGGTGCTGGAAGGCGCCGTGCTGGGTAATTTGTTCTTTGAAGCAAGCACACGCACCCGCGTGAGCTTCAATGCTGCTTTTTGCCGTTTGGGGGGGAGTGTTTGCGATACGACGGGCTTTACCTTCTCTTCTATGGCGAAAGGCGAATCGCTCTATGACACCAGCCGGGTAATGAGTGGTTACTGCGATGCTATTGTTATGCGCCATCCGGATCAGGGGTCAGTCGCTGAATTTGCCGCCGCCACTCATGTACCGGTGATTAACGGTGGCGATGGCCCTGGCGAGCATCCCAGTCAAGCGTTGCTGGATCTTTATACGATTGATAAGGAGTTTTATCGGTTGGGCAAATCACTGAACGGTGCGCATATATTGCTCACGGGTGATTTAAAATATGGTCGTACCGTGCATTCACTGATTAAGCTGTTGTCACTTTATGATCCAATGCGCATTACACTGGTCTCTCCTCCCGGCCTAGAGATGCCTTCCAAACTGATTGATTTAGTAACGTCACGCGGCCACCGTGTTGAGCAGCGCGATTCACTGGCCAGTGACTTCTCTGATCTGGATGTGGTGTACACCACGAGAATTCAGAAAGAGCGGTTCACCGATGAAATGAATGAAAGCTTTCAGGGGCTTTCCGATGATTTTATGGTTAACCGCGATTTTCTTGACCAGCGCTGCAGCCAGAGCACGATGGTGATGCACCCTCTCCCCCGAGATAGTCGCCCGGGTGCTAATGATTTGAATGTGGATCTTAATGGCGACTCGCGTTTGGCGATTTTCCGCCAAACGGATAACGGCATCCCAATGCGGATGGCTATTTTTGCCACGCTATTAAAAGTGGATGACCTAATCGAAAAAGATCTGCGGCCAGTGCATTGGTTTGTACCCGCACAAATCGGCACACTGGACCGGTAGGACTTTAGTGTCGGTTACTTAATGCGATTTACGCCCACCAGGAAGACCTTCCTGGTGGGCAAACCACCCCTCTAAAATCAGCACAGCGGCAATCCCGTCGACACTTTCTTCACGATAGTTACCGCGGTGGCCTGCTACGTGGGCAATATGCTTTGCTTCGCGAGTGGAACCACGTTCATCCACCATGTCGCAGGGCTTGCCATAGCGGCCGTGCAGTCGATTTCCAAACTTTCGCGCCCGGGTACTCATTGCCGATTCGGTACCATCCATATTAAGCGGTAGTCCAACCACAAACAGGTCAGGTTGCCACTCATCCACCAGACGCGTGACAAGGTTCCAGTCAGGAATACCATCCCGGGCAGGTAGCGGTGCCAACTCCCGAGCACTGTTAAGCAGCTCATTACCAACCGCAACGCCAATACGCCGAGTGCCAAAATCAAATGCAAGTATCAAGCGCTGCCCTGGTTCAGCCATTGAATACAGCCATTACGCATGCCCTGCATTACGGGTCATCAGGTTAAGGTCAACGCCAAGAATTCCGGCGGCAGCAGATAGACGCTCAGCGGGTGGGGTATCGAACAACACAGCCCCCTGTCCCTCCACGGTTAACCACGCGTTCTCCTTTAACTCGTCTTCAAGCTGTCCGACATCCCACCCTGCACAGCCGAGGCAGACCAGGAAGTGCTCAGGACCGCTGCCATCTGCCAGAGCTTGAAGAATATCCATTGATGTGGTCAGCGCGATGCCATCCTCCACCTGAACGCTTGAATCCCACTCCTGGCTATCACCAATATGCAAAATAAAGCCACGATCCTTGTGCATGGGCCCACCATAGTAAACTGGTGCATTGCGATAGGGACTATCGTCACCACCTAACGATAGCTGCTCAAATAGAGCATCCAGCGTAATTTCGAGTGGCCGATTGGCAATCACCCCCATGCAACCATTGTGATCATGGTCGCAAAGATAAATCAGACTACCTGCGAAGTTAGGATCATCCAGGTGCGGCATTGCCATTAAAAAGTGGTGCTTTAAACTTTGCATGCGTCTCCTACGGCCCGCCCATCATTCGGCAGGCCTCGCGTCATTTAGCGAATACGTTCAACGGTTAGGCCAGTCGACGCTCAATAGCATCCAGCAGCATCCCAGCAATATTGGTGCCACGTTGGTCATCGATTTCACGCACGCAGGTGGGACTGGTAACGTTAATTTCGGTGACGTAATCACCAATGACGTCCAAGCCCACAAACATTAGTCCTTTTTCGCGGATCATGGGCTGTACCTGCTTAATCAGCCAGTGGTCGCGCTCAGTCAGCTCGCGGCTTACGCCACGCCCACCAGCCGCGAGATTGCCCCGGGTTTCACCAGCAGAAGGTATCCGTGCCAGCCCATAGGGCACGGGCTCACCATCCACTATCAGGATGCGTGTATCGCCATCCTTAATTTCAGGCAGGTAGCGTTGCGCCATAATTTGTCGCTGGCCACGCAGCGTCAGCTGCTCAATCACAGCTCCCATATTGCGGCCATCTGGGCCGATATGAAAAATACCGGTGCCACCCATGCCATCAAGCGGCTTAAAGATCACATCACCATGCTCGGCGTGGAACATACGCAACACATCGTCTCGGCTGGATACCACCGTGGGCGCACAGCACTGCGGGAACTGCTGAGCAAATAACTTTTCATTGCACTGCAGCAGGGCAGCCGTTGGGTTGACCACCAATACGCCTTCCCGCTCTGCAAAACCGAGTAGATGAACCGCATTGGTAAAATCAGCATCGACCGGCGGGTCTTTACGCATTAACACCACATTCAACTCAACCAGAGGGCGTTGATCTGCTTCTCCCAGGTCGTACCAATGATGTGGATCACGATGCACCGTTAATGGCCGCATACGTGCATAGGCTTGCCCCGCATTCAGGAACAGGTCCTCCTGCTCCATATAGTGCAGCGTGTAGCCACGCTCCTGGGCCTCCCACAGCATGGCCATAGTGGTATCTTTCTTGTAGGCGATGTCACTGATGGGATCCATCACCACACCGAGATGCAACGTTGATTGGCTCATCGGGGTACAATCCATACATGAACAATAGGTAAGCAGTATGCCGCACTGTCTGCATGGCTCCAACCTCAGGCAGTGGCTACTCGGTTAGCACACCGGGTACAAGCCGGATAGCATCAGGTTCCAGCGTGATCAACTGCTGCTTATACAGCCGCCCGATGGCTTGCTTATAGGCGCTTTTACTGACGCCCAGTCGTGCTTTAATCTCGTGGGCTTCGCTTTTGTCTCCCAAAGGTAGATAGCCGCCGCTTTCACGTAGTGCTTTCAGCACCTTATCACCCACGACATCCAGGCGAGCCGCTCCTGGGGGAAGTAATGAAATATCCACCCGGCCATCATCCCGACGTTGCTTAACATACCCTTTGAGTGACTGCCCTCGGCGCAATGGCTGGGTAATATCATCCTGGTAGATCAATCCCCAGTAGCGATGGTTAACCACCACTTTCATACCTAAATCGGTTCGGTCTGCCGCCACCACTGATACCTCATCCCCCTTTTCAAGGGCCCAGGCATCATCGGTTAAAAAGCGATCAAGGCGCATTGAGGCAACTGGCCGACCCTGGTCGTCGCTGTACAACATCACCAGCACTCTTTTACCTGGGTCAGGACGGAAATGTTGTTCACTAAACGGTAGCAACACATCCTTCGGCTGCCCCCATTGTAAAAATGCGCCAATATTATTGACGGCCGTAACCGTTAGGTACGCCACTTCACCCAACTGGGCAGCTGCATCACTGACGGATCGAGGGGATGAGTGTGACTCACGGACCATGGGTGCCGTCCTTACAGAAAATAGATCTTTATTATGGCCCCTTGCCAACACAAGGCAAAGCAACACTGAAAGGCTCAGTCGTCAGACACAAAAAAGCCGCTATCACTGCTATGCAGGATAGCGGCCTGATAGTAAGCACTTACAAATCACCGAAGTGGTGTTGCAACAGCGTTAATGCAACAACGGGAGCTGTTTCAGTACGGAGTACCCGCGGCCCAAGCGTTAACGGCGTAAAGCCATTGCCTGTGGCTACACTGATATCTGTGTCGCTCAGGCCCCCTTCCGGTCCGATTAACAGCGCTATGGACTCAGGTGGAGCGTGATGGGCAAAGGCGTTGCCAGTGGCCAAATGGAGCATCAAGCGTAGCGGCTCATGGCGTTCTGCCAGCCACTCTTCAAGTTGCTGTGGAGGATAGACAGGGGGCACGACTGCGCGCCCGCACTGTTCACATGCACTCGCTGCCACGGCTTGCCAATGCGCTCGCTTTTTTTCTCCACGCTCGCCTTTTAAGCGCACATCCCCCCGCTCCGTATAGAGCGGGGTAATGGCTGCCACACCAAGCTCCACGGCTTTTTGGATGGCGTAATCCATGCGATCACCTTTGGAGATTGCCTGGCCAAGATGTACCGCCAGGGGCGACTCACCACTGCCCGGCCAGACCGCCTCAATACTCACCGTGGTCTGCTTGCGGCCAATATCGGCCAAATGCACACCCGCCTCCTGCCCATAGCCGTCGAATAGTACCAACGGATCACCTTCCCCCATACGCAGCACCCGGGTAACGTGTCGTGCGGGGCCTTCTGGAAGTGTCAAGCGTTCACCTGCCGCAAACGCGGCAGGTACGTAGAGGCGGGGCATCTTGCCGTGTAAGGTGTACCACTCGGCCACTTGCATTGCTTAGTGGGTATTCTCAGCTGCTTGCTTGGCCTGCTGTGCTTCACGCTGTTTGCGCTGGGCGTACATGGCCTCAAAGTTTACCGGCGCCAGCATCAGTGGCGGGAAGCCACCACGATTGACGAGGTTATCAACGCATTCGCGGGCATACGGGAACAGCAGATTGGGGCAGAATGCACCCAATGTTTGTTCCAGCTGTGCACCTTCAATGCCAGCGATGCGGAACAAGCCCGCTTGCTCAACCTCAGCGAGGAATGAGGTAGTGCCCGTTTCGCTATCATTCACCTGGGCAGTCACCTTGACGACCACTTCGTACTGGTCATCAGCAATTTTCTTGCTGGTGGTGTTAAGGTCCAGATTGACCTTGGGTTTGAATGCCTGCTTAAACACAGAGGGAGAATTGGGCGCTTCAAACGAGATATCTTTCACATAAATACGCTGTAGAGAGAACTTCAGTTTGGGCTTTTCACCTTCTGCGGCGCCTGCCTGCGGGGTGTTGTTATCTTCCGCCATTGGGATACTCCTGATTGTTCATCCAATAAATATAAAGGTAAGCGGCAATACACAGCGGTTAATTACTTTTTAACCACTGGAAGACCATCGGCCTGCCACTGCATCATGCCGCCTTTGAGCTTGGTTGCATGCTCAAAACCCGCCTTGGCAAGCTTTGCCTGGGCAGCGCCGGAGCTCTGGCCATGCTTGCATACCACGATAATCGGCTGGTTTTTCACTTTCTCCAGTTCACTCATGCGGCTGTCGAGGCTGCTTTGAGGAATGTTGCGGGCACCGGCAATATGCCCGGCCTTGAAGTCTTTGCTTTCTCGAATATCCAGCACCACTGCGTCTTCGCGGTTGATAAGCTGGGTGGCCTGGGTTGAGGTCACGGCATTCGAGGCTGCACTGCGCGTTTCATAGGCAATCCACGCTACCAGTACCAGCAAAAATGCCCCCACTAGAAGGGGGTGGTTCATTACGAATTCGAACAGCTGATCGATCATCGTGAACACAATCTCTTGGTCTATGCAGAAAAAAGCGGCCTAGCCACTGTCAGAAACGCGACAAGTATACACGTCACACGGCATTCCGCGCAGGCCATGACGCCAAACGGCTGCCTGCGTTATGATGCCCCAAGCGGACGTCTGTCGCGACCCCGATTCATCAGGTGTTGTCTGAAAACTGTTTGAGACTCCCTCAACGATACTCTCAACAGCGTTTCAAACAGCGCCTCCCGTCGCTTGGCTGACCAACTTAACGAGGTTTTTTTTATGGCTACATCTACTCCACGCCCCGTGGCACTGATCGTTCTGGACGGTTACGGCCACAACCCTGACAGCGCCCACAATGCCGTGGCCGCGGCCAACACGCCGGTGATGGATACACTTTGGAACAACCGCCCCCACGCCTTTGTCCACACCGACGGCCGCCACGTAGGGCTGCCTGACGGGCAGATGGGTAATTCAGAAGTGGGCCATATGAATCTCGGCGCGGGTCGTATTGTGTACCAGGATTTCACCCGCATCACCAAAGCAATTGAAGATGGCGACCTGGATACGATCGATGTACTCACAAAACCGATTGATGACGCAGTGACCAACGGGCGTGCCATACATTTGCTAGGGCTGCTTTCGCCTGGCGGTGTACATAGCCATGAAGACCACTTTATTGCCATGGCAGAACTGGCAGCACGACGCGGTGCCCAGCGCATTTATATCCATGCATTCCTGGATGGGCGCGATATGCCACCACAAAGCGCATTGACGTCCATTGAGCGCGCCAATGCTCGTCTGGCAGAGCTGGTGGGAGCCGATCATGGCTTTGTCGCTTCCGTTATTGGTCGTTTCTACGCCATGGATCGAGACAACCGCTGGGAGCGCGTAGAGCAAGCCTACCGCCTGCTCACCGAGGGACATGCCGAGTACATCGCCTCCAGCGCTGAAACCGCCCTGCGCGACGCCTACCAACGAGGGGAAACCGATGAGTTCGTGGCCGCCACCAGTGTGCCAGACAATGGTAAGCCCATTACCTTACAGGATGGCGATGCGGCAATTTTCCTCAACTTCCGTTCAGATCGCGCCAGAGAGCTAACCCGCGCCTTCACTGAGCCTGACTTCAGCGGTTTTGAGCGCCGCATGTGCCCTTTGCTTGCTGGCGACGGCCTGGTGACGATGACCCAGTATGCAGCTGATATTCCGGCCCCTGCCGCCTTCCCGCCCACCGACCTGACCGATACCCTGGGCGAGGTAGTTGCCAAACGTGGCCTGACCCAGTTACGCATTGCTGAAACCGAGAAGTACCCACACGTCACGTTCTTCTTCTCTGGTGGTAACGAAGCCGAATATGAAGGGGAAGAGCGCATCCTGATTCCTTCACCACGGGATGTGAAAACCTACGACGAAAAACCCGAAATGAGCGCGTTTGAAATCACCGACAAACTGGTGGAGGCCATCGACAGTGGACGTTTTGATTTAATGGTATGTAACTACGCCAATGGCGATATGGTTGGTCACACCGGCGACTTTAACGCTGCGGTGAAAGCCATTGAAACCGTTGATGTTTGTGTTGGCCGCATCGTGGAAGCCATTGAACGCGCAGGTGGAGCCTGCTTGATCACTGCCGATCACGGTAATGCCGAGCAGATGGTCCACCCGGAAACCGGTGCACCACAAACCGCCCACACTACCTTTGTGGTACCCCTGATTTATGTCGGCGAAAGAGAAGGCACCTTGGAGGATGGCCGTCTGTGTGATTTAGCGCCGACACTGTTGACCATGATGAATCAACCTATTCCCGAGGCAATGACCGGGAAACCGCTGATTCGCCTGAATTAATGGCAATACGGAGAGTGGTGGCACTCAGCGCAGTGTTACTGCTGCTGTGCTCACCCGTTGGTTTCGGGCAGGATGAACGTGCCGCGCGCCAGCAACTGGATACCCTGGGCCAGGAGATTGAGTCGCTGTCCCAGCGACTCAGTGCAACCGGGCAAGCCAGGGACAGTGCCGAGCGAGAGCTGCAGGCAGTGGAAACGGAACTTGCTCAAACTCACCAGCGGCTGGATGAGCTGCAACAGCAACGCCGCCAGCTCGATGACGAGATGAATCAGTTGCATCGGCATCGTGACCGCCTGGAAACAGAACGCGCTGGTCAGTATGCTGCGCTAGCGCAGCAGTTGGCTGCTCTTTACCGGCTGGGGCCAACACCACAGCTTAAGCTACTGCTTAACCAAAGCGATCCGGCTGAACTTGACCGCATGCAGGCTTACCTTAACCGGTTAAACCAGGCACGTCAGCGGCGTTTGGCAGATATAGCACGGCTGGACACGGCGCTAGCGGATACACAAACGGAGCTTGACGAACGACAAACTCAGCTTGATGCGCTATCCGAGGAGCTTGAAGCCCAAAGCGCCTTGCTGGCTCAACGTACGCTGGAGCGACGCAGTGTCGTAACCACTCTGGATGATCGTTACGGCAGTGAAGCCGACCGCCTGGCTGACCTTAATCAGAGCCGAGAGCAGGCCGAGCAGCAACTACGGGCTATTCAGGCAGAACTGGCCCGCTTGTCCGAACCGACTCCCACCACCCATATCACCCGCACGCAGGGCGATTTACCCTGGCCTGTGCAAGGATCCATTACCGCAGATTTTCAGCGGCGTAGCGGCATGCACTATAACGGCATTGTGATTCAGGCCAGTGAAGGCACGGCGGTGACGGCAGTGCATACCGGCCGTGTAGTGTTCGCTGACTGGATGCGCGGTTTTGGCAATCTACTGATCATTGATCATGGTGACCAGATCATGACGTTGTATGCTCATTTACAGCAATTCAGTGCACGCCCTGGCCAGCAGGTAAGCCGCGGCGATGAAATTGGCAGGGTGGGCAACAGTGGTGGTCAGGCCGGCTCCGCTCTTTACTTTGAAGTGCGTCGGGGTGGAGAACCAATTAACCCTCAACGTTGGATTGCACGCCGCTGACGGGATAAGCTGACTTTATTCATGTCCAATCCAGTATCAATGTCTAAACTAATGCAGCGCAGTGACGCGCTGCCTTTCGCCCTGCGGAGTCTGCATGACGCTATCTGTTACCGAGGTACCGGCACCCGCCAAGCGGTTCTTGGCTAGCCTGTTACCACTCGCCCTGCTGTTAGCCCCGCTACCTTTGGCGGCCCAACCTACTGGTAATAGCGCCGTAGACGATCTCCCTTTGGAAGAGATTCAGACCTTCGCCGAAGTGTTTGAGCGCATCAAGCGCGGCTACGTGGAAGAAGTGGATGATCGCACGCTGTTACGCAATGCCATGCGTGGCATGCTAAGTGAACTGGACCCCCATTCAGCCTATTTGGATGAAGAGGAGTATCAAAGCCTCCGCGAATCGACCCAAGGCGAGTTTGGTGGCATTGGTATTGAAGTAGGCACCGAAAATGGTCATTTAGTGGTGATTACCCCCATTGATGACACCCCTGCTTCCCGCGCAGGCCTGCTTTCCCGGGATATTATTGTCGCCATCGACGGCACACCCACCGACAGTATGTCGCTTCAGGAAGCGGTAAGCCTGATGCGTGGCGAGCCAGGCAGCCAACTACATATTTCTGTGCTGCGTTCAGGAGAGGACGCACCGCGCGAATTTACCCTAACCCGTGAAATCATTCGTAGTGAAAGCGTCAAACACGAATTGCTGGAGCCTGGCTACGGCTACTTGCGTATCAGTCAGTTTCAGTCACGCACTACCGACCAGGCACGCCAGGCCCTGGAGCGTATGGGACGTGACCAGCCACTTGATGGCCTCATCCTTGATTTACGTAATAATCCAGGTGGCGTACTACAGGCTGCCGTCGGCATTGCTGATCTGTTTCTTGATGAAGGTTTGATTGTCTACACCGAGGGACGGCTTTCCGATACTGAAATGTCGTTTTCAGCCTCATCGAACACTCCGGCAAGCGATGTGCCACTGGTGGTACTGATCAATAGCGGTAGTGCGTCGGCGGCTGAAATTGTTGCCGGCGCGCTGCAGGATCAGCGCCGGGGCGTCATTATGGGTACCGAAAGTTTTGGTAAGGGCTCGGTTCAACAGATTATGCCGCTGGGCAATGGTGAAGGGCTTAAGCTCACCACCGCGCTTTACTACACACCCAATGGCCGCTCAATACAGGCACAGGGTATTGAGCCGGACGTGGAGGTAGTGCGCGGCCGTCTGGAGGTCGCTGAAGGAAGACGTGAAATTCGTGAAGCTGACCTTGATGGCCATCTAAGCGGTCAATCCTCACCACGAGAACGTGCAGCTGCGGCAGAGCGGCTACGCGATGATTACCAGCTTAGCGAAGCTCTGAATCTTCTTAAGGCGCTCAACGTGGTGGATCGTCGGCATCGCTAACGGCACGATAGCGGCAGGCGCCCCCGTTCGCCGGTGGCCTGCCGCATAATCACACGCTTTAACGGCACCAACTGATTCATGCCACTCATGCCCATATTGCGTGCCAATGTTAAGACTGGCGCTTCGCTGCCAAACAGCACTTTGAAGCCTTTCATAAGCCCCAGCATTGCGCTGTTATCGAGACGACGACGGCGCTCGTAGCGATGCAGCGTGGATAACGCTCCCCAGGGTGCGCCGCGCTGCCATGCGCGGATAACCTCTTCCGCAAGCACGGCCACATCCATAAAGCCCAGGTTTACCCCTTGCCCCGCCAGCGGATGGATACTGTGGGCAGCATCGCCAACGAGTGCAAAGTTCGGCTCTACATAGTGTGCCGCATGGCGCTGCACCAGGGGGAAACGGTAGGCACTATCCACCACCCGTACCTTGCCCATCCGATGGCCGAAGGCACCCTCCAACGCCATCCCCATCTCCTCACGGGAATGAGCCACCAGTTCTTCTGCGTGCTGCGGCGTTGTTGACCAGACGATGGAACAGTAGCGATCATCCCCCTTTACGGTAAGGGGTAAAAAGGCCAGCGGGCTTCCAGCGATAAATGCCTGCCGCGCCGTGGCGCCATGACTTTTTTCGCAATGCACGGTAGTAACCACTGCATCCTGCCCCATGGCATCTTCCGATACCGTGATGCCGGCCAGTTTACGTAAGGCAGAGCGTGCACCGTCGGCGGCGATTAGTAGTGGCGCATGTAGCTGGCGACCATCATTGAGCACCAGCCAACGGCCTGTGTCAGTGGTTTGCAGAGCACTCACTGTCGCTCCAAAGAACGTGCTTACCGTTGGCAGCGCCAGCACTTTCTCATGAAGCGCTGCCAAAGTGACGTCGTTTTCAACAATATGGCCGAGTACCGGCGTGCCCGCCTCATCAGCCGCAAAGTGGATATTGCCACTACCTTCAGCATCCCACACCTGCATATAGCGGTAGGGCGTCACTCGTGTCGCCGCTATGGCGGGCCAGGCGCCCAGGTGGGTCAGCAGCCGTTGCGAAACCGGTGTCAGTGCGCTCACCCTTGGCAGGGGGTCATGATCTCCAAAGGCTGTTAGCATTAGCGGAGTGTCTTTTACTTCGACCAATGCCACCTGCATACCTGCCTTCGCCAGTAACCCCGCCAGCGCCGTACCTACCATGCCAGCGCCGACCACTACCGCATCGAAATGCTCAACCGGAGTTTTCGTTGCCGCTGTTTGCGTCTTCATCGCACTCCCTATTTTACTAACGTTGTGCTGCTACACACCGGTTTACAACAGCGCATTCACTAACGCTCCAGCCCCATGGCACGCCGCGCCAGCCCCCGGCGCAGGGGGCCAATCAAGTTCAGACTCACCAGCCCAGCCGCCCGTGCATGAGAGAGCAACGGCAACGAGTAGCCAAACAACCGCACCAAGCCATCACTAAACCGAATCACATTAGCCCTGTCCTGGGCACGGCACTGCTCAAAGGCCAGCAACGTCTCCATATCACCCAGCGCTCGCTGACTCTGAGCACCCCGCTCCAACGCCTCAACCAGATCCATCACCGAGCGTAGCGCCAGGTTGAACCCTTGGCCCGCAACGGGATGTAATGCATGGGCCGCGTTGCCCAACACTGCCAACCCAGGCCTTACCGGCTCTTCAGCCGTCACCAGAGACAGGGGGTAACTAAGGCGCTGGCCAACATGGGTAAAGCGTCCCACACGATCACCAAAGGCAGCCTGCAGCTGATGCAGAAACTCTCGGTCGGAAAGGGCCAGTCGCGCTTGCTCAGTGCCGCTGCCATGCGTCCACACCAGCTCCATGGCTTGGCCTGGTAGGGGTAACAGTGCTATTGGTCCTTGCGCTGTAAAACGCTCGTAGGCAACCCCTTGATGGGGCTGGCTGACGCCCACATGGGCAATTAACGCGGCTTGCTCATAGGAGTAATGACGGCTACTGATACCCAATTGCTCTTTGAGTCCAGAACGTCCACCGTCAGCCAGTATAGTAAGCGGTGCCGTTAATTCACTGCCATTAGATAGCACCAAGTGGTGGCCCTTGGCCTTGGGCGTCAACTGATCTACCTTGGCAGGGCAATACCACTCAATGGCTAACTGCTGCAGCTTTTGATGCAGTACGCGCCCCATCCAGGCGTTGGGAATAACATGGCCTAATGCTTCCACGCCCAGCTCGCTAGCACTTAATCGTGCGGCTCCCAAACGCCCACGTTCACTAATGTGAATGCGCTTGATGGGAGCGGCTTCCTTGCGCATCTCTTCCCATACACCCAGTTGGCTAAAACGCTGGGCAGAGCCTTCTGCGATAGCGCTGGCCCGGCCATCGAAGCTCGGCTGCCAAGATACCTCCTGGGCATTTTTAGGTAGGGCTGCCGATTCAATAATCGCCACACGCCACCCATAGCGCTCTATAAGCGGGGACAGTGCACAGCCCAGACTAGCACCCACCAACCCACCTCCCACTATCGCGATATCGTGAGTAAATGCTTGCCCCTCTCGCTCAGCCTGTTGCATTGCCCTCTCCGCGAAGCCATTGATAGAAATGTAATTTCGTAACGTATTTTACATAAACAAAAACTTTACATTGCTTACTAGTTATTTTTTGACCATTAGTGCTTCAATTTCAGCTATCTGCTTAGGTGCGCCTGAGGTAAGCACTTCATGTCCAGACGAGGTCACCGCAATATTGTCCTCAATACGAATACCCATCCCGCGATAGGCCACCGGAATATCATCCTCACAGGGGATATAGAGACCGGGCTCAATGGTTATCACCATGCCAGCCATTAAAGGACGCGGCGTTTCTTCATCCAGTCGGTAGCTGCCTACATCGTGTACATCCAATCCCAGCCAATGAGATGTAGAGTGCAGATAAAAGCGCCGATAGCTCTCATCATCGATTCGCGCCTGCACATCCCCTTCCAGCAGCCCCAACGCGATGAGTCCAGCGGTGAGGTCCCAGGCAACACCCTGATGGATATCGACTAGCGTAACTCCGGGAGCAACGGCCTGAATGGCACGCTCCTGGGCATCAAGCACAACTTGATACAGGGCACGTTGTGCTTCATTGAAACGGCCATTGACGGGGAAAGTGCGGGTAATATCCCCAGCATAGAGATCAAACTCAGCCCCAGCATCAATCAGTACCAGCGTATCTGGCTTCAACACAGCGCTATTTTCAATATAGTGCAACACACAGGCATTTGCGCCACCGCCAACAATTGTACTGTAAGCAGGCCCACTGGCTCCCTGCCAAACAAATTCATGCTCCAACTCTGCCTGTAACTGGTATTCGCTTAACCCGACACGACAGGTACGCATGGCGCGAATATGCGCCTGAGCCGAGATAACGGCTGCATGGCGCAGTAACGCTATTTCAGTGGGACTTTTGATCAAGCGCATTTCATGAATCAACGGGCGACTGTCCAGCCACCCTTTCAACGCTGGTTTACCACGGCGCTGCCCTGCCTGGGCATTGGCCAGGGCCTCTTCGGCGATACTAATGGCCTCGGAGTTATCCAGTGGGAGATACAGTAAGTCACACCCCACTAGCAGACCTGATAGCTGCTCATCTCGATCCGCATTTTCAAACGCTTGGTCAATGCCATGCAGGCTCTCCACCCCATGGGCGCCCAACCGTCGTCCAGTCCAGGACTCCATGGTGGGATCGCGGTCCTGGCAAAACACCACGCTTTGGCCTGCTTCACGACCAGGCAACAGCACCAGCAATGCATCAGGCTCCTGAATACCTGTCAGGTAGTAGAAATCACTCTGCTGACGAAACGCATACTCGCTATCATGGGAGCGCGTTACCAGCGATGCACCGGGCACAATAAGCGCCGCCCCTTTGGGCAGCTGTGCCATTAAGGCCTCTCGGCGCTGACGGTACTCCTCAGGCGCAATAGCAGCTGGGCGGGGCAGTAACTCGGGCAACATAACAACTCCTGGCAGTTTAATGTACGGGGGCGTCGGTTTGCTCTACCTGTGGCAGCCCAGGATGCTGCTCGGTATAGAGCAGCATAGCGGCCATACGGGCATGCTCAGTTAACGCAAACAGATCATTCTCATTTTCAGAGTTATCATCAATATTGGTTTCGATCTGCCCTAGACTTGCCAGATCATCAATAGCCTCCTGGAGCGTTGGTGACCAGCGTTCACGCAATGTGTCGTCAACCGCCTCTTCAACCACTTCCATAAAGCCCAACACCCACTCTTTAAGCCCCTGGGCTTGTTCGCCCAGGGAAAACAGCTCATCGGGAAGTAGCGGTGCATAGTTCATATCACTGGCGCTCAGCGCTTCCAGTGTTTGGCGGCGCCAGCCTAGTATCCGTTCCGCACTGGCAGGATCACGGGGTTGCTCAACTCCCAGACTCAGGCAAACTTCCTCAAGCCAAGCCTCAGCAGAGATATCACGCAGTGCCAGCAATGCACACAGGCGTCCATCCAGAAAAGCGGGAGACTGCATGCTGCCATGAAGTAGAAAAACATCCGCAACGTCAGAAAAGTCCTGGCGTTCGTCAATAAGAGACATGGTAATAACTCGCTTTACAGGTAATGGAGATAAATAAGCCACACGCGCTCATCAAAACATGCTCATCAAAACAGTGCCCTCATAACTTAGGGGAATAGCATAGCGCTCACCTCTGCGCGTTGACCCCGCGCAAGCGGCTCTCTTATAGTGAGCACAGCCACCCTTCCTTTGTAGTGATGTTAACGCATTGGGCCCCTTACTGGCCCGTGCTGGAGCCTTTGATGAGTAACGCTAAGCGGCCAACCAAAGAAATCACCCTACTGGGACGCAGCTATATCATTGCCTGCGATTCGGGGGAAGAAGCCAAGCTTGAGCGCGCTGCTCGCTATTTAGACCGCGCCATGCAAGGTATCAATGCCCAAAGCAGCGTGCTTGGCAGTGAGCGTGTCGCTATTATGGCAGCCCTCAATATTACCCACGAATTGCTTGAAACATTAGACGAGCATCGCGCCGGTGAAGCCAACCTAAGTCGCTTAAATGACAAGCTTGAACGGGCATTGGCCAAAACGCGCCGCCACGAAGAACCTTAACCGATACTTTGGCATTAGCACCGGCTCTGTTAGGATAGAGGAGTTCTCTGGGGTGTGCGCCAGTCGTTATAGTCCCTCGAGCCTATGCGCAGTACCCAGGGGGCCAAATGCTAGCCAGGCCCGTGTGCATGTCCGTGCGTCGGAAAGCCTGACGGTCTGGCTGCGGCCACCCACCTGAACCAGTAGGTTCAGGGCCAGAACGACAGCGGCACTCTGGGGAACACTTTGTAATGCACGATATCACTTTACATAAGACCATTTGTAACAGCCGCGTGTTTGACGATAAGCGTGCCCTGCGACGCGAGCTTAAGCGCAGGCGGCGAGCACTTTCTCCACACGAGCAGCGCCAAGCCGCCATTTCACTGTGTAAACGCTTAAAACTCCTGCCAGAACTTCGCCGCACCAAACGTATCAGTCTCTACTTGCCAGTGAACGGCGAGATTGACCCCACCCTTCTATTACCCTGGTTGCGTCAACGTAACGTCGAGATATTCCTGCCGGTACTGCGCCCTTTCAGTGCCAATCGTCTCTGGTTTGTGGCCTACCGTGATACCACGCCAATGGTCAAAAATCGTTTTGGTATTGTGGAACCCTGCCCACGCTTTGCAGCCAACAGGCATAATCGTCTTCCTGCCTGGGCACTGGATACACTCATTGTGCCGCTGGTGGGCTTTGATGAGCAGGCAAACCGGATGGGCATGGGTGGCGGATTTTATGACCGTAGCCTTGCTTTTATGCGCCGCCCGGGCCCCTCGCCAGCTTTGATAGGGGTCGCCCACGCCTGCCAGCATGTTGAAACCCTACCTGTGGAGGAGTGGGATATCCCCCTTGATGCAGTAGTCAGCGACCGGGGGATTCTTCGGCCAATAAAAAACGGGCTGACCCCATAATAAAGGATCAGCCCGTATAGCGTCTCTGTTTCATAGCCCAGTAGTTCAGTCAGCACGAATGCTGGCAGCGATATCGTTGCCGGGTGAAAGGAACGCTTTCGTTTAGCTTCCCGATAACGCTTGCGCGTACCCAGTGGCAAGAACCCCTAATAAAAACACCACCGTTAACGCCATCACCATGTCAGGCTTCTTCCGCCGCATGCCTCTTCTCCAACGTCTTTCACAGTTGCCAACTACCCTTAGTGCGTCACCTAGGCTCTACCTTTGGGAAGATGACACACCGCCTTAATATCTCTGACGACTATAGGGCTATTGAGGGTCTGTTGACAACTGCTAAAAGCGCTATTTTTAACCCTTAATTAAACGCTTCAGTCGGTTTGCTCTTCTTAGCTAGTCTGGCACAGAAAGTAAGTAAGCGCTTACACTAATTTATGCCATAAACAGCCGGTAAGCAGGGTTATCACTCTCCTGCCAATAGCGGTAGCCAATAGCGTCTAAATACTCGGTTACATGAGTACGATCACTATTAGGTACTTGCATTCCCACCAGCACACGCCCATAAGCCGCACCATGGTTACGGTAGTGGAACAGCGAAATATTCCAGTCATGAGGTAACTGGGTTAAAAAATTCATCAGCGCACCAGGACGCTCAGGAAATTCAAAACGGTAAAGCTCTTCTTCAAACCGTTCACGAGGCCGGCCACCGCTTAGATGGCGGATATGCAGCTTAGCCAGTTCATTATCAGTAAGGTCTTCCACCTGATAGCCATTTTCACGGAGCTTATCAATGACCGCCTGGCGGTCATCACCACCAGGCTTCACCTGCACACCCACAAAGATATGCGCTTCGTTGTCTGCGGCGTAGCGATAGCTGAACTCGGTCACCATACGTTTACCCAGCGTGCGGCAAAACTTTTTGAAGCTGCCGGGCTGCTCGGCAATGGTGACGGCCAGAATGGCTTCGCGCTGCTCACCCAATTCGGTACGCTCAGCAATATGCTGCAGCCGGTCAAAGTTGGTATTCGCTCCCGAGTTAATACATAAGAGGGTCTCGTCTTCGGCGCCGGTTTGTTGCACGTACTTTTTAAGCCCCGCCAGTGAGAGTGCGCCTGAGGTCTCAGCCACAGCGCGGGTGTCTTCAAAAATATCTTTTACCGCCGCACACATCTCGTCCGTGTTAACAGTGATGACATCATCCACCAGGTCACGCATTAATTTGAACGGTACTTCACCTATCTGCGCCACCGCCACGCCTTCGGCAAACACACCGACCTGATCAAGCACAACCCGTTTGCCAGCCTGAAGAGCTGCTTTCAAACAGGCACTGTCTTCCGCTTCCACGCCAATAATTTTAATATCGGGGCGCAGATACTTAACGTAAGCCGCGACCCCGGCAATTAAGCCACCGCCACCCACGGGAATAAAAATCGCATCTAACCGGCCACTATGCTGGCGCAAAATCTCCACCCCGATGGTGCCTTGACCTGCCACCACATCGATATCATCAAACGGCGGGATATAGGTATAGCCGTGCTCTTTTATCAACTCTTGGGCATGTTCGGCGGCTGCGGCAAAGGCATCTCCTTTCAGCACCACTTTGGCACCACGCGCGCGCACGGCCTGAACTTTAATATCCGGGGTAATGCGCGGCATCACGATAACAGCCTTAACACCCATTAATTTAGCGGCCATCGCCAGCCCCTGGGCATGGTTACCTGCGGAGGCTGCAATCACTCCCCTGGCTTTTTGCTCTTCCGTTAACTGAGCCATTTTGTTGTAGGCACCACGGATTTTGAACGAAAACACCGGCTGTAGATCTTCGCGCTTAATTAAAATCTGATTATTGAAACGACGCGACAAAAAGGGAGCGGGAGAAATGGGTGTCTCGCAAGCGGCTTCGTAAACACGGGCTTGGAGGATCTTTTTGACGGTTGCTTCGAGCATGCGGGTATCCCAAGGGAAAAGCGTGGACGGAAAAGCGTTTATTGGTAGCAGATTACGTATAGCGGCGTCTAGGAAACGGACAGACTTTCCGTCTCCATGAGATATTATCCACCTTTATCACCACTCAATGGTCTCAGGTTATGCCGAGGTCAAAACATCCAGAAGGGCCTTACACTCTAACCCTCAGAAGGTGGCGGCATGACAGCAAGCACTTCACGCTCCGCCGCCTCACCAAGCTGCAACGTGATCTCCACGCGGCGGTTACTCGCTCTTGCCGCCTCAGAATCATTGGGTGCCAGCGGGCGATTATCCGCGTGGCCTATCACTGTCAGCCGACCAGACTCTAACTCATCATTATCAAGGAGAATATTTGCTACCGTGGCCGAACGCATGGCTGAGAGGTCCCAGTTGCTGCGAAAGCGGGAGCTATGGATAGGTACATCATCGGTATAGCCATCAATGGCGATATCACCCGGCAGCTCTGCCAATGTCACTGAGAGCGCGTGCAGCAGTTCAGCAAACCCCCCTGTAACGTCGGCGGAACCCGACGGAAAGGAGCCTTGCTCATCAATGCGAATCAATATGTTGGCGTCATATCGTTCGACCCGCACACCCCCTTCATCGACGGCAGCGCGTAACGCATCCTTGACTTTAAGATGCCACTGATCAACACGCTGCTCAATCTGTTGCTGAAACTGCTGGCGATGAGTATCGTGGCGAGTCAGTTCAGGGGTTGTCGACTGACGCACCTCATCACGTAAGGTGGGTTCTGGTCTCGCTGGTGAGAAACGGTCGAAGACCGCACTGGTGCCCATGGGAATCACCTCTGCAGGCACTTGTCGCTGTACCCCAAATGCTTCCGCCATCTCACCAGCCAGTTGTTTGAAGCGAATCAGATCGATCTCAGCAAACGAAAGCAGTAATACAAAGAAGCAGAGCAGCAACGACATCAGGTCAGCGTAGGTGACCATCCAAGGGGGGATCAGTCCACTGCGACGACCTCGCTTAGCCATTGGGCTCTTCACCCGGCGCTGCGTTAGCTGGCTCGACTTCTTTAGCATTACGGCGATCCCGAACCTCATCTGGCAGGTAGGCCAGTAACATCTGCTCGACGATGCGTGGATTTTTTCCCTCTTGAATCACCAACAGTGCATCTGTCCATAGCGCTTGTAGCTTTTCCTGCTGATGCATTCGCGTTTCAAGTTTCTCAGCTATCGGCTTGGCAATCACATTGGCAATCAGCACCCCATAGAGTGTTGTCAGCAAGGCGACGGCCATCGCAGGGCCGATGGAAGAGGGGTCATCCATGTTGGCAAGCATTTGCACCAGACCGATCAGGGTACCAATCATGCCCATGGCGGGCGCCACCTCATTGAGCATGGTAAAAGCTCTGGCCCCAGCCTGATTGCGATCCAGCGTCATCAGGCGTTCCTTATCGAGCACCTCCTTAACCGTCTCAGCGGAAAACCCATCGGCAAGCATCTGCAAACCCTGCTTGAGATAGCGGGAACTGGCCTCGAAATCCTCCAGTGCCAACAAGCCGCGTTTGCGAGCCAGCTTAGAGATCTCCAACACCTCTTCAATGGTAGAAGCCGTATCGGGAAGACTGTGCTTAAATGCACGGCTCACGGCACGCAGCGCCATGCGGCATTCAGAGAAGCGCAACTGGGAGAGCACTACCATCAGGCTTCCCCCCACCACAATCAGCAGACTGAGAGTATTAAGGAAGATCATCGGAGAGGCGCCGATAGAAATCGCCCCAGTAATCATTGCGATGGCACCGACCATGCCGACTATCGTGGCTAGATCCATTGTTATCCTCTGAACTTGTATAGACTAAAATACTATTGAACATTGTCCGTGTACACAATGATACCCATCAACCAATAACCTTTATCAAACAGCAGACGCCTAGTTTTTAGGTGGGCAAATAAACTAAATCCGAAAACTGACTAGCCGCTTTGCCATCGGCAGGTAACGTTTAGACCGCTATACTAACGCGATCTCCTCTTCTCTGACTCACCAGGCTGACCATGAACCAGGATGAATTAAAAGCTACCGTAGCGGACGCAGCGATTAAAGAAATTGAACCACAGCTGGAAAAAGATACCGTGTTAGGCATTGGCACCGGCTCCACGGCCAACCTGTTTATTGACCGCTTGGGCCCACTACGTGATCGCTTTAAGGGGACTGTCGCCAGCTCAGAGGCCAGTGCCAAACGCTTAACGGAGTTAGGTATTGAAGTCTTTGAGCTGAACAGCGTTGGCAACATTCCCTTTTACATCGATGGCGCAGACGAAGTAAATACTCACTTACAAATGATTAAAGGCGGTGGTGCTGCGCTCACTCGTGAAAAGATTGTGGCTGCCTGTGCCAAGCGGT
Organism: Vreelandella olivaria; assembly: GCF_023507745.1. GTDB lineage: Bacteria > Pseudomonadota > Gammaproteobacteria > Pseudomonadales > Halomonadaceae > Vreelandella > Vreelandella olivaria_A. The sequence goes on along the minus strand of NZ_JALPZO010000066.1, from coordinate 212,035 downwards.
TTATCTGCATCGCCGATGGCTCAAAGTACGTTGCCCAGTTGGGGAATTTTCCGCTCCCTGTGGAGGTGATTCCCATGGCACGCTCTTACGTGGCACGGGAACTGGTCAAACTAGGGGCTGACCCTGTCTATCGCCAGGGGGTGGTGACGGACAATGGTAACCAGATTATCGACTGCTTTGATTTTATGATCGACGATCCAGTGGCGATGGAAGCAAGCATCAATGCCATTGTGGGGGTTGTCACTAACGGCCTATTTGCTGCCCGTGGCGCAGACGTTCTACTGCTAGGCAAGCCCGAAGGGGTCGAGCGCACCGCGCTCAACTAACGTACCTGATGCGTTGCTACAGCCACCGACCCAAGCCGTCTAGTGTGCGTTCCAATGCGCCACCGTGTGTGTCGACTACCTCGCGTCCCGCTTTTCCGTGCGCGAATGCACACCTGGGCGAGCCGAAATAAGCATTGACAGCAGAGGCCAGAGCTTCCGGGGTCGCCACGTGGTGGAGGGCGCCGGCTGCCAGCAGCGGCGCGGCAACATCAGAGAAGTTTTCCAGGTGGGGGCCACACAGCACTGGTCGGCCCAAGGCAGCGGGTTCTAGCACGTTGTGGCCACCCAAGGGGACCAGGCTACCACCCACATAAGCCACGTCCCCGGCAGCATATAGCACTGCCAGCTCTCCCAGCGTATCCCCCAGATAAACCTGGGTGTGTGCAGTAACTGCCTGTTGCTGACTACGACGGCTTAGTACCCATCCACTATTAACACATATGCTGGCTACTTCATCAAAGCGCTGAGGGTGACGTGGCACCATGACCAATAGCGCCCCAGGAAAACGTTTGCAAACCTGTTGATGCGCGTTCAACAGTTTTATTTCTTCACCATCACGGGTTGAGCCTGCCACCCACACAGGCCTTTCTCCCCACTGGAGACGTAAGCGCTTACCCTCCTCCAGTACCAGTTCCTGTATAGGTAGCTCAAATTTAAGCGACCCAACCACACTGGTCACATCGGGGTGGCAGCCTAAAGCTTGAAAACGATCAGCGTCTTCTGAGGACTTAGCCGCCAACCACGTCACGTTAGCCAAGGCACTCGCCATTAGCAGGCGGAGACGCTGATAGCGTTTAAATGCCCGTGGAGATAACCGCCCATTCACCACTGCCACGGGAACCGACTGCTGGCGGCAGACATGCAATACATTGGGCCATAGTTCGGTTTCAAACATAATGGCGAGGACAGGGTTAACCCGCGTGATAAAGCGCTTGGCCGCGCCTGGAAAATCAAGCGGTAGGAAGCAGTGGGCAACCCGCTCTCGATCACTTGCGGGTTGCTCGCTCATCAGCGCCTCTGCCTGCTGGGCACCGGTCGCCGTCATGGTGGTAAGTAGTAGGCTATGCCGGGGATAACGCGCCAGCAGGCCTTCTATCAATAGCCGGGCAGCGCGCACCTCACCCACCGAAGCGCAGTGTAGCCAAATACGCGGCGAAGGGGGCAGTCTGCCAAGGCGCACACCTAACCGCTGTAAGCGTGAGTAAGTGGGCACTTGCTCTCGCCATGTACGCCAAACAATCAGAGGCGACAGCAGGTAGAGTGCTGCCGAATAGACCAACCGAGGCCACACTGACTGCGCCATTAAGCCTCGCGGTCCAGAATCGAGCTAATCATCGCCGAGGTCGATACGCCATCTTCAAAGCCGAGGACTTTGACCTCTCCCCCATTGGCAATGACAGCTTCACCGCCCGCAATATCCTCTGGTCGGTAATCACCGCCTTTAACCAGGATATTGGGTAGTACGGACGCAATCAGTGCCGCCGGGGTGTCATCACTGAATGGCACCACCCAGTCCACGGCCCCAAGCCCTGCCAGCACCTGCATACGACGGTTTAGCGGGTTAATCGGGCGTTTTGGACCTTTTAATCGGGCAATAGAAGCATCGTCATTGACCGCCACAATTAAACGGTCTCCCAGTCGCTTCGCCTGCTCCAGATAGGCCACATGCCCCGCATGAAGAATATCGAAACAGCCGTTGGTCATCACCACCCGCTCGCCACGCAACTGGGCAGCACGCACGGCGTCCTCCAGTAGCGCTGGCTCAACTACACCAAATTCAGCGAGCTTATCGCCATGCAGTGCGGTATAGAGCTCGGCAATCGAAAGCGTGGCGGTCCCCGGTTTGGCAACCACCAGCCCGGCGCCAAGATTGGCCAGCATCATGGCCTCGGGTAATGCATGGCCTGCTGCCAACGCCAAGCCCATCAAACCAATGACGGTATCCCCCGCCCCAGTGACATCGAATACTTCCTGGGCTCGGGTGGGCAGATGCAGTGGAGCGTGGCCTTCCCGAATCAGGGTCATCCCTTTTTCGCTACGGGTAATCAGCAGTGCTTCCAGCTCCAACTGGGCGCGTAGCGCTTCGCCTCGTTGGGCAAGTTCCACGTCGGTGTCACAAGGGCCTACAATGGCCTCAAACTCGGTTAAATTGGGGGTGATCAAGCTAGCCCCGCGGTATTTTGCAAAGTCCTGGCCTTTGGGGTCAATCAGGACCCGCTTGCCATGTGCCCGTGCCATGTGAATAAGCTGCTCTACCTGGTTCAGGGTGCCTTTACCATAATCGGAAAGAATCACCACATCGCAATCGGGTAGTGCTTTTTCTACCTGCGCCAGCAGCGTTGCAGTATCCACCGCATCCAGGCGCTGCTCAAAATCGAGACGCAGTAATTGCTGGTTACGGCTCATCACACGCAGCTTGGTAATCGTTGGTATATCTGGGCTTTTCTGAAAGTAAGTGCTCACATTAGATGCTGAAAGCCGGGCTGACAGCAATTCAGCATTATCATCCTCACCCACCACTCCCGCCAGAGCGGCATGAGCGCCGAGAGAAGCGACGTTGAGTGCCACATTGGCCGCACCGCCGGGACGATCATCGGCATCCTCTACCCGAACCACGGGCACGGGCGCTTCTGGCGAGATACGCGAAGTAGCGCCATGCCAGTAGCGGTCGAGCATCACATCTCCGACAACCAATACACGGGCATGCTCTAGGGCGGTTAAATCAACTTTCATCCACAGATCCTGTTGTTGGTTGCTCTACCGTATGTGCAAGCAACGCATCTAACTTGGCAATCACATCGTCGGCTTTAATCAAGTCCATGGCATCGGCGTGGCGAACACGCTGCCCCCAGCTTACCTCCTCTACCGACTTATGCAGGTAGGTACGCACGGCGTCGGGGTAGGCATTTACCGCAAAATCGCGCCATAGGTAAGGAGCAGCACGCTGGGGGTTGGTCGTGGCATAAAGGCCCAGGGTGGGCGTACCCATGGCATTGCTCATATGTGCTGGCCCCGTATCCGGGGCAATCACCGCACGGGCCTTATCAATCAATGCCAACACGCCTTTAAGGGAGGTTCCGCCGATAGCATTAATGACGCTACCGGGCTGGCACAAGGCCTCAATTTGGTCACCTGTTTCTCTCTCAAGGGAACTGCCACCGCCAGTCAATACGCTCTTCAGACCATGCTGTACCCAGGCATGTTCAATAACGCTGGCATACCCCTCTACCGACCAGTTGCGAAAGTTGCGCAAGCGCGCATTACTACAGGGGTTAATCACCAGATAAGACGCATCGCCACTGATGACCCGCGCCTCTTCGTAGGCGACGTGGGGAACAGCAAGGTTCCACTCCAGATGAGTGTCCTTAACCCCCAGTAACCGGGCAAAGTCCATAAACGACTCCAACACGTGGGCATTGGGGTGCGGTGCCAGCTGATACTGGGTGAACCAGTGCTGGGCATCTTTGGCACGGGCTTTATCATAGCCCACACGGACATTGGCGTTGAGCCCAAGTGAGAGCACACTGGCGCGAATGGCCTGCTGCATATGCAGCAGCACATCAAAACGCGTCCCGGCAAGTTCCTTCCACAATGCCCGCATACCGGCGATACCGGTCGCTTTGTCATAAACGATGAACTCGACCCCAGAGAGCCCCGCCAGTAAACTGTGCTCCCCCTTGCCGATAATCCAGGTAATCCGCGCTTGGGGCCATTGGCGCTGCAACGCCCGCACCGTGGGCACGAGATTGCACACGTCTCCCAACGCGGAGAGGCGCAAAATGGCAATATGGTTGGGTTGAGCAGGCAGAGAGGGCTTCATGCGCTTAGCGGCACTCCGGCAGAGAAATAGTCTGATTTTACATGATGCAGACAGTTTAAGTGACGCCGCCACGTCACACCAACTTCATCCATCTCTGTTCAACGCCGATTACTGGCGTGAGAGGGGATTAGTGGTGGGGGAAGCGCCTGGACGGGGCAGTAGCTTATTTCTCCAGGCCAGTAACTCAGAACAGTGGGTATTACGCCCTTATCGCCGTGGCGGCCTAGTCGCCAAACTGAGCGCAAAGCGTTATCTGTGGCTGGGAAAAGAGCGCACTCGTGCCTTTCGCGAGCTGCGCTTAACCACTTTGCTGTTTGAACAGGGCCTGCCTGTGCCACGCCCGGTTGCCTGCTGCGTTACTCGCTACGGTAGCACTTATGAAGCCGCACTCTTAACCGTTAGGGTTCCTGGCGCCAAGGCACTGGCGACGTTACTGAGTGATGATATCACCGACACTATTTTGCTCAGGCGCGTTGGTGCCATGATCAAGCGCTTTCATCAAGCGGGCCTCGATCATGTGGATCTTAACGCCCGTAATATTCTGATTGACCCCCTAGGCATACCTTGGCTGATTGATCTGGATCGCTGTCGGTTGCGACCAACTGGAAAGTGGCAGTCAGGAAACCTGGCTCGTCTTTCACGTTCGGTGGCTAAATTCAGCTCCCCAGCCAAGGTAGCCGCCGTTATGTCACACGTCCATCACGGTTACGCCGAGCGGTAAATCTCTATTAGACGTTTCACATGTTGCTTATTACTAAAGTGCTGCTCAACCCGCTGTCTGGCAGCCTTCCCCATGGTTTCCCGCTGGGCGCCATTGCGAATAAGTTGCTCCATTGCCCCACGCCAGGCATTAATATCATGAGGCCCTACCAGTACGCCTGAAGCGGTATCCACCAGTTCGGGTAACGAACCGGTATTGGAACCAATAATCGGCATACCACATGCCATGGACTCAATAATGGTCAGCCCGAAAGCTTCATTTTCCGAAGGAACACAGACAATATCGAGTAGCGGCAGTATCTCTGCCAGATCGTTGCGATGCCCCAGGAATGCGATTCTGCTTGCCAGCGGCGTCTTGGCAATCAGCTCCTGAAGGCTCGCATAAAAGCTTTCCACCCCCCCAGAGGCGTAATCGGTACCACCAATAGAGAGCGCATAGAAGTTCAATGTAGGGTCCAGATCGAGTAGCGCTTTTACCCAAACATCCTGGCCTTTACCGGGGGTGACACGTCCAGGCAGGCCGATGACTATCGCATCAGTTGGTATACCCAGCTCCCCGCGTTTAACACGAATGGCATTCACATCACCGCAAGGATGATAGGTATTAATATCGACCCCATGAGGTAAACAGATCACCTGTTCGCTAGGCACTGGCAGGTTGGTAACGTTACGCTGGTACGTCGCTTGGCTAATGGATAAAACGCGGTCTACTTTTCCATAAGCAAGCCGATGATAGGGGCTTTTTTTAGCTCGCTGCCCACCCACATGGTCGGTATAGAGTACTTTTAACCCCGGCAATAAAAGCGTTAAAAGCGTCGTTAGCCTTAAGTCACTGGACTTATGACAATGGATAACCCTAACGTTTTCTTCCACTAACCAGCGCCGGAGTCTCCCTATATTTAACAGTGCCCCTGCATTACTTTTGAAGGCTCTATAAGGCACATTATTGCGCTGCATATACGCCTCAACCTTTGTATTTTTAAGGCAGATGCCGAAGACCTCCCAACCCTCCTCTTTCAGGTCTTCAATAATGCGGTCAACATATAACTCCATTCCACCCTTGCCATCCGACATACACAGCTGCAGTACCTTATCCGCCATCTCATCACCTGCCCAGGCCGCACCGTTAAACAATCCCTTCCATCTCTTGTAGTATACAGGCTGCAATTAACGGGGCCTAAACCATGGCGCAGAAACTACTTGTCGTACGCAACGACAAAATTGGCGATTTTATGTTGGCATGGCCAGCATTGGCATGTCTTAAAAACGCGCAGCCTACGCCACATATCACTGTGCTGGTACCGGCCTATACCGCGCCACTGGCCCATGCCTGCCCGTGGGTGGATGACGTCATTATCGACCCCGGCAACAGCGCTGATAAACCAGCTCAGCAGAAACTGCTCAGCCAAGTGAAAGCATCAGGCTTTGATGCGCTATTAACGCTATTTTCAACTCCGCGAATTGGCTGGCTGGGGTGGCGAGCCGGTATTCCATTGCGCGTAGCCCCTGCCACCAAGTGGGCTCAGGTGTTCTATAACGTGCGTATACGCCAGCGCCGCTCCCACTCAGCGAAACCTGAGTATCAGTACAACGTGGACCTGGCCTGCGAGTTGCTTGCACGGCTTTCACTAACGCTTTCAGTGCAGCCCTCGCCCCCCTTCTGGCCACTGAGCGATGCTCTTCGCCAGCGGCAACGCCAAGGGCTAATCAGTGCTCAACAACCGGCTGAGCGTGTGGTGGTCGTTCACCCTGGCAGCGGCGGCTCAGCAGTCAATCTCTCTATCGATCAATATTCGGCGCTTATTTCTCTTATACATCAATGCACTACTGACAAAAAAACGATTAGCTGGCTAATTAGCTCAGGCCCTGATGAGACGCCTTATGCCCAAACGCTGGTTGATCAACTGGCCACGATGGATATTGCTGCCCGACACCTGCCTGCCAGCGGCAATGTGGCGGACTTTGCACTTCAGCTTGCCGGAGCGGAACTGCTGATCGCTGGCTCTACCGGTCCGCTGCATATTGCGGGCTGCTTAAACATAGCAACGGCTGGGTTTTATCCCGCCAAGCGCTCAGCAACACCGCTGCGCTGGCAAACCTGCAACAGTGCCAAAAAACGTTTAGCGTTTAGCCCACCGCCGGGAGCCGACCAGCAGGATATGACGGCTATTGATATCAACGCAGCTGCCGAGCAAATTTCAGCGTTGCTTCTCGGAAGTTTGAGTACGAATCCATAGGTCGGCGTACTTGGCGAAGGTTGAGTGAGCGGAAAGCAGTGCCAGCAGCAACCCCTGCCTGCCATCCTTGAAGCCCGCTTTGAGAAGATACATCTTAAGAAAGCAGGCAAGTCCGTGGCTAATACCCTGCCAAAGCGTAGCGGTCTTGCCCTGCGCGGCTCTCTGCTCTGCCCACGCCTGGGCATAATGCGCCGATTTCTCCAGATAGTGGCGCAGGTCGCGGTATGTGTAGTGCAGCAGATCGCCGGATAATGGCTTTTCACTCAGCCCTGCCTCTACCATGAGCTTTTCATGCACCAACGCGGCGTTATAGCCTGCCTGGCCTTTTGGATAGAGGCGCAGTACACGGTCAGGATACCAGCCAGAGTGGCGAATAAAGCGCCCAAAACACCATGAAAGACGGTTAACACGGTACGCAGCCGGGGGCTGCTTAATCGCCTTTTGAATGCTGTCACGTAATTCAGGCGTAACGCGTTCATCCGCGTCGACCATTAAAATCCACTCATGGCGCGCCAGGGACTCCGCCCGCTGGCGCTGGATGCCAAACCCCTGCCAATCCGCATTCACGCTGACGTTTTCGGTGAATTCACGGGCAATTGAACAGGTCTCATCCTGACTGCCTGCATCCAGCACCACAATTTCGTCCGCCCAAGTGAGCGTTTCCAGACATTCTCGCAGGTGGTGTGCTTCATTTTTGACAATCAGTACGGCGGAAATTGGCACGAGTCACCTTTACCAATGGCAGATTAATAAGGTATGCGTCTTATCCATACCCAGAACAAAGGAAAACCTTATGCTAGCACGGACACTTTATAATCATTCATCAACCTCATACGTGCCACATTTGGTAAGCTGGCAGGCTCATTTTAAGAGATTGGAATAAGGGAGACGGCATGCCCCCGTTAACGTCACTAAAACTTACCCCTTGGCTGCCCCTTCTCATAATTGGTTTCAGCCTGGGGTATGCCGTCACGGTGTTGACCCGTCTTCCCTGGTGGACGCTATTTTTTATTGCATTCCTGTGGATGGGCATTGGCTTGAAGTTGCGCTGGGGCACGCCTGTCAATGCACGCTATCGTGCAGTATGGCCATGGTCACTACTACCTATTAGCCTATTTGGCATCTATGTATATCTCGCCGATAGTTTTGGTAACGTCGATCTGGGCGCTGTGTTTTTCCACCTTCAAGCAGGCATGGCAGAACATGGGGGAGCAGGCAAGATGTTCCTGGCGGTGTTCTACACCCTGATCGTATTGGCAGTACTGGTCTCTGTTACCTGGATCACCCGCCACGACCAGCGCTGGCGGCTGCTAGAACGGTTTATTGCCATTGCACTGCTGGCTGGCAACCCTCTGCTATACGGTCTGGGCCAGCGTAGTGCTGCGATCGTGACTGACGACGGAGCCTGGCTCGACCGGCGTTATATGGCCCCTCCCACCGAAGACCAGATAGATGCCCCCAATTTACTTCTGATGTATTTGGAAAGTATTGAGCGTACCTATAGCCATGAGATGTTTGGTGATGCCTATGCCGATTTAGAGGCACTTGGCGAGCGCGGCATTGCGTTTGAAGGTATACGGCAAATGGAAAATACCGGCTGGACAATGGCCGGTATGATTGCCAGCCAGTGCGGTGTGCCCCTGATGCCGGCGGGACTTTTGCACGATAGCCAATTCGAACCTCTCTCCCAGGTTGTACCGGGTGTCGACTGCCTGGGAGATGTGCTTGCAGCCCAAGGGTACCGGCTAAGTTACCTGGGCGGTGCTAGTACTCAGTTTGCCGGTAAAGGGCTTTTCTACCGGGGGCATCAGTTCGATACGGTGAAGGGGAAAGAGGAGCTTGCGCCGGAAATGGATGATCCGGACTATGTCAATAGCTGGGGGCTTTACGATGATACGTTATACGATTTTACCGCACGAGAAATTCGCCGTTTAAGCGAAGAGGATAATGGCCCGTGGGCCGTCGTGAATTTAAGCATTGCAGGCCATGCGCCCAGCGGTTTTCCTTCGCAAACCTGCCTTGATCGCCAGGGGGATTTCGATGGCCAGGATATTCTTTACTCAGTGGAGTGTTCCGCCCGGCAGGCACGCGACTTTATCGAGCAGTTAGAGCAGGAAGGGCTACTCGACAATACCCTGGTGGTCGTGCTCAGCGATCACCTCACCATGCGCGTATCCGTATGGGATCAACTGACAGCGCTGGATCGTGATAACACCTTCATTATGCTGGGCGAAGGCATCACTCCCCGGAGGATTCGCCGTGACGCTACCATGCTGGATGTATTTCCCACCATTCTGGATGCCATGGATTTGCCGCTGTATGATAACCGTGCCGGCCTCGGCGCATCTCTGCTGAGCGATAAGCCCACACTGGTAGAGGTACACGGTCTCAATGTGCTCAATGAACGCCTGCGTGAAGAGACCGCCTTACAACATCGTCTATGGGACGGGCTTGCTCCTCAGAGACGCGACTCCGAAGAGAGCCCGGCGGAACAGGTAACCGAAACACCCGCAGATCAGGCCAACGAAATGGATATTATGCGTTAACAATTGCGCCCCCGGCGCTTTGCTTATCGTCGCGTATCGCTTGATAAACCTGCTCGACGCCCAACTGGTTTAAACAGTTGGTGTGGCCTAATGGGCAGTGACGCTCAAAACAGGGTGAGCAGGAGAGCCCCAGATAATGAATAGCCGCGTTATCCGTCAGGGGTGGCGTATAAGCGGGCGAGGAAGAGCCGTATATGGCTTGAATACGTACACCAACGGCGGCGGCTACATGCATTAAGCCCGAATCGTTCGTCACCACCTGTCGGCAATCTGCCAACAGATCCACGGCATCTGCCAGTTGGGTTTTGCCACACAGATTATGCGCATGGGGGAGCCCTTGGACAATCGCCTCTCCCGCTGCGTGATCCTTGGGCCCACCCAGCACACGCACTTCAAAGCCATCTCTGATCAACCGGGCAGCCAGGCTATGGAAATAGCTCAATGGCCACTGCTTGGCAGGCCCGTATTCTGCTCCCGGCATCATACCAATGGCCGGGCGGGATGATAGCGCATGGGTTAAGCGCAAATTCACCAGATTATCCCGGTCGATAGTAAGGCGCGGCTTTGGAATGGCAAAATCGCCCCGCTCGGCCTCGTCCTGCGACAACCCCAGGGAAACAAAGCGCTTAACGGTCTGGTCCAGCACCTGCTTATCCAGCTTGCGCCGTTCCTTAAGCAGGCCATAGCGGTGCTCCCCTAAAAAACCCACACGCTGAGGAATGCGCGCCATAAAAGGCACCAGCGCCGCTTTCCAGGAACGCGGCAGCACAATGGCGTGATCAAAGCATCCACGCAGTCGAGCGGCCAGCTCGCGGCGGCTGGCAAGGCCAAATTCACCATGCCCCACTGTTAGCGGCAGTACCTCGTCCACCTCGGGCATACGCTCAAGAATTGGCTGTGACCAGGCTGGCGCAACCACCCCAAGCGAGGAACCGGGATAGCGGGCCTTCAAGGTCATAAACAGACTCTGGGCCATCACCATATCGCCCACCCATGAGGGGCCCACCACCAACAGGCGTTTGGCGGAATTAGCCATTCAGCCACTCCAGATAGGCCTTCACACCCTGGGCAACGGTTTTGAACTCCACATCACAGCCTGACGCACGCAAATTGCTTATATCGGCACGGGTATAGCTCTGATAGCGCCCTTTCAGTTCTTCCGGGAAAGGAATGTAATCGATCTCTCCCTTAGCATAGAAATCGATAACCGCTTCTCCTATGGCCTTGAATGGCTCTGCACGACCGGTTCCCAGATTGAAAATACCGGAGGCACCGGGGTTATCCAAGAACCATAGGTTCACATCCACCACATCGCCCACGTAAACGAAGTCACGGCTCTGCATGCCGGCTTCGTAGCCTCCATAGGCCCCAAACAGCTTAAGGGTTTCATCATTACAGACTTGCAGGTGGTTGTGATACGCCACACTGGCCATTTTGCCTTTATGCTGCTCCCGCGGCCCGTAGACGTTGAAGTAGCGGAAACCCACCACCTGGGTGGTTAACTCGTTCCAGCGCGAGCGCACGTGCTGATCAAACAGCAGCTTCGAGTAGCCGTATACATTAAGCGGCTTCTCATGCTCGGGCGCCTCCTTAAAGACTTCACTACCGCCGTAGGTGGCCGCCGACGAAGCATACAAAAAAGGAATACCCAGCTTTTCGCAGTAATTGAGCAATACCTTCGAGTATTCGAAGTTATTCTCCATCATGTAGTGCCCGTCCCACTCCGTGGTATCGGAGCAGGCGCCTTCGTGGAAAATAGCCTCGATCGTCGGCAAGTCGACCGACTCACCACGTAACGCCGCCTTTACCCGGGCAATAAAGTCATCTTTATCCAGATAGTCGGCGAGGGTGCAGTCCGCTAAATTGACAAACTTGGTGCCATCACGCAGATCATCGACCACCATTACATCTTCACGGCCACGGGCGTTAAGCGCTTTGACAATATTGGCGCCGATAAAACCGGCCCCACCTGTTACAACGATCATCTCGTTCTCCTTACCAAAAGCGGCTCTTTGGCTTGCGTGCCTATAACCCATCTGCCTGTGATTGTATACTTGACGGCTTATGAATTCATGGCCAACGGTGCTTTCCGCGATGAGTGTCTCGACAAACCAATCGACACCCGATGTGTCGACCTTTCAAGGCTTGATCCTTGCTCTGCAACAGTACTGGGCAGAACAGGGCTGCGTTATCCTTCAGCCCCTCGATATGGAAGTTGGCGCGGGCACCTTCCACCCCGCGACGTTCCTACGGGCAATTGGTCCAGAAACATGGAACGCTGCTTATGTGCAGCCTTCCCGCCGTCCTACGGATGGTCGCTACGGCGAAAACCCCAACCGCCTGCAACACTACTACCAGTTCCAGGTGGTAATGAAGCCCTCGCCCAGTAACCTCCAGGACTTGTACTTAGGCTCCCTTAAGCGCCTGGGCCTTGATCCACTGGTGCACGATGTGCGCTTTGTAGAGGATAACTGGGAATCCCCCACCCTGGGAGCCTGGGGCCTTGGCTGGGAAGTATGGCTCAATGGCATGGAAGTTACCCAGTTTACCTATTTCCAGCAGGCTGGCGGGATTGAGTGCTACCCCGTTACCGGCGAATTGACCTATGGCCTTGAGCGTATTGCCATGTACCTGCAAAACGTCGACAGCGTTTACGACCTGATATGGGCAATCGCGCCGGATGGCAGCAAAGTCAGCTACGGTGATGTCTACCTGCAAAACGAGCGTGAGCAGTCAGCCTATAACTTTGAACATGCTGATGTTGACCAGCTGTTTGCTGCCTTCGACCATCAGGAGCAAGAGTGCAGCAAACTCCTGGCGGCCCGCCTCCCGCTGCCTGCCTACGAGCAGGTGCTGAAAGCATCCCACACATTTAACCTGCTGGACGCCCGGCACGCCATTTCTGTCACCGAACGCCAGCGCTTTATTCTGCGCGTTCGCACCATGGCGCGGGACGTGGCCACCGCCTACTTTGAGTCGCGCAAAGCAGAAGGATTCCCCATGGCGCCTGAAACCCTGCGCCGTGAACTACTAGCCGACCAGGGAGACGCATAATGGCTGTTGATACGCTTCTATTAGAACTGGGCACCGAAGAGCTTCCCCCAACTGCGCTGGACGCGCTCTCTGACGCCTTTGCAGCAAGTATTGAAAAAGGCCTGCAAGAGGCCGAGATTCCATTTCAAAGCGTCACCGCCTACGCCACTCCACGCCGCTTGGCGGTACAGGTAAAGGCACTTGCCGACAAACAGCCTGACCGTGAAGTCGAGCGCCGCGGCCCTGCCCTGGCGGCTGCGTTTAAAGATGGCGAGCCCACCAAAGCCGCTGAAGGTTTTGCCCGCTCCTGTGGCGTTAGCGTGGATGAGCTGATTCATCTGGAAACCGATAAAGGCACCTGGCTTGGCTACCGCGAGCAGCAGCAGGGTGAAAGCGTACAGTCGTTACTGCCTGAGATGGTACGTAAAACACTACAGTCGCTGCCCGTGCCAAAGAACATGCGCTGGGGTGCATCCCGTGTTGAGTTCTCCCGTCCGGTTCACTGGCTGGTTGCCCTTTACGGTAACCAGGTGATCACTGCCGAGGCCCTCGGCTTACAGGCCAGCCGTACCACCTATGGCCATCGCTTCCACGCGCCGAATGCCATCCAGCTTGAGCACGCCGATGATTACCTCGCCGCATTGGAAAATGCCTACGTTTTAGCCGATCGCCAACAGCGCCGTGAGCGCATCCGCGAGCAGGTACTGGCAGAAGCTGAAGTGCAGGAAGCCAAGGCCGTTATCGACGAAGATCTGCTGGTAGAAGTGAGTGGTCTGGTTGAATGGCCCGTGGCACTGACCGGCAGCTTCGATGAGCGCTTCCTTGAGGTGCCGGCAGAGTGCCTGATCTCCTCCATGAAGGCCAACCAGAAATACTTCCACCTGCTGGATGACCAGGACAAACTGAAGCCGCTGTTTATCACTATTTCAAACATCGACAGCGCCGACCCTCAGCAGGTGATTTCCGGTAATGAAAAAGTGATTCGCCCACGTCTGGCGGATGCCGCTTTCTTCTACGACACCGATCGTAAACGCACCCTGGCCTCGCGCATTCCTCAGTTGGAAAGCGTGGTGTTTCAGCAGCAGTTAGGCACGCTGGCCGACAAGGCACGCCGTAGTACAGCCATTGCTACCTTTATTGCTGAGCAAATTCATGGCGATGTTGCCTATGCCCAACGCGCCGTTGCGCTTGCCAAGTGCGATCTTGTGACCGAAATGGTACTCGAATTCCCCGAACTCCAGGGCATTATGGGACGCTACTACGCTGAGCAGGACGGCGAGCCCGCAGAGGTTGCTCAGGCATTGGAAGAGCAATACCTGCCCCGCTTCGCTAGCGACGCTATTCCCGAAAGCCTGACCGGCCAGGCCCTGGCGCTGGCAGACCGCCTAGATACGCTGGTAGGCATCTTCGGTATTGGGCAGCGCCCTACAGGCGCCAAAGACCCCTTCGCGCTACGTCGTGCCTCCATTGGTGTGCTGAACATTCTGGTAAAAGGTGAGCTTAATCTCGACTTGCGCGAGTTACTGCAGATGGCAGCCACCCAGCACCAGAACCTGCCCAAAGCTGATGGCTTAGTGGATGATGTGCTGACCTATATGCTGGATCGCTTTCGCGCCTGGGGCCAGGAAGAAGGTATCACTGCAGAGATGTATCTAGCCGTGCGTGCCCGCCCGGCCACCAAGCCGCTGGACTTCGCTCGCCGCCTGCGTGCGGTTAAAGCCTTCGCTCAGCGGGAGGAAGCAGCCGCCCTGACCGCTGCGAACAAGCGTGTTTCCAATATCCTGAGCAAACAGGAGCATGACGGCAGCACTCAGGTTGATCAGAACCTGCTGCAGGAAGAAGCTGAGAAGACACTGTTCAGTGCCGTTACCGCCAGCCAGCAACAGGTAGCACCGCTGTTTGCCGCAGGCGATTACCAGCAAGCGCTAGACATGCTGGCAACGCTACGCGAGCCTGTAGATGCCTTCTTTGATCAGGTAATGGTAATGGCAGATGATGATGCCATTCGCCATAATCGCTTAGCGTTGCTGGCTAGCCTTCAGGCGCTGTTCCTGAAAGTGGCAGATATTTCTCAGCTGCCACAATAGTCCTGATTCGATAGCTCATCAAAAAAAGCCCGGCTCTACTCAGAGCCAGGCTTTTTTATTGTGGCCGCCACTCTTCAAGCTATCATCGCCGTCGTAATAAACCCCAACAATTTTTTTGTTATGACTAGGCCCCGTCCATGGCAGTCACCTTCGGTTATCGCTCCGCGATATGAAAAATCGCTCCCGGCCATTTTTTGTTTCACGTGAAACAACAAGGTAAAATTAATGAAACATTTAAACTAAGCGTCTTGTCTTAATTCAGGGCGAGCTAGCGAAATTTGCTTCGCCATGGAGTTGGCCAATGTATGATCTTTTCCTTTTCGATACCCTACCCCAACAACAAGCCAATATGGCTTCCTATAATGTGGATGGACAGAAGGTATGGCTAAAAAAAGCGGCCAAACGAAACTCACGCCTTGCTTATCTACCACTAAGCTTGTTGGCCCGTTTGCTTCGTATTGAAGCGCTCAAGCCAGTACCTAACCTGGGTGGAGAGCAGAGCGTTATCCAGGAAGCAGCCCGGATTAAATCTTTGTCACAGGCAGGCATTGCAGTACCCACCATATTGGCAGAGTCTCCACAGGCGCTATTACTGGCAGATGCGGGCAGTGAAGGAGAACCCTCGCAAACCCTATTGGACAAGCTAATTACGACACAAAACGCCGACGAAATTGATCACTACTTGGTGCTGAGCACTCAGGCACTGAACGATGTACATGCTCGGGAGTGCTATCTTAGTGAGGCATTTGCACGCAACATATTAGTTAATAAGGAAGGCGTGGTATTTATTGATTTCGAGACCGACCCCGGTGAGTACCACCCTCTTACTGACTGCAAGGTCAGGGATTGGCACTGCTTTATTTTTTCGCTTTATGGCAAACTCAGTAAACGACAGCTTCATCGCGAACGGCTGATGCCAGCGTTAATTGATGGATTAAGCCAGGCACAACCTGAAGTTCGAGAAAACTTTCTTGCTACACTGCCCCGCCTTTTGCGTTTAAAGCGTTTTCCTTTCCGGCGCCTTGGTAGTGATGGAAAGAAAATTGCCATTACACTTCATGCGCTGTCTGTGTTAGATCAACAATTGCGATCAAAGTAGAGCATTAATGCAACCAACTTCCAAAACTCCCATTTGCATACCGCCGCCTGATAAGCTGGTGATTTTAGACCGCGACGGAGTCATTAATTACGACTCCGATGCTTATATTAAGTCGCTTGATGAGTGGATCCCCTACCCTTCTTCAATCGCTGCTATTGCCAAGCTCAACCAGGCAGGCTTTACCGTTGTCGTCGCCACCAACCAGTCCGGCATTGCACGAGGGTATTATGATGAAGCGACACTTCACACCATGCATGAGCGCTTAAACACCCTTGTCGAAGCGGAAGGTGGACGCATTGCATATATCGCTTACTGCCCCCATGGGCCGCATGATCAGTGTGAATGCCGTAAACCTCTACCTGGCTTACTGTTACAGATTCAGCAGCGGTTAGGTATGCAGAGCCTGAAAGGCAGTTGGATGGTAGGTGATAGCCTGCGCGATCTTCAGGCAGGCGATGCAGTGGGTAGTCACAGCGTACTGGTTACAACCGGCAAGGGTGAAAAGACACTGGCAAACAATATCGGCCTTGAGAAAGCAAAGGTTTTCCCTGACCTTGCTGCTTTTACCAACTGGCTTTGCCAACAAAACATGACGCCATAAAAAACGCCGTTCCTCTGTGGGAAACGGCGTCATCGTACTAGCTTACCGTAATGTTTCACGTGAAACATTCTAGACGTCGAGGTTAGCCACCAATGCATTGGTTTCAATGAAATCACGGCGAGGCTCAACTTCATCACCCATTAAGGTGTTAAACATCATATCGGCCGCAACAGCATCCTCGATGGTAACCCGTAGCATACGGCGACTATCCGGATCCATCGTGGTTTCCCACAACTGATCAGGATTCATCTCCCCAAGGCCTTTATAGCGCTGAACAGAGAGCCCACGTTGGCCTTCCTGCATCAACCACGCTATCACCTGAGAGAAGTGTGCAACCTGCTTCTGGCGCTCTCCACGAGCGATATAGGCGCCCTCTTCCAATAACCCATTAATCGTTTCGCCTAGACCTGCAATAGCACGGTAATCGGCGCTTTCAAAGAAATCCAGACCCCATACATACTCAGTGGTAACGCCATGGGCAATTAGCGAGACAGCTGGCAACTGCAGTCCGCGCTCACTGTCTTCCTGCAGGTAGAAGTGGTAACGAGGGCCACCTTCATAGGCTACCTTGTCATCCATGGCTTTCTGCAGCTCAGCAATCCAGTTTTCCATGGTAACGCGGTCTTTAAGGCTCGCCTCACCCTGAAGCGGCGTCGTGTGAACAACCTGTTTAAGCACCTCAATCGGATACACCCTGGCAAGCCGGTCAATACGCTTCATAACATTGCGATACTGATTAACCAGTGCTTCAAGTTGGGACCCGGCGATACCTGGAGCATCAGCATTTACATATAACCCGGCCCCATCCAGTGCGGTGGTGGTTAGGTAGTCGATCATCGCCTGCTCATCTTTCAAATAAAGCTCTTGCTTACCACGCTTAATTTTATAAAGCGGAGGCTGGGCAATGAAGATGTGCCCACGCTCGATAAGCTCAGGCATCTGTCGGAAGAAGAAGGTCAGCAGCAGCGTACGGATGTGCGAGCCATCCACATCGGCATCGGTCATGATAATAACTGAGTGGTAACGCAGCTTATCGGGGTTAAATTCCTCGCGACCAATACCACACCCCAGAGCCGTGATGAGTGTACCCACCTCTGCTGAGGAGAGCATTTTATCAAAGCGCGCTTTTTCGACGTTCAGGATTTTACCTTTCAACGGCAAAATGGCCTGGGTACGACGATCACGCCCCTGTTTGGCACTGCCCCCTGCTGAGTCACCCTCCACCAGGTAAAGCTCAGACTGGCTGGGATCTTTCTCTTGGCAGTCAGCCAACTTGCCCGGTAACCCCGCTATATCCAGTGCACCTTTACGGCGGGTCATATCACGCGCTTTACGGGCTGCTTCACGCGCACGGGCGGCGTCCAGCATCTTATTGACGATGGACTTTGCTTCACTCGGTTTTTCAATCAGGTATTCAGCAAACAGGCGGCCCATTTCCTGCTCAACCGCTGTTTTAACTTCACTGGAAACCAGTTTATCTTTGGTTTGTGAAGAGAATTTCGGGTCGGGCACTTTTACGGAAATAATCGCTGTCAACCCTTCTCTAGCATCATCCCCAGACGTATTCACCTTGGCTTTTTTAAGCAGCCCTTCCGCTTCAATATAGTGATTCAGCGTACGGGTAAGCGCTGCCCGGAAGCCAGCCAGGTGCGTACCGCCATCCCGCTGAGGAATATTATTGGTGTAGCAGAAAATGTTTTCGGTAAATGCATCACTCCACTGCATGGCCACTTCAACTTC
The DNA here is from genome assembly GCF_023507745.1 of Vreelandella olivaria. GTDB lineage: Bacteria > Pseudomonadota > Gammaproteobacteria > Pseudomonadales > Halomonadaceae > Vreelandella > Vreelandella olivaria_A. Next base: position 193,826 of record NZ_JALPZO010000066.1, on the reverse strand, counting down.
GACGCCATCTTCACGCACAGCATTGAAGTGGAATACAGGGTTTAAAACCGTCTTGTTCTTATTTAAGTGGTCAACAAATGCTTTTAAACCACCTTCATAATGGAACAACTCTTCTTTGCCGCTACGCTCATCCATTAGACGAATAGCGACACCAGAGTTTAAGAAAGAGAGTTCGCGCAACCGTTTGGCCAGAATATCGTAATGAAACTCTATATTGGCAAAAGTGGCAGGTGATGGGCGAAAATGTACGCGGGTACCGCTTTTTTCCGTTTTCCCCACAACACCCAGTGGCGCTTGCGGCACACCATGGTGGTAAATCTGCTCAAACACTTCACCCTGACGCCAAATAGTTAGACGCAGCTCTTCGGAAAGCGCATTAACTACCGAAACACCGACACCGTGAAGTCCACCCGATACCTTGTATGAGTTATCGTCGAACTTACCACCAGCGTGCAGGACCGTCATAATAACTTCAGCAGCCGAGACGCCTTCACCCTCGTGCAGTTCGGTTGGGATACCCCGACCGTTATCGCTCACGGTTACCGATTCATCCGGGTGGATGACCACTCGAATTTCGCTGCAGTGGCCTGCCAAAGCTTCATCGATGGAGTTATCCACCAGCTCGAAAACCATATGGTGCAGCCCGGTGCCATCGTCGGTATCACCGATATACATACCTGGACGCTTACGCACTGCGTCTAGCCCTTTGAGCACCTTGATGCTTGATGAATCGTAAGCCTGCTCGCTCATTGACCACTCCGTCGTGAAGTCTGTCTCATTCCGTGTCGCCTACCCATCCGTTAATAACTGGCTTAACCCTTGCGCGCCATGTTTCACGTGAAACATGGCGACTGCTGTTTCGGGCTGCCACATACCGCTTAAAGCGGTGGGGTCGACGCTGGTAATAAATGCTTGGCACTGCATATCTTCCAGTAATTTACAAAATCGAAGGCGATGACGTTCATCCAGCTCCGCAGGTAAATCGTCAATCAGATAAATACAGTGCCGCTTTGCTGTGCTTTCCAGAAGCCGCCCCTGGGCTAGCTTTAAGGCACTTACCACCAGCTTCTGCTGGCCTCTGGAAAGCACTTCAACAGCGGGTTGTTTATTAAGCCGAATTCGCAGATCCGCTCGCTGAGGCCCCTGTTGGGTAAAACCCATTTGTAGATCGGTTTCACGACTATCTCGTAATACCTCGGCTAAAGATCTCTGCTTATCCCATCCCCGGGCATAACGAAGTGTTAAGCCTGGTACAGGCAGCAGCTGTTCAAGCGTCTGTTCAAAAACAGGCAGAAAATCACTGAACCACGCGCGGCGCAGTACATCCATTTGCTCGCCCCATATGGCCAGCTCCTGCTCCCATACTGAGATTTCGCTGGGGTCTATTCTACCACGCCTGAGCAATGCATTCCGATGTTTCACCGCTCGACGCGTACGCTTCCATGCATCCAGAAAGTGGTGTTTCACGTGAAACACTCCCCAGTCCAAAAATTCACGCCGGCCTGCGGGAGAACCTTCCAGTAAACGAAAGGCATCTGGGTTAATCAGCTGCAATGGCATGGCTTCAACCAAATCAGCCAAACGCACACTTTTATCACCTCGCAGACGCAGCTCCAGCTCTCTCTGAGCACGCAACCGCCTAACCCCAAGGGTAACCTCGGGGTCACCAGCCAGCTTCCCGTAGAGCGTCATATAGGGTGCTTCAGCTTGAATAGCATGCTTAAGCTGACGGGTGCGAAAAGAGCGCCCCATCCCTAAAATATGAATCCCCTCCAACAGGCTTGTTTTGCCACTACCATTAACGCCATAAATCACATTGATGCGGGGTGAAGGAGACATGTCCAGTGGCGCCAGATTGCGCAAGCCCTGAAGACTTAATCGTGTCATGCTCATTAACGGTTGCTGCCTGATAAGACCATTAATCTTGTCATCCGTGCCAAACGTGAAAACGGCGCTTCTGCTGTCAGAAGCGCCGCTCTACCAAAAGGCTTAAAGCTGTTATAAGCGCATCGGCATAACGACATAGAGAGCATCGCCACCACCCGGCTCTTCCAACAGCGCGCTACTGTTTGGATCAGCCAATGTCATTTGAACCCGATCTTCATCCAGTACGGAAAGGACATCTACCAAGTAACCAACGTTAAAACCGACCTCCATAGCGCTACCATTATATTCAACAGCCACATTCTCTTCGGCTTCTTCCTGCTCAGGGTTGTTTGCCATCACCTTAAGGTTGCCTTCCTCAAGGTAAAGACGTACCCCACGGTACTTCTCGTTGGAAAGAATCGCCGTACGTGACAATACCTGGCGTAACTCGGCACGCTCAGCGATCAGGACCTTATCGCCATTACGTGGCACAACACGCTCATAGTCAGGGAACTTGCCGTCAATCAGCTTGGACGTAAAAGTGAAATCACCCGTATGGGCTCGCACGTGAGTAGCCCCCAGCGTTAAGCTGACTGGCTCATCGCTATCGTCCAGTAAACGCGACAGTTCCAGAATACCCTTACGTGGCACAATCAACTTTTGTGACTGGCTAACAACCACATCAATTGGCCGTGAGCACATTGCCAGGCGGTGACCATCGGTAGCGACAGTACGCAGTAAATTACTCTGAATTTCAAGCAGCATGCCGTTTAGGTAGTAACGAACATCCTGCTGAGCCATGGCAAAAGAAGTCGCCTCAATCAGATGCTTTAGTGTACCCCTGGGCACACTTAGCTCTTGGCTGCCATCAGCATCTTCAATATTGGGGAATTCGGCTGCTGGTAACGTTGAGAGCGTAAAGCGCGAACGTCCGCTACGCAGGACGGCTCTTCCCTCTTCAACACCAAGCTGAATCTCTGACTGGTCAGGCAGAGACTTACAAATATCCATCAGCTTACGCGCGGGAACCGTTGCCGCCCCCTCCTGATCCACTTGGCTGGCAACCGTACGCCCTACCAGTTCGACCTCAAGATCGGTTCCAGTGAGCGCAACTTGATCACCCTCAACTTCAATCAATACGTTAGAGAGCACAGGTAACGTTTGGCGCCTTTCTACCACGCCCGCCACCAGAGTCAGTGGACGCAGAAGCGCCTCTCGGGAAATTGAAAATTTCATCAATACTCCGGTTTTATATCCTGTAAGGCCTATGCGACCTACAACAAGGGTTAACTGGTTAACAGACGCAGCAGATTTTTGTAATCCTCGCGAATATCCGCACTCTCTTCCTGCAATGCTTTAACCTTACGACAGGCATGCAGCACCGTCGTATGATCACGCCCACCAAAAGCATCACCTATTTCCGGTAGACTATGATTGGTAAGCTCTTTTGCTAGCGCCATAGCGACCTGCCTGGGCCGTGCGACAGAACGCGAACGCCGCTTGGATAGCAAATCTGCCACTTTAATTTTGTAATACTCTGCCACTGTTCGCTGAATATTATCGACCCCCACCTGCTTATCTTGCAGTGCGAGAAGATCCTTCAGTGATTCGCGGATAAAGTCCTGCGTAATGGGTTTACCCATAAAATGGGAGTCAGCAATGACTTTTTTAAGCGCACCTTCAAGTTCACGTACGTTGGAGCGAATTTTTTGAGCAATGAAGAAAGCGGCATCATGGGGTAAATCAACGTTAGCCTGATCGGCTTTTTTCATCAAAATAGCCACCCGGGTTTCAAGCTCCGGCGGTTCAATTGCAACGGTGAGCCCCCATCCAAAGCGCGATTTCAAACGCTCTTCAACACCACTGATCTCTTTAGGATAACGATCCGAGGTGAGGATCATCTGCTGCCCCCCCTCCAAAAGAGCATTGAAGGTGTGGAAAAACTCTTCCTGTGAGCGCTCTTTCCCTGCAAAAAATTGAATATCATCAATTAATAAGGCATCGACACTGCGATAAAAGCGCTTGAAATCATTAATCGCGTTTAGCTGCAATGCTTTTACCATATCAGCAACAAAGCGTTCTGAGTGCAGATAAACCACCCGGGCGTTTTCACGACGACCAGCTAACGCATTACCGACCGCATGCATTAAGTGGGTTTTACCTAAACCAACGCCACCATATAAAAACAACGGGTTATAGGCACCACCAGGATTCTCTGAAACCTGACGGGAGGCCGCACGGGCCAACTGGTTCGATTTACCTTCAACAAAGGTATCAAAAGTAAAATTAGGATTGAGGCCGCTATTATGCTTCAGACTGCCCTCGACCTGTACCTGACGCTCATTAGCACGCCGACCAGGTATCTCTTCACGCAGTTGATCTATCTCCCGTTCATCCGCGATATCACCACGTGGTGGCGTATGTATAGCTGGTGCCGTTGGCTGAGAAGGTGCAGCCGAGACAGGGTTGCCTAGCTCTCTGGGTTGTGGCGCTGGTGACGCGGGGCGTCGGCTACCCACCGTTAAACTGACTTTGGGAGGCTTGGAGGGCGCAAGCTCACGGATCAATTCACTTATCCGTTTAGCGTACTTATCACTCACCCAGTCGCGCACAAAGCGGTTCGGCGCCAATAAGCGCAGCTCATTGGACCCTCCTTCTTCTGCCTGCAAAGGACGTATCCAGGTATTGAACTGCTGTGAATTCAGTTCGTCCTGCAAGTAGTCCAGGCACTGTTGCCAAAGCGCGAGTGACACTCATCTCACCATCGGTTGAAAACGGCCGACCATTGTAGCGCTCAACGAAGCGGTTATCCACACGGACTCAAGGCTCTTTTTGGCCTGTGGACAACTTTTCGTAAGCTATTGGGAAAAGCCTGGGAGGGGATGAGGATAAAGCCATAAATGGATGGGTTCATATCCATTGATCACACCTAATTCACAGCTTATTTAGTTCTTATTCTATGTTTATGCACAGATTTTTTATGATTTTAATCTGTTGATAAATTTGATAATAAATGGCTTATCCACAATTTGTATCCCCACTATTAATAACAGTAGGTTTTAAACTACTTAATTAGTAATAATAGTGGGTCTTGTTCAAGCAATGGACTAGCGGTCAGCGAAATCGCCATTGCCTTTTTGATGCTTTTTGTGCAAGGAAAAATTGCACCCGACGCGGGAAGTCTCTACAATTTCCGGTCTTGAATTAAATCTACCCGGCTAGCTCCTCACTGGACCGGGTCTTTTGGAATTCACTTTCCGTCCTAAACCACGTGGGAATAACGAGTTATGAAACGCACTTTTCAACCCAGCGTTCTCAAGCGCAAGCGCGCGCATGGCTTCCGTGCTCGTATGGCAACCAAAAACGGCCGTGCCGTTATCGCACGCCGCCGCGCCAAAGGCCGCAAGCGTCTGAGCGCCTGATCTCGGATTGCGTGTGCCGCATCAAGGCTTTCCCCGGTGCTTACGTTTGCTAAACGCTGGGGATTTTAGTCACGTGTTTGAACAAGCAGACTTAAAGGTTCATGGCAAAGGTATGATGGCGCTAGCACGCTTGAATACTCGGGGTCACCCTCGCGTTGGACTGGTAGTCAGCAAAAAAAATGTGAAGCTCGCTGTTGATCGCAACCGCTTCAAACGCCTCGTTAGAGAGTCCGTCCGGCTGCGTCAAGATCACTTACCCTCTGTGGATATAGTGGTTCTGGCTAAGCGTGGTGTGCAGGATATTGATAACGAAACGCTATACCGTCAGTTAGACGGTATGTGGAAACGACTGCAGCGTGATGCCCTGGCAGTAGCTACGCCTCCGCTATTAGCAGGCATAACACGTGACACTTGACGACACACCTCGCCGCTCGACCTCGGCCTGCCGCCTGGCAGGCTTTCGTGTGTCATGGGTCGAGTAAATGACACTGCGCCATTAGCATGTTCACCACCCATCGGGCAGAACCCTCATGGACGTAAAACGACTTTTATTACTGATACCACTGGCGGTACTCGCCTATTTACTGGTTGTACAGTGGAATCAGGATTACGGGCAGACAACCTACGATTCGACGCCTGACATTACCCAAAGCAGTAATGGGGCACAGAACGGCAACGCCGGTAATGGTGATGAGTTGGCTGTTCCCAGTGTGTCGACTCCTCAGAGTGCCATTAGCGAGGACATGCCGGGCGAGACAGAGAGTGAAACAGCAAGCCGTGACTTTATTGCTGTCTCTACCGACGTTCTCGACGTGCGTATTGATCCCCATGGCGGTGATATCGTTTACGCTGCGTTGCCTCAGCATAAGCTGACGCTGGATTCAGACCGTAACTACGTGCTGCTTTCTGATAATGCTACACGCAGCTATGTTGCTCGCTCTGGGCTGCAGATTGATGGCCAAGCCAGCCGCATCGTATTTACACCGGAGCGCACCGAATACCGTTTAGGCAATAATGATGACCAACTCAACGTTGATCTGACAGCCGACGTCAATGGTGTTGATGTGATCAAGCGGCTGACGTTTGAACGTGGCAGCTATGCGGTCGATGTTAGCTACTTCCTGGCTAACAATACAGATGATCCTGTAAGTGCACGCTTTATTGGGCAGCTTGCCCGCGATAACAGTCCAGACCCATCCAGCGGTGTCGCAATGGGTATGAGTTCCTACATAGGGGCTGCCTATTCAACACCTGATACGCGCTACGATAAAATCGATTTTGACGATATTCAGCGTGGCCGCTTCGAAAACCGTGAAGCTCAGGGTGGCTGGGTTGCTATTATCCAGCACTACTTTGTATCTGCCTGGGCGCCTGCACAAAATCAGCAAAACCTCTACTACGCGACCACCGACTCCCGTGGCCGCAATGTAGCCGCATTTGCAGGTCCCACCAGCACTGTCACAGCCAATGGCGAAGCGACCCTGAGCGCAACGCTGTATATGGGCCCTAAAGTTCAGGACTACCTTGAGCAGGTCGCCCCGAACCTGCGTCTGACGGTTGACTATGGCTGGCTATGGTTTATCGCCAACCCTCTGTTCTGGCTGCTGGACAAAATCCATGATGTGGTTGGTAACTGGGGCTGGTCGATTGTATTGCTGACGTTACTGGTGAAGCTGGCACTGTTCCCGCTCTCCGCCAAGGCGTACAAGTCGATGGCGCGGATGCGTAAGCTTGGCCCGGAAATGCAGCGTCTCAAAGAGATGTATGGCGATGACCGCCAGAAAATGTCTCAGGAGATGATGAAGTTCTACCAAAAGGAAAAGATTAATCCTTTGGGTGGCTGCTTGCCGATTCTGGTACAAATGCCGGTGTTTATCGCGCTGTACTGGATGCTGCTTGAGTCGGTTGAACTTCGCCATGCGCCGTTCATGTTCTGGATCCAGGATCTGTCGGTTAAAGACCCCTACTTTATTCTGCCAATCCTGATGGGCGTGTCGATGTATGTTCAGCAATTGCTGAACCCCACACCGCCCGACCCCATGCAGGCGAAGATCATGAAGATGCTGCCGATTATCTTCACGTTCTTCTTCCTGTGGTTCCCAGCAGGTCTGGTTATCTACTGGGTAGTCAACAACATTATTTCCGTAGCGCAGCAGTATGTGATCACGCGAAATATTGAAAAAGACCCGAACGTGGGCAAAGGTATGCGAACCAAGTAATACGCTTTCCTCACTTCACCGGACCCCCGCCTTTGCGGGGGTCTGGCGTTTTAGGCCCAAGAACTTCACAATCCTCTTTAACCCACAAACGAGAAACGCCGTGGCCGAACGACTTTATACCCAGGACACCATCACCGCCCTGGCAACGCCACCTGGCCGTGGCGGTGTCGGCATTATCCGCGTATCAGGCCCTGCCTGCCGTGATATCGCCACCGCTATACTTGGACACTGCCCTACCCCACGCCACGCCTACTATGGCCCCTTTAACGGCGCTGAAGATGCTATTGATGAAGGGATCGCACTGCTTTTTAACGGACCGCACTCGTTTACCGGCGAGGACGTGTTAGAGCTGCAGGGTCATGGCGGGCCAGTGATCATGGATATGCTGCTTGAGCGCTGCGTTCACCTGGGGGCCCGGTTAGCACGCCCCGGTGAATTTTCTGAGCGTGCTTTTCTCAATGACAAGTTAGACCTTGCCCAGGCAGAAGCCATTGCCGACCTGATTGATGCCACTTCCCGGTCGGCAGCAGAAAACGCCGTTCGCTCACTCCAGGGTGAGTTTTCACAGCGAGTTTCCGCATTGGTACAACGGCTTATTGAGCTTCGTGTATATGTCGAAGCCGCCATCGATTTTCCAGAAGAGGAGATCGACTTCCTTGCCGATGGCCATGTTGCCCATCACTTGGAGGGAGTTCAGCAGGCGTTAACGGAGGTGCGCAGGTCAGCCGGCCAAGGCGCCCTGCTGCGTGAAGGCATGAGCGTCGTTATCGCAGGTCGTCCCAATGCGGGCAAATCCAGCCTGCTTAACGCACTTACCGAGCAGGAGACGGCGATTGTCACGGATATCGCCGGTACAACCCGGGATGTGCTCAGGGAGCATATCCATATTGATGGGATGCCGCTGCATATTATTGATACCGCCGGGTTACGTGACACACCCGATGCGGTGGAAAAGATTGGCGTTGCCCGCGCCTGGGAAGAGATAGAGAAAGCTGACAGGGTACTGCTGCTGGTGGATGCATCCACCACTGATGCCACCGACCCCATGGCCATTTGGCCAGAGTTTGTAGCCAGGCTGCCCGATCAACAGCGCCTCACCCTGGTGCGTAATAAAATTGACAACAGCGCTGAGCAACCCGGCACTGATTTATCCACAACCACTCCTATTGTGCGTCTCTCCGCCAAAACGGGAGCCGGTGTGGATAACCTAAAAAGCCATCTCAAAGCCATCATGGGCTTCTCAGCCACAACAGAGGGACGCTTTTCAGCACGTCGTCGCCATCTGGATGCCCTGGACCGTGCCATGGCCGCACTGGAAGCAGGACGCGCCCAGCTGGAGGGTTACGGAGCAGGTGAGCTGTTGGCTGAAGACCTGCGCGATGCCCAACACGCCTTAGGCGAAATTACCGGTGAATTCAGCGCTGATGATCTGCTGGGGGAAATATTCGGGAGCTTTTGCATCGGTAAATGAGACCTACTCCGCTACCAGCCATTCTGCATGGTAGCGGCTTGTGGTACCTAGCTGTGGTGTAATTTGCGCCATTGCTGCAGCCAGGTGCTCATCCAGCCCCCAGGGCGGGTTGATAATCAGCATACCGCTACCGTACATACCATGGGTTTGCTCATTATGCTCACGCAGTTGCAGCTCGCTTTGCCAGATTTTCCTTATTCCGCTCTCTTTCAGCCCCATCACCAACGCGTGATGATGGCCTGCCGGTAATAACGGATACCAAATCATCACCACCGCATGGCGTACCTTTCCCATGGTATATACGACGGTTTCCACCACTTCCTGATACTCGACTTTGCGTTCATAGCTGGGATCAATAAGTACGCATAAACGTGGCGTCGCAACCGGTACCTGATGGCTTAACCCCACTAAACCATCCCCATAAATGCGTTGCGCCTGCTTAGGCAGTGATTGCGCGTTCAAATGCTGATGCTCACCTGGATGAAGCTCAAACAGCCTGAGCCTGTCCTGCTCACGTAACGAGCGCGACAGCCACCAGGGTGAACCAGGATAGTGGGTAAACTCACCAACGGTTGGCTGGGCACTTTCCAGTGTCTTTAACCACGCATTTACCAGCGGATTGGAAAATTGGCTGCGTAACAGCCATAGCGGCCAGACCCCCTCTCGGTACTCTTGCAACCGCTGTGTCTCTTTTGTCGCAAATGGATAGAGGCCTCTACCCGCATGCGTATCTATATATGTAACAGCTGATTTTTTACGTAATAGATGATCTATTACCGCGTAAAGTGTCAGATGTTTCTGCACGTCGGCAAAGTTACCGGCATGGTAAGCGTGTTGGTAGGACAGCATGGCAGCTCACTAGCAGTTAAACGTAAAAAGCCCGCTATGTGAGCATAGCGGGCTTTCAACAGCAATGCCGATTCGGTTAATGGCCTAGTACCCTTGGCCATTTCCGGTGGGGGTAAGGGTAATTTCCACCCGGCGGTTTTGGGCCCGTCCCTGTTCGGTATCATTACTCGCTACAGGTTGATTAGCGCCATAGCCCATGGTGTTGAGGCGTGCAGAAGAAACCCCGTTTTGGCTTAGATAACTCCCCACCGATTGAGCCCGGCGCTCAGAAAGCCGCTGGTTGTAGCTGGGATCGCCGACACTATCAGTGTGCCCGGCAATATTAACGCGGGTGTCCGTATACTGAGTCAGAACATTAGCCACTTCACCAAGTGCACGACGCGCATCTGCAGTCAACTCGGAGGAGTCGAAGCCAAAGGTTACACTGCTGGGCATATTAAGCACAATATCATCGCCCTGGCGATCTATCTCAATACGCGACCCTTGCAGATTCTCGCGCAGCTGCTGCTCTTGACGGTCCATGTAAGCACCTACGCCCGCCCCGGCAGCGGCGCCCACGGCAGCACCGATCAGTGCGCGGTCACGCCGGCTGGTACTGCCGTCGCCTGATAGTGCACCTGCTGCGGCACCCACCGCTGCGCCAATACCCGTGCCCATCGCGGTACTGGAACGCTGGGTCTGGCCACCATAAGGATCAGAAGTAGCACAACCCGCTACCAGAATGGCAGCCGCCAACGGGGTCAGTAGTCGAGAAATACGCATCACTCACTCCTTGTTTATCTTCTCTTCTGGGTCATTGCACTATTTATCGCTGGTCACTCATTACTGATTAGTGCCAACAACTCGTTCAAGAATAATAGACCTTGCGGTGATGCACGCAGCTTTTCAGGCATTTCCATCAAAAGTCCTTTTTCATGGCCATTTTGTAACCGGGCAATTAACGCTTCTGCTGGTTGCCCCGTATGAGCTGACCAAATACGCATCGGGACACCATCGGTTAAACGTAGTGCGTTCATGGCAAATTCCAGGGGCAGTTCATCAATCGCAATTAACTGCTTACCCGCCACAAACCCCCGAGGGTCATTAGAGCGCCGAAGATAAGCATCGGGCTGGCGTGTTTTCCAGCGCCTTTCTATTTGCCACTGCCCTTGATGATCAACCACTGTCAGCTTGCCGTGGGCACCTGCACCGATTCCCAGGTAATCACCAAACTGCCAATAATTGATATTGTGGCGACTTTGCCGGCCTTTAATGGCATAGGCAGATATCTCATAACGGTGAAAACCTGCCTGTTCAAGCCGTTGATGACCGGCTTCCTGGATATCCCAAAGTGCCTCCTCCTCAGGTAACACGGGAGGATGCGAGAAAAAGGCAGTATTAGGTTCCAGCGTCAGTTGATACCAGGAGAGATGTTCAGGTGAAAGAGACAACGCCTGGTCAATATCCTCCATGGCTTGGGCAGGCGTTTGTCTGGGCAGGCCATGCATCAAGTCGATATTGATATTGTCAAAACCGGCTTGGCGCGCCTCACCCACGGCATGGATGGCTTCCTGGCCGTTATGGATGCGACCCAGCGCTTTTAGCTGCTCAGCATGAAAGCTCTGGACACCGAGTGATAACCGATTGATCCCCGCCTCACGATAACCGATAAACCGGCGTTGCTCGGTGGTGCCTGGATTAGCCTCTAAGGTAATCTCTATATCTGAAGCAAATGGCAACCGTAGGCGTATCTCGTTGAATAGCCACTGATAAAAGGCTGGCGATAGCAAGCTCGGTGTACCGCCACCAATAAAAATGGTCTGAATAATACGGCCTTGAGCGAGCGCAAGATCACCATCCAAATCATTTAGCAATGCGTTCAGGTAGGCCGCTTCTGGAAGCTCACCAGAGCCGGGTTCATGAGAGTTAAAATCGCAGTAAGGGCACTTACGCACACACCAGGGGGTATGAATATAGAGGGATAAAGGTGGCAACAGCTCAGCCATGCGCTACCTTCAGCAGTTCAACCAGGCCCTGCAACGCTCGACCCCGGTGGCTAAGGCGGTTCTTGGTTTCACTGGGCAGTTCCGCAACGCTCATACCCTGATCAGGCAACCAGAACAACGGATCATACCCAAAGCCATTTTCACCACGGGGGTGCGCTAAAATTTCGCCTTCCCAACTGCGCTGTACGATAACAGGCACAGGGTCCTCTGCATGGCGCAGATATACCAATACACACCAGTAACGCCCGGTGCGCTGCCCCTCAGCACAATCGCTTAAAGCACTTAGCAATTTTTCATTATTGCGCTGATCGCTTTTTGGCTCTCCGGCATAGCGGGCCGAATAAATACCCGGTGCTCCATGGAGTGCGTCAACTTCAAGGCCAGAGTCATCAGCCAACGCAGGTAATCCACTGATCCGGCTGGCTTCCCGAGCCTTTAGGAGCGCATTCTCAACAAAGGTCAGACCCGTTTCTTCGACATCATGTACGCCAAAATCTGCTTGTGGACGGACATTCAAGCCTAATGGCATAAGCAACTGGTTGAACTCTTTAAGTTTTCCAGCATTACCGCTAGCTAACACAAGCGTATTGAGCGCTGACATAAGGAAACCTCCATGTGTGAAGCACTCAGTTTACGCTGATCGAATTGGCATCTAAAGCCAACATGGCGCTGTTTAAGATATCGTGCGCAAATTTATGCTCACTCATCCTGAACCAATGCCAGATTTCTCAAAAACAAGGAAAGTTATTTAAAATTAGTATGTTAGTACTTTTAAAGATGTTAAAGAGCACTCACGGTCAGCGTCCCACCTTTACCTTGGGTGGAAGAGCGTGAACGATGGCTCCCTTTGACGATATCCACCTCAAGACGCTCATCATCCGTCAGCAATGTTACCGTTCCCTCTAGTGTTGTTCCTTTAAACGTAAATTCCGCAGGCACCGTACCATGCTCTTCTACGTGTTCTGTGGTTTCACCTTCATGAGTAATACGCCAGTGGGCAGAAAACTCAGCGCCTGGCGAACCGCCCATGGTGATGTGGATCTGTGTCATATCCTGCTCCTGTGCGGCGACTACGCTCGCGGTTAAGTCAATCGAAACAATGGCGGTTGTTAACAGCGTTATGAACCACAAGAGCCGCTCGATATGAGCGGCTCTTGCAGTGTAGCAGTAGAAACGACTTGGCATTATCTGCATTACATAACGGAAAAGGCTTTCTCTGCTGCGTCCAGGGTGAATTGAATATCTTCCGGGGTGTGGGCGCTGGACATAAAACCTGCCTCAAATGCGGATGGTGCTAAATACACACCATGATCCAGCATGGCGCCAAAAAAGCGGCGGAAAGCATCGGGGTTACAAGCCGTAGCCTGGGCAAAATTATCTACCCGCGTCTGCGAGGTAAAAAACAGGCCAAACATTCCTCCCGCTGACTGCGTCAACATTGGCACACGGGCTGCATTAGCAAGCTCTTGTAACCCATTACACAACGTATTAACCCGTTGAGTTAACGCATCATGAAAGCCGGGTACCTGTAGTTTGGTTAACAGCGCCACACCTGCTGCCATAGCCAACGGGTTACCTGAAAGCGTACCAGCCTGGTAGATGGGCCCTAACGGCGAGATATTCTGCATAATGTCGCGTTTGCCACCGAAGGCACCGACAGGCATTCCACCACCAACAATTTTACCCAGGCAGGTGAGATCTGGGGTAATGCCATAGTGCGCTTGCGCACCACCTAAGGCGACGCGAAACCCCGTCATCACTTCATCAAAAATCAGGATGCTGCCGTACTCATTGCATACACGGCGAAGCGTCTCTAAAAAACCCGGCTGGGGAGGAATACAGTTCATGTTTCCAGCCACAGGCTCTACGATGATACAGGCTATCTGCTCACCAACCTCAGCAAAGCACTCTTCCACGCCTTCCGGATCGTTAAACGAAAGCGTAATAGTGTGCTCAGCAAGCGACGCTGGAACACCAGGGGAACTGGGTTCACCATGGGTGAGAGCACCAGAACCCGCTTTGACCAGCAGCGAATCGGAATGCCCGTGGTAGTTGCCCTCGAATTTCACGATTTTGTCACGTCCGGTACTGCCGCGTGCCAGTCGGATGGCGGACATAGTGGCTTCGGTACCCGAGCTGGTCATGCGCACCATTTCCATGGAGGGAATCATCTCGCAGATCAGGTCTGCCATGGTGGTTTCAACAGCCGTGGGAGTCCCAAACGATAAGCCATTGTCCAGCCGCGCACGCACCGCCGCCAGTACATCCTGATCAGCATGCCCGGTAATCATCGGCCCCCAGGAGCCAACATAATCAACGTAGCGATTACCCTCCACATCAAACAGATAAGCCCCCTGGGCACGCTCCATAAAAACAGGTGGGCGATGAAGACCTTTAAACGCTCGGACAGGCGAATTAACCCCCCCAGGTATATGGCGGCTCGCTAGGTCAAACAGTTCAGCAGATGTGGTCATGGCATCCTCAACATTTATGGCTTACTGCCAATGAGATCAAAAGCGTACGGTGCGTGGCAAGCGATTAGGCAAACACTGGCCACTGGGTGGTTGATAACCCTGAGACAAACATTCCCAGGTAAAGTGCTGTGCCTGCTCACAGGCTATTGGTAAGCGCTCACCTACAGCCAAGCGTGCAGCAATAGCGGAGGCTAGCGTGCAGCCTGAACCGTGAAAGAGCTCCGGTAAACGTGGCCATTGCCACTGCCGGGTGGTATCTGGTGAGTGTAGTGTATGTACTACCTGCTGCTCATTACCTGGTACTGGATCATCGGTTGCTGTCACCAAAATAGCCTGACAACCCTGTGAAAGTAAGGCAACTGCCCGGGCTGTATCATCGTAGGGAGCGGCAATATCAGGTGTCAGTGCCGCTAACTCAAAACGATTAGGCGTCAAAATATCCACAAGTGGTAACAAACGATCCACATACAGTTTATGCAAAACAGCTGTGGATAACTCAGCACCACCGCCTGCTTTCAACACCGGGTCAGCGACCACAGGCACACCAGGAAAGCGCCGGATAATTTGTTCCGCAGCCCTCAACGTCGGCTCATCTGCCAGCAGGCCAAGCTTGATCGCCGCAATCTGCATATCACTCAGTGCCTCAGCCATTTGACGCATGCCATTAGGATCAACAGGCACGATACGCGTCACATTATGGCAATTTTGAACAGTGAGTGCGGTAGGGATAGTCGCCGCCCAGCCACCACAGGCAGCAATTGCTTCACTATCAGCCACCAGACCGGCACCACCAGTAGGGTCATGACCTGCAAGCACGAGTACAACGGGAGGAAGTGATTGGCGCATCAAAAGGGCTTCACAACGGCCAGAATAACTATCGCAACCAGGGCAATGACGGGCGCTTCGTTAAACCAGCGAAAAAAAACATGACTCTTGGTACAGCGAGCCTGGGCAAACTGTTTTAAATAAATCAAACATACATGATGGTAAGCAATCAGTAGTGCCACAAACGTGAGTTTTGCATGCATCCATCCTTGGCTAAACCAGCCAGGTACCAGGTAAAGCATCCAGCCACCGAAGATCAAAACAAGAATCATGGACGGAGTCATAATGCCACGGTAGAGCTTACGCTCCATGGTTTTGAAATAGTCTATCGCCTGTGCATCGCCTTTATCCCGCGCCATTGCGTGATACACATATAAACGCGGCAAATAAAACAGGGCGGCAAACCACGTAATAACAGCCATCAAATGAATGGCCTTCACCCATAGGTACATTGTCTCTCCTTAAGCAGTAGGATCGCGGGGGTCAGATTCCCGCGGATCGGCGTAGTGGTAATAACGCTCGATAGCACCACGGGTGATGATACCTGAAATTCGCTGCTGCTTTGGTCTATAGCCGTGCACAACATAAAGAGCACCAAAGGCGCCGCCCTGCAATTTTAAAAAGGCCTCTGACAAGGTTGCCTGTAACCCAATAGGCGCCATTTCAAGTCGTTGCCCAGGTATCTCGAGTAAATCTATTAATTCGTCATCTGGTGGCACCTCTCCCTGTAGTGCTTCATCATGTTCCAGCAGCCAGCGAGCCAACTCGGCGGCTTTCAACGCCAGTACAGGCTTTTCTTCACGTGAACGCTCAATGACCAGCCAAACCGGGTTGGTCTCCAGCAAACGGCGAGCCTGATCAGGGGTGATCATTCGTTCCGTGCGCACCAGATGCCGTTCCATCACCGCCGGCACTGAGACACGGGAAAGCGCCTGCATTAACGGTTGTTGCAGCGGGTGCAGGCCGTATCGCACTGAGCTGATAAAAAACCCTTCACAACCAGTTAGTTGGCGGGACGTTAAGCAGGCAACCACCACGACTAACATGCCGGGTAGCATAATATGGGGCGTATGCGTCAGCTCAAGCAGTGCCATCAATGCCGCCAGCGGTGCCTGCAATACGGCCCCCATCATGGCAGCCATACCCAGCATGGCATAGACCCCTGGGTCTGCCGCTTTGTCCGGCCATAACCAACCACCCAGCATTCCCCCCAAGGCACCCGTAGCGGCCCCCACTACCAATACCGGTCCAATAATACCTATGGGTACTCCACCCGCGACAGTAATGGCAGTAATCAATAACTTGGCAATCATCAAGGCGAATAACACGTTAAGCTCAAGTTGATTATTAAGCGCTGCCGCTACGCTGTCATAACCGATCCCCTGTATTTCTGGGAACCACCAGGCCACAGCACCTGTCGCTACGCCCACAAATGCCAACCTTAACCATAGCGGCCACGCCTGTAACTGCTGACTACGAGATATATGAATGAATAGCCCGGCCAATAGGCCAATGAACAGCCCTATGACAACAACCCAGGGCAAATTCATTAAGGAACCAAGGGCAACTTCTGGAATCCGAAATGCAGGCTCGTTGCCATATACCACCTGGGCTACCAATGCCCCCATGGTGGAGGCAAGAATAACCGGCATAAAACTCATCAGAGTGTATTCCATCATCACCACTTCCATGGCGAAGATTACCCCGGCGATCGGCGTATTAAATGATGCTGAAATGGCAGCAGCTGTACCACAGGCAACTAACACACGCAGGCTGTTATTGGGTAGCCTTAGATTAAGTCCTAACCCACTTGATGCGGCTGCCCCTAAATGAATGGCAGGCCCTTCACGCCCGGCAGAAAGCCCCCCCAGCACGGAAACAACGCCTACCCACCATTGGTTCAGCCAGTTGCGTAGCGGAAAGCGCCCCTGATGATAGGATAATCGCTCAATCACATGGCCCACCCCCAGCTTGCGCGCCGCTGCCTTTTGACGATAAAGCAATACGCCAATCACACTCACTGCCACTATAGGGAGTAACGCCCGTAGCCAGGGAGCCAGGCTTTCAAACCCTTCCGGATTACCGTCAGGCATATAGAGTGCAGCCCCTGCCTCAAGCAGCAGACGAAAGGCCACCATCACCGCTCCTGTTATCACCCCGGAAACCAACCCCAGCACACAGAGCTGCGGCAATGCATCAATGTTCGCCAATTGGCGACGAAAACTCTCCAGAGTGAAATCTGATCGGGAAAAGCGAGCCACAACGATCATCCTTGCGCTTATTTTTCGTTTTTTAGCGGGTTGCTCGTTTTATTAAAAATAAGCAGCCGTTGTTGGTACCATTGAGAGCTCTTAAGAGCCACGTCTCTTGTGTATCATAGCTGGATACGCTTCGACAGCCTGGAGTCATTTAATTAGGCTGTTAATTATTGGGGTGTCTTAATAGACAGCTATTAACGTGCGTAACGCGCAAGGAGTGGTTTGTGATTAAGGTTGGTATTGTCGGCGGCACGGGTTACACGGGTGTAGAACTGTTGCGTCTCCTCGCCCAGCATCCTCAAGTCAGTGTAGAAGCGATTACTTCACGCTCGGAAGCTGGCACCAAGGTTTGCGATATGTATCCCAACCTGCGTGGCCACTACGACACGCTGGCCTTCAGCGAACCCGATGCCAAAATGCTGGGAGCAATGGACGCAGTGTTCTTTGCCACCCCCCATGGTGTTGCCCATGCCCTGGCAGGCGAGTTGCTCGATAATGGCACCCGTGTGATCGACCTGTCTGCGGATTTCCGCTTACGCGATGCCGATGAATGGAGTCGCTGGTACGACCAACCTCATGGAGCGCCTGAACTCCTTAAAGAAGCGGTCTATGGATTACCGGAAATGCATCGGGAAAAGATTAAAACAGCGCGTTTGATTGCTGTACCTGGCTGCTATCCCACGGCTGTTCAATTGGGCTATCTGCCACTATTGGAAGCAGGATTAATTGACCATCAACAGCTAATTGCAGACTGTAAGTCAGGCGTTACGGGGGCAGGCCGTGGCGCTAAAGTAGCATCGCTGTTAGCCGAAGCCAGCGAATCCATGAAAGCCTATGGTGCCGCCGGACATCGCCATTTGCCTGAGATTCGCCAAGGGCTGGCGGATATGCAGCCAAATCCGGTAGGGCTGACCTTTGTTCCCCACCTGACACCGATGATTCGTGGTATTCACGCTACACTCTATAGTACGCTAACAAAGGAGCCTGACGACTTGCAGGCACTGTTTGAACAACGCTATGCCAATGAGCCCTTTGTGGATGTCATGCCTGCTGGCAGCCATCCGGAAACCCGCAGCGTTAAAGGCAGTAATACCTGCCGACTCGCGGTTCACCACCCTGGCAATGGCAATACCGTGGTGGTGCTCTCGGTGATTGATAATCTGGTCAAAGGCGCCTCTGGTCAGGCAGTCCAGAACCTCAACCTAATGTTTGGTTTTGATGAGAAGATGGGCCTTAACGCCCCAGCCCTGATGCCTTAAGCCTCGACGAATTCCCAGCAATAGTTGACCAATTTGCTGGGAATTACCCATAATCACCCCCCAATGCCGATTATTCGTTTTTAAAGCTCGCGGGAGGTACCCATGAGCGGTGCAGAAGCTTTTGTTCCAACCCCACTACTGTTATCTGATAGTGCACGTAAGCGCATCAAAGCGTTGATGAGCGAAGAGAGCAATCCTGCGCTTAAACTCCGCGTTTACGTCACCGGTGGTGGCTGTTCAGGTTTTCAGTATGGTTTTGACTTTGCTGAGAACGTTGCCGATGACGATACCCTGATCGAATTTGGTGATGCCACCCTGGTGGTAGACCCTCTCTCTTATCAATATTTAGTAGGCTCAACCATCGACTATGAAGAGGGGCTTGCCGGGGCGCGCTTTCGCGTTCAAAACCCCAACGCCACAACTACCTGTGGTTGTGGCGCCTCATTTATGGTCTAGCTAACGTTAGTTGCAACCCCTCCCCGCAACTTGACGCCTTGGCGGTTTCTCGCCAAGGTTGAAAGGTCAATAACGGTTGTTAACACGATTTTTTAAAGAAAAACCTTCTTTAAGTATCGCTGACAACAATATAAAACACGGGGAAACTAATGAAGCCTATATTTACCAAGACAGCTATTGCCACCGCCTTAACGGTGGGTTTTGCCAGCACGACTACCTTGGCCACTGCCGATACTCCCACTGTCAACGTCGTCACAGACCCCAGCTTCGTACCGTTTGAAATGATGGATCCCGAAAGCGGTGAAATGATCGGTTTCGACATGGATATCATCAATGAAGTGGCTGAACGGGCTGGCTTTGAAATAAACCTCACTACCATGGAGTTCGCAGGCATTATTCCTGCGGTGCAAACCGGTAGCCAGGAGATCGCCATTGCAGGGGTCACAATTACTGAAGAGCGTGCAGAAATCGTCGACTTCTCAGACCCCTACTACGATTCAGGCCTGCAAATCATTGTCCGTGCCGATAATGACGATGTTGAGACCATCGAAGATCTCGTCGGCCTTTCCATTGCCACCCGTATAGGCTCCACCAGCTACGATTTCCTTCAAGAGCAGTTGGGTGATGATGCCGACATTACCCCCTACCCAGGCAACAGCGATATGTATATGGCCCTGTTAGGCCGTAATGTTGATGCTGCATTCTATGATGCACCCAATGTTGCCTACTTCGCCCAAACCCGAGGGGAAGGCCGTACCAAAGTGGTAGGCCCACTATATGAAGGCCAGCAATACGGCATTGTTTTCCATAAAGGTAGTGAATGGGTAGAGCCGACCAACGAAGCGCTTGCGGCAATGCACGAAGATGGCACCTACGATGAAATCTACGAGAAATGGTTTGGCGAGTCTCCCAGCGAAGATTAATACCTCGCTCCAATACTAAATCATCAACACAGGGCCGGGCGGCCTAGCCCCCGGCCCTGTGTTGTTTGGTTGCCTTTCAGGAGAAATGCGCGTGGAAGTCACTTTTCAGTTTGATTGGGCGGCGGCCTTTCGCTCAATACCTTATTTGCTACCAGGGATCCCCTGGACACTGATGATCTCGTTCGGAGGCCTCGCCATAGGCTTCTTTATTGGTATTTTCTTCGGTTTATTGCGCATCAGCCGCGTACGCTGGTTACGCTGGCCAGCCATTTTCTATGTTGAGGTATTTCGCGGTACTCCCATTCTTGTTCAGGTGCTGTTTATCTTTTATGGCCTGCCGCAATTGTTGGGAGGTCCGATCAATGCCCTGGTGGCAGGGATTGCTGCCATCGCTATCAATTCAGGCGCGTATATTTCCGAAATTGTCCGCGGTGGTGTGCAATCCATTGAGCGAGGCCAGCGCGAAGCATCACTCTCTTTGGGGCTATCTCGCGCCCAGGCCTTCCGTTATGTGATTTGGCCCCAGGCCTTCCGTCGCATGATTCCTTCACTGGGTAATCAGGGCATTATCAGTATTAAAGATACATCACTCTTCTCCGTGATTGGCGTGGGTGAACTGGTACGCCAGGGGCAAATTTACATCGCGACCACCTTCACCGCCCTTGAGGTCTATTTCATGGTGGCACTGATGTATCTCGCCATCACCTGGACCCTCTCCATCATCCTGCGCCAGTTGGAGCGTAGAGGCCTCGTCGGACAATAAGGACAAGCGCAATGAACAACGTTACACAACCCATTGTGCGTATGCAGAAGCTCAATAAGCATTTTGGCAGCCTGCACGTGCTCAATACTATTGACCTTGAGATTGTCCCTGGCGAAGTCGTGGTCATCATTGGCGCCAGCGGTTCAGGCAAATCAACACTGATTCGCTGCATTAATGGCCTGGAAGAGTTTCAGTCCGGCTCACTGGATGTGGATGGCAATGAGCTGTTGCCCAACGGCAAAAGCAGTAAAGCCCTGCAAACCATTCGTACCGAAGTGGGTATGGTGTTTCAGCAGTTCAACCTGTTTCCCCACCTTAGCGTGCTCGATAACATCACCCTCGCCCCCATGAAAGTACGCGGCTGGAACCGCCAGGATGCCGAGGAGACGGCAAAACGTCTGTTAGAGCGGGTAGGCATTGCCGACCAGGCAGACAAATATCCCAGCCAGCTCTCTGGCGGCCAGCAGCAACGCGTGGCGCTGGCCCGTGCACTGGCCATGGAACCCAGGCTCATGCTATTTGATGAGCCAACCTCCGCTCTTGACCCTGAAATGATTGGGGAAGTGCTTGATGCCATGCGTGAGCTGGCTAAAGAGGGAATGACGATGGTGATTGTCACCCATGAAATGGGCTTTGCACGTGAAGTAGCCGATCGCATCATCTTTATCCATAAAGGAGAGATAACCGAGCAAGGAACCCCAGAACAGCTATTTGATACCCCTCAGCATGAACGAACCAGGTCATTTTTAGCACGGGTATTGAAGCATTAAAGCGACGCCATACCCCTGATTTTTGCTCATTTAATGGCCTGTCAGAGCGACAGGCCATTTTTTTCGCCTGTGGATACTATTTTTTATTTTCCCCTCCCGTTTGCCTTGTAACTCCCTCCCGCTAGGCCTTCAGAGGGTTTAATCACCTCAATGCAGTCTTGTTCACAGGTGCGGTAACAAACAAGGTATGGAGCGGTGGATAACCTCTTATCATCCAGCCCTGTGGATAAGGCAGCATTCCATCCACAGGTCAGACACCGCTTCTACGCAGGCACTCCGCCCTTTAACCACGCATAGGTTAACAATTTAATCAATTGATATATATGGAATAAATTGAGTTATACACAGAATTTGTCCACACCATTAGTTACAACATTAACAGAACTTCTCTTATATATTTTTATTTTGTTATTAATAGTAGCTGACTGGTTAGGATGGGGTGTGGAAAAACCTGACGGTTACCCACAGGAGGTTTATACTGGCGGGCTTACGATCAGTACCGATGTACTGACTCACAACATTCGTGCCGAATGGCACAAGAAGAGGTGTCTCTTGAATTATCCCGACCGCTTTGACGTGATTGTCATCGGCGGTGGCCATGCGGGAACTGAAGCCGCACTGGCCTCTGCTCGTATGGGTTGTCAAACCCTATTGCTAACCCACAATATCGAGACGCTCGGCCAAATGTCGTGCAACCCGGCAATTGGTGGAATTGGCAAAAGCCACCTGGTTAAAGAAATTGATGCACTTGGTGGTGCAATGGGGCTTGCCACAGATTCAGGTGGCATTCAGTTTCGTGTCCTCAACGCCCGTAAAGGGCCCGCTGTGCGTGCCACCCGTGCTCAAGCTGATCGCATTCGCTACAAAGCGGCGATTCGTGGAATGCTGGAAAACCAACCCAACTTGACGATCTTTCAGCAGGCAGCGGGTGACCTGATAGTGGATAACGATACTGTTCGTGGTGTTATCACCGAAACAGGCATTCGTTTTCATGCACAGTCCGTCGTGTTATCCACAGGTACGTTCCTTGGTGGTGTCATCCATATCGGGCTGGATCAAAGTCGTGGTGGTCGGGCAGGCGATCCGCCTTCCTACGCATTGGCGGAACGCTTGCGTGCTTTACCATTTCGCGTCGACCGGCTAAAAACCGGTACACCGCCACGTATTGATGCCAAAACGGTTGACTTCTCTCAGCTTGAAGAGCAGCCCGGTGACACACCAACGCCCGTGATGTCTTACCTTGGGTCGCGTGACATGCATCCCCAGCAGGTGAGCTGCCATATTGCGCACACCAATGAGCGTACCCACGAGATTATTCTTGGCAATCTTGATCGCTCGCCCATGTATTCAGGGGTGATTGAAGGTATTGGTCCGCGCTACTGCCCGTCGATTGAAGACAAAGTGCACCGTTTTGCCGACAAATCGAGTCATCAGGTGTTTATCGAACCGGAAGGCCTGGATACGCACGAGCTTTACCCCAACGGTATCTCCACCTCGCTGCCTTTTGACGTGCAACTTCAGGTAGTACGCTCAATTAAAGGGCTCGAAAACGCGCATATCACCCGACCAGGATATGCCATCGAGTATGATTTCTTTGATCCACGGGATTTAAAACACTCCCTGGAAACTAAATTTATCCACAACCTGTTTTTTGCTGGACAAATTAACGGCACAACAGGCTATGAGGAAGCTGGCGCCCAGGGGCTGCTGGCGGGCCTGAACGCCGCGCGGCGGGCCAAACAGCTGGATGCCTGGCACCCCCGTCGTGATGAGGCCTATCTTGGCGTGTTGGTGGATGACCTGATCACCATGGGTACCAAAGAGCCCTACCGCATGTTTACCTCACGGGCAGAGTACCGCCTGTTGCTACGTGAAGATAACGCCGACCTGCGCCTGACTGAGCAAGGGCGTGAGCTGGGGCTGGTGGATGATTTACGCTGGGCAGCGTTTAGCCAAAAGCGCGAAACAATAGAGCGTGAAACCACGCGCCTTGCCACGGCCTGGGTACAGCCCAATAGTGCTGCAGCTGCCAAGATAGCCGAAAAAACCGGTAAACCACTGTCCAGGGAATACTGCTTAAGTGATCTGCTTAAACGTCCGGAACTCACCTATGCTGATATTGTGGAACTGCCAGGGATGGAGAGTGGCGGTGTTGAAGATGAAGCGGTCGCTGAACAGGTACAGATCCAAGCGAAATACCAGGGATATATAGACCGTCAACAGGACGAAATCGATAAACTCAAGCGCCATGAAGCCATGCCGCTACCCGCAGAGCTGGATTATCAGCGTGTAGAAGGACTCTCCCATGAGATCCGCCAAAAACTAAGTGAAGCGCGACCGGAGACGCTTGCGCACGCTGCCCGAATTTCAGGTGTGACACCAGCAGCTGTTTCTATTTTATTGATTCATTTAAAAAAACGTCATTTGGTAAAGCACACCGAGGCAGTCAACGGATGAGTCGTTTTCAACCGCTGCTGTCCAATTTGCCTGGTGCGGTTGCCCCACGGTTGGATGAAGGGTTAGCAGCACTCGGCTTAACCGTTAGTACGCTACAGCGCGATCAATTGCTCAGCCTACTGGCGTTATTGCACAAGTGGAATCGGGCTTATAACCTCACAGCAGTACGGGATGTGGAAGAGATGGTTTCCCGCCATGTGCTGGATAGCGCTGCGGTAGCTCCCTATGTGCATGGCCCGCGACTGCTGGATGTTGGCGCTGGACCTGGCCTACCGGGACTGGTGTTAGCGATTCTCAAGCCGGAACTTCAGGTCACGTTACTGGATAGCAACGGCAAAAAGGTGCGCTTTCAGCGCCAAGCCATCATGGAACTTGGGCTTACCAATGCCATACCCACTCAGGTTCGTGTCGAACAGTTCCATGGTCATGCGTTTGATCAAGTGATTTCACGCGCCTTTGCCAGCTTGGTAGACTTTGTCACAATCACTCAGGACTTACCGGCGGCCAATGGCCAGTGGCTGGCGATGAAAGGCCCTGGAGCAGACGACGAGCTGCGTGAATTACCCGAAGGTGTAGCGCTCAAGGAGCGGCACCTGTTGAGCGTACCCTTTGAAACGGCCGAGCGGCAGCTGTTGATTCTGACCCCAAAAGGAGTTGAGTAGTGAGCCAGATCATTGCCTTGACCAACCAAAAAGGCGGCGTAGGCAAGTCCACTTCAGCCGTTAATCTTGCGGCAAGTTTGGCATCCCTTGATCGCCGTGTGCTGCTGGTGGATTTGGATCCTCAGGGGCATGCCAGTATGGGGAGTGGCATCGATAAGTATGAACTGGAAAAAAGCGTACTTGACGTTCTATTGGGGGATGCTTCCGCCAGCGATACCATCGTGCGTGCCCGTCACCTTCCGGTAAAATTCGATGTACTACCGGGGAATGGCGATTTAACCGCCGCTGAAGTGGAACTGCTGGATATTGATCAGCGGCAAAGCCGCTTATCGCTGGCACTCAATACCGTTGCTGGCGACTATGATGCTGTGCTGATTGACTGTCCGCCGTCACTTAATATGCTTACCGTCAACGCACTGACGGCGGCAAATGGGGTGCTGATTCCTCTTCAGTGTGAATTTTACGCACTGGAAGGGTTATCGGCGTTGCTGGATACCGTAGAACAGATCAAGCAAAGCGTGAATTCTGAGCTGGCTATTTCAGGCATTTTGCGCACCATGTACGATAAGCGCACCAGTTTGACGCGGGAAGTTGATAAACAGCTACGTGATTTCTTTGGCGATGCCTTGCTGAAAACCACTATTCCACGCAACGTAAAAGTGGCTGAGGCGCCAAGTCATGGGCTGCCAGTAACGCAATATGCCCGTTTTTCACGAGGTAGCCAGGCGTATCGTGTGTTGGCGAAAGAGATGATTCGGCGACTGTCGTTGTAACGTATGTCGCTGTAACGTAGTGCTAAAAGTTCGAGGGGAAGCGAATGACGCGTAAACGCGCGCTAGGACGAGGCCTGGATGCCCTGATTGGTGCGGGCGCCCGTCGTCGTGACAGTTTAGATCTTACCAGTGGTGCAACGCTTGATAGCGTAGAAGCACCACTATCGTCCGCTACCCCCAAGGACGTGGCGGCTGACCGCTTGGAGCGCCTGCCTTTGGGCCAGCTGTCCAGAGGCAAGTACCAGCCTCGGCGGGATATCCAGCCGGAAGCCCTGGAAGAACTAGCTGACTCCATTCGCGCTCAAGGGGTAATGCAGCCCATTGTGGTTCGCCCTGTTGGGAAAGAGCGCTACGAGATCATTGCGGGTGAGCGGCGTTGGCGGGCAGCACAACTGGCTGAATTGGATGTCATTCCTGCTGTCATCCGTGAGGTCAGTGACGAAGTCGCCCTGGCGCTGGCGTTGATTGAAAATATCCAGCGTGAAAACCTCAATGCCATTGAAGAAGCGCTGGCACTGAAACGCCTGGGTGATGAGTTTGAGCTTACCCAACAGCAAATTGCTGATGCCGTAGGTAAGTCCCGCACTCAGGTAGCCAACTTATTACGTTTGTTGGCACTCGATCCGGAAGTCCAAACGCTGCTGGAGCGCGGTGACCTGGATATGGGCCACGCCCGTGCCCTGTTATCGTTAAACAGTTCCCAACAGCGCCAGGTAGCCCACGAAGTGGTCAATAATGATCTTACCGTGCGTGCTACCGAAGCGCTCGTCAAAAAAGTGCAGGCTAACCAGGCACCTGATTTACCTCAGCCACGCGCTGCCAAAACTCCCGATGTGGCAAGACTGGAAACACACCTGGGAGAATTGCTGGGCGCCCCAGTCTCTATAGACCACGGTCAAAAAGGGAAAGGAAAAG
Source organism: Vreelandella olivaria (assembly GCF_023507745.1). Lineage (GTDB taxonomy): Bacteria > Pseudomonadota > Gammaproteobacteria > Pseudomonadales > Halomonadaceae > Vreelandella > Vreelandella olivaria_A. The sequence goes on along the minus strand of NZ_JALPZO010000066.1, from coordinate 167,479 downwards.
TCACTATCCGTTATACCAGCCTTGAAGAGCTTGACGGCATCCTGGCTCATATTAAATAGCAGGCTTATTAAAGAAGCGGTTAGAAATGGCTACTTTTTAGCCCATTGGTCGCAAGTCAGCGCTTGAACGCGCGAAATCCGTGCAACTTCGGTTGAAGGTGTGATAGCGCTTCCCTATAATCCGCCGGTGTTTGTCAAAAGGTTGCGTTGAACGGTAAGCGCCAGGTAATAACGCCGAACGTAGTAGATAGCGGTATGGAGTAGTGAATATAGTGCAAAACGTATCTACTCACCGACGCCGTTCACTGGATTTTAAAAGGCTCTTTCAAGCCCAGTTGGTTGCGACGATGGTCATCATGATACTGGCAGGAACGGTATCTGGTAGCCAGGCAGTACTATCCGCGTTTGTGGGTGGGGGAGTCAGTGTCTTGCCCTCTATCTATTTTGTGTGGCGTGGCACACGGCGTAGCGCCAAACAACCCCGACGCAACGTACTTAATTTGTATCAAGCAGCAATGGGTAAGTTTGGTTTGACGGTGGCGCTATTTGCGCTGGTATTTTCTCTAGTGCCGCCCTCAAACCCAGCTTTTTTCTTTGTCGCCTATGTGGTGGCCCAACTCATGTACTGGCTTACGCCTTGGCTTGTGCGCGAGCGGTCAACCCTTTAAACCTGAGGAAGCAGTATGGCAGCGGATAACGAAGTATCGGCCATCTATTACATACAGCACCACCTCCAGAACCTTACGTTCGGAAAGCACCCGGAGAACGGCTGGTCAATAGCGTCCACCTCTACCGAAGCAACCGAAATGGGGTTCTGGGCTATTCACCTCGACACTATGGGCTGGTCAATAGCGATGGGGGCATTGTTCCTTTGGCTATTCCGTAAAGCTGGCAAAGCGGCAACGACAGGCGTACCAAGCGGTTTGCAAAATGCTGTGGAAATGGTTATCGAGTTCATCGAAAACCTGACCCGCTCCACGTTCCACGGGAAAAATAAGCACATTGGTCCTATCGCTCTCACGCTGTTCATGTGGATCCTGCTAATGAACAGTCTGAAACTGGTGCCGGTAGACTATTTTCCACAACTGTTCGGAAAGCTCGGCTTTGAGTACATGAAAATAGTGCCGACCACTGATATCAACGCCACGCTGGGGATGGCGATTGGTGTGTTTTTGATGATTATTTACTACAGCTGCAAAGTGAAGGGTGTGGCTGGTTTCGGTAAAGAGCTTGCCTTGACTCCTTTTAATACCTGGCTGCTGGCACCTTTCAACCTGATTCTGGAAATTGTTGGCCTGTTGGTTAAACCCATTAGCCTTGGCTTCCGTTTGTTTGGAGCCATGTTTGCCGGTGAAGTGATTTTCATCCTTATTGCGCTATTACCGTTTTGGGCAATTTGGATGTTGGATGTGCCTTGGGCCATCTTCCATATTTTAGTGATTTCGTTGCAAGCCTTTATTTTTACGACGCTATCTGTCGTATATTTAAGCGCTGCACACGAGCACCACTAATCAAGAGCAACGTTTTGCACAATACCCTCAACCTAAACCCTTGAAACTAACGCACTACCAGGAGTTTTATCATGGAAATCGTCTACATTGCTGCCGCCCTCATCATTAGTGTTAGCGCTCTGACCACTGGCTTTGGCTTTGCTATGTTGGGTGGCAAGCTGTTGGACAACACGGCACGTCAGCCTGAACTAAGTGACCAGCTGCAAACTCGTACCTTCATTATGGCTGGTCTGCTTGACGCTGTTCCGATGATCGGTGTTGGTGTCGCGATGTACCTGATTTTCGTTGTTGCCGGTTAATGCAGCTTGACCGAGCGGATAACCGCTCGGTTTTGTTTCACTCCGGTCGCCACGAATTTGTCAGAGGTACATCCCTGTGAATATCAACATGACGCTTATCGGGCAGACGATCGCCTTCGCGATCTTTGTCTGGTTTTGCATAAAGTATGTGTGGCCTCCGATCAGCAACGCGCTTCATGAGCGTCAAAAGAAAATTGCTGATGGCTTGGACGCTGCTAGCCGTGCTACCCGCGATCTTGAGCTGGCTCAAGAGCGTGCAGAGCAAACGCTGCGTGAAAGCAAAGAGCAGGCATCTCAGATTCTCGAACAGGCCAATAAGCGTTCTGCCCAAATGATTGAAGAAGCACGCGAACAAGCACGTGCCGAGGGCGAACGTCTGGTTGCGGGTGCTCGGGCTGAAATTGAGCAAGAAATCAATCGCGCGAAAGACGAATTGCGTGCGCAGGTGTCTCACCTTGCCATCGTAGGCGCTGAGCGTGTTCTTGAGGCCTCTGTTGACGAGAAAGCGCACCGCGACTTGCTGAATAAGCTTGCCGCAGAACTGTAAGGAGGTGACCCATGGCGGAACAATCTACCGTCGCTCGTCCTTACGCCAAAGCGGCGTTTGAATACGCGCGCGATCAGCAGGTGCTTGACGCTTGGTCACAGTCGCTGGCAATGGTGGGTGCGATTGTTAAAGATCGCCAGGTTGCTGGCCTGTTAGGTAGTCCCAAACTAAGCAGCGAACAGAAAACGAATCTGTTGGCAGACATGCTGGCAGACAACGCAGATGATGCGTTCAAGCGTTTTCTGAGCACGTTAGCCGGTCAATCCAGGCTCACGGCATTGGACGCTATCGCTGATCAGTTTGAACACCTTCGCGCAGAGCACGAGCAACGTATCGACGTCACTGTGGTTTCAGCCTATAAGCTGGACAGCAAGCAGAAGACCAAGCTAGCAACCGCGCTCAAGAAACGTCTGAATCGCGAAATCTCCATTACTACTCAGGTAGACAAGTCGCTTATTGGCGGTGTCATCCTGCGTGCCGGCGATACCGTCATTGACGGTTCGGTACGTGGTCGATTGAATCGCCTTTCCGAAGCGCTGACCGCTTGAGTCTGAGGGACATGGCATGCAGCAACTGAATCCTTCCGAGATCAGCGACATCATCAAGCAGCGAATTGAGAAGCTTGACGTCGCATCTGAAGCCCGTAATCAGGGCACCATCGTCAGCGTTTCCGACGGTATCGTGAAAATTCACGGCCTCGAAGACGCAATGTTTGGTGAAATGATTGAATTCCCTAACAGCATTTTCGGCATGGTACTTAACCTGGAGCGTGACTCCGTAGGTGCCGTTGTTCTGGGTGACTACCTGCTGCTTGAAGAGGGTATGACCGCTCAGTGTACCGGTCGCATTCTTGAAGTACCGGTAGGCCCCGAGCTGGTAGGTCGTGTTGTCGATGCGTTGGGTAATCCCATCGACGGCAAAGGCGATATCAACGCCAAACTGACCGATGCGGTAGAAAAAGTAGCGCCTGGCGTTATTACCCGTCAGTCCGTTGATGAGCCAATCCAGACAGGTCTGAAATCCATCGACGCCATGGTGCCGATTGGCCGTGGTCAGCGTGAGCTGATTATCGGTGACCGTCAGATTGGTAAGTCCGCCATTGCCATTGATGCCATCATCAACCAGAAAGGCAAAGGCGTTACCTGTGTTTACGTTGCCATTGGTCAGAAGCAGTCGACCATCGCTAACGTAGTACGCAAGCTGGAAGAGCACGGTGCGATGGGGCATACCATCGTTGTAGCTGCTGGTGCTGCCGACCCGGCGCCGATGCAGTTCCTGGCCGCCTACTCCGGCTGTACCATGGGTGAGTACTTCCGTGACCGTGGTGAAGACGCACTGATTGTATATGACGATCTGTCCAAGCAGGCAGTGGCCTACCGTCAGGTATCGCTGCTACTGCGTCGTCCGCCGGGCCGTGAAGCTTATCCGGGTGACGTTTTCTATCTCCACTCCCGTCTTCTGGAGCGTGCAGCACGTGTTAACGCTGACTACGTTGAGAAGTTCACCAATGGTGAAGTGACAGGCAAAACCGGTTCTTTGACCGCGTTGCCGATCATTGAAACCCAGGGTGGTGACGTGTCTGCGTTTGTTCCGACCAACGTTATCTCGATTACCGATGGTCAGATCTTCCTGGAAACCAACCTGTTTAACTCCGGTATTCGTCCGGCGATTAACGCAGGTCTCTCGGTTTCCCGTGTCGGTGGTGCTGCGCAGACCAAAATCATCAAGAAGCTGGGGGGCGGTGTCCGTCTGGCTCTGGCTCAGTATCGCGAACTGGCAGCGTTCTCGCAGTTTGCCTCTGATCTTGATGAGGCAACCCGTAAGCAGCTTGAGCATGGTCAACGCGTTACCGAACTGATGAAGCAGAAGCAATATTCGCCGATGTCAGTTGCGGAAATGGCGCTGTCTCTGTACGCCGCTAACGAAGGTCACCTGGATGACGTGAGCGTCGATAAAGTGCTGGACTTCGAACGTGCCCTGCACGATTACATGAAGTCTGAGCACAGCGACCTGCTCGACAAGATCAACCAGACCGGCGACTACAGCGGCGAGATTCAGGATGGCTTGAAGTCGGGTCTCGAGAAGTTCAAGGCGACTCAGAGCTGGTAATGTACGGCCCGCCTATGGGCGGGCTTGCGTGCTTTCTGAGAGCCACGAACGAAAGGTAGATCGCTATGGCAGCTGCAAAAGAGATACGCACCCAGATCGGGAGCATTAAAAATACGCAAAAGATTACCAGTGCCATGGAAATGGTGGCTGCATCTAAAATGCGTAAAGCGCAAGATCTGATGAAATCCAGTCAGCCCTATGCTAAGCAGATACGCAACGTAGTCGCCCACATTGCTGATGCTGACGTGGAGCAAGAGGACCAACACCCCTATATGGTGGAGCGTCCTGTTAGCCGCGTTGGCTTCATCGTAGTGTCGACTGACCGCGGCCTGTGCGGTGGCTTAAACGTCAATCTGTTCAAGGCGGTGGTGAAAGAAGCCATGGCCTGGAAACAGCAGGACGCTGAGCTGGACTTCTGTGCCCTCGGCTCTAAAGCCGGTGCTTTTTTCCGCAACTATGGGGGCAATCTGGTTGCCGCTAAAACCGGATTAGGGGAAGCACCCACCGTTGAGGGTTTGATCGGTAGTGTCAAGGTCATGCTGGAAGCGTACGATGAAGGACGTCTCGACCGTCTGTTCGTGGTGTATAACGAATTTATTAACACCATGACGCAGAAACCGGTAGTACGTCAGCTTCTTCCTCTGTCGCCTGATATGGGTGCAGACGCTAAGGATGACAACGAAAACGCCCGTCCCGGAAGCTGGGACTACCTGTATGAACCGGATGCCAAGGCGTTGCTAGACAGCCTGTTGGTTCGATTCATCGAATCGCAGGTGTATCAGGCGGTAGTCGAAAACGGAGCGTGTGAACAGGCCGCCCGAATGATCGCTATGAAGAGTGCCACTGATAACGCGGGCAACCTGATCGACGATCTGGAGATGGTATACAACAAGGCCCGTCAGGCCGCCATCACCCAGGAAATTTCCGAGATCGTCGGCGGCGCTTCTGCCGTATAACGCCTAAGGAGCCAGCCATCGCTTAGGCGGCTCCCGGTAGACAGGTTTCATTTGCAGGTTTTTGAGAGGAACCAAGATGAGCGGACGTATCGTACAAATCATCGGCGCGGTGATTGACGTAGAGTTTCCGCGGGACTCTGTGCCCAAGGTCTACGACGCGCTGAAGGTCTCTAATGCTGAGACCGTCCTCGAAGTCCAGCAGCAGCTGGGCGACGGCGTGGTACGCACCATTGCCATGGGCTCCACTGAGGGCTTGAAACGTGGCTTGGACGTAACCAGCACAGGTGCTGCGATTTCCGTACCGGTAGGTAAGGAAACGCTGGGCCGCATCATGAACGTGCTCGGCGAGCCGATTGATGAAGCAGGTGAGATCGGTGAGCAAGAGCGTATGCCGATCCACCGTAAAGCACCGAGCTATGCCGATCAGGCAGCGTCTAACGAGCTGCTGGAAACCGGTATCAAGGTTATCGACTTGGTCTGCCCGTTTGCCAAGGGTGGTAAAGTTGGCCTGTTCGGCGGCGCCGGTGTAGGTAAAACCGTTAACATGATGGAGCTTATCCGCAACATCGCCACCGAACACAGCGGCTACTCTGTATTCGCCGGTGTTGGTGAGCGTACGCGTGAGGGTAACGACTTCTATCACGAAATGACCGAATCCAACGTTATCGACAAGGTATCGCTGGTCTATGGTCAGATGAACGAGCCGCCCGGCAACCGTCTACGTGTAGCACTGACCGGTCTGACCATCGCCGAGAAATTCCGTGATGAAGGCCGCGATGTACTGCTGTTCGTCGATAACATCTACCGTTACACTCTGGCGGGTACTGAGGTATCGGCACTGTTGGGTCGTATGCCGTCTGCGGTAGGTTATCAGCCGACACTGGCGGAAGAGATGGGGGTTCTTCAGGAGCGTATCACCTCGACCAAAACCGGTTCTATCACCTCCGTACAGGCCGTTTACGTTCCTGCGGATGACTTGACCGACCCGTCGCCGGCCACCACCTTCTCGCACCTGGACGCTACCGTAGTACTGGCACGCTCCATTGCCGAGTTGGGTATTTACCCTGCGATTGACCCACTGGACTCCACCTCGCGTCAGTTGGATCCGCTGGTGGTAGGTGAAGAGCACTACGCAGTAGCCCGTGGCGTACAGAACGTTCTGCAGCGTTATAAGGAACTGAAGGACATTATCGCGATTCTGGGGATGGACGAGCTGTCTGATGAAGATAAGCTGGCCGTTGCCCGTGCGCGTAAAATCCAGCGCTTCCTGTCGCAGCCGTTCTTCGTTGCTGAGGTATTCACTGGCTCGCCCGGTAAGTATGTGTCGCTGAAAGACACCATCCGTGGCTTCCAGGGAATCCTCGCAGGTGAGTACGACGATCTGCCGGAACAGGCCTTCTACATGGTCGGCTCCATCGACGAAGCTGTCGAAAAAGCCAACCAGATGAAGAAGTAATCCCGTCCATTAGGGGGATTCGCTATGGCGAATAGCTTCACTTGCAATATCGTCAGCGCCGAAGCATCTATCTTCTCAGGTACCGTTGAGCAGGTGGTCGCTTCCGGGATTATGGGTGACCTCGGCATTTTGCCGGGGCACGCCCCGTTGCTGACCGAGCTTCAGCCGGGTCCGATCCGTGTGATCCACGATGATGGCAAGGAAGAGAACTTCTTTGTCTCTGGCGGCTTTATGGAAGTTCAGCCGGATGTGGTGACGATTCTGGCCGATGCGGCTGCGCGTGCTGGCGATCTCAACGAGGCCGCCGCTGAAGAAGCGCGTCAGCAAGCGCTGAAAGCCTTTAATGATAAGTCTGCAGAGCTGGATTATACCCGTGCTGCCGCTGAACTTGCCGAAGCCGTTGCACAGTTGCGAACGATTCAGCAGTTGCGTAAAAAGGCGGGTAAAGGCTAAAAACACGCTTTGCGTGAACAAAACGCCCCTTGAACCCGTTAGGGTTCAAGGGGCGTTTTTTTTGTCTGATAAGATGATGGAACGCATTCAGCCATGTGACGCTCGTCTGCAACAACTCATCTGCAAAACGCGTCTGCACAAAGGGAGATAGCGATGTCATTGAACGATGAAATCTTGCAGGAATTAAAAATCGAGCTGCTTGACGAGCTGGTGAAAGAGGAACCGAGCAAAGAGCTGCTAACCGAACGACTGGCGGAAATTCGTTCGGCGGATATTGGTGAGGTGCTTGAAGAACTCATCGAAGAGGATGAGGAGTTGTCGGCGGCACTATCGGTGCTGGATATTCTTTCCACCGAACGTGCTGCCAACGTACTTGGCTACCTGCCTGGTGAAAGCCAGCTTGAAGTGGTGGGCGAGCTTTCAGATACCCAGGTACTTAAGCTGTTGGAAGAGATGGGCTCTGATGAGCGTGCGGATTTGTTCAATCTGTTGGGAGAAGACCGCCGTGAGGCGCTGCTACGCCGCATGGCGCATCAGGAGCGGGAAGACCTAAAGCGCTTATCGAGTTATGAAGAAGGCACTGCGGGCGCCATCATGACCTCTGACTATGTGGCAATAGCCAGTGGCATGACGGTGTCCCAGGCGATGATGCGGGTACGTCAAACAGCACCTGACGCAGAAACGGTGTATCAGCTCTATATTCTCGACAGTGATGGACAGTTGATAGGCACCATGTCGCTTCGCCAACTGATGGTCGCCCGTCCTGGTGCACTGGTAGATGACATCATGATTAAGGATGTGATCAGCACGCCGGTTGACGAAGAGCAGGAAGAAGTGGCACGTATTGTTGCCCGTTACGACTTGCTTGCACTGCCGGTGATTGATGCTGATGGACGCATGGTGGGCATTGTGACCCACGATGATGCAATGGACGTTGCCGAATCGGAAGCAACAGAAGATATCCACAAGGGGATGTCTATCGGTCAACTGGAAGATGGTGTAAGCCGTGTGCGGTTATGGAGCCTCTACCGCAAACGGGTGACATGGCTGGTGTTGCTGGTATTTGCCAATCTGTTTTCAGGGGCAGGCATTGCGTATTTCGAGGATACGATAGCCGCCCAGGTTGCCCTGGTATTCTTCCTTCCTCTGCTGATTGGTAGTGGTGGTAATGCCGGTGCTCAGGCTGCCACACTGATGGTACGTGGTATGGCTACCGGTGATATTGGCGTGAAGGACTGGAGCAAAATGCTCGGCAGAGAGCTGTTAGTGGCAGGTGCTCTGGGCATCACCATGGCTGTCGCAGTGACACCCATCGGTGTTTTCCGTGGTGGTGAGGCAGTGGCCATTATTGTTGCGCTCAGCATGGTCACCATCGTGTTGTTTGGCAGTTTGATTGGGATGTGTTTGCCATTTGTACTGGAGCGCTTCAAGGTTGACCCTGCAACGGCATCAGCGCCGTTGGTGACCACCTTAATTGATGCTACAGGTGTACTAATTTACTTCAGTATTGCCACTGTCATTTTGTCCGATCTGGGCATGTAACTAACGGCCCTAACCCCAAACGCCATGTGGCAGGTACATCCATAAAAAAAGCGCTGAGATGGCTACCAGCATAAGGCCGATGACGGGCCAATGCCGCAACTGGCGTTCAATTACCCAGGCAAGCCTACTACGGCTTGCCTGGCCCCATGCCAGCCGAGGCAGCAGTAGGGGCATCAATGGCTGAAGGGCGAGGGTGGTGTGCAAATATGCAAATACCACGGCAGCACTTCCACTCACAATCACTACCCCAAAGGCTTTCATATTCGCTGCCAACCAACTCCCAGGGTAGGGCAGCCACCACCACCAGATAAGCGGCACTAACCAGGCACTGGCGCATAGCAGGAACCATCCTCCCCAGAGCCAACGGTTTCCAGAAGTTTGGGGGCTGGATGCTGTAGTAACAGGGTGTTTTAGTAACAGCCAGCCAAAACGCAGCATTGCCCCTGTAGTCGTGAAACTAGCCAGGGTTAATAGCCCGCCTGCCAGGCCTTGGCTGCTTATTGCGTAGGTCAGCCAGCTTTTAATATACAGCCCGCCGCTAAATGGCACGCCCACCAGTGAAAGCGCGGCGATTGCCATGCCACTGCCAATCAACAGTCGCTGCTTGCTGGAAAGCCACTGCCACTCTCCTGCACCTATAAATAGCGTCGCTTTGGCGAGGCCATGGCTAATCACCAATAGCATCAGTGTGGTGCGCAGGGCTGCATTCTCAGGCGTCCATAACAATATACCCAGCCCCGCTGAAAGCAGGCCAATTTGGCCCACGCTAGACCATGCCAACACGGTTTTGGGTGTGCGTGAGCAAGCACCTCGCACACCGCCATATAGCGCCCCGAGCATCCCCCAATAAAACAGAAGTTGCCCGAGGGGTAGCCCATCAGTGCTATCAGGGGTGAGCCGTAGCGCCCCAAAAATCCCTAGCTTGATCATCACGCCTGACAGTAACGCACTGGCCAGGGCAGGCGCTGCGGGATGAGCAATGGGTAGCCAGCCATGCACACCTAACACGCCAGCTTTAATGGCTAAGCCGCTGCCTAGCAGGAGTGCAGTTGGCACGAATACAGCAGAAAAGGCAGCTATTTCAAACGCCAATTCACCTTGTAGCGCCAGGCCAGCAGTTGCCGCAAAGAGTAGCACTTCGGCAATCAGCATCATCGCTAAATAGGAGTGCGCGTCGGCGCGGTTTGTACCATGCAGTATTAGTAGCCAGCCCATCACCCCCAGCCAGGCAAGCGCGGTATAAAACGTCAGCCACTCTTGAGAAGTAAGTGCAACGGCGTGAAGCAGTGCGCTCACCCACAGCAGTATGGTGAAAAATCGCGAAGGTGGTGACGGGCACCAGTGCTGCCAAGCGAGTACCAGTGGCCAAATCAGCAGTGCCGGTAGTGCAAAAAAAGCGGCGGTACGGTCAATGCCAGGAAGTGAAAAATAGCCATGTTGCATCAGTAAAGTAATGCCAATACCCCATGCTAAACTGCCAAGCAGTAGGGGAGTTAATGCTAACAAGGTGGGGGAGGAAACCTTTGCTTGGGAGCTAACCGCTGGGCGTAAAGCAATGGCAAGTACACGGGCCAGGTAAGCGGCAGTAAGCAGTGTTCCCAGTAGAAAGGCTATGGCACTTAACCAGCGTTGCTGTTCCCACAGCCCTATAAAAAGCCACCATTTGCCAACAAAGCCACCGCTGGGCGGTAGCCCTACCAGACTTGCCGCTGATAGGGCAAATCCCACCCAGAGCCAGGGGAACTGGAAAGCGCTGCCGGTGAATCGATGTAACTGGTCGCCTTGGTGATAAACCACCAGATAGCCAGCGGTTAGAAATAGTCCAGCTTTAGCTAAACCGTGGGCAACCAGGAGTGTGGTGGCCCCTTGCTGGGCCAATGGATAAGCGCTGAATTCTGGTGAAAGGCTCAGCACCAGCAGCACGTAGCCCATCTGAGAAATCGTCGAGTAGGCAATCAAGCGCTTTAGCTGGGTTTGTTGGAGCGCATTAAACCCACCCCATAGCAGTGAAAGGCCGCCTAAAAAGGCAAACAGGGGCTGCATAGAGAGCCCGAGGAAGGGCCCCTGCCATAGTTGCCATAGCCAATAAAGCGCCACGGCAACGACCACGGCGGACAACATGGCGCTAACCGGCGGGGTAGCTCGGGAATGGGCCTGGGGTAGCCAGCTGTGTAAAGGCACGAGCGCTGTTTTCATCATCAGCCCAAGCGTCATACACAGTGCCGCACTCGCATGCAGCGCGTCAGAAGATGCCCGTTCGCTGAGTAAGTCGATATCCAGCGTGGCATGGGTACCATACATAAGTCCCACCCCAAGCAGATACAGTATCGATGCTATAAGCGCTACCAGCAGGTAACGAAGCGCTGAAAAGCCGTAGGGGTCTTTGGGTGATAACGCCACTAAGCCAGCAGCGCTTAGGGTTAATAACTCAAGTGCCACATAGACGTTGAACACGTCACGGGTTAGCCATAGGGTGTTAAGTGCCGCCCACATCAACCACCATAGCGCCCAGTATTCGCGCTGTTTTGCCCGTTCACTGCAGGCTGCCAGACTAGCTGCGGTGGCTACCACAGTGGTTAAGCTAATTAATGCAAGTGCGGTGGGCGTAAGGCGCCAGTGTATGCCTATCGGTAGCGCCCAGCCGCCTAGTGGCCATTCGGGGCTGAGGCCAAGGTGCCAGGCTCCTGAGACGTTGCCCAGCGCTATCAGAGACAGCCCAATGATTAACTGATGACCAACCCGTAATAGCCGTGTAAACGCTGCGACACACAGCAGTAATGGAACGATGACTAATAGTGCGGGAACACTGCTAACGCTTAAAGGGACACCGAAAAAAGGCTGTATCAGCATGGTGGTTTCATACGGTAGCGACGTAAATAGAGCGCCAGCACGACGGCAGTGGTGCTAACAGAGACAACGATACCGGTCAGCACCAGAGCGTGGGGAACCGGATCAATACCATCGGTAGTGCGAGCTGTTAACACCATCAGCAAAAACACCGCGCTAGAGAGTATATTGAGTGCCAGCAGGCGACGAATCAGATGGCGAGTGGTAAATACGCTGACTAGTGACAGTGCCATCAGAAGAGCAGCAAGCAGCGCGAAAAGTGTCTCGCTGGTTAGCGCTGTGTCGGCAAAAATAAGCCTCATTGCTGTGCTCCCGGTCGCCCAAATAAATAAAATGTCATCAGCATAAGCGTGATTGAGAGTGCTGTAGCTACTTCAATGGCAATAATAAAGTAGCCAGCTAATCGCGGCGGCAAACCGTAGAGCGTACCGGTCATCAGCAAACCAGCTAACGCGGTGATTAGAAAGAGCAGCAGCCCTGCCGCCAATAACCAACGCAGAAGCAGGTTATAAGCCCGTTGGTACATCCACGCAATGCTACCGGTTAACAGCAGTAACACCCCCCCGGCACCTAGTAAGGCGCCAGCCGGAAAAGCACCACCTGGCGCATGGGTACCTTGCCAGAGAAAATAGCTAAACATTAATAAAAACAACGGGTGTAACCAACGCGCCAGGGTTGGTAATCCAGGATAGTAGTGGCTCAAAGTTGGGGGTGGGATTGCCTGTTGCAGTGACCAGATGGTGGCAACTGCGCAAAGCATAACGGTAATTTCCAGCAAGGTATCGATACCCCGCAGGTTAAGTAGAAGTGCGGTCACCGCGTGCTCAGCGCCGCTCTCTGGGAGCAGTGTTGCGACCTCTTCCACCAAACCAGGTTTGGGGAGTCCCAGTATGGCTGCCCACAACATCCCGGTTATTAACAGCACCAATATGGTGATGGGGATTATCCTGCGTGGCAAGCCATCACGGGCTGGTTGAATATCCCGCTGAGACGCAGGCAGTTGCCCCAGGGCAGTAAGCAGTAGGGCACCCGTAATGCCTGCGCCAATAGCGGCTTCAGCAAGTGCTACATCAGGAGCTTCCAACCGCACCCAAATAAGCGCCATCACCAATCCAAAGGCCATTAAATTGGCGACGGCACGAAATAAACCCGGTAGCAGCAGGCACTGCCCTGCAGTGGCCAAAGCTGCCAAGGCGAGCAGTAGGTCAACGACCAGCATGGGAGTCGTCGCTATCACTGCGCAGGGGGGGCGGTCCGTGACGCAGGGCTGAGGAAGCGATCAATGTAGCACCGGTACTTGAGGCTAGCAGAATCAGCCCCCAAATCAGCACTATCTTAAGGGCGACAGCAATACTGCTGGCTTGCACAGCAAGCCCTAAACAGATCAGCCCTAAACCGACATTGTCCACTTTGGTCAGTGCATGCAGGCGGGTATAAACATCAGGAAAGCGTAGTAGCCCAACTGTGCTGGCAATAAAGAAGGGAATACCCAGGAGAATAAACCCTGCACCCAGCAGCTCACGCATTGTTATCTGGCTCCTCTCTTTTGGGTGGATGGTGCCTGACAACGAAATTAGCGGTTCCTAGTGCAGCCAACAAGGCAAATAGCAGGGCAATATCCACCAGTGCGGGTAGGGTAAAGTAAGTGCTAAACAGCAGTATAATGGCCAGCGCTGAGGTGGTGAAAAACTCTACCGCCAGCATGCGGTCAGCACTGGTGGGGCCACGATAAATACGCCAAAGCGATACCACTGCATTGGCCAGTAGTACAATGCTGGCCATTATATAAACGATCCGTAATCCCTCTTCAATATTCATATTCCCAAGGCTCATGATCCAAACCATAGAGCGCAGCGATGTGGCTTTCAAGCATCATAAGCTGCGCTTCTATTTGCGGTTGGTAGTGAAGGATATGGATAGAGAGCGTATCGCAGCCAAGCCTTAACGTCAGTGTGCCAGGGGTCAGATTAACCAGGTTAGCCATAAGTAACTGCTGTGGGTGACCCTTTAATAAGCGAAAGCGATAAGTACGCGTATGCGTATTAGCAGAGCAGCGTCGAGACAGTGCCAACTGTGCTACTATCAGTGCGCCAAAAAGACTGTTTTTAAGCATAAAACCAATGAAGAGGGGTAGCCTTCGCCAGCGCAATTGCTGTGGCCATGTTGCCACATTGAGTGGTGCGCACAGTGCGATTAGTAGTGCCAGTACGAGTCCTAACCAGCCGCTTCCGCTACCTTCAGTGATTACCCACCATAGACCGCTGTAAACAGCGACACGCAGTAACAAGGCAGGCCAGGGAGGCGGTCGCCACCGTTTAAGCCATCTACTTACTCTGAAAGTATCAAGGTGCATTACTAGCTGCGCGAGTAATGAACAGTATCTCCACATGGCCTAGCCACTCGATATCGTAAGCCAGTCCTTTTAGCTGGCTGGCGAGGCATTGAGGGGGTTGGTTAACCGCATCATCAATAATCAGCGATACCGATACTTTATCATCCAGGTAATGCAGCTGTAGTTCGTTCAGTGTGCGCCACACCGGGTGCTTACTCCATCGCTCATCAAGGGCGGCTTCCACTTCCGGGCGTAACGGTAGACCGGGTAGACGGCTTGGGTCGCCTTCTCCGGCATCGTCCTCCGGGTCAACATGAAAAATAACATCAGTGAGTAGTGGGAACTCATGGCGCAGGCGTCGGCTCACTTCGTTACCGATTTCATGAGCCTCTGATACTGTGATTTTGGGGCCGACGACCACATGCAGGTCGACCATTACCCATCCAGCGGATTGTCGAGTGCGTAAGTCGTGTACGCTATCCACTCCGGGCACGCTACAGGCTACCTCGTACATTTGCTGCTGAACATCTTCAGGTAGTGCAGTATCCACCAACTCACGGGCTGATTCCCACAATAAGTCCCAGCCCACCTTCCCCACCAGCAGGCCAACGATAATGGCGGCAATGGCATCCAGCCAGCCGAAACCAAACTGCGCACCGATTAACGCGACCAGTACAACAGCGGTTGAGAGGGCATCACTACGGGAGTGCCAGGCGTTGGCTTCAAGTAATTTTGATTGCACGCGTTTTGCCACACGCATGGTATAGCGGAAGATCCACTCTTTACTAATTAAGGCGATCACAGTGATTACAATGACAACGGTACCGGGGGCATTGACCGCTGTACCGCCGAACAGACGTGCCAGGCTTGACCAGGCAATACCGCCGGCAACAAAGATCAGCACACTGCCAAGTAGCAGTGTTGTCAATGTTTCGATGCGCCCATGACCATAGTGATGGTCATCGTCTGGTTCCTGACGTCCATAGTGGATGGCCGCCAGAACGAAGCCGTCAGTGGCCAGATCAGAGAGCGAGTGAATGCCATCGGCAATCAGTGCGGCTGAGCCAACCAGAAATCCTACCGTCACTTTGACAATGCTGAGTAGGCCATCCAGCCAGGCGCCGATATAGGTAACCCGTTTGGCTTCCTGGCTATCCAGCTCGCGTTTGGGAACCACTGGCGATTCTACGGTCTGAGTCATGAGGTACCTTATAGGGACACACATTTCATTAGACGCTTATTGTAGCGTAGCTCTATGCCTTCTTGATAATTTGCACTGACCTATCGTGCGGACAATGAATTAATGGATGTGTATCCTTAGCGCCACTGCAAGCGGGTAACACTATATTAAACGACGTAAAACAGGATGACCTATGGATTGGCTCCAGGTAGTGGTGTTGGCATTAATACAAGGGCTAACGGAATTTTTACCCATTTCGAGTTCAGCACATCTGATTCTGGTGCCAGTTTTAACCACCTGGGAAGATCAAGGCCTTGCCTTTGATGTAGCGCTTCATTTAGGCAGTTTAAGTGCGGTTGTCATCTATTTTCGTCACGAAATATGGCACATGGTGACGAGTAGCCTGGCAGCACTTCGTGGCAAGGGGGTGAATGAAGACGCCAGACTGGCAATGTGGGTCGTTATTGCCACGTTCCCTGTCTGCATAGTTGGTTTTCTGCTGCACGATGTTATTGCGGGTTATATGCGTTCTACGCTCATCATTGCAGCCACTCTGATTGGTTTTGGTTTGTTGCTTGGTTACGCCGACTGGAAGAATAAAGGCACGCGCAGTGAGTACCAGATGAGCCTTAAGGACGTGTTGATCATTGGTGGCGCACAAGTGTTGGCGCTTATTCCGGGAACGTCTCGTTCAGGTATTACCATTACGGCTGCATTGCTGGTGGGGATGAGCCGGGAAAGCGCCGCGCGGTTTTCTTTTTTGCTCTCTATCCCGGTGATTGTGCTGGCAGGTGGCCTTGAAGCCGTCGGTTTAATTAAACAACCCCACGCTTTTGACCTGACAGCCATGCTGGCGGGTACGCTACTGTCAGGCCTAAGCGCTTACCTCTGTATACACTACTTCTTAGTATTCATTAAAAAACTTGGAATGCAGCCATTTGTCGTCTACCGCGTACTGTTTGGTGCCTGGCTGCTGTGGTTTTTCCATTTTTAACGCCCGTGCGTTTTATTCAAGGGAAATAAAATGAGATGCAATCAGCGTTCGGTAATCTTTATTGGACTGTTGTTATTCGCCGTTGTGTTGACGGGGTGTTCGGAAAATGACCGGCCACTTGAGTCACCTGTCCGGTTTGAAGGCGACATTTTTGGTTCTTTTTACCAGGTTACCGTGGTAGATCCGTTAACCCAAGGAGAGGCCAATGCGCTGGAAGAGGGGTTTCTGGCCGAGCTTGAAAGTGTTGATCAGGCGATGTCCACCTATCGTGATGATGCAGAGCTTATTGTGTTTAACCAGGCTCCCCTTAACGAGTGGCAGCCGCTCTCCAATGAATTGGTCGAAGTGCTTGCCATCAGCCGTTCGGTGGCAGAGGCAAGTGACGGTGCCTTCGATATTACCGTGGGTGATGTGGTCAATTTATGGAGTTTTGGCCCTGAGGCGCGCACCGAAGAAGTGCCTTCTGAAGCCGAGTTGAGCGAACGTTTAGCCATTATTGGGTATGACGCCATTGATGTGGATACCCAAAATATGCAGGCACGGCGCACCCGAGAGGTATTTGCCGATTTGTCAGGCGTTGCGAAAGGGCATGCAACGGATCGTGTGGCTGCTTACCTTGATCAACAGGGCATAGAAAACTACCTGGTTAACCTAGGTGGTGATTTGATCTCCCGCGGTCACCGTGACCAGGAGGGTGAAACACCCTGGCGGATAGGTATTGAGATTCCCCAAAACGGTCAGCCAGAGGCACAGCATGTGCTTCCACTGGAAAGTATTTCGGTAGCCACCTCAGGGGATTACCGCAACTATTTTGAGGTGGATGGAGAGCGCTACTCACATACGATCGATCCGCGCAATGGCCGCCCTGTCACCCATAACCTTGCCTCGGTATCAGTGTTTCACCCCTCGAATGCCTGGGCAGATGCCTGGGCGACTGCCCTGACCGTTGTTGGCAGCGAAACCGGTATGCGGATGGCCATGGAAAACAATCTAAATGTACTGATGTTGATCAATGATGATGAAGGCCATTGGCGCAGTTTCGCAAGCCCGGCATTCGTCCACTATTTTGGTGAGACGTTGATGAACGAGCTGGGGATTGAAGTTTGGGAATCCTCGATAGCCAACCGCCAAACACCCACAGGTGAATAATATGCAAGAACTCGATATTGTCATTTTGGCTGCGGGTAAAGGCACTCGTATGAACTCGCAAATTCCCAAGGTGTTACATACCCTGGCCGGTAAGCCGTTGGTTCAGCATGTGTTGGATACGGCCGCTGGTCTTTCCCCCTCAAGAACGCACGTGGTTATCGGCCATGGTGCTGATAGACTTCGGGCAGCACTGGCGGCGAGCACTGTCTCTTTTGTTGTACAGAAGGAACAGAGAGGTACAGGACATGCAGTTGCCCAGGCCCAAAATCAGCTGGGTAACGGTAAAGTATTGGTCCTGTATGGCGATGTGCCACTTATCCGCCGTGAATCTCTCGCTGCCTTATTGGCCCAGGTTGATGAGCAGCATATGGGGCTTTTAACCGTTACGTTAAGTGACCCCACCGGTTACGGACGTATCGTACGTAATACCGATGGAGAGGCGGTGGCAATCGTTGAGCAAAAAGATGCAGATAGTGCTCAGCTTGCTATTAACGAATGCAATACCGGCATTATGGCAATGACCAGTAGCCAACTAAAACGTTGGCTGCCCAGGCTTTCCGCAGAAAACGCCCAGGGCGAGTACTACCTGACCGATGTGATTGCCATGGCGGCAGGAGAGGGCGTTAGCGTTTGTACCACCCAGCCAGCCACGGCAGTTGAGGTGGAAGGGGTGAATAACCGTGCTCAAATGGCGCGCTTGGAGCGTGTTTACCAGCAACAGCTTGCCAATTCGCTCATGGAGCAAGGGGTTGCCCTGGCGGACCCTGCGCGGCTTGATGTGCGCGGTAAGCTTAGCTGTGGTCATGATGTGTTTATTGATGTGGGGTGTGTGTTTGAAGGTGAGGTTGAACTGGGGGAAGGGGTACGGATTGGCCCTTATTGCGTGATTAAGAACAGTACGATTGGTGCCGAGAGCGTGATTGAGAGCCATAGTATGATTGACTCAACCGTAGCGGCGGGCCTGAATCAAATCGGGCCGTTTGCACGTCTGAGGCCCGGTACGCGTCTGGCAGTGAAGGCGAAAGTCGGAAACTTTGTCGAAACCAAGAACGCCGACGTGGGTGAAGGTAGTAAAATTAATCACTTAAGCTATGTTGGTGACGCCCATTTAGGGCGGAATGTGAATGTGGGTGCAGGTACTATCACCTGTAACTATGATGGCGCCAACAAGCATCGTACGGTGATTGGCGATGATGCTTTTGTTGGATCGAACAGCGCATTAGTGGCGCCGGTAACGGTAGGCAAAGGTGCCACCATTGGTGCAGGCTCTACCATTGCCAAGGATGTGAGCGAATACGCCCTGGCAGTGACCCGCAGTCGCCAGTTGGAGAAAGCCGATTGGCCACGCCCGGTTACAACGTCTAAATAGATTGAACGTTATCTGAGCCGATAGGTTCAAGAGCGCTTTAAAATATTGCCCAAGGAGAAACCCCATGTGTGGCATCGTCGCTGCGGTTGCACAACGTAATGTGCAAGGAATACTGCTGGAAGGGCTTAAACGCCTGGAGTACCGCGGTTATGACTCTTCTGGCATGACGGTGCTCAATAATGGGTCGCTGACGCGCCACCGTGCCTTGGGCAAGGTGGCGGCCCTTGCAGAGCAGTTGGACAATGCGCCCTTGCCCGGTATGTCAGGGATTGCCCACACCCGCTGGGCCACCCACGGCAAGCCCTCAGAGGCGAATGCTCACCCCCATCACAGTAGTGATCAAGTGGCTGTGGTACATAACGGCATTATTGAAAACTACGAGCATATCAAACAAGCGCTCCAGGCTAATGGTTATACCTTTACTTCAGAAACGGATACCGAAGTAATTGCTCACTTGCTGGCAGATAAGCTGAATAGCGGGCTGGGCCTGTTTGAAGCAACCCAGGAAGTGGTTAGTGGCTTGGGCGGCGCCTATGCACTTGGGGTAATGAGCGTAGTAGAGCCGGGGGTCGTGGTGGGGGCTCGCCAGGGCAGCCCCTTGGTAGTGGGGGTCGGAATAGACGAAGCGTTTTTAGCTTCTGACCCGCTTGCTCTGCTGCAAGTCACGGATCGCTTTATTTATCTGGAAGAGGGCGATCTGGTTGAGATACGGGAGCAGGGGGCCATTCAGATTGTTGACCGGGATGGCCATCAGGTGGAGCGCCCTGTACACACCTTTGAGCATGGCGATGGTGCTGCCAGTAAAGGTGAGTACCGTCATTACATGTTAAAAGAGATCTTTGAGCAGCCTGAGGTGATCAGTGCTGCTTTGGAGGGGCGGTTGAGTACCAACAGCGTCCTGGTGGAAAGCTTTGGCCCGGAGGCTCAGGTACTGTTTCAGAATACGCGTCAAATCCATATTATCGCCTGTGGCACCAGCTATCATGCGGGATTAGTGGCGCGTTACTGGCTAGAGCGTTATGCCGGGGTGCCCGTACAGGTGGAAGTTGCCTCTGAATATCGCTATCGCCACCCCGTGGTTCCCGATGGCACGCTATTTGTCACGCTATCCCAGTCGGGAGAAACCGCAGATACGCTGGCCGCATTACGTTTTGCCAAAACCCTTCACTATGTGGGCACACTGGCTATTTGTAATGTACCGGGCAGCTCTTTGGTACGTGAATCAGATATGTCGCTGATGACCCATGCAGGCCCTGAGATTGGTGTGGCATCCACCAAGGCATTTACGACCCAACTGGTTGCCTTAATGCTGCTGACGCTTTCGGTTAGCAAAGCCAAAGGTCAGCCAGAGCGGGCCGAGATTGTCGCAGCCCTGCAATCGTTGCCCGCGCTTTGCAAGCAAGTGCTTGGGCTGGCTGGCCAGATAGAAACACTCTCCCAGGCGTTTGCGGAAAAGCATCATGCTCTGTTTTTAGGGCGCGGTGCCCACTACCCCATTGCCCTGGAAGGTGCTCTAAAGCTAAAGGAAATTTCGTATATTCATGCTGAAGCGTACCCGGCTGGCGAATTGAAACATGGGCCGCTGGCGCTGGTAGATAGTGAAATGCCGGTGATTTCGGTGGCGCCTAACGACGATTTGTTGGAAAAGCTCAAATCCAATTTACAAGAAGTACGCGCCCGGGGAGGGCAACTGTTCGTCTTTGCCGACCAGGCAGTGGGAATCAACGACCAGGATGGTATCCGGGTGATGAAGCTTCCCCACGTTCATGAGGCACTGGCACCGCTACTTTATACCCTGCCTTTACAGCTACTTAGCTATTATGTCGCGGTGTTGAAAGGAACCGATGTTGACCAGCCGCGTAACCTGGCGAAGAGCGTAACGGTAGAGTAATCGGTGTGGAAAAATAAGTTGCAGCTGTGGGATTTCAACATGCTCTGTAAGGTAGGGCGAATAGCAGCCTCTTACCCGCGATCATTGCATTGCAGCACTTGATTAGTGTGCTTATTATTGTGGCGTTCTTTTCCTAACCTTCCAGGGTCACGCCACCATGAAACCACCAAGCGCCCATGTTGCCCGGCATTCCAATTGCCGTGTTGCCTGGTTGTTGATAGTACTTTGTTTATCTGCATTCCCCTCCCTTGCATTTGCCGCTACCGGCCCTCTTGATCTAACCGCATCGCTGGCAGGGATTACTGCCGTCGTTATTTTTATTCTTGCTTATGCGCTGGTGATGAGTGAAGAACTCATCCATATGCGTAAATCCAAGCCTGTGCTGGTTGCCGCAGGGATTATCTGGGCCATGGTGGCTTGGGTATATGTTCAGGCAGGTATGCCTGAAGAAGCGGAAATGGCGTTTCGTGAAACATTGTTAGAGTACACGGAGTTACTGCTCTTCCTGTTGGTGGCAATGACCTATATCAATGCCATGGAAGAGCGCCGGGTGTTTGATGCTCTGCGTGCATGGCTGGTTCGTAAAGGTTTTAGCTACCGCAGCTTATTCTGGATTACTGGTTTTCTTGCCTTTGGTATCTCTGCCATTGCCAACAACATGACCACGGCCATGTTGATGTGTGCCGTCGTACTGAAAGTGGCCGAAGGCGATAAAAAATTCATCAGTTTATGCTGTGTTAACGTTGTGGTGGCTTCCAACGCTGGCGGCGCATTTAGCCCATTTGGTGACATCACCACGCTGATGGTATGGCAGGCAGGCCAAGTGCCGTTTGGCGGCTTCTTCGCGCTTTTGATCCCCGCTATCGTGAATTTCATGGTGCCAGCAGTGATTATGAATTTCTTCATCGTCAACCGGCAGCCTGCCACACTGACTGAAAATGTATGGCTGAAGCGGGGCGCACGTCGCATCATTGTGCTGTTCTTAGTCACCGTGGCTATTTCGGTGCTATGCCACTCTATTCTTTATCTCCCTCCTGCCATGGGCATGATGTTCGGCCTTGGCCTGCTGCAGTTCTTTGGCTATTACCTGCGTCGCAGTCTACCACGCTCCTTGGAGCGTAAACGGGAACGTTACTCCCGTCGCGGCGACTGGAAAAAGCTTGAGCAACTGGGCAGCGTCGTTCCCTTTGATATCTTCAGCCGTATTGCCCGCTCAGAGTGGGATACGCTGCTGTTTTTCTACGGGGTTGTGATGTGTGTGGGTGGCCTGGGCTTTATGGGCTATTTAAGCCTGCTGTCTGAAACGCTTTACGGTAACTGGGATCCGGTTTGGGCCAACGTGGTACTGGGTTTGATGTCTGCAGTGGTTGATAACATTCCCGTGATGTTCGCTGTGCTATCGATGGCGCCGGATATGTCGGAAGGTAACTGGCTGCTGATTACCCTGACAGCGGGTGTGGGCGGCAGCCTGCTTTCAATGGGGTCGGCAGCGGGGGTCGCTTTAATGGGGCAGGCGCGAGGCATCTACACTTTTGCCGTACATTTGCGCTGGGCGCCAGCGATTCTGCTGGGATATATGGCCAGCGTGGTGGCGCATTTGTTCATTAACGCCGGAATGTTTTAGCAATGATGTAAATAACATGGCACCGCTGGAGCGGTGCCATTATTAAAATGAGCAGGGCGTGATAAGGGCTGTGGGGTGTTACAAGTCATGCCCAGTAATCACTTTGCAAATATCTGCAAAGCTGCTGGCAATGGGGACGACGGTATCAGGCACTTTAGTGTTCGCCCGTTTACCCATGGCATTCTGAATATCCGTTGCTGAAATAATACCTCGTACGCTCAACTCCTGGCTGGCATTCTGTTCAGTAACCAGTAGATGCTGTTCGGTGAAACTCTCCATAGACAGCACCAGGTCTTCAATAGTGAGCGAGGAGAGCTGCGTAATGGGCATGGCACTGAGAGTGTGCCATGGTGTCATGATCATTCCTGCCGTTACTTCCTGACGGTCAATGTTGCGCTGCTGCATGGCCAGGTTGATGCGTCGGGTCCCGATAACCTCTTTTGCTGTAAGTACGCCAACGCAGTGATCCTTGTTGTCCATGACAAACAGCAGGCGAACGCCACCATGGCGCATTTTAAGATGGGCTTCGTCGATCGGCGTATCATCGGCAACCGATTGTGGCATGACGACAGAGAAGTCCGTCAGCACTGATATGGCAGGACTTTCAGGCGATAGCTGTTTCGCTGCGGGTTGGGTTAAAAGTGGTGTGGCACCGAACTGAACAAGTGGTTTTGGTGAGTGCATCATCTGGATCATCGGGGGAACCTCCGTTGTATGAAGAAGCAGGTCGTGTGTTGATCGCCTACCCTGTACCTTCACAGTTGCACGGAATTCTTACGGTAGCCTTAAGGGTGTTAATCCCTTGTTATATTTCAGCCGCTCGGCGCTGGCTTAAGGCGGTTCTTGCAACAACGGCACGAACGCGTAACCCCCCATTAGGTGCATCCTCCAGTTGTAGCAGCCCACCGTGACGTTTAACTAATTGCTCGACGATAGAGAGCCCCAGTCCTGCGCCGGCGCCAGGGCCGGCACGCTGAAAGCGCTCCATCATGCGGCTACGTTCATGTTCAGGAATGCCTGGCCCCTGATCATCCACAATAATCGTCACTCCCATTGGGGTAGCCTCGAGAGTAACTGTGATAGTGCTATGTTCAGGAGCGTGTTGAATGGCATTGCCTACCAAATTCTGCACCAGTGTTTCGATAGCGCCAGCCTCCTCTTCTATTTGCCACTGGGCGGTGTCATCCGCATCCAGAAAAAGCTGCTGTTGGCGCTTAACCGCAAGAGGTAAAAGTTTTGCTAACATTTCGCGGGTTTCGTGCAGCACATTTGAGAGCCGGAAATCTGGCGACGGTTCTCCTTCTGGATCCAGGCGGGCAAGTGTGAGAAGTTGCGTGACTATGCGGGTAGAACGGGCCACGCCACTGCGCAGGTGATGAAGTGACTCTTCTCGATCTTCCGTATTATCCGCCGTCAGCGCGTTTTGGGCATGTAAGTCGAGCACAGCCAATGGCGTGCGCAATTCGTGGGTGGCATCGGCAATAAAACGTTTTTCGCGTACGCGCATCGTATGTAGCCGCTCCAGCAACCGGTTAAGGGCGCCCGCAATAGTACCTAGCTCTTGAGGTAATGGATGGACAGAGAGGGGCTTAAGATTGTGGGGATCACGGTCACGAATTTGCTCCGCCATGCGTGAAAGGGGGGATAATCCCCAGCCAATGGACCACCACAGTAAAATGGTCAGTAGCGGTAGCCCGAACAGGTCCGGCAATAACGTACGGAGTGCCACTGTGCTGATCAGTTCTCCGCGTACATCCTCGCGTTCGCTCACGACCACACGTTTGGATGAATCTGCCACTTCCAGCACGTAAACACGCCAGTCATGCTCCCCAACGGTTATTGTTGAATAGCCCAAAGGTTGCTGGGCAAGAGGTGCTTCGGGCGCCGTGGCCGAACGCAGCAGCAGGTGATCATCCTCCCACAGTTGGAAGGCCAGTTTGCTTTCATAGCGGTGCCCTGGCGCTAGACTCTCTACTTCATGTACCTCTAAGAGAGTGCTTTCCAGGCTGTGTAGCAGGATATCGCGGTCACTGTCTGACAGTGGTGCCTGTAGCAGGCCTTCAAGCAGGCGAGCGTTTTGCGCCAGACTGGCATCGTATAACTCTTCAATTTCCTGGGCGGCATAACGGTAGCTAATAAATCCAATAACTAACATACTGATGCCGAATACCAGTAGAGTCAGCCCCAGTGTGCGTTGGCGAATCGACATCATGGCCTGTTTTCCTGAAGTGTTTTATCCATTACGTAACCAATGCCCCGCACAGTACGGATCACTTCAGGAAACAGTTTGCGCCGCAAATGGTGAATATGTACTTCTATGGCATTGCTCTCCACATCCTCTTCCCAGCCATATACCAGGCGGGTAAGTGTATCGCGGGTGAACACGCGGCCTGGGTGGCTCATAAACTCATGCAACAGGGTAAGTTCCCGGCGTGAAAGCGCAATTTCCTGGTCCTGATAGACAACACTTAAGGTTTGCGGATTTAAGTGAATGCCGCGACACTCCAGCACAGAGCTGGTCTGGTGCTGGCTGCGTCGAAGCAGAGCTCGTAGTCGGGCTTTAAGTTCATCGACCTCAAAGGGTTTGGTGAGGTAATCATCGGCACCTGCATCCAGCCCAGCGATGCGGTTGTTTACTGCGTCCCGGGCGGTCAGCACCAGAATAGGTACAGAAATGCCATGGCGGCGTACGGCATTGAGTACTTCCATGCCGTCTACCCGAGGCAATCCTAAATCTAAAATCACGGCATCGAAGGGTTCATTTTTGAGTGCATTTAATGCGGTTTCGCCATCTGTGAGATGGTCTACCGTATAGTGCTCAGGTTTGAGGGCTAACCGAATGCCCGAAGCCAGACTGGGATCGTCTTCTACCAATAGAATGCGCATAGCGGCTGATGACTCCTTTCATTCAAAGCGGCAACTGTGTGCTTAACATGACATGTCGTCACCATGACGACCACTTTTCAACCAACCGCTCTATATTTCAGCAAGCACTTTCATGATTAAGAGCAAAGTAGGTTGAATAGCCGCGCTTAGTAGCATTTTCTTACTCTTTGTGTTCTCGGTATACTACCGCCATATGCACGTCTTGGCGTCTTGGTTGCCGAAGGTTGGTGGCGGCGCTGTGCCGCGCGCAGGGGGTAAGCACAAAAAGTTTTATGACAATACTCAAGAGGTGGTGAGAGTGAAATCTAAGCTGATCATGAGCGGGCTGGCGGCCTTCGGCGTCATGGCAGGCACATCCAGTGCTTATGCCGAAGACGCCGCACGTGAAGCAATGGCCGAGCGCCTGGCGCCGGTAGGGCAACTCTGTTTACAGGGCCAGGACTGCGGTACAGCGTCAGCACCTGCTTCTAGTACCAGCAATGGTAGTGGCGGTGTGGATGGCGCCGGTATCTATAACAGCGTATGTATGGCGTGTCACGAAACGGGTGCCGCTGGTGCCCCGGTGCGTGGTGATGAAGCTGCTTGGGCCGAGCGTACAGAGCAAGGCTTTGCCACACTGCTGGAGCACTCCATCAACGGTATTGGCGCAATGCCTGCCCGTGGTGGTAATCCCAACCTGTCTGATGAAGAAGTGGAAGCAGCTACCGCCTACCTGGTAGAGCCGGTGATGGAAGTGCCCGAATTAAGCGCTGCTGATGAAGAAGCTGTAACTGAAGAGAGCGCAGCCGACGAAGGCGCTGGTGAAGACATCGCCGCTGTAGATGATGAAGCCGTAGATGATGAGGTTACCGCCAGTGAAGAAGCGGCCGCCAGCGATGGTAACGGCTTGGATGGCGAAGCGCTTTATGCCAGCGGGGGTTGTGCCGCATGTCATGCTACCGGTGTTGCTGGTGCACCGGCACTGGGCGATGCGGACGCTTGGGCCGAACGTTTAGAGAAAGGTATCGATGAGCTGTACGCCAACTCCATTAACGGTATCGGCGCTATGCCGCCTAAAGGTGGCAACCTGCGTCTTGAAGATGAAGAAGTTATGGCGATTGTTGACTACATGGTCGCTGAAGTTGAGTAATTTGTCGCGCTACTAGCTAGCTGCACCAATGTGTTATCCACAGGCGGGTTGTTCAAACCCCCTGTGGATATTTTTTGTCTATCACTTTGTTAATAACGCTAGGGTTGCCTTAACCCAACAGCGAGCGTAACCCAGCAATGGCGTCTTTGCCGCGTGCCTGCTTCTTCTCCGGGTCCTCTTTATCGGCGTGGCCTTCCCACTCCAGGTCATCAGCGGGCAGTTCGTCTAGAAAGCGGCTGGGCTGGCAATCCATTAGCTCGCCGTAGGCTTTACGCTGACGGGCCAGGGTTAACGTTAATGTCCGCCGAGCGCGGGTAATGCCCACGTAGGCTAAGCGACGCTCCTCTTCCACGCTGCCCATCTCTATGGCGTTACGATGGGGTAACAGATCCTCTTCCAGGCCCATCAAGTAGACGTGGGGAAACTCCAGGCCTTTGGAGGCATGCATCGTCAATAACTGTACCCGGTCGGAATCATCCTCCTCAGCCTGCTGCTCAAGAATATCCCGCAGTACCAGACGGGAGATGGCTGCTTCCACGCCATCAGTTTCGGTGGTTTCAGAGGCGATATCATCTTCCGGGTCTCGATTGAGCGACTTTTCCAGCTGGTCGATCAAAATCCATACATTGCCCATACGCCGCTCGGCAATGGTAGGGGCACTGGCGTTTTGGTATAGCCACGCCTCGTAATCCATATCACGCAGCATATCGCGGATCGCAGCAATCGCATCGCCCTGATCCATACGCTTGCGTACACCATCAATAAAATGGGTAAAGCGTGATAGCCGCTCCACGGCGCGGGTAGGTAGTGTTTGCTCCAACCCCAGCTCATGGCAGGCGGCAAACAGTGATATCGAGCGTTCGGTGGCATAGTTAGCGAGTTTTTCCAGGGTGCCAGGACCAATTTCCCGGCGGGGGACATTCACAATGCGTAAAAACGCGTTGTCGTCGGCAGGGTTAATCAGCAGCCGCAGGTAAGCCATGGTGTCTTTGATTTCGTTGCGCGAGAAAAACGATGTGCCGCCGGAAAGTTTGTAAGGAATCTGATAGTGCTGGAGCTTGAGTTCCAGCAACCGAGCCTGGAAGTTACCCCGGTAGAGCACCGCAAAGTCGCGCCACTCGGTTTTCTCTTTGATCCGCCGGGTTAACATCTCGCTGGCAACCCGTTCCGCTTCCGCCTCTTCATGGCGGTTAACGATCACACGAATGGGCGCGCCGTCGCCCATATCCGACCACAGGGTTTTGTCGTACACGTGGGGGTTGTTACTGATCAGTGTATTGGCCGCCCGCAGAATCGTGCCGGTAGAACGGTAATTCTGCTCCAGTTTGATAACCTTTAAGCGTGAAAAATCTTCACCCAGGGTCACCAGGTTTTCAGGCCTTGCACCCCGCCAGGCGTAAATCGACTGGTCATCATCGCCCACTACGGTGAAGGTGGCCCGTTCCGCCATTAAAAGTTTAACCAACAGATACTGGGAGACGTTGGTGTCCTGGTACTCATCCACCAGCATATAGTGGATTTTGCGCCTCCAACGGGCCAATGCCTCCGGGTCGCGGCTGAGTAGCACCACCGGCAGTAGGATCAGGTCATCAAAATCCACCGCGTTGTAGGCTTTTAAGTGACGCACGTACGCTTCGTACACCCGCGCAGCGAAATGTTCGTCATCATCAGCCGCATGGGAAAGTGCGTCGCCAGGCAACACCAGATCGTTTTTCCACTGGGATATTTTGGCCTGTACCGAATTGATCTGTTCGGCATCTACCTGGGCGTCTTTATTCATCAAATCCCGCAGCAGCGCCTTGGCATCTTCCGGGTCAAACAGCGAAAAACCCGGTTTATAACCCAGGGTTTTCAGCTCACCGCGGATGATATTCAGCCCCAGGTTGTGAAAGGTGGAAACCGTTAGCCCATGGCCTTCTTTGCCTTTCAGCATTTTCCCCACGCGCTCTTTCATCTCCCGGGCGGCTTTATTGGTAAAGGTCACTGCCGCGATTCTACGCGCGCTCATCCCGCACTCTTGCACCAGATAGGCAATTTTGGTGGTAATCACACTGGTTTTACCCGAGCCTGCTCCCGCCAATACCAGGCAGGGGCCATCGATATAACGCACCGCTTCCTGCTGGCGCGGGTTTAGCCCCTTAATGCGGCTAAGAATGCTTTTGGGCGGTTGGGGCGTCATGGCTAAGGGTGACCTCTACAAGTGTTTCCTGGCAATTTCCATTACAATCGGCAGCGCTGGCGAATGCACAATGAGCGAATAATAGGCAGGTAGTGATGTTTGAAGTAGCGCTGTTTGAACCGCGTATGGCACCCAATACAGGCAACATTATGCGCCTGGTGGCCAACAATGGCTGCCGTTTACATCTTATTGAACCGCTGGGCTTTGATCTCGAAGAGAAAAAGCTGCGTCGTGCCGGGTTAGATTACCGCGACCTTGCCAATGTTACCTGCCACGCTGATTTTACGGCGTTTCAAAGTGCAATGCAGGGGCGCACTATTTGGGCGATTACCACCAAGGGTACCCGAGCCCACAGTGATGCCCCCTATGCGCCCGGCAATGTGCTGCTGTTTGGATCTGAAACCGCTGGGCTGTCGCCCGAGGTTCATGCCGCGCTGCCTGACGAGCAAAAGTTGCGCATCCCCATGCAGCCCAATAACCGCAGTTTGAACCTCTCGAATGCAGTCGCCATTGTCAGTTATGAAGCGTGGCGCCAGCAAAACTACACTGGCGCCTTACCAATCAAGTAAGCGATTAATTCAGAAAGTCATCCCACAATGCCGTAGCGGTCACGATAAGCGCGAACGGCTTCAGCGTATGCCAGCATTTCACCCCCGGCATGCTCCTCAAGGTAAGTAAGCACTTGCTCAAGAGTGACAATGCTGACCACGGGCATACCGTATTGGGCGTGCACTTCCTGGATAGCGCTTTTCTCGCTCTGGCCACGTTCCTGGCGATCAAGGGCAATGATCACGCCGCCCGCGCGGGCACCGCTCTGCTCAATCAGGCCCATGACCTCGCGAATGGCGGTGCCGGCAGTAATTACGTCATCGATAATCAGAATATCGCCCGCCAGTGGCGCGCCAACAATATTGCCGCCTTCTCCGTGGGTTTTGGCCTCTTTACGGTTAAATGCATAAGGCATATCCAGGTCATGATGGTCGGCCAGAGCCGCTGCGGTCACCGCCGCCAGTGGAATTCCCTTATAGGCAGGGCCAAACAGCACATCCGCCTTAAGGCCACTATCAACAATCGCCTGCGCGTAGAAGCGGCCCAGTTTGGCCAGGGCGCGGCCAGTCTGAAACAGACCCGCATTGAAGAAGTAAGGGCTCACTCGCCCTGACTTAAGCGTGAACTCGCCAAACTTGAGCACGCCCTGCTCAATAGCGAAGGCAATGAAATCGCGTTGGTAGGGTTGTAGAGTGGTGGCCACAGTGGTTTTCTCTTGTCGATAGGAATGTAAGTCAAACGCAACAATAAAATGGGGCTAAATAGCAAGATTTGGTTTGTCTATTTACCCAAACGTCTAAACGTCGGGTATCATACAGCAGCGACGCAAAAGGGACGATTTATGAAAATTGCCAGCATCAATGTCAATGGTATACGTGATGCCGTCGATCGTGGCTTCCTGGACTGGCTGGCTCAGCAGGATGTCGATGTGGTCTGCGTGCAGAACATCAAGGCAAAAAGTTTTGAACTGGGTGACCATATTCTTTATCCGGAAGGCTATGAAGGCTATTTTCTGGATGCTGAAGAAGACGGGTTCGCCGGTGTGGCGCTTTATTGCCGCAAAATTCCCAAGGCCATTATGTATGGCCTGGGTTTCCCTCAGTGTGACCATGAAGGGCGCTTTCTGCAGGCGGATTATGACCGCTTCAGTATAGCCACTTTCCTGATGCCTGATGGAAGTGACCAAAAAGCCAAACAGGCGTTTATGGAGCAGTTCCAGGAGTACCTGACGAAGATGTCGCGTAAACGCCGCGAATACATCATCTGTGGTACCTGGCATATTGCCCATAAAACGGTGGATTTGGCTAACTGGTCGGATAACCAACTCACCTCTGGTTTCCGTCCGGAAGAGCGCGCCTGGATGGATCAGGTGCTGGGTCCAACTGGGTTTATCGACGCCTTCCGCGAAATCAATCGCGATGCTGGCGAATACACCTGGTGGCCTAAGCTTGATCAGGATGTATCCCGTGAGCGCCAGGAAGGCTGGCGGATCGATTACCAATTGGTTGGTCCCAACTTCCGCCGCCATGTGGTTGACGCGTGGATTGATTACGATGCGACCTTCTCTGAGTTCGCACCGCTGATCGTTGAGTATGATTTAGCGCTTTAAGCGTTAGCTACTTCCCGCGTCGCACTGCCAACAGGCCAGCATTTTGCTGGCCTGTTGGCGATTATATAAAGGTTAGAACCAAATAATAGGGGAGCTATGTAGGCTCAAAATAAGCACTATATATTTCGTCAAAAGTTTCACTGCCTTAATATTTTCTGGCTCGCAAAGGACTTCATTGATCTGTTTAGGCTGCACTTTTAGCAAGCCTCTCTATTACATTCGGGAGAAGACTCTGAATGATTAATCTTAGGCAGATCGAAGCCTTCCGTGCGGTAATGATACATAAAACGGTTACGCGGGCAGCGCAGACGCTGCATGTTTCTCAACCAGCAGTAAGCCGTTTGATAGGT
Source organism: Vreelandella olivaria (assembly GCF_023507745.1). GTDB lineage: Bacteria > Pseudomonadota > Gammaproteobacteria > Pseudomonadales > Halomonadaceae > Vreelandella > Vreelandella olivaria_A. The sequence goes on along the minus strand of NZ_JALPZO010000066.1, from coordinate 136,519 downwards.
GACTTGGAGTATTACGTAGGTTTTGCGTTATTTCAAAGGCACAAGGGGCGCCTGATTCCCACTCCTGAAGCTCTGGCTTTATATGAAGATGTTGATCGTGCTTTTGTGGGGCTTGATAAAATTACTGATACTGCGAAAGAGATCCGAGAGTTTCGAACTGGCAGACTTTTTTTAAGTTGCATGCCAGCCCTTGCGCTAAGTGCATTACCTCCCATGATTCACGCTTTTTCAGCTCGTCATCCGGGAATAACTGTTTCATTACAAGCGCATAGCTCGCAACGTGTATTGGAATGGGTGGCAACTCAGCAGTGTGATGCAGGTTTGATAGGCATGCATTTAGAGGACCCCTCGGTCACTATCCGTTCTATTGCATGCGGTGAATTGCGCTTAGTGATGCTGCCTGATCATAGATTAGCACAGCAGGCGATGATTACTGTAAAAGACCTGGAAGGAGAATCATTTGTTTCGTTAGGTCAGACGCAGGATGTAAGGCCGCTTATAGATCATGTTTTTCACCAAGCGGGTGTTAAACGTCGCATGCGTATAGAAACACAATTATCGAGCGTTGCATGTGAGTTGGTCTTAGCAGGAGCAGGGGTATCGCTAATTGACCCTATTACTGCAGGTAGTTACGCCTCACGTGGCTTGATTGTTCGTCCTTTTCAACCAAAAATACCTTTCCACTATAGTGTCGTGCTTCCTGCTTTTCGACCCCCATCACGTTTAGTGCTGGAGTTTATTGAGGAAGTAAAAATACACCTTGCTAATCAACTCGATACCCCACTATCTCAGTAAAGGTATAACATTAGCGAATAGAGTGTCTAACAAAAGGCATTAGTCCTGATGTCTGAGGCAATGCTAGCTTCATTGCAGGTCGCACTGCCCACGCCTTCTGACCGTTTTCTAGTAATAACAGAAGCGGTGGCGGCCATTGATAATAACAATCAAAACATCAACATCAATGACAGGACACTGCAAAAATGAATAGACTGAATAGACAAACGACCGCAATGGTAGGCTTAGTATTTTTGGGCATGAATACAGCTTTTGCTGAACCACTATATGTCGGCTCCTATGGTGGTTCTACCGAACAAGCCATGCGCGACGAAATCATTCCAGCTTTCCTTGAGGAACATGATGCTGAAATCATCTATGTCGCCGGGAACTCCACCGATACGCTAGCCAAGTTGCAAGCTCAACGTGGTAATCAGGAGCTGGATATAGTGTTGATGGATGATGGCCCAATGTACCAGGCCATTAACTTAGGCTTCTGCTCATCAATGCAAAATACCGCCATGCTGGATGATGTCTACGATATTGCGCGCTTCCCAGATGATAAGGCTGTTGGTGTTGGTTTGGTTGCTTCAGGGTTTGCCTATAATGCTGAGATGTTTGAGCGTAATGGCTGGGAACCGCCTAGCTCCTGGAACGATCTGGCCGATGAAAAATACGCCGGTAAACTAGTCGTTCCTTCCATTAGCAATACCTATGGTGTACATGCTTTGGTAATGGCAGCGCGTCTAAATGGGGGAAGTGAAAGTGATATTGACCCTGGCTTCGTGTTCATGCAAGAGCAAGCTGCACCTAACATCCTTTCTTTCGAGCCTTCAGCAGGCAAAATGTCCGAGTTATTCCAGAATGAGGAAATAGCCCTGTCGGTTTGGGGGAGTGGGCGCTTACGTGCACTTGCCAACACAGGTTTCCCGGGCGCTTTTGCATACCCTGAAGAGGGGGCGGTTGCTTTGATGGTGGCTGCCTGTGTGATCGAAGGCAGCGAGAAGCACGAGCTGGCTGAGGCATTTATTGAGCACCTGTTAACACCAAAAGCGCAGGAATTACTGGCTGACACACAAGGTTGGGGGCCAGCGCAACGGTATGCAGAGTTATCTGATGAGTTGGTAGAAACTCTCCCCTATGGTGAAAGAGTCGACCAGTTAGTGGCTGTGGACTGGGATGTCATCAATCCTAACCGCCTCGAGTGGACCAATCGTTGGAACCGTCAGGTCGAGCGCTAGGCCTGCGCTACTCATCCATCGTTACTACCCACTAAAGCCATCACACCCTTGCCTTCAGCTCGTTGGGGAAGGGTGTGCAGGAGTTTCCTGCCATGAGTTTTCTTCGCTTAGAGTCCTTGACCAAGCGTTACGGCAGCAATGCTGCCGTACAAGACATCACGCTTGATATTGCCCAAGGTGAATTTGTCTCGTTACTCGGCCCATCGGGGTGCGGTAAAACCACGACACTGCAAATGATAGCTGGCTTCGTTGAGCCTACCCGTGGCCAGATCTTAATGAATGGCGAGAACATTACATCCTGTAAGCCTAATCAAAGGGGCATTGGAATTGTTTTCCAAAGCTATGCCCTGTTTCCCCATATGACCGTGGCGGAAAATGTGCGGTTTGGCCTTGAAATGCGTAAAGTTCCCGCCGGTAAAAGCCGCCAGCAGGTTTGTGAGGCGCTGGAGCTGGTTCGCCTTGATCACCTGGGCGATCGCTATCCCCGCGAACTATCCGGTGGGCAGCGTCAACGAGTCGCTTTGGCCCGCGCTTTGGTAATTCGCCCGCCGTTGTTGTTACTTGATGAACCACTATCCAACCTTGATGCACAATTAAGAGAAAATATGCAGATCGAGCTGCGTAATATTCAGCAGCAGGTTGGCACGACAACCTTAATGGTTACACACGATCAATCGGAAGCGCTCTCGCTTAGCGATCGCGTCGTGGTGATGAATCAGGGAAAAGTGGTGCAGGTGGATGAGCCTTTTGCTGCTTATGAAAACCCTAAAAATAACTTTGTTTCTTCGTTTGTTGGCAAGACTAATTTATTGGCATGCCATATAGACCAGCGTGAAGGCAGACAAGCTCACGTTAAACTTGGTGATTACCAGCTGGAAATTACTGTACCCAACGATATTAAAGGAGACCAGATTCAGTTATCGATTCGCCCAGAAAAGCTGGAACTAACGCAGCAAGCTGCTGGCAAGTTACAGGGACGTGTTCGTACAAGATTGTTTCTGGGTAACCATTGGCTGTATCAAGTCGATAGTAGTGTTGGCGAGCTATTGGTCACTCAACCGAATTTGGGAGCGCAGGGGGCTGCGGTAGGTGATGATGTAGGTATCCACTGGCAGGAAGGTGCGGTACAGGTTTTAGGGGAACAAGTAAATGGCTGAGCTTATTTCCCCCCTATATCCATCTTCTCCACGTACCCGGCTCATTAATCCGATTCCTTGGCTGTTAAGTGCGCCTGGTGCCGTTTTCTTTCTTGCCTTGCTGGGCATGCCACTAATCATGACGCTAATCCTAAGTTTTAATAGCTTTGATTATTCGTTGGGTATTGTTTCTTCATTTGGCCTCGAAAATTACCTGGAGGTACTGAGTGATAGTTACTTTCATGAAATATTTTTACGTACCTACGGCATCAGTATAGCGGTAGTGGTTCTGTGCATTCTGATCGGCGTGCCAGAGGCCTATATCCTCTCGCGTATGCGTAATCCGTGGCGTTCGTTATTTCTGGTTATCACTTTGGCACCGCTGTTAATTTCAGTGGTGGTAAGAACGCTTGGATGGGTATTGTTGATTGGCGGAAATGGTTTGCTAGGCAAGTTGTTAGAGGGCATTGGTATTGCTGAGGCAAGCACGGGTAATTTGATGTACACCCATACTGGCGTAATTCTTGCGCTGGTACATGTATTGGTCCCGCTTATGGTGATCTCCGTATGGGCTGCTCTGCAAAAACTTGATCCTGCAGTGGAGCATGCTGGTTTATCGTTAGGCGCCAGTCATGCCACTGTTTTTCGTCGTGTGGTTATTCCTCAAATATTACCGGGCATATTATCTGGCAGCTTAATTGTTTTCGCTTTAGCCGCCAGCGCCTTTGCCACCCCCGCCATTATCGGTGGTCGCCGTCTAAAAGTAGCTGCCACTGCCGCTTACGATGAGTATCTCAATACGATGAACTGGCCCATGGGGGCAGCGATCGCCATTGTCTTACTGGTGGCCAATGTCGCTGTGGTGATGAGTTATAACCGCATGATGGAGCGGCGTTTCCGTCGCACTCTAGGCTAGGAGTCACTACGATGTTACGTAATAGCAAACTCGCTCTGATATTTCATTCGCTATTTGTCGTTTTTCTGCTGGCTCCCCTGGCAGTCGTAATGCTGGTGGCATTTACACCTCATGGCTATCTCTCATACCCAACGGATGGCTTCTCTTTACGTTGGTTTACGGCCATTCTGGATCACCGTGACTTTATTCGAGCGTTTTGGAATAGCCTCTATTTAGGGATAGCGGCAGCAAGTTTTTCGGTCGTTTTAGCTGTGCCTGCCGCATTGGCCATTGTCCGTTACCAATTCCGTGGTCGTGACGTGTTAGTGGGCTTATTTTTATCACCGTTAATGATTCCCCATGTTGTGTTAGGCGTCGCTTTTCTTGGCTTTTTCTCACGAGTAGGTATCTACGGTAGCTTCTGGGCACTGGTAGCATCACACGTCATTATCGTTATGCCCTATACCATGCGCTTAGTGATGGCTTCAGTATTTGGAATGGATCGCAGTGCTGAAAAAGCCGCTTTGTCGCTAGGGGCTTCACAATGGACGATGTTTCGGCGTATCACCATGCCGATGATTCTCCCCGGGGTCGCAGGTGGCTGGATTTTAGCCTTCACTACCAGCTTTGATGAATTATCGATGACCATTTTCGTGGCTTCGCCCAGCACAACCACGCTGCCTGTGCAGATGTATAACCACATTGCTCATACCGTCGACCCATTAATCGCCTCCGTCTCTACCGTGCTCATTGTATTAACGGTGTTATTCATGGTGTTGCTGGACCGATTCTATGGAATTGACAAAGTTCTCATCGGTAAGAGGTAAGGAGCCAGCTATGCAGCAGTGTGATTTCGCCGTCATTGGCGGTGGGCTGGTAGGCAGTGCAATTGCCTATGGACTGGCCAGCCAAGGCCACCAAGTCAGTGTGGTGGACGAAGGAGATGTGGCCTATCGTGCCTCGCGTGGCAATTTTGGATTGGTATGGGTTCAGGGAAAGGGGCAGGAAATACCGCGTTATTCCCTATGGAGTATGCGTTCTGCATCCATGTGGTCGACACTTTCTCAGGAGCTCCTTGAGCTGACGGGGGTCGCTACTCAGCACCATAACCCCGGAGGAGTGCATCTTTGCTATAGCCGTGCGGAGCTTGAGGCTCGTGAAGTAGATCTTAAAGCATTGTCTCAGGCCACGGATCGACAGTTTAAATTCAACATGCTGGATCATAACCAGTTACGGGACTTGATTCCCGAAATTGGTGAAAGCGTTACTGGCGCTTCGTGGTCAAGCTGGGATGGGCACGCCAATCCCCTCTATTTATTACGGGCCTTACATGCAGGCATACGTTGTCATGGTGGCTGCTTCTTACCAATTGGCAAGGTAAAAAGTATTCGGCGTAAAGGAGAAAGTTATGTAGTCGAGAGTGGTCAAAAAACCATTTTGGCTAATCGCGTCATCCTGGCAGCAGGGCTGGGTAATCGTGAACTGGCTCCGCAGGTAGGTCTGGATGCACCGTTAATACCGAATCGCGGTGAAATTCTTGTTACCGAACGAGTGCGGCCACTGCTCAACTTGCCAACGACCTATCTACGCCAGACGGGAGAAGGCACGATTCTTATGGGCGACTCCCATGAAGACGTTGGTTTCAATGATGGTACCGAAACGCCTGTGCTTGCCCAAATTGCCCGGCGTGCCGTGCGGGCGCTACCAGCACTTTCTGATACCCGGGTGGTGCGAAGCTGGGGGGCATTAAGGGTCATGACGCCTGATGGCTATCCGTTGTACCAAGCATCCCAAACTCACCCAGGTGCCTTTGTCGCGTGTTGCCATAGTGGTGTGACATTAGCTGCTGCTCATGCGAAGTGTTTGGCTCCCTGGTTCGCGGGGGCGGAAGCGCCCGCTGAAATTGCCCCTTTTACTGCGGAGAGATTCCATGTTCAAACGCCTATCCCCGCCTGAAGCCACCACTGGACCGATGGTGACTTTCCACTTTGATGAGCAGACCTTGACGGCACGTTCTGGCGATACCATTGCAGCGGCACTACTCACTTCCGGTATTAGTATTTGTCGTAGCACGCCAGTCAGTAATGCCCCTCGTGCTCCTTACTGCATGATGGGTGTGTGCTTTGAGTGCCTAGTAGAAGTTGATGGTAACCCCAACATCCAGGCCTGCCAGGTAGAGGTTCGTGATGGTATGCGTATTCATGTGCAGCAAGGTGCCAGGAGGCTAACCTCATGATCACACATGACCTCGTTATTCTAGGTGCGGGCCCGGCAGGTATGGCAGCGGCAGCGACCGCCCTGAAGCATGATATTACTCCTGTGATAATAGACGAGCAGCCTGCAGCGGGAGGGCAGATTTATCGTGCCCTGGAGCGTACCCCTTTGCGTGGCCGCCACATCCTTGACGAGGAGTACTGGTCAGGTGAGTCTCTAATCAATGGGCTTGCAGACCAACGGATTGATTACCGACCTGCAACCATGGTGTGGCAATTGACCCGTCAGCGGGAGGTTGGCCTGTTACACGATGACAAGGTCGAGATGATCCGTGCGCGACATATCATCCTTGCCACGGGTGCGATGGAGCGGCCAATGCCAATCCCTGGTTGGACGTTACCTGGAGTAATGACGGCCGGTAGTGGTCAAATATTACTCAAGAGTTCGGGGGTCGTGCCCCAAGCCCCCGTTGTTCTGGCAGGCTGTGGCCCATTGTTATTGCTACTGGCTGTTCAGTATCTGCGCGCAGGTGTTGAGGTGGCGGCCATTCTTGATACTACGCCACGGAATCGCTATTGCGCCGCTCTCAAGTACGTTCCCGGTGCGTTACGTAATGCCAGCACCTTATTAAAGGGGGTGGGACTATTACGTGAACTACGCCGTGCAGGTGTTCGCCATATTAGAGACGTAAGTGCTCTGCGCGCCGAAGGTAGTGGTCAGTTGGAGCGCGTTTTATGGAAGCAACAGGGCGATGATCAATGGCAGACACTTGAAACGCCTACCTTGCTACTTCATCAAGGCGTTATCCCCAATACCCAAATCACTCGGGCGGTGGATTGCCACCATGAGTGGGATGAGCAGCAATTAGCTTGGAGACCATGTCTGGATGAGTGGCTGAACACCGATATCCAAGGTCTTGCCGTAGCGGGTGATGGAGGCGGTATCGTAGGAGCCAAGGCCGCGGCCATGCAAGGTCAATTAGCGGGGCTGGGGGCTGCCCTGGCGCTAGGTAAATTAACCTTGGCGAACAGTACTGAACGCGCCCAATCAATTCGTAAAGCACTAGCGCGTGACACCGCGATTAGGCCTTTTCTTGATGTGCTGTATAGACCTGCAAAACAGTGGCGTTTACCCGATGACGATACGCTAGCATGCCGATGCGAAGAGGTAACCGGCGGAGAAATCCGGCGTATGGCCAAAATGGGCTGCCGAGGGCCCAACCAAACTAAGTCGTTCACTCGTTGTGGCATGGGGCCGTGTCAAGGCCGTATGTGCGGTATTACCGTGAGCGAACTGCTGGCAGATGCCAATCAGCAGAGTGTTGAAGAAACCGGCTATTACAGGCTGCGACCACCTTTCAAACCGATCACCCTCGGCCAGCTTGCAAAGGCGGCGGAGGAAGGCTGATGCCTCGTCGAGTAGTGGTTGTGGGCGCGGGGTTTCATGGTTGCAGTGCTGCGCTGCGATTAAGCAATCAAGGGTATGAGGTCACTGTCATTGATAAGGCCTATGCCGGTCGCCATGCCTCGGGCGTCAATGCTGGTGGTGTACGTAGGCTCGGCAGGCACCCGGCAGAGATACCGTTAGCGATAGCTGCTTGGGAACGCTGGCTGAACATGACGAGTATTGTCGGTGACGATTGTGGGTTTCGTCCTGTTGGGCAAATCAAAGTGGCTGAAAACGATAATGATATGGCTACCCTCATTGAGCGTGAGTGCCAAGTGCGGAATCTGGGGTTTTGCCATGAAACGCTTCTCAGCCGTGATGAGCTATATAAGCGGCTGCCTGCCTTGGCAAGCCATTGCCCAGGAGGACTGGCGTGCGATGGTGATGGCTATGCTAACCCCTACCGCACTGTTACCGCTTGGCGTCGCGAAGCCGAACGTCAGGGTGCCTGCTTTCGTGAAGGTATTGAGATAACTGCCCTTGAGCCTAAGAGCAACGGATGGCAGCTGAGCAGTGGCGGAGAGCGTTTCGATGCCGATTTGCTGGTCAATTGTGCTGGCGCTTGGGCAGGAGAGTTTTGCAAATGGCTTGGAGAGCCGGTTCCTCTTACGGCTGAAGCTCCCATGCTGATGATCACTGAGCGACTATCGCCATTTTTAGGGACGGTAGTGGGCGCCACGTCGCGGCCATTATCTTTTAAGCAGTTTGAGAACGGTACTGTTTTGATCGGAGGTGGGGTACGTGGAGTCGTGGATCTTGCCCGCCATGTCGCGGAAACCCGTTTAGGTGGACTGGCAGAGAATGCCGATACCGTCGTCAGTCTGTTTCCGTTCATGAAAGAGGCACGCATCATGCGAACCTGGGCAGGCGTCGAAGCCGTCATGCGGGATCACATTCCTGTAATAGGTCTTAGCAGCCAACACGACAATGTTATTCACGCTTTTGGGTTCTCAGCTCATGGCTATCAGTTAGGCCCCATTACCGGAGAAATAGTCGCCGACCTTGCCATGGAACGAGAGCCTAAGCTGCCGATCACTCCTTTTTCTATTCAAAGGTTTCAAACACCTTGTCCTAAACAGGATGAGTTCACGTACGCCAATTAAGGCAAACAGGAGATTATTATGATTAAACGACATATCCAAACACCTATTATGCACCGCGCTGTAGAAGCGAATGGGTTTGTTTTCTTTGGTGGAATAATTGCTGATGATCTTACGCTTGATATGGCAGGTCAAACACGCCAAGTGCTTGATAAACTGGAAAGCTATCTAGCCGAAGCAGGTACAGATAATAAGCGAATCGTTACCGCAACTGCCTATGTCTCTGACTTGAATCTCAAGAAAGGTATGAACGAGGTATGGACTCAATGGTTTGATGCTGACCATCTTCCAGCCCGAGCCACGTTAGGTGTTGCTGACCTTGGAGAGAATGTTCTTTTGGAATTAGTAGTGACTGCTGTTAAGTAAAGGCATATAGCTATTGCTGGCGAAAGAGTTCGACAGCAATAGTGTTTGCTAGACTATCCTATCCACGTATGCCCAGCGCCTCGCGCTGCTTCTCACGCAGTTCACCACCCGCTTTCTCAGCCAGATCGAGCATGGCGTTCAGCTCTGCACGATTAAACGCGCCTGCTTCAGCGGTGCCCTGTACCTCAATCAGCTCGCTGCTTTCGGTCATCACTACATTCAGGTCGGTATCGGCTTTACTGTCTTCCGGGTAGTCCAGGTCCAGCACCGGTACGCCTTTGTATATACCCACGGAAATCGCGCTGACCAACTGCTTGAAAGGATCACCCTTGATCTTCTTTTCCCGTTGCAGGTGGCGAATCGCATCCACCAGCGCCACGCAGCCACCCGTAATCGACGCCGTGCGGGTACCGCCATCGGCCTGGATCACATCGCAATCCACGGTAATGGTAAATTCACCCAACTTCTTCAGGTTCACCGCCGCGCGCAGGCTGCGGCCAATTAAACGCTGTATTTCCAGGGTGCGGCCACCTTGCTTGCCGTTGGCTGCTTCGCGGCCGCTGCGCGAGTGGGTGGCGCGCGGCAACATGCCGTACTCAGCGGTCACCCATCCCTGATTTTTGCCACGCAGCCAGCGCGGTACGCCCGCCTCTACGCTCGCATTACACAGCACCTTGGTATCGCCAAACTCCACCAGTACCGAACCTTCCGCATGGCGGGTGTAATCGCGGGTTAAGCGAATATCTCGGAGCTGGTCGGCTTGGCGACCGCTGGGGCGAACAACGTCAGGACGCATAGCACCTCTCATCAATATCAGTTGGAAAAGCCCCCCATTGTACACGTCAACGCGCTCCCCGATGGGCCTATTCAAGGTGATCATATCAACTGGCACCAGATCGGGTAGACTGGCACAAATGCGCTTTTAACAGGAAACATCATGGCTCGCTCACGCCACGTACATAGTATGACTGCCTTTGCCCGCACCGAGCAGGCTGCTCCTTTCGGTACCCTGCAGGTGGAAATACGCTCGGTTAACCAGCGCTATCTGGAACCCCACTTCCGCCTGCCGGATACGCTTCGCGAGCTGGAACCGGTACTGCGCGATGCCCTGCGAATGCGACTGGCACGGGGTAAAGTGGAGTGCAGCCTGCGCTTTGAGGCAGCTGAAGCCAATCTGGCCCCAGCAGTGAATGCACAGCGGCTCAAAGAGATTGCCGATGCCCTGGCGGCTATCCAGCAGCAGGTGCCCAGCGCGGTGCCGCCTACCACGCTTGCGCTACTCAACCAACCTGGAGTGATGGAAACCCAGCACCTCGATCAGGATGCCATTAAAGCCGCCGCCAAAGCGCTGTTTGACCAAGCCCTGGACGAGCTGATCGATGCCCGCGTCCGGGAAGGCGAAAAGCTTGCCGAAATGATCACCACCCGCCTCACCGCAGTCAGCGAGCAGGTCGCTACCGTGCACAGCCTGCTGCCGCAGATTTTGGAGCGCCAACGTGCCCAACTGCTGGAGCGTTTGGAAATCGCCAAAACCGAACTCGACCCGCAACGCCTGGAAGCAGAGCTGGTGCTGGTGGCCCAAAAAGCCGATGTGGATGAAGAGCTGGATCGCCTAACGGCCCATGTGGAAGAAGTGCGCCGCCAACTGGGCCAAAAAGGCCCCAAAGGTCGCCGCCTGGATTTCCTGATGCAGGAACTCAACCGTGAAGCCAACACGCTCTCGTCAAAATCCGTGGTTGCCGACACCACCCGCTGCGCGGTGGAGCTGAAGGTGCTGATCGAGCAGATGCGGGAGCAGATTCAGAATATTGAGTGATGTTCTTGGGTGTTCGATGCCGTTCTTTAAACCAATATAAATCAAATGGTTATGTAATTTTACAGTCATGATGTTCGTGTGAGCTCTGCTAAGTTTGGGTAGTTGTGGGTATCAATCCGCCAATTACCTAATCCGAATTCGTTGAATTCTTTATCAAGCGCAAGAGCTGCCGGCACAGCTCGGTCGAGAGAACTATTTAGTTTGTGCTTTTTTGATTGCAACCGGTACGCGGAAAATGGAATTACTGGCCGCACCATGGCAATAGTTTGAAAATCATAATTTTAACGGCAGTAATTGACGTAAAGTAACAAATCAACAAACTTAAAAATTAAATTGGTTTGAAAAATGTATAATTCACGTCAATAATCAACGTATATTTGATGATTTACAAACTACGTTGAGGCCAGTCATGCTGAATACTGAAGCCAGACAGCAGTTACAGAAGGTGCTGCCCTTGGATATGGTAGCCACCAAATCATGGCTGGAGGCACAAGGGCTCAACCTGCACTTTCTGGACAATGCGGTGCGCAGCCAGACCCTGATCCCTCTCGTAGCCGGTGTTTACGCAAGGCAGGAAGCAAGGCTGTCGTGGAAAGGAATCGTTGCCTCTTTGCAACGCATGTCCGATGCTCCTGTCCATGTCGGAGGCTTGAGCGCGTTAGAGCTGGAAGGCCTTGGCCATTATCTGCCCAAGGGAAGCAAGCCAAGGGTTCAGCTCTATTCCGATGCCGCGCTTCCCCGATGGCTGGGCAGAATCGATGTTCCGGCACAGTTTGAGTGGCACGGAACGCGCCGCCTGTGGCCCGAGACGCTGATGCAAGACGATAAGTACCTCCGGCAAGACACTTGGCAAGTATCGCTGCCCCCACTCCACTATTCCTGTCCAGAGAAAGCCATTTTGGAGCTCTTGGCAGCGGTGCCCAATACCATCAGCTTTGAACATGCCGACCAGCTTGTGCAAGGACTGCACAACCTTTCACCTCGCAAGCTGGACGCCTTGCTGAAAACCTGTAGCAGCATTAAAGCAAAACGACTCTTTCTCTGGCTGGCAGGAAGACACCAACACGCCTGGCTCAAGCACCTGACACCGGATCAGTATGCGCTGGGAACCGGTAAACGACTGATTGCTAAAGGCGGCAAGCTGGAGCCAACCTGGCAGATTACCGTGCCGAAGGAGATGTAAGAATATGGACAGACAAAGCCACTACTATCGGCAAGTTCAGCTGTTGCTGTGGCTGATTCCCTTCGTTTCCCGGCACGACTGTTTCGCCCTCAAAGGTGGAGCGGCTATCAATTTGTTCGTTCGTGACTTTCCCCGGCTTTCGGTCGATATCGATCTGGTTTTCCTGCCCATGCTGGAACGGCATGAAGCACTGCAGAGCATCAAGAGTAATCTGGATACCCTACCCTGGCTTCCACCATCACGGCCAGCATCGACAATACTCGGGTTATTCGAGCTTTCCAGGATAAAGCGGACGCCCTGCGTCTAATCCTCGGCACACAAGGGCTGGGGAGCTGGCCTTGCTCAATCGATCCATTTACCCCGCCTTTGCACTGTTAATCATCATCCCCTAGCAAGCCTTTCCACGGGGCATCAATGACATTATCCGCAATGTCGGAGCAGGGTGCGCCCGCTGTATGACTTGCGAGCAGGGCCAGTACCGCTTCGCGCTTCTCTTGAGGAATCAGCATAATCTCACTGTTTAACCCCTTAGCGACCAGCTCTAATGTGTTAAGGCGCGGGTTGCCACTGGCTTCAAGCCGCTGATACTGCTGGCGCGACATGCCAACGCGCATCTGCATATCACTTTGTTTGAAGCCTAGCGCTATACGGCGCTTTTTAATTTGATCAAGTAACGGCATTTTGATGTCATCAAATAAGTTGCTTTTCAGGCTATAGCAACACATTAGTTGCTATTTTTTTAAAAAGCAATCTATAAGATGACATGGTTGGGTGAGTGTTGGTTCGCTTTGTTGCTGATAGTAAGCGCGCCACACATGTCGGGTAATAAAATAATGCCCTGGAAATTCAAACCAGTTCAGGAGCAACGGTTTGCATGAATATTCGCACGCTAAAAACGTTTGTATGGATCGCGCGATTAGGTAGTTTTAGAGCAGCCGCGAAGCGACTGTACTCTTCCCAGCCGTCGGTATCAGCACGCATTGCGGGGCTTGAGGAAGAGTTGGGCGTGGAGCTGTTTGATCGGATAGGCCGGCATGTCAAATTGACCGCCAAGGGTCGCGAATTGCTAGTATATGCCGAGAAAATGCTGAATTTACACAGCGAAATGCTGCAAGTAGTCGCACAGCCAACGGCCATTCACGGCACTATTCGACTGGGCGTATCAGAAACCATTGCCCATACCTGGCTGCCGCAGATGATCGAGAGGGTCAGTGAGGCTTACCCGGCGATTAACCTGGAGCTTGATGTCGACATCTCCGTCAATCTGGCCGATAAATTGGTCAATCACGACATTGATATCGCCTTTCTGATGGGCAAGGTCAATCAGCCGGGTATGATCAATCGACGCCTTTGCCGCTACTCGCTGGTCTGGGTGGCAAGTCCCCATTTAGCAATTCCCGACACACCTCTGTCGCCAGCCGGTCTAGCTACTTGGCCGATTATTACCTATCCGCGCCAGAGCCAGCCCTATACCAATATTCGCTCCCTGGTGGATCCTATGAACCACTCGACGCGGATTCATTCGAGTTCTTCACTCTCCACCATCATTCGCATGACGGTCGACGGTATCGGCATCAGCGCACTGCCTCGCGAGATCATTCAGCAGGAGCTGGCGATGGGGCGGCTCAAGCAGTTCGAGGTGGAAGTATCTATTCCGGATTTGGTTTTCAACGCAGCATACAGCGTTGCGCCAGGTGACAATGTTGTGCAAGCAGTGGCTGAAATTGCTTTCAGCGTTGTCTCCGGGAGCCACCTCTATGACTCACCACTAAATGAGCTCGTCTAGGCTATTGATCCAAATTATTGATCAATACTGATTTTAAATTCCGAATTGTATAAATCACTGCTTCTGCCTTAGCTTTAGTGATTGTGCACTCAAGAGGCAGACTTCCATGTCATCAGCTATCCCCATAGATGCGAATTCTACTCCGTTAGCTGTTCGTCACGCTGCCAGAGAGGGAGCGCTGACAGTGCCTACGGCGGGACTGGCCAATGGCTTCGTACAAGTCAATCTGGTGATTCTGCCCGAAGCGCAAGCCAACGGTTTTATGCGCTTCTGTCAGGCCAACCCCAAGCCGTGCCCGGTGCTGGCGGTCAGTGAGCCTGGCGCAAGGGGATGTGAGGCGCTTGGCAGAGATGTGGATATTGCTCGAGACCTGCCCGCCTATCGCGTCTATCGAAACGGTCAGACCAGCGGCAGCGTCGTGGAGGTAACCGCCGAGTGGCGTGATGATTTAGTGACCTTTGCCCTGGGCTGCTCCTTCACCTTTGAGTATGCCTTGCAGCACGACGGGCTAGGGGTGCGGCATATCGAGCAAGGCCGCAACGTCCCCATGTTCAACACCACGATCCCCCTCACTACGGCGGGGGGATTTGGCGGCAACCTGGTGGTGTCGATGCGCCCCTACTCGGCGGCCGACGCCATTCGTGCCATCCAGATCACCACCCGCTATCCCCAGGCACATGGCTCCCCAGTACACATCGGGGATCCCGCCCTGATAGGCATCACCAACATCGACTCTCCCGACTACGGGGATAGCGTGTCAGTGAGAGATGATGAGATTCCGCTTTTTTGGGCCTGCGGCGTCACCCCGCAGCAGGTGTTGATCGATGCGGGTATCGAATTCGCTATTACTCACAGCCCCGGGCATATGCTGGTAAGCGATATACCCGATAGCCACCTGGCTCTGTTTTAACCCCCACCTAAACCGAAGAAAGTGAGGAACATGCAATGATTACAAGAAACTCCCTTGTCTCAGCTGCTGCCATCACCCTGGCCGTCACTGGCTCCCATGCTGTTGCCCAGGAGATCGATGAAACCAGCCTCTCCTATGTCGGCAGTTGGAGCAGTCTATCGCTGTACCAAAACTTCGAGCGTCCCTTCTGGGAGCGCCATATTCCAGAGGCCTCTGGCGAACGCATTTCAACAAATGTCACCACCTTTGACCAGATGGGGCTTAGCGGTGGTGAGGTCTACCGCTTGATGGGACGTGACGTGGTGGAGATCGCCTCCACTGTGATCAACTACGCCGTGCAGGATGCCCCTGAACTCGAGGGGCTGGATATGCCGATGCTGGCACCGGACGTGGAAACCGCCAGGGAAGTGGCGGATGCTTACCGTCCGGTGCTGGCCGATGCCTTTGCCAAGCGCTATCAGAATGCTCAACTACTGGCAGTGGTGCCCTACCCCTCGCAGATGGTCTTCTGCAACGTCGAGATCGATGGCCTCTCGGATCTCGCTGGCAAGAAGGTACGCGCCAGTGGACGAACCACGGCAGAGTTCCTAGAAGCGCTGGGCGCCGAGGGCATCACCCTCAACTTTAGCGAAGTCCCTGGTGCGCTCCAGCGCGGTGTTATCGACTGCGCCGTAACTGGATCACTATCAGGCTTCAGCTCCGGCTGGCATGAAGTCTCTACGCACCTCTATCCGCTGCCGGTGGGCGGTTGGGATCACGTTGTCACGGCCATGAATGGCAACAAATGGGCGTCGCTTTCGAGCGAAACCCAGGAGTGGCTGATGAGCGAGATCCACGACAACTACGAGAACCCCGTATGGGAGTCTGCCGTGGAGGAAACTCGTGAGGGGATTGCCTGCCTGACCGGTGAAGGCGAGTGCACGCGGGGCGATGTCGGCAGCATGGTATTGGTGGAAGCAACGGATGAGGACTTCAGCGAGGCCACTCGCCACCTCGAGGAGACTCTGCTGCCGAACTGGGCAAACCGCGTTGACCAGGAGTGGGTCGATCGCTGGAACGAGACCATTGGTTCCGTGACGGGCCTGACAGCGGCCAAGTAATCGCACTGGATCATTGTCGGCGACCAGACTGCACGACAGTCTGGTTCCGATCTGGAGAGAGACATGTTCGCACGGGTCAACACTACCCTCGACAAACTTCTGGATATGGTACAAATCGGTTCTCTGTGGTTGGCGCGTGCCGGTGGCGTGCTGATCCTGCTGACCGTGATCATGGTGACTGTCGAAGTCCTATCGCGGCGCTTCATGGGCCGCTCTGCTGTGCATGCCACCGAGCTCACGGGCTATATCATGGCGATCAGCGCCAGCTGGTCGTTCGCCTACACCCTGATGCGCAAAGCGCATATCCGCATTGATGCCCTGTACCTGAATTTTCCTGTCAAGGTGCGTGGTGTTCTGGATCTGGTCGCGCTGCTGGCCATGGCGCTGTTCTGCATCCTGGTGGTGGGTTCTGCCTTCGGGATCACCAGCGACTCCTACGGCGGTGGCGCCACCGCCAATACGCCCCTCGGTACCCCCATCTGGATACCTCAGGCGCTGTGGCTGCTGGGTCTAACCTGGTTCAGCATTGCGGTCGGCCTACTTACCCTACGCGTGCTGTTTGGCTTGCTGGGAGGAGACATCCAAGGTGTCCAGCGGCTGGCCGGTAGCCCGACGCTGGATGAGCAGATAAACGACGAAAACAAGGAAGCCCTGTCATGATTTTACTCGCACTGCTGGTTCTCCTTGTGCTACTGCTGATCAGTGTACCGGTGGCAGCAACGTTGATTGCACTGGGACTGTTCCTGGATGAGTTCTTCTCGCCGTTCCCTTTAGTCAGAGCGATGGGCGACGTGCTCTGGTCGGCCTCGGACAGCTTCCTGCTGATCGCCATTCCACTGTTCATACTACTCGGTGAAATCCTGGTGCGTACTGGCATCGCCAAGGGCACCTACCGCGCCTTGGAGAGCTGGTTATCGTGGCTGCCGGGCGGCTTGCTGCATGCCAATATCGGCACCGCAACGCTGTTTTCTGCCACCTCCGGCTCCAGCGTGGCTACCGCGGCCACCATAGGCACTGTGGCGCTCCCCCAGGGTAAGGAGATGGAATACGACCCCAAGCTGTTCACTGGCTCGATTGCCGCCGGGGGCACCCTGGGGATCATGATTCCTCCCTCCATCAACCTGATCGTCTACGGCTTCCTAACCGAAACCTCGATTCCCCAGCTGTTCGCGGCGGGGCTGCTGCCGGGGCTTCTGCTGGCCGTGCTGTTCATGGTCGGAACGGCGCTAATCTGCCTGTGGCGCCCCACCCTTGGCGGCCCAAGCACCCACCACACCTGGGGCGAGCGCTTCTCGGGGCTCAAGCACCTGGTGCCGGTGCTGATCCTGTTCGGCATCGTGGTGGGCTCGATCTATGCTGGCTGGGCGACGCCCACCGAAGCGGCCTCCCTGGGGGTGATCGGGGCGCTATTGATCGCGCTGTTCATGCGCAAGCTATCGCTGGGCATCATCATTGAGGCGTTAGATGGCACTATGCGTACCACCGGCATGATTATGCTGATCATCATCGCCTCCTACTTCCTCAACTTCGTGTTGGCCTCCACCGGGGTTACCCGGGAGCTGACCGGCTTTCTGGAGTCAGCAGGCCTGGGCCCCTACTCGACGCTTATGCTGGTGATCGCGCTCTACATCGTGCTGGGCTTCTTTATCGAGACGCTGTCGCTGATGGTGATCACTATCCCCATCGTCGCCCCGATCATTATCGCCATGGGCTTTGACCCGGTGTGGTTCGGCATCCTGTTGATCCTGCTGATCGAAATGGCGCTGATCACCCCGCCGGTGGGCCTTAACCTCTATGTGGTGCAGGGGGTTCGCCAGGGCGGTTCCTTCAACGATGTGATGCTGGGTGCCATGCCCTACGTCGGCATCATGTTCTTAATGGCCATCGTACTTATTGTGTTTCCGTCGGTCGCCATGTATCTGCCCAACCTGGTGCGTGGATAGCCCTGAACACCACCTACAACAAAGGAGTCCTCATGACAACGTTTTATCTCGCAGAGACAGCACAACCCATCGACGTCGAGGTACAGGAACTGATCATTGCCGGCTGGGCCGGGCGCGAGCAGGCGGCCATTGACGAGCACATTGAGGAGCTCAAGGAGATTGGCGTCACACCGCCTTCCAGTACGCCGCTGTTCTACCGCGTCGCGGCCAACCAGCTTATCACCGCGGCTGATATTCAGGTGCTCGGCGAGGCCTCTAGCGGGGAGGTGGAAATCGTGCTGATTGGCACGCCCCAAGGCACCCTGATGGGCATTGGCTCTGATCATACCGACCGAGAGGCTGAAGCCTGGTCGGTGGCACATTCCAAGCAGGTCTGCGTCAAGCCGGTCAGCCAGCAGCTGTGGCGCCTGGACAGTGTGATCGAGCATTGGGACAGCCTGCAAATGAGCGCCTATGCCACCTTCGACGGCGAGGAAGTCCTTTACCAGCAAGGCGCCGTGACGGGGCTGCTGCATCCCGCCGAGCTGCTCAAGCGCTTCGGGCTTGAGCAGCCGCAGCTGGCACCTGGCCAAGTGATGCTGTGCGGTACCCTGCCAGTGATCGGCGGGGTGCGAGCCTCCGAGGCGTTTCGCATGGTGCTCGAGGATCCCGTCACCGGACGCCAGTTGGAGCACCGCTACGCCGTCCAGTCGCTGGCGGTGGTGGCATGAGCCACCCCACGCCCTTGCAGCCGCTTCAGGGCCACTCCGCGACCCTCGACGTTCTGCTCGATGGCATGCGAGACGGTCGCTGGCAAGCCAGTGAACTGCTCAATGTCTGCCTCAAGAACAGCGATGAGCGGGAAGATCTCCAGGCCCAGGTCTATACCCGCCGCTTCGAGCGCAGCGCGCGTGCCGAGGCGGCCGCCGCCGACCGACTGCGTACAGACGGAGTGCCGGCGGGGCAGCTGGCAGGGTTGCCGATTGCCCTCAAGGCGCTGTTCGATGTGGCCGGCGAAGTGACCCATGCCGGCTCCCAGGGGTGGCAGCCGGCGGCCGAGCGGGATGCGGTTATCGTCGCCCGACTGCGCCGTGAAGGAGCGGTGCTGACCGGACATACCAACATGACCGAGTTCGCCTACTCCGGGCTGGGGCTCAATCCCCACTATGGTACTCCCGACAATCCGCTCGCCCCGGGGCGTATCCCCGGCGGATCCTCCTCAGGCTCTGCCGTGGCAGTGGCGCTGGGGATGGCGGCGGCGGCCATCGGCACCGACACTGGCGGCTCGGTACGTATCCCCGCGGCCTTTTGTGGCCTGGTCGGTTTCAAGCCCACCCAGGCTCGCGTTCCGCGCCAGGGAGTCTTGCCGCTCTCGGACAGCCTGGACTCGATCGGCCCCATCGCCCGCAGCGTGACCTGCTGCGCCCGCTTGGATGCGGTGCTCGCCGGGCAGCCCTGTCAGCCTCTCATCGCGCTGCCGTTGAAGGGCCGTCGCTTTGTTGTGCCTAGTGACTACATGCTCGACGGCATGGAAGCAACGGTGGAAAACGCCTTTACCCGCAGCCTGACACTGCTGAGCGAGGCCGGTGCTACGCTCATCGAGGCCCCGGCGCCGGTCCTGGCCAGCCTGCCGGAGCTGATGGAAGGGGGTGGGTTTACCGCCGCCGAGAGCTACTACCTGCACCGGCAATGGCTTCACGAGCATGGCGACCGCTACGACCCGCGCGTTCGCTCGCGGATCGAGAAAGGCGCCGCCTTGAGCGCAGCGGATTACCTCGAACTGCTGCAGCGTCGTCGCGAACGTCAGCATCAGGCCGATGCCTGGCTTGCCGAATTCGATGGCCTATTGGCACCCACCGTGCCGGTGGCCCCGCCTCGCCTTGAGGAGGTGGCCAGTGACGAGGAGTATGCGCGGCTCAACCTGCTGGTGCTGCGCAACCCGACGGTGGCTAACCTGCTCGACCTGTGCGCTATCACGCTGCCCAACCACGCTCCGGGAGAGCTGCCCTGCGGGCTGATGCTGGTCGGCCGCAACGGCACAGATGCCACGCTACTGCGCCAGGCCCTGGCCATCGAAGAGACCATACAGCCACGATGCTGAGCGTTCTGGCGGCCAAGTTGGTGGCCACGGCGGCGGTGGTCATCGGCGTGTCCATCGCGGTGGGCAAGCTGGGCCCCAGGCTAGGCGGCATTATTGCCGGCATGCCGATCGTGCTGGGGCCCGGCTACTTTTTCATGCTCCAGGAGCAGTCGCCGGCGTTTATTCGCGAGGCGGTACTCTCGACCCTGCACGCCCTGGTCGCCACGCTGGTATTCACTATCTGCTTCGTGGTCTCGGCCAAGCGGCTGGGCGCCAGGGCCAGCCTGGCGCTGGCGACGCTGTGCTGGATACCTGCGGTGCTGCTGTTCTCGCGGCTCCCGGGCGGGGTGGCCATGGCGGTGCTGATGTACACCATGGCGCTACTGTTGGCCGAAACTGTGAAGCGCTACCTCAGACTGACGCCGCCCAGGGTGGTAGCCGCCTCGGGCTGGTTCGATCTGGTTCTGCGTGGCGTGCTCGCCGGTATGCTGGTAAGCATCGCAACAACCCTGGCGGCCAATGCCGGTCCACTGCTTTCCGGCATTCTGGTGGGCTTCCCTATTGGCCTGCTCACCATTGGCTGGACCCTTCACCAGCGCTATGGCGTCGAGGTGGCCCGCGCCACCGTGAGCATGGCGCAGCAGGGCATGCTAAGTTTGGTGGCTTTTGGCGTGGTCACCGCTACCTTGGTTGGTACAGTGACCCCGCTGGCCACCTTTCTTTTGGCCCTGCTCGCCTCGCTGGCTGTTAGTACCAGCTTGTTCATGTTTAGCCAATGGCGAGCCCGGCGTTTTGCATGTCACTCTGTTTGAAGCCTAATGCAACACGGCGCTTTTTGATTTGATTCAGTAACGGCATGGCGATGTCATCAATTGAGTTGCTTTTATGATTTATAGCAACACATTAGTTGCCGTTTTTTGAAAAGCAACTTACAAGATGACGAAATATAGTGGGTAGGAATTATTTACATTGAGTAATTGATTAAAGCTCGGCCTCAGCCGAGCTTTACCTGATTATTTGCTTAAAAGAATACGTCCATCCAACGCTGCTAACTGAATCTGTATTTCCTCACTTAAATCCCCGCTATAGAGCATAGAAGTTTCCATATTTTTATATAGGCCTTCTCGCGCTGCGCTGGCCCAGTTATAAGATCCCACACAAAAGAACCTATCGTCGGCCATGATCAGCTTGCTGTGTACCTGATGAACCACGTTAATGGTCAGTCCCATTTCTGATAACGCTTTGCAGCACTGTTCAAAGCGCTGCTTTTTACCTTCATCTGGCACGTTATTGCTGGTGGTATTGAAATGGTGATCGGTATAAATCGTAATCGCGATATTTCGATGAGAAGCTTGGCGCAACGCCTCCAGTAGGCCCGTTTCGTTAAGACGCCTTAAAGAGATCCAAGGAGACACCATGGCGACCCATTGACGAGCGGTTTCAAGCAACTCTCGAATGCACTGATCATGCGCTTCAGAATCATTAATGATCCGAGGCGTCTGGCAAAACGCGAGTAGATCAGGACGAGCAACGCTGGGGGTAAACGCTAGTTCGTTTTGCTCGTTGCTAAACAGATATCGGGCAAGCAAGTGGCGCGGCGTTCCTCGTGCACCTCTACCAATCACATCCATATCGCCAAACACAAGGAAGCTATCCTTGGCTCGTGATACTGCTACATTAAGTAGCGAAGGGTCTTGGTCGATAAAGTTGCCATCGTCGTGCCGCGAGTATACGGCTGAAAAAATGACGATAGGGCGCTCGGCTCCTTGCAGGGCATGCACGGTACCGACTGTCATCTCACCGTCGCCGCGGCCTACCTTTATATCCCGTGCTCGGCACTCGATCTCGATCAATGTGGCCTGTGCCTTGAAAGGGGTCACGATGCCTACAATCTTTTCCAGTGGCTTGCCATGCACTGCTTCCAGCCGATCACGCTGGTCTGTCAGCCATTCGGCTATCGTGATCGCTTCAAGCCGGTTAATACGGCTGCCTGAAGGTGGTGTCTCAGCCCGGCCATCAATATGCACGTAGCCAAAGGGCGGCAGTTCGTGATCAGTAGCCAATGTGGTGCGCAGTGGTTGCAGCAATCCTCGATAGCATAGGTCATTGCAGTAGGCGATGATGTCGTTTAGGCAGCGGCGATGCTCGCGCAGGAACATACCCGGTTCGGCCTGTTCGAGATAATGGTAACGGCTGGCCTGCTGAGCGATCCGCATCACGCTGCCATCGACCACGGAGCGCCCACCCTCACGCAGCCCTTCATACTCATCCAGGGTTGTCATGATACCTTGATGAGAAAGGTTGCCAACATCGACTGCCTGTGACTGTGTGGCAACCGGTTTAATCTGATGCACATCGCCAATGGCCAGTACCCGCTTGGCCAGTGCTATGGACGCTCCTGCCACATCAGGGGCCACCTGCCCCGCTTCATCGATAATCAGCAGGTCAATTTCATTGATGAGGTACTCGTTCCGATACTGGCCTTCGCCTTCAAATATGCTGTGGGTCATGTGTGAAGGTAACGAGTGCAACGTCGAAACGATGCAGGGAGTCAACATCATGCGTCGACGCCAGCGGGGGCGCACTTTACTAAGGCCCGGCTTTTCACGCCCTTTGGCCGTTTGTTCAGCCAGCTCCTCTGAACGCTCCGCGCACTCTTCGAGCCAACGCGCCTCCCAGTAATGCACGGACAGCTGGAAGAGGTGAAAACGCAGCGATGTATCCAGCCTCTGATCAAAGGCGCCAAAAGACGCCGGTAATTCATCGAGGCTCAGCTCTCGATAAGCGGATTCGAGCTTTGCCGTCGCCAGTTCTGCCTCTTGTTGCCATTGCTGGCACTCTGTCAGGAAGGCTGCTTTCTGCTCAATGGCCTCGCGCTGCTTAGCTAGCCATGGTTTCACACGGACTCTGGAGCGCTCGCCGCTGACGCTTGCTCGATCAACCGCTGCGTATCAGCGCTAAGGTGCTCATCGATAAACAGTTCTCGTCTCAAACTGCGCTTTTTGGCCACCGGTGGTAGCACGGCTAGCAGTGACAGCCATATTGGCTCTTCGGCACAGAAGCGTTGCCACTGCTTGAGGTCTGCCTGAATGGCATCGTGATCCGTTTGAAGAGCGGCGAGTACCTTCTGCTCGCGCGCTAGCGTTTCCTCGGGCGTATCTCCCAGCGTTTTAATCAGCTGTGTTTGAAGCGCCTCTCATACCGTCCAGTGCTGTTGCAAGGTAGACAGTTGTGCCTGCTTACTTTCCAGCCGTTGATGGAGCTGCTCTCGGACGCTATCTATACGATCAAGTGTCTCATCACCAAGGGCCTGGCGGGCACGTTGCATAAACAGCGACTCGGCGCTATCAAGATACTCCGGCGATTCGATACGGCGATAGAACGATGGCGTCTGATAGTGTTTTGCCGCCTCGTTCTCTTTGCTACGGGCCGGATAGTAGCCGCCGTAACTGGTGATCTCAGGCAGCCAGCGCCCACCGAAGGCGTCATCCGTTTCTTCAAACTCCTTGGCGAAGGCTTCAAGCACATTGGTGACAGCCTGGTTATTGGTTGAAGCTGCCACAATCAACGGTGGTTCTATCTGATCAAGCGCGGCTTTTACCCATAGCGAAGCGACGGCTGACAGAACGAACGTGGTTTTCCCTGTTCCCGGTGGGCCGTTGACCGCCAGCACCTCACCTTCTTCCATCGCCATGACCTGTGCCAACGCATCGCGTTGGGCAACTGCCAGGGGGTATAGCGTATTGGCGTGACCAAGACGGTTCGACATACCCGATAATGGCTCTACGCAAGCTTGGTACTGTTCGACCTTCGCCAGGGCATAGGTGTCTAGCAGTGGCAATGGCTTATCTGTGGTGGAAAGCCAGTCGTAGAGCTTAATGATATGGTGCGCAGCGCCCTGCTGTTCATCAACCTTGACGATTCGTGCTTCATCCGCGCTCACGAATGCCGTTTTAAGCAACTCTTTCGGGCACAGCTCGTCGAACAATTGACGCGAGATATTGTAATACGTTTTCCATCGTGTCTGGTGTTCGTCTTGCTCACTTTTCTCAAGCAGCGTTTGCGCTTCGCTCTCTGACCAGACCTTAGGTTCAGCCTTGCTCAAGAAGCGATCCTGATCCGCAACGTCAGCCAACGTAAAGCGGTCATCGGCCTGGGGGCGAAGAAGATCACGGGGGATGACAGGCGGCTCGGCGGGAATCAAATGACCGTCGCGGGACACCCATAAACCACAGATTAAGGGGGTTATGACATCGGGGAAAAGCGCCTGCTTTTTAGCCCCGTGTTCCTGCAGCACCTTGTAAACCGCCGGCCGTAACATTACCCGTACCAGCCGGACGGATTCTGGTTCACCTTTGAACAGCTTTTGTAGCACTGAATGTTCGGGCGGCAGACGCCCTTCACGATAAAAGGTACTTTCCAGGCTCTCAGTTTGTCCCAGCTCCTTTTTGGTCAGCGCCCCGCGGCCGCTCTCAGCGTCCGCCAACGAATTGCGCCAGTAACGAAGCCACTGTTGGGCCGAGGGAGTGATGGTCTCTGCCTGTGTCATGCTATTGCCTTCTTCCTTGTCCGTTTGGCTGGCACTTTCGCCGCCCGCTCTGCCTTGATGCGTTCCAGCAGCGCCTCGGCGCTGTTCTCACCGCTGATTAGCTCAGGATTATCTTCGCGCCACTGGGCAGTCAGTTCGCCGCGAAAGGCCTTGGCGAGGATGGATTGGGTGAGGTGATTCACCCGCGCCAGCGCCTGGTTGACTTGCTGCTCAATACCGTCGGCGTGGGCGAAGAGTTGATCCACACGGCGGACGATTTCGGTTTGTTCTGTCAACGGTGGGCACGGAATCTTAGCTTCCCTGCACTGGGTCAGAGAAATATTTACCTGGCCAACAATACCTTTCAGGTCATGCGTTACGTCTCGGACTAAAGATCCTTCGCATAAGACGTAGTACAAAAACTTGGGTAGTAACTTCCCAGAATCCGGCCGAAATAGAGTTAGTGCTTGATTAAGATTCCATTCAGAGTGTGTATCCGGAAGGATCGCAACTTTTCCTAGAGGAGGCCCTACGATATTCATCAGAATATCTCCCGGATAACCGATAGAGCGTTTTAGCTTTGTAGTATGAACTTCCTCAGTGATGAACTGTGAGCGATACTCAAAATCAATTTTTTGGTCAACGATATTGTAAACCTTGAGAAATGGCACAGTGCCATTCTGTTCGAATGGATTATTTTTAGGTGTGGAACCACTTTGAACTTTTTCGCAGATTTCTTTAGCAGTCAGTATTGGCCATGATTCTTTTTGGGTACTTTTTTCTCTGAGCCACTCCTCCGTCAACCGCCCACTCACCGCTGCTGTCAGCACGGATTTACGGAAGCGTTTGAGGGTCTCGGGAATGCTCTCAAGGCGGGCTTTGGTGGTTTCCACCTGGGTCAGTAGGGTGTCGAGTTGATCGGCGATGACTTTTTGTTCGGCAGCAGGAGGCAGCACAATTGGAAAGGCTTCAACATAAGCACGTGGAACTCGGCGCAGGCCTACAGCACCGGTCATGTTCTGCGCGCCCTGCTGCATAAAAGGCTGACTTTTAATGATCGAAAAAATCAGTGTTGATGAAATATTTTTGCTAGCAGGCCTGAGAACATAAAACTCTGAACTGCCTGCTCCAATACCATTAGGCAAACCACGAACAATAGAAGCTTTGCCGTTCTCGAAACAAGGGGTCACTTTGGCGAATATGACATCCCCATCTGCAAAGTTGGTATAGGACTTTTTAATTTCACCCCACAGTTTCTCTTCAAAATGCAAAGTGCCGTGGTAACTAGTAGGAGCCAAAGCCATGGGAACGAATCCAGCCACTTGCTCGGGGTTTGCTTCATTCTTTGGATTTAGCGTAACGATATCGGCGAGTGAGCAGTGCGCCCACCCTATTGGTATGTTGTTTGGGGCAGTCATGCCTCATTCTCCAAGGCCGAGATCAGAGCTTCTAACTCACCAATAGCTGCTGTCAGTTCACTCATCGCCTCACCAGCCAGCACGCTGGGTTCGGGCAGGTCAGCGGCATCCACACTGTCCTTGTCTTTGAGCCAGCTGATATCCAGCGAGTCGCCCTTGGTGTCGCGAATCCATTCGTGGCTGAAGCAGCGCCAGCGGGATTTAGCGAGGCGGTCGTCGTCAACGTTTTGGTTCTCTTCCATCGCATCCGTATCGACGGCGATCTCTTCGGCGTTGAACGACCACTCGCCTTCCTGTCGTGGGCTTTGGCCGTTGGGGGCGTCGCCATAAACCGCTTCGAAGGGTGTTAGGTGCTGCTTACCGAACGGCGTGCGCTTGCCAAAGCTCGGCATATTGGTGCGCAGGTCATACACCCAGACGTTCTCGGTGCAGCCGGTATCCTGATATTTGTCTTTTGCCGATCCTTTGGTGAAGAACAGCACATTGGTCTTCACGCCCTGGGCGTAAAAAATACCGGTGGGCAGGCGCAGGATGGTGTGCAGGTTGCACTTGTCCATTAGGTCACGGCGCACATCAGTGCCCACGCCCGCTTCAAACAGCACGTTATCCGGCAGAACTACAGCGGCGCGGCCACCGGGTTTTAGGTTGCGGTAAATATGCTGCAGAAAGGCGAGCTGCTTATTGTTGGTCTTAAATGTTAGGTCGTCGCGGGTAATGCTGGCGTCACCCCCTTTACTGGTGCCGAAAGGTGGGTTGGCCAGTATTACATCGGCTTTGTCGAGGCTTGTGCCCGCTTGGCCTAGAGCGTTGCCGAGATGCACCACGCCCTCATCGTCGCCTTCCATATCGTGTAGTAGGCAGTTCATCAGCGCTAAGCGGCGGGTGCCGGGCACCAGTTCAATGCCTACAAAGGCTCTGTTTTGCTGAAACAGTTGCTGTTGGGCATCCAGGTCTGCCAAGTCATCTGTGTGCTCTTTGATGTATTGGTCGGCAGCGGTTAAAAAGCCTGCGGTGCCCGCTGCTGGGTCTTGAATCAGCTCGCCGGGCTGGGGCTTTAAGCAACGTACCATACTGTTGATCAGCGCTCGGGGCGTGAAGTACTGGCCCGCACCGGATTTGGTTTCGCTGGCGTTCTTCTCCAGCAGCCCTTCGTATAAATCGCCCAGGCCATCTTTTTGCGCGCTGAACCAGTCGATCTGATCCAGGGTTTTGATCATCTGTTCTAAATGGCGCGGCTCCCGCAGGCGGGTTTGCGCATCGGCGTACACGGCGCTGATCAGTGGGTCGGTATGAATTAAGCGGCCGGTGCCATCGCGACCACTGGAGAGGCTGAGCAAAATACGTTTGTAGTCGTCCAGCAGGTTAATACCGGACCTATTGTTCAGGTCAGTCCAGCGACAACCTTCCGGCAATGGGTGCTTTTTCAGAATGCCCGCTTCGGTATTCTCATGCACCATCTTGATAAACAGCAGCAGCACCAGCTCGGTGACGTAGTCGGAATAGTTGATGCCGTCATCGCGCAGTACGTCACACAGATTCCAGAGTTTTTGAACGATGTCGTTATTAGTCATGGAGGAGCCTTTTAACCCGCTTTAATGATGAGCGGAGGTATTAAATGAGTTGTCCTGCAAGGGCGTTGCGGACTGTATTGACCGAGATGTTTTCTGATGCTTGAAGCACGGCTCTGGGGAATAGCACTGCGTAGGCTGCTGGCTGGGTGTGATTGCCAGCCAAGCGAGGGTGTAAACGATTTTTTAGCTGCTGAGCGGTTTCATGGCCGATGACTCGTTCACCCAGTACCTCTAGCAGGGC
This sequence comes from Vreelandella olivaria, assembly GCF_023507745.1. Lineage (GTDB taxonomy): Bacteria > Pseudomonadota > Gammaproteobacteria > Pseudomonadales > Halomonadaceae > Vreelandella > Vreelandella olivaria_A. Next base: position 108,792 of record NZ_JALPZO010000066.1, on the reverse strand, counting down.
TCCTTCAAGGCAGGTGGGCGACCAGAGGATAATTTTGTAGCCGTATTTTGAAGCTTTGTCGCGATCCTGCTGGGTAGGTGGCACATCGGCATCCAGCACAAGAAAGCGCTGGTCGAATGCCAGGTGTCCATATTTTCGAGTGGCATTGGTAATGATATTACCGGGCGAGCCCCCTGACTGCTTTTCTATCGTTGGCTTAACGTCTGAGTAGTCAGATCGAAACAGCTGATGCATATGCTTAATAAAGGCTTGATCGTCTGGGCCTTCACCTACAATCAACAGGGCCGTTTTACTTGCCTGCCGATGGCGCCGCTGGTGAGTATGTTTCCTTGCCATGATCAGTTACAGCTCCGGGGTGGCGCCAAGGGCCCCGGCCATATATTTGGCATACAGGTTGTCGTCGGAGCGCAGGCCTGTCATATCGTCTAATCGCCAAGCCTCGCTGTTTTGGTTGCGCTTCTCGACCAAGTAGACCTGATGCTTTTGCAGTAGATTCAGCACCTCGGGGGTGTGGCAGGTGAAGATCAACTGCGCCTGATGAGGATTTGTGTGGTCAAATTCAAACCACTCCAGCAGGTGCGGGACCAAGTGCGGATGCAGGTCATTGTCGATTTCGTCGATAACGGCAACGCCGCCTTTTTGCAGGGCGTTCAAAATAGGCTGAAGCAGCACAAACGCAGACTGAGTGCCACTGGACTCCTCGAAGAAGGGCAGTTCAAACGTTTGGCCATCGTCCGTTTTGTGCAGGCCAAAAGGAACAAACACATCCTCTTCCTTACCTGTTTCATCTCGCCCTGTCAGCTTGCGTATTTCAACACTGCTTAGACCGAGATCAAACGTGCTCATGGCGTCTGACATACGCTTGAGCAAATCGGGTGCTTTCTGAAACTTTGCCGCGGCGCCCACCACCTCACCGTGCTGAAAGTGGCGGCGTCCCGTGCTGACAACATTGGTTTCAATACGGTCAAAAAACTCGATGAAGGACTTCGCTTCAGCGATATCGTAGCTGTGGGCAGCGCTGATCAGTGACGTATTGCCACGGAGCTTCTCGGCTTGGGCTTTAGGAAACGGAAAGCCTTTTTGTTTAAAGCTATACCCTTGCTGTGTTTTTTCACGCTTAAATAAATAACTGTATTGGGCACTCGTTTTTTCATAGAGCGCCTCGAAAATGACCTCTTTAGGCGTCAGTTCCAATTGGTAACGATAGCCGATGCCACCAATCATAAACTCAAGCTCAAAGCGGCATGGTTCGTCAGCATGTAACCGATGGACAGCAAAAGGAATATCAAGATCAGGGTCGCTACCTAAAAAAGACTCGGAGGCAAACCAGCTCAGAAATGCCAACGGCTTAAGGAATTGCGTTTTACCTGAACCGTTGGCGCCGACTACCGCAATGGCTTTGTTGTAGCGTTCGCCATTGATATCGATATCGTAGCCAGTGGGTGTGGGCTTTTTGCCCAAGGCAAAGTCGATGACGGTATCATCAGCAAAGCTGTAGAAATTTCTGAAGCTCAGGTTTTTGATCATATTCTTCAAAATTCAACAGGATTTTGTTGATTCTGCGCTTTTAACGTTGTGGTATCAAGGTGAAATCAGCCGGTTTCTGGCCATATTGCCTCATTTAACTCTTCCAGCACGCTGTCCAACTGTTCCCCAAGCACTTTATCCAGCTGCTTGGCGCCGCCTTGGAAGGCGGGAAGCTGGTTGACGGTCTCCCGATCCAGAATCACTTCTTTGGTAAGCTGTTTGGCCAGCTTTCCTAGCCACTTGCGTTGGTTGGGCGTCCAGTCGTGCTGGGTGTAGAGGCGATCCATGGCATCGGCCACGCGCTGTTCAAACGGCTTTAATGGCTCGCCGAGAGCAGCGCGGCGAATGTGGCCGATGATGCTGGCGGCAATATCCTGGTTGGTATGGTTGCGCACGGCGCTTTGTAGGTTGGCTTCCGAGTAGCCGTGGTTATCCAGCAGCACTTTAACCTCTTTCAACTGTTGGCGGGTTAGGTCGCGAGGTTGGTTGACGACCACGGCTAAGGCGGCAGATTGGTTGATCTGCTCTTTGATAAACGCATTGAAGCTATCCAGGTAGTCTTCCGGGCGTTTATGGACGCCGTAGCTCTGGCTACGCTCGCGTATCTCATCATCGTGCTCGGAAATCACCGGCATACGTTCGCTGCCCACTAGGTGCTTCACCTCGGCTAGCTGGTGTATCAAGCCGCTATGCTGGCGAAGAAATTTGGATGCCTCCCTTGGCCCCAGCTTATGTAAATGCTCATGGAGTTTGTTGGGCTCCACGCCCCATAGATTGTGCAGGTCATTAAGCTTTTGTTTAAGCGCGGGTTTATTTTCTGCTTTGGTCTCGGCTTTGCGCAGTACTCGCATCACTTTTTGACTGAGCTGGCTTAGCACTACATCTGCCTGGCTTTCGCCCTGCTGTTCGCCGGGGCTATTTAGCGCATTTTCCAACTGGTGCTCATCGGTCAATTCATCTACCAACTGCTCAAGGCTGATACTGGGGTCTCGCACCAACGGCTTCATGGTGTTGACCTCCGCCAGGGCGGCGTAGATATCCACCGGGTCGTAGATGGTGAACACGGTCTTGCCGATCTCATCACAGCGTCGGGTGGCACGACCAATCATCTGTTCAAAAAGAATCCGCGAGCGCACCTGACGCATAAATACCAAGTGGCAGATTTTCGGTACGTCGATGCCGGTGGTAAGTAGATCGACGGTAATCGCGATATTGGGGTAGCGCTCGTTTTTATAACGCCTGATCAGTTGGTCGACCTTATCGCTTTTGCCGGTGATTTTAGCCACTGCTGCCTGGTGGTAGCTGCCGTTATAGAGCGCTTTGAAGGCGTCATCCAGCAGACGTTTGACCATATCAGCGTGAAGGTCAGTGGCGCAGAAAATCAGCGTTTTTTCATCGCCAAACGGGTCTAGCTCTTCGGCTAGCTGCTCGCAGATTACGCGGTTGAAGTTTTCGTTGATGACCTGGCGATTGAAGGCGTCGATGTCGAAGCGCAGCTCATCTTCTAGTTCAGTGGTATCGACTTCGCCGGTTTGGGTGTTGATCACCTCTATGGGCTTACCTTTCTCGAACTGGATGCCTTCTTGGGTCAGCAGGGTTTCATAGCGTATGGGCGGCTCGTGGTCGATCAGCCAGTCGTCCGCCACCGCTTCCCGGTAGGAGTAGGTGTATACAGGTTTGCCGAAAATCTCGCTGGTATGCTTGGCCGGGGTGGCAGTCAGCGCGATTTTGACTGCATCAAAGTAATCAAGCACCCTGCGATAGCTGGAGAGGTACTGGCTGGCGTCACGTGTGGCTAGCTCGCCTTCGGTCATCTCTTGGTCTAGCGTGTAGCCGCGGTGGGCTTCGTCGATAATGATGCAGTCGAATTGATCAATTGGCGGTGGCTGATCGCTCATAAAAATGCGCTTCACCATAGCCTGCACGGTGGCCACCTGCACGCGGGTTTCCGCTTCTGCTGCCATATCGCCAAGCTCTGCCACATTGTAGATTTTGCTTAGGGTTTGGTTCTGCTCCAGCGGCGCTTCGTTGAAGGCATCAATGGCTTGATCGCCAAGGGCGGTACGGTCGACCAGAAATAGAATGCGGTGAAAACGCTCGGTTTTTAGAAACCGGTACATCAGGCCGATGATGGTGCGCGTCTTGCCGGTGCCCGTGGCCATGGCTAGCAGGGCAGAGCGGGTGCCGTGGGCCAATGCATGTTCAGTCGCCAGAATCGCCTTTTGCTGGTACTCCCTTAACCGCAGGTAACCGAATGGCTCGTGTTTCAACAGCTTGTCGGCGTTTTCTCTATCGCGTTCCAGCAGGTTTAACAGGCCGCCGGGGGTATGAAAGCGAGGCAGGGCGCGGCGGGTGTTGCTGGGCTCTCGCACATCGCGAAACCAGGTGCCCGACTGTTCGGCTAGCTGGGGCAGATAGGGGCGGCCATTGCAGGAGTACACAAAAGGTACTTTAAAGTGTCCTTCTTCATCGGCGGGCCAGGCAATGGTGCGCCCGGCAAGCTCCCAGGCACCGACCTGTGGTGGCTCAACGCTTAGACCTTTGCTGTAGCGCTCGGATTGGTCAATCTTGCCCGCCACATTGGCGTTCTCTTTTTTGGCCTCGACCACGGCAATCGGCGTTAAGCCGCAAAACAGCACATAGTCTGCTCGTTCCTTTTGGCCATTGGTTTGATGCACTGGCTGAGTGGGCCATTCAGCAATAGCGCGGTAGGTACCTTTCTCGGGGCGAGCGCCTTTTTGAAAGGTAATCTCTTGGCTGTCGGCTTCCCAGCCGGACTCATTGAGCTGCTGATCAATCAGTATCCGTGTTAACTCTTCACTCAGCACTAATGTGTCGCTGGCGGCTTTGGTTTTACTGGCTACCTGCTGGCGCTGTTGGTTAACGCTGCTTTCACCCTGTGCGACGAGCTGTGTTTGCAGGGCGCGGATTTTGGCTTCGTAAGCGTGTTGCTGCTGGGTTAATGCTTGTTCGTTGCTTTGGGCCTGTTTTGCCAGGGCGCGGGACTCTTCATCCATGGCAAACGCCAGCGCCTCATACTCCTGCTTCTCTTGCTCGACCAGTTGGCTAAGCTGCTGGCTACTATCCAGCGCTTTATTGGCGTGTTGAAGCTCGTGGCGGAGATTTTCAATATCGCTTTGAAGCTGGCGCAGCTGGGCGCTGGGGTCGGCGGGCGGTACAAAAGGGTCAGGCTTGAAGGCGGTGCCTGCTTTACCAAACGAGCGGTGGAACCAGATAGCCAGTTCGCGGGCCAGCTTTAGGCCATCCATGGCTTCTTTGTGGCGGGTACGAAACTGATGGGTCGCTTTATTGCCTTCAATACGCAGGGTGTGGAATAGCTCTTTTACCTGAGGCTCCAGGTGCAGCTCGCGGTTTAAGCGGTAGAGCAGGTCGGCTTGGCTGGTTTGGTTATCAAACTCAACCCCGGAGAGCGCCGCCATATGCTGAGCGAGCGCTTCCCCCAATTGACGCAGCTTGATCAAGGTGGTGTTAGGGTCGCTAACAAAGGCGTGTTCAGCAGCGGTGGAGAGTTCGACAAATAGCGCAGCGTGCTCTGCTAAAAAGCCAAAGTTGCTGGGGGGATGGGTAGTTGTCATTCTCTTTACTCTCCATTTCTTTGCACTTTTGCTTTATCGCTGCCACAAAATAGAAATCCATATTAATGAAATATAAAGTGCTTTGCTAAGTCTACTTTTGAGAGACGGCACCATGTATGTAAAAGGCGCCTTACCTATCTTCTGCTGTTCAACAGCATGTGCCTGCTCTTGTTCCCTAGACCCTCTTAGGAAAATTACGACAAACACTATGCCGCAAATAGCGGCTCTTGTTAGACGAGTAGCCAACAACTCTCTGCGATTTCACAGAGGCAAATGATTCACTTCTGATACCCAGGAGCAGGTGATTGATGCGCTGATGAACATAGATAAATTTGAAGGTGTCGGCGTGACGGTGGTGATGGAGTTCTGAGTGACAGTCGCTTCTACCAACTTCCTTCAATGAGCCGGGGCAAATTATTCACTCCTTATTAGCAGGCGTAGATTTTACGCTAGGGGATATTTGTAAGGAGTACGTTATGCTATCAGCCAATGCTCAATCCGTTCGTCGTGTCGTCGCCCAGCACTCTGCCATGCGGGATGATATCGGTGATTTGGTCACCCGGCGGCCACTGCCAGGACCAAAGCTTGAACAGCTTGATCCGTTTCTGTTTTTGAATCATCACGGCCCGCAGGTGTACCCGGCTAACAACCGGGGGCTGCCCTTTGGGCCGCATCCACACCGTGGGTTTGAAACGGTGACGTTTATTCTGGAAGGGTCGCTTGCCCATGCGGATAGTGCCAAACACCAAAGCGTTATCCATCAAGGGGGTGTGCAGTGGATGACGGCGGGCAGTGGCATCGTGCACGCGGAAATTTCGCCACCGGAGTTTCTGCGTGAGGGCGGCCCGTTGGAGATTTTGCAGCTGTGGGTCAATCTTCCAGCCAGCTTGAAGATGAGCGAGCCGCGCTATGTGGAGCTGCAGCAGGCGTCGATTCCTGCCATTGGCTTACCGGGTGGCGGTGAGCTGAACCTGATTGCCGGGCAGTGGCAGGAGCAGGCGGGGCCTATCGAGTCGCTAACTGGCGTGTTTATGTCTACGTTACGGCTGCCTGCCGGTGCTCGGGAGCAGCTACCCAGCGCAGCTGGGCGGCAGGTGTTTCTCTATGTCGTAGAGGGGAACGTTGAGGTGGGCGGTGAGCCCGTTCACCCTCGCCACCTGATCGAAGTAGACCGCGATGGCGATAGTGTTGTTATCGAAGCTAGCAGCGATGCGCGCCTGCTGTTTGGCCATGGGGATGTGATTAATGAGCCTGTCTACTCCCATGGCCCCTTTGTGATGAATACCCGTGAAGAGATCGCTCAAGCGGTGGAGGATTATCAGGCCGGGCGCTTTGGTGGGCTACACGTTTAGCGCCGGTACCAAGCGGATTTGGCGCTACAACTTTGGTCTAGCCAGTGTGGGAAGCTATTCGCATTAGTTTCCTTATCTTCTGATTAATCATGCACATAGAGGAATATGCAGCAATGTGATGGGCACATAGCAAAATTGCAATAGCCAAGCGCAGTCACTCCTCCCTACCGTGATGACACCAATAAAATCACGGGAAGTGAAAATGATTGCGTTCCTCCTTGCCATCACGGTAACCGCCTCAGCCGGTACCTTGATCATCAAGAAATACCAGCCGCAAACGGTGCTGCTGCTGGCGGGGCTAGCGCTGTTTGCGCTAACGGCTGCCTTTTTTCCGGCGCAGTCGGTGCTGTTTGAAGGTATCGAATCCAGTGGGTGGTCAGGCTTCGATATCTTCGAGTTCATCCATCAGATCATGTCCTATCGCCTGGCTGGGCTTGGGTTGATCATTATGGCGGCCGGTGGGTTTGCCAAATATATGGATCACATTGGCGCGACTCAGGCGATGGTCAATATCGGCACTCGGCCATTGCTGAGAATGCAGGCACCCTATGTGGTGCTGGCATTGGGCTATGCCGTGGGGCAGGTGCTGAATATTTTTATACCCAGTGCAGCCGGGCTGGCCATGCTGCTCCTGGTCACGCTTTATCCCACCCTGGTCAGGCTGGGTGTCAGTAAAGCCGCTGCTGCGGCCATGATTGGTACCACGTCGGTATTGGATCTGGGGCCTGCTTCAGGTACTGCCAATCTGGCGGCTTATACCGCCGATATGGATGTGGCGATCTACTTCGCCCAGTATCAGGTACCCGCCGCCCTGTTTATTGTGCCGGTAATCTGCATTCTCACTTACTTTAGCGCCAAGTACTTCGATCGTCGTAGTGGGCATGTTCCCGAGCAAAATGCTTCATTCGGGGTGGTAGAGGACTCAGGCACTACTGATCAAAAAGCGCATATTCCCGCCTTCTACGCCCTGTTGCCGATTTTGCCTCTCAGCATGATCCTGATCTTCAGCCAACTGCTGATTCATCAGATAGAGCTTGGCGTCGTGACAGCGATGATCATCGGGGCGGTACTGGGGCTATTCTGCGAGATGTTTCGTAAGCGGCACGAGCTCCAGGCGGTATTTAAAGGCTTTATGACCTTCTTTCAGGGCATGGGGCAAATGTTTACCTCCATCATCTCGCTGATTATCTGCGCGGAGTTTTTCGCGGCGGGGTTAACAGCAATTGGTGCGATTGATTTTATGATCGGCTCCGCTCAGAACGTTGGCTTTGGGCTGTTCGGCATGATACTGATTACCTGTTTGCTGGTAGCGGTAACGACCATTCTTACCGGTTCGGGTAATGCCGCGTTCTTCTCTTTTGCCGGGCTTGCGCCTAGCGTCACGGCAACGTCATTGGCGGGGCCTGTTGCGATTCTACTGCCGCTGCAATTCACAGCAGGGCTGGCGCGTGCGCTGTCTCCCGTCTCGGGTGTGATTATTGCGGTCAGTGAAGCGGCTGGCTGTTCCCCTATCGATATCGTCAAGCGTACAGCCATCCCATTGATTGGCGCGTTGGTGATGCTGTTTATCTATACCGCATTGTTTATTGGACTTGAGTAACCCATGATGCCGACCAAGGAAACCTTCATGGCGTGTGAAACACTGCCTGATTCTGCCGATTCACTGTTCTCCCGCGAGGCCACTTGGCAATCGTGGCTGGAAGTGGAGCGTGCCCTGGCGCTGACTCAGGCGGAACTTGAGATGATTCCCCAGCAGGCCGCTGACGAGATCGCCCGTTGTGCCATGCTAGAGCAGTTGGATGTTGACGCGCTGGCGGCGGATATTGAACGCACCATGTCGCCGGTGATGTCTCTGGTGAGGGCACTGGCAGAGCGTTGTGATGGTGATGCCGGCGGCTATGTGCATCTTGGTGCGACCACTCAGAACATCATTCTGACCGGAAAAGTACTGCAGTTGCAGTGTGCCCATCGCTGGCTTAAAGGGCGGCTGGCCAATCAGCTAGAGCTACTGGCCGCATTGGCCGAAAAGGGAGCTGATTGGCCCTGTGTGGCGAGAACCAATCGTCGTCATGCGCTTCCCATCACGTTTGGCTACAAGGTCGCGGGCTGGATAGAGGAGCTGGAACGCAATATCCAGCGACTTGAGTTAGCCGAAAAGCGGGCCTTTGTGCTCACTTTCGGCGGGGCAAGTGGTGCCATGCACAGCTATGGCGAACAGGGCCAGTCGTTGGCGCAGGCGATGGCTGGCCGCCTAGGGTTGGGCGTCTCCCGGGTGCATTCCCGCGCGGCGGTTGATGGGCTGGTCGAGTATATCGGGGTATTGGCGCTGTTTGCTGCGGGCTGTGAACGCATGGGGCAAGAGCTGTATACCTTAATGGCCAATGAGTTCGAAGAGGTCTCAGAAGACCAGGATGAAGGTGTTGTGGGCAGCAGTACTATGCCACACAAGTTCAACCCTAAATATGCTGTCAATTTGCTCGCCCAAGCGGGGGAGCTAAGAAGTTTGGCCGCGCCAGCGCTGGAAACCGCGCTTCCCTCCCATGAAGGAGATGCCGCCTGCAATTTCCGCCTCTATACGCTGCTGGATAAGGCGGGGGCTTTGGCGTATCAGTTGGCAGTTAGCCAGCAAACCCTGCTTGAACGGCTGCTACCCAACCCTGCCCGTATGCAGGAAACGTTAATGGCCAATGCCGCGCCGTTGATGTCGGAGCAGGTGATGCTGGAACTGGCCAGGTCCATTGGGCGCCAGCGGGCCCACGACCTTGTCCATGAGGCGATTACCCGCAGCCAAGACACCGGTAACTCCTTCGCCACTACCCTGTTCGAGCATGACACCGTACGCCGTCATTACAGCGAGCGGCAGGCATTGGAAGCCGCGCTTAATCCGCTTCACTACACCGGCCAAAGCCGTCAGATTGCCTTGCAGTTAGCGGCGTCGGCGCAGGCCAGTGCCAAGCGCTTGAGGAGCACACTCAATGAGGAAACCGCATGATAACAACAATAGCTAATAACTCGGTGAGCTTAAAAAGCCCGGCCAAAGCAAACCGGATCGCAAGGGCAAACCCGTGGCCAGCATGGCTGCTGCTGGGTGGCATTGGCGTGGCAACAGGTGCTATGGCAGGCGAGGTGCTTGCCACGGGAAGTGGTATGACTACCTTTACGCTGCGGGATACAGAGCGACACATCGATGTGTACCACTACGTCCCCGAAGGGGCTGACGCCCAAACGCCTACCGTGTTCGTGTTAACCGGGATACGGCGCAATGCCGATGAGTACCGTGATGCCTGGGTGGAGGCCGCAGACCAGTACAATTTCACTATTGTGGTGCCGCGCTTTTCTCCGCAAGACTATCCCGGCGTGGCAGGCTATAACCTGGGGAACCTGACCACCGAGGATGGCGAAGTAAACCCGCCCGAGGAGTGGTCGTTTAGCGTTATCGATGCCCTCTACAGCGATCTCCAGGAGGGTGGGCAGACTGAGCGGGAGAGTTACTATCTGTTTGGCCATAGCGCGGGCTGCCAGTTTGTTCACCGCATGATGACGTTTGTGCCCGAAAGCAATGCTCAGGCAACGATCTGCTCGGCAGCCGGCTGGTGGACGCTACCCGACACCGACAATGAGTGGCCTTATGGGTTGGCGAATTCCCCGGTCGAATTGGGTCAGGATGAGCAACGCCAGCTGTTTGCGCACAACCTGCTGGTGACGGTGGGCGATGAGGATAATGATCCGTGGCACCGTTTTCTGCGCCGTAGTTACCAAGCGATGGCACAGGGAGATCATCGTGTTGAACGTGCGTGGGGCTATTACAAAACTGCCGAGCAGCAAGCGACCCGCTTTGACCTGGACTTTAACTGGGTCTTCCAGACCGTACCGGAGGCTGGTCATGACAACGCCAAAGTTGCTTCCTTCGCCGCTGCGCAGTTTGATGCCTTCGAGCGCACAGGAGCCTTTGATGTGACGACACCCGAGACGGCCCCGAATAACTGACACCCTCCAGCTCGAGACAATTTGGAACCGTTATACAAAGTGTTCGGGCGGGGGCAGAACGTGGATATTGTCAGCGAATTCACGCTCCTGCTCACACTTCTCCTCAAGGTCCTGACGCAGTGCTTCGATAAAGCGTTGCGCAATAGGGCGCTGCCCGGCCGGGGGCAGAATACAGGCATAGGTAAGTTCACTTGCGGGGGATAGCGGGCGCATAACGGTTTTGCCATTAAGGTTGGAGCCACAGCACGCTCTATCCAGCAAGCCCAAGCCAAAGCCTGCTTCCACAAAGCTTGGCACCAGTTGGGTCGAGCCTACCTCCAGCGCGATTCTGGGCCTCTGGCCGATGGTTTCGAACAGGCGGTCCAGACGTTGTCGCCATATCTGTTTCGGTCTGAGGGTAACGAAGGGCATCTCCGCCAGTGCCTCAATCGGAATGTATGTTTGCTTGGCTAGTGGGTGGTCGACAGGTAGCAGCACCTGGGTGCGAGCCTTGAGGGTAGGAGTGACCGATAAATCGACAATCGCATTCTCAACCGGTAGCGAGAGTAGCCCCAAGTTATATCGGCGCGAGCCAACAAGGCGTTCGACATCGAACCGGCTGCCGATATCAATCTTACAGTTAAGCTCCTGGCAGGATGCTCGCAGCCGCCCGACAACCGAAGGCAACAGGGTGGCACCCAGTGGGGCAGAGGTAATGATGCGCAGCGCCTCCACACTGCGTTGGCGAATCTCACTGGCAATAGAGGGGATCTCCTCAACGCCATTGAGAATATGCTCGGCTTCCCGGTAGAAGCGTTCCCCCTCCTGGGTTAATGACAGCTTTTGGTGATTGCGTACAAATAGCGTAAGCTTCAGCTCCCCTTCCAGTGCGGATATCAGGCGACTGGCGGCGGGCTGGCTCAAGCTGACGGATTGAGCCGCAGCTGAGAGTGAGCCGTGTAATACGGTCAGCCTAAACAGGCGTAATGCTTTTAAATTCATAGCACCATTATTCTTATTACCGTAAGCATGTTAAGGCAGCGATTATAGCGGGTTTCTCCCTTTATAACGGCTCGCCCCGGTAGTAGTGCCACAGAAACAACGAACCCACGCTGCGCCAGGGAGACCAATGCTCCACCAACTGGCGCGCCTGCTTGGGCGTAGGCTTGTCTTCCATACCTTTTAAGCGGCCCAGGGCAACCCGCAGGGCGAGGTCGTCGGCGGGAAAGATATCCGGGCGCTGAAGCGAGAACATCAGATAAATTTCTGCGCTCCAGCGGCCAAAACCCCGCAGCTCAGTAATCGCGGCAATGGCGTCATCATCGCTTAAATGGGCTAAGCCATCGGCGCTAAAGGTACCTGCTAGCTCCGCTTCCGCGAGCCCTTTTGCATACTCGATCTTACGCCAGGAGAGGCCTGCATCACGCAGGGCCTGGCTCTCCACCTCCATCACTGCCTTGGCGTGCAGTTCCGGCAGCAGGGTGTTTACACGACCCATGATCGCGCGGGCAGCCTCGGTGGAGATCTGCTGGCTTATGATGGTGCCGAAAAACGTAGCAAAACCATGATCACGCTGGCGCGGGCTGGGGGCGCCCACTAGCGGGTAGGCGCGGGCAATATCCGCATCCGCCTCGGCGAGCGCCTGCATGGCCTGCTCGATAGTAGTTGGCGTCATGGCGTCCTCGCGCTGTTAAGTGAGCCCTCTTTTAAGGGAACCGTATATTACGTTAGCTTTCTTAGGCACAAGTATTGTTCATAGGTTCGGTAAGAACGCTTGAACAGTGTCAGGGTTCCTCATTTGGCGCTGCCAGTTATATTCGCCTGCTAACTTTTTTAAATGCTGCGTATTTATACTTTCGTCGAATCCTGCGATCATTTAGCGCTAATCGAGATACCAGCAGAGCGGTATCACAAGGAGATAAGTATGCAGGATTCGACAGCATCGTCACCACAAGGGCTGGCGCGTAACCCGCGCCTGGCCGAATTCGTGTTGGCGCTGGGTGGCTTTGGTATTGGTACCAGCGAGTTCGTCATCATGGGGTTGATGAACCGCGTCGCGGGTGATTTAGCCGTTACCGTGCCTCAAGTGGGTTATGCGATCAGCAGCTACGCACTGGGCGTGGTGGTGGGTGCGCCATTGATTTCAGCGTTGGCTGCCAGGGCGCCCAGGCGGTTGCTCTTGATTGTACTCATGCTGGTATTTGCAGTGGGTAACATTGCCAGCGCCATGGCCCCTGGTTTCTGGTCATTTGTGGGGCTGCGCTTTCTCGCAGGTTTGCCCCACGGCGCCTATTTTGGCATTGCGGCACTGGTGGCGGCGGGAGCAGTACCGGTGGACCAGCGTGCGCGCGCCATTTCCAGAGTAATGCTGGGGTTAACGGTGGCGATTTTAATCGGAGCGCCACTAGGTACCTGGGCCGGCAATTTGTTTGGCTGGCAAATCGCGTTCGCCGGCGTAGGCGTTATTGCCCTGTTAACCGCCGTATTGATCCGGCTGTTTGTACCTGTTCAGCCTTTGGATGCCTTTGCGAGCCCCCTGAGTGAGCTGTCTGCGTTGTTGAAACAGCGCGTTTTAGTGGCACTGGCTCTTGCCTGTATTGGTTGCGGTGGCATGTTCGCTATTTTCAGCTATGTGATGCCGACACTGACTCAGCAGGCGGGGATGAGCGAGTCACTAGGGCCACTTGTACTGGTGATTTTTGGCCTTGGCTCAATCGCAGGCAATTTAATCGGTGGCCGCATGGCGGATAAAAACCTCATGCGGGCGATTCCGGCCATCCTGCTCTGGTGTGGTGTCGTTCAGGGACTATTTTACTTCGCGGCTAATAACGTGTGGACAGGGCTTTTGTTCGTCGGTTTGGTAGGAACCAGCATGGCGCTGGCCCCTTCACTACAAACCCGCTTGATGGATGTGGCAGAGGATGCCCAAACTATGGCGGCCTCGCTCAACCACGCCGCCTTTAATGGGGCTAACGCATTAGGGGCATGGCTTGCTGGGATAACCATCAGCGCAGGTTTTAGCTGGTCAAGCACAGGGTTAGTAGGAGCTGGTTTAGCATGCTTGGGCTTGCTGATTTTTGCTGGTGGGTGTTGGCTGGAAAAACGCACCTATCAGGTTGCCCAACCGCATTAATGCATTAATAAAAGGCTTTTCTTATTAATGAATTAGGTTATGAAAAGTGGCAATAACCGCCAAACATTCCTAGGGTGTATAGGTGCAACTCATAAGGAGATGACCCTATGCATACCCAGGTAATTAAGTTCTCACGCGTATTATCGCTAAGTGCTATTGCTGCACTTACCCTGGTTCTGGCTGGCTGTGGCTCTACCACTGGCGAACGTGCTGCCAGTGGTGCGGGCGTGGGAGCCGCAGTGGGGGCAGGTGCTGCCGCGGTTACCGGCGGCAGTGTTACCCGGGGGGCGGTTATTGGCGGTGGAGTTGGCGCTGCCACTGGTGCTGCCACCGATGAAGACGATATTCGTCTGGATTAACGGCCAGATGCTTTACCGGCACAGCCTGAAGCCTCGCATGCCCATATGGAAATGATCGGCATGCGCGGCGTTATAGTCTGGCCCCAGTACATTGCCAAATGTATCGCAGGCTCCGTCCCGGGCAGCCCGTAAAAAATCTCCCATCGCTCCCCCGTCATCCCAGTGATTGATCACTGTAGTGTGCTGACCATTCGCAAACTGGAAACCCACAACATCCAGTGCTTCGGCAGTAGCATGTTCGCTGCGCCTGCCTGATTCGCGACCATACACATTCCGGCAGGCGAAGCTGCCTACATGGTTTACCTGGGCAATCTGGCTACCCATTATCTCCTGGGCGGCGGGTTGGAGAGCATGGCGTTCATACATGACCCATGCCAGTGCCAGGGGGCAGGTGGCTACAAAGCTTTGGTTAAAACGGACGCTACTGGATTGCATACGCACAATATTGGTAAGCGGGCAGTTGGCGGTGGGTGAGTAATCTGCCATGGGGATATAGCTAAGCTCGCCATCCGGTACGGTGTCCAGAGCAGCCAGGCAGGCCTCCCGGTCACTGGATAATCGTTTTAGCTTTATTTGAGTGACAGGGGTAATGGGGTCGTCAATATAGAGTGGTGCCCAGGGAGCCCAGTGGCGGGGAATTTCAATCAGGCCCTTTTGTAATGCGACACCTAATGCAATGACGCATAAAATAACGATGGTGCTGCGCATGCTGATCTCCTTATCACTCTTTCCTTATCACCCTGCGCGAAACCCTACAGTCTACGCCATGGGTATGCGATACTGCGCACCAATTATTATGCTCGGCAATTGCCTGACTCATCTTCGCCAACTAGGGAAATGCTTCATGTCCCAGGGTACGCTTTTTATTATTTCTGCCCCGTCGGGTGCTGGTAAAACCAGTTTGGTCCGCGAACTGATCGAAAGCCTGGATGGCATTCAAGTATCGGTGTCGCACACTACGCGCGTGCAGCGTGAAGGCGAAGTGGACGGAGTGAACTACCATTTCATTCAAGTGCCCGACTTTAAAGCGATGATTGAGCGTGGTGAGCTTTTTGAGTATGCCAGGGTCTTTGATAATTACTATGGAACATCGTGCCAGGCGGTACAAACGTTGCTGGATGCAGGGCAGGATGTAATTTTAGAGATTGACTGGCAGGGTGCCCAGCAGGTGCGGGAGAAAATGCCTTCGGCGGTGTCGATTTTTATTCTGCCACCCTCACGCAGTGAGCTTGAACGCCGTCTCTCAAGCCGTGGCACCGATGAGCATGCCGTTATTGCCCGGCGTATGCGCGATGCGGTTAGCGAGATGTCTCATTTTAATGAATATGACTATCTGGTGATCAACGATGACTTCACTACCGCGCTGCAAGAGCTCCAGTCGCTGGTGATCAGCCGTCGTCTAACACGGGCAGCCATGCAGGCGCGCCACGCGCCACTGCTCGATGCGCTCTTGTCACAGGCGCCTGGCGTCGAGTAATCTATCAGGTTCTATCGCTACTCTTTTTTTCGCTGGGCTGGCGGCGTTTTTTTACAACGCCAGCCCAGCGTCGTCATTACAGGAAGGCCCTCATGGCTCGCGTAACCGTTGAAGATTGTCTGGAAAATGTTGAAAACCGCTTTAAGCTGGTGATGATTTCCACCCAGCGTGCCCGCCAGCTGGCCCGCGGCTCCCGCGAAGCTCAACTGCCCTGGGAAAACGACAAGCCCACGGTAATGGCGCTGCGTGAAATTGCGGCAGGCCTGGTGGATCACACGGTACTGGATGAGCCGGTTGAAGCCCCGGTGCGTGCTCGCCCAGCGATGACGCCTAGCACTCACATCGACGACTAAGGTTAAGAACCGATCAGGGGCGCGGTAAATGTTCACCATTGATGACCTGGCCGATCGACTCGGCGGCTATTTACCCCCGGACGAGATCCAGCAGGTCAAGCGCGCCTTCTACTACGCCGAGCAGGCCCACGATGGTCAGCGCCGCCGCTCTGGTGAGCCTTACGTTACCCATCCGCTGGCGGTTGCCAATATTCTTGCCAACATGCACATGGACCATCAGAGCCTGATGGCCGCCATGTTGCACGATGTTATTGAAGATACCGGTGTTTCGAAAAAGGCCCTGGCAGCGCAATTTGGCAAGCCCGTCGCTGAACTGGTTGATGGGGTTTCCAAACTGACCCAGATTACCTTTGAAGATAAAGCTGTCGCCCAGGCGGAAAATTTCCAAAAGATGGTGTTGGCGATGTCGCGGGATATTCGCGTTATCATCGTCAAGCTGGCGGATCGACTGCATAACATGCGCACACTGGGCGCGCTGCGGCCGGATAAAAAGCGCCGCATTGCCCGTGAAACTCTGGAGATTTACGCGCGTATTGCCGGACGGCTGGGTATCAATACCATCCGGATTGAACTTGAAGACCTGTCGTTCCAGGCGATTCACCCCATGCGCTCAGAGCGCATTAAGCGCGCTGTGGCCAGTGCCCGGGGCAACCGTCGTAGTGCCATGCGGGAAATTCAGTCGTCGCTCCAGCAGAGCCTGGATGACGAGGCGTTACAGGGAACGGTGATTGGTCGCCAGAAGCATTTGTTGTCGATCTATAAAAAAATGCGTGACCAGCGCAAACCGTTTGCGGAAATCATGGATGTGTTTGGTTTCCGCATTATCACCGAAGATGTCGCCAGCTGTTACCGTATTTTAGGCGTGGTGCATAACCTCTATAAGCCAGTGCCGGGGCGGTTCAAAGATTATATTGCGATTCCCAAGGCGAACGGCTACCAAAGCCTGCACACTACGCTGTTTGGTCAACGGGGTATGCCGATTGAAGTGCAGATCCGTACCCGCGAAATGGAAGCCATGGCGAACAATGGTATTGCCGCCCACTGGCTCTATAAAGCCGGGCAGACTACCCATCCCATTGCCGAAGGTAGCCATGCCCGTGCCCGTGCCTGGGTGAAGGGGTTGCTGGAAATGCAGCGTCACGCAGGGGATTCGCTGGAGTTTATTGAACACGTTAAAAATGACCTGTTTCCCGATGATATCTATGTGTTCACCCCCAAAGGCGACATTATGGAGCTGCCCCAGGGCGCCACAGTGATTGACTTTGCCTATAGCGTGCATACTGATATAGGTAATAACTGTATTGCCTGCCGTATTGATCGCCATCTGGCGCCGCTCTCCACTCGCTTGGAAAGCGGTCAAACCCTGGAAATTATCACTGCCCCTGGTGCGCGGCCCAATTTGGCATGGCTTAACTTTGTGACTACGGCCAAGGCACGCTCAGCGATTCGCCATGCCCTCAAGCACCAACAGCAGGCGGAAGCCATCATGCTGGGGCGCAGGCTCTTGAATAAGGCGCTTACGCCTTTTGAAACCAGCCTGGAAGAGCTGGACGAAAGCGTGTTCACCCAGGCTTTTAAAGAGCTGGATGTCTCCTCGCTGGACTCGTTGCTAGAGGCGCTGGGGCTGGGTAACCGCATGGCGCATGTAGTGGCGCGTCGCCTGGTGGATGTCGCCCATGGCGGCAGTTTTGATCAGACCTCCGGGCCAGGTGGTGAGAAAGCTGTACTGATTAGCGGCAGTGAAGGGATGGTGCTTAACTTTGCCCGCTGCTGTCACCCGTTGCCCGGTGATCCGGTAGTGGGCCATCTTTCGGTAGGTAAAGGGATGGTGGTGCACCGTAGCGAGTGCAAAAATCTTATTGAGCGTAAAAACGACCCCGACAAGCTGTTTGCCCTCGAATGGTCTGAAACCATCGACGAAGACTTCCCCGTTGCGCTGCGCATTGAAATTGAAAGCCGCCGCGGATTGGTCGCTGAATTGGCCGGGCTGGTAACGGATGCCGATGCCAATATCGAACGTATCGGCATTGAAGAGCGTGATGCACATCTTTCCACCGTTAACTTAACCCTGTCGGTGAAAGGCCGCGTACACCTTGCCCGCATTATTAAGCGTATCCGCAACCTGCCCAACGTTGGCAAGATAACCCGAATGGCAAATTAATAGCTCCGGTACCCGTTGCTGGCTAACGGCTGGCAGCGATAGCTATGGGGCAAAAATAATCACTATTCAACCATTAAGGAGTATGAGAACCCATGAGCAATAAAGCCGTTATCAATACTGATAAAGCGCCCGCCGCCATCGGCCCCTATTCCCAAGCCATTAAAGCGGGCAATACCGTGTATCTCTCGGGCCAGATTCCACTGAACCCAGAGACCATGGAAATTGTCTCTGATGACTTTGAGGCTCAAGCGCGCCAGGTATTCACTAACCTGCAAGCTGTCTGCGAAGAAGCGGCCGGTTCGCTTGGTGATATCGTTAAGCTGAACCTTTACTTGGTTGATCTGGATAACTTTGCAATCGTTAACAAGGTAATGGAAGAGTTCTTTTCATCACCGTTCCCCGCCCGTGCCGCCGTTGGCGTAAAGGCACTGCCAAAGGGTAGTCAGGTGGAAGCGGAAGCGGTCATGGTGATTGGCGATTAAGCTTGGCTGATACACTGTCGTGCATAAAAAAAGAGCGAACCACTGGCTCGCTCTTGCTCAGCTTATACCAGGGGGTTCAGGCTTTTTGCAGTTTTAAAAAGCCACCCTCTTTTAGTACCTGGGCGTAGCCTTCTTTATAAGTGGGGTAACGGAACGTATAGCCTGTTTCGCGAATACGGCTGTTGTCGCAGCGCTTGCTGGCCCGACGGCGCAGGGGGGACTGCATGGTTTCCGTCGACTCCACTTTGAGCTGTTTGGCGAGCCACGACATTACATTGTGCAGGGTGACGGGTTCACAGTCGCTGCCCAGATACAGGTCGGCAAGGGGCTTGCCACTCTCCTGGCAGTGGATCAAATGTGCCAGAATCCCTGAGCAGTCGTCCCGGTGAATACGGTTGGAGTAGATAACCGGCGTCACGGCGGCAATGCGGCCTTCCGCCACCTGATGTATCAAGCGGTCGCGGCCTGGGCCGTAAATGCCGGAAAAGCGCACAACGGTACCTGGAAGTGGGTGGTTAAGTAGCGCCTGCTCCGCTTCATACATTAAGTTGCCAGAGAAGCTGGTTGAATCAGTAGGGCTCTCTTCACTAACCGCTTCGCCTTCCTGTTGGCCGTAGACGCTGGTCGACGAAACAAAGAAAATGCGGCGGGGTGGTGTTTCATGCTGCTCCAGCACGCTCAATACGCGTTTTAGGCCATCGGGATAAGCGCTTTGATAGGCGCTCTCCTCGAACCGGTCAGCGCTGACGGTGTAAATAACGTAGTCGACTTGAGGTAGTGCAGAGGCATCAGCGCCCTCAAGGTCATTGAGGTCAAGCGCAAGCGGCTCAATACCGCTACCCTGTAAGGCATCAGCCTGGCGGCGTATCCCAATAACGCGATGCCCCTCGCTGAGTAGTTCGCGACCCAGGGTAATGCCAATGTCTCCACAGCCGATAATCAGTACCGTTAGCTTCACCTTGCTCACTCCTCTTGATAAATATTCCCTATCAGATACAAAGTCTCTATGAGATGTGACATCGTCTATAGAGCTTGCTTGTCCCTTCCATCCCGTTAATTGTCACCATTATTAGATACGAGCAACTACGAGAGGATGCCAGCCGGCACCGTTATGACTTTAACAGAACTTCGCTACATCGTAACCCTTGCCCAAGAGCGCCACTTTGGACGCGCAGCAGAGCGCTGCCATGTTTCTCAGCCAACGCTCTCTGTGGCGGTCAAGAAACTTGAAGAGGAGCTGGAGATACCGCTCTTCGAGCGCTCCAAATCAACCGTGCAGGTAACACCGCTGGGGGAGAAAATTATTGCCCAGGCGCAACGGGTGCTGGAGCAGAGCAGCCTGATTTATGAAATGGCCAGTGCAGGCAAAGATCAGTTGGAGAACCCACTGCGTATAGGGGCAATTTACACTATTGGGCCCTATCTGTTTCCACATTTAATTCCTGCGCTGGCCAATGCTGCGCCCCAAATGCCGCTCTATATCGAAGAGGGAATGACCGGCACACTACGCACCAAGCTGCGTAGTGGCGAGCTGGATGTGATTATTGTGGCGCTACCGTTCACTGAAACGGATGTGGTTACCAAGCCGATTTATGATGAACACTTCGAGGTATTAATGCCTGCCTGCCATCGCTGGGTAGAGCGTGAGGCGATCAACAAAGAGGACCTTCTGGAAGAGCGGCTACTGCTGCTGGGCGAAGGGCACTGCTTCCGCGACCAGATTTTAGAAGCCTGCCCGGCAATTACTCAAAAGCTGAACAGCCCCAACAACACCTTGATTGCGGAAGGCGGCTCGCTGGAAACTATCCGCCATATGGTAGCTTCAAAGCTGGGGATTACCGTGCTGCCACAGTCAGCGTTAGGTACCGATCAATATGAAAACCTGATGCTGGTGAGCCGCCCCTTTGTTGATCCCGCACCCTCCCGTACCGTCGCGATTGCGTGGCGGGCAAGCTTTCCGCGGCCCAAAGCCATTGATGCCTTGTCTATGGCGATCAGCAAGTGCCGACAGCCTGTTCACACGGCCAGCGTGACCCCATGAGCGACCTATCTTCACCGGTGACAGCGCTCAAGGGCGTAGGCGAAGCATTAGCTATTAAGCTGGCTCGGCTGGGGGTTGAGCGCGTCAGTGACCTGCTGTTTCATCTGCCGCTGCGCTACCAGGACCGTACCCGGTTAACGCCCATTGGGCAGTTGCGGGCAGGGTATGAAGCCGTGATTGAAGGTGAAGTGACCGCCAGTGATGTGGTGAAGGGACGTCGGCGCAGCCTGCTGGTGAGACTGCGTGATGGAAGCGGTATTTTAAGCCTGCGGTTTTTCCATTTTTCGCCTGCCCAGCAACAGCAGTTGCGCCCTGGTGTGACCGTACGTGCTTTCGGTGAGGCCAGGGCAGGGGCAACGGGCCTGGAGATTTATCACCCGGAGTACCGGCTGAGCGGAGGCAGCGAAACCCCGGTAGAGGAGTACTACACGCCAATTTACCCCACTACTGAAGGATTGCATCAAACCCGGCTGCGCGCGCTGACTCAGCAGGCGCTTGGTATGCTGGAGCGCACCCCCGAAGCACTGCCTGAAGTGAT
Source organism: Vreelandella olivaria (assembly GCF_023507745.1). Classification (GTDB taxonomy): domain Bacteria; phylum Pseudomonadota; class Gammaproteobacteria; order Pseudomonadales; family Halomonadaceae; genus Vreelandella; species Vreelandella olivaria_A. The sequence goes on along the minus strand of NZ_JALPZO010000066.1, from coordinate 87,807 downwards.
TCCCGATGGGCTGCGCCAACGGTTTCGCCTGCCGGGCCTGCATGCCAGTCTGCATCTTTTGCACCAGCCGCCACCAGATGTGGATTTAGAGCAGCTTACCCAAGGCCAGCATCCAGCCACTCGCCGGTTGGCCCTGGAAGAACTACTGGCCCATCAACTCAGTTTACGGGCAGTGCGCTTGCGTATCCAGGCGGATGGCGCGCCAGAACTTCCCTCAGGGCGCAGCCTGCAAACCCGCTTTTTAGCCCAACTGCCGTTTGCATTGACCGGTGCCCAGCGCCGGGTACTGGAAGAGATCACCCTGGATCTTGCCCGGCAGGTACCGATGCTGCGGCTGGTACAGGGAGATGTTGGCTCAGGCAAGACTGTGGTGGCTGCCATGGCCGCGCTGTCAGCGTTGGCAGGCAATTGCCAGGCGGCGATGATGGCCCCTACAGAAATTCTCGCTGAGCAGCACTACCGCTCGTTTAAAGCATGGTTCGAACCCCTGGGGATTGAGGTGGCATGGCTGGCGGGTAAGCTAAAAGGCAAAGCCCGGCTGGATACCAAAGCCGCGATTGCCGATGGCCGGGCGCGTATGGTGGTGGGCACCCATGCGCTTTTTCAAGACGATGTGCATTTTCAGTGCCTGGGGTTGGCCATTATTGATGAGCAGCACCGCTTCGGTGTTCATCAGCGCCTGGCACTGCGCGAGAAAGGTGAAGCCGGTGGTTTAACCCCTCACCAACTGATCATGACCGCAACCCCGATTCCCCGCACGCTGGCTATGAGCGCCTACGCGGATTTGGATATCTCAATCATTGATGAATTGCCGCCAGGGCGTACTCCGGTAAAAACCGTGGTGGTTTCAGACGCGCGCCGCCCAGAAGTGGTTGAGCGTATTCGCCGTGCCTGTAGTGATGGCCGGCAGGCTTATTGGGTATGTACCTTGATTGAAGAGTCCGAAGCCTTACAGTGCCAGGCAGCGGAAGTGACGCGGGATGAACTGACGCAAGCACTACCCGAGCTGAATATCGGGCTGGTACACGGACGCATGAAAGCCAGTGAAAAAGCTGAGGTGATGGCAGCGTTTAAGGAGGGGGAACTCGATCTGCTCGTGGCTACCACGGTCATTGAAGTGGGTGTGGATGTGCCGAATGCCAGCCTGATGATTATCGAAAACCCCGAGCGTCTGGGGCTTTCCCAGCTACACCAGTTACGTGGCCGGGTCGGGCGTGGTAGCACGGAAAGCTTTTGTGTCCTGCTGTACCATCCACCGCTTTCCAGAAGTTCCCGGCAGCGACTAAGTGTGATGCGTGAAACCACCGATGGCTTTCGCATTGCCGAAAAGGATCTGGAAATCCGCGGGCCGGGTGAAGTATTGGGAACCCGCCAGACAGGATTGGCGCAGATGAAGATCGCCGACCTGGAGCGCGATGGTGATCTGATTGAGCGCGTTACGCTGCTGGCAGCGGAAATGCAAACCATGCCAGCAGCCAGCGCCATACTGATACGGCGCTGGCTAGGAGAGGCGGCGGGCCGCTATGGGCAGGTTTAGTGCTACCAGAAACCGAGCAGCTTCCACCATAGCAGGCCAATGGTGGCAAAAATGAACAGCTCGAAAAAGCACATGATCAGGCCGATGCCCCACCATTTGCCCAGCGTGACATAACCACTGCCAAAAATGATCGGTGATGTGCCGGTCGCATAGTGGGTGAGGGTCATCATGATGGTGGAGCCTGCGGTCATCATCAGCAGGAATGGAATGACATACTCACTCGGCACGATATTGACCCCTACCGCCAGGAAAGCCAGCATCATGGCACTAATGTGGGCTGTCGTGCTGGCGAAGAAGTAGTGGGAGATGACAAAGACCAGCACCAGTAATGAAGCGGCCATGATCCAGTGTATGCCGCTGGCACTGATGGCTCCCTGCAGGCCACTGGAGAACCAGTCAATCACGCCCAGCGCGTTCAATTGCCCGGCCAGCATGACCAGAGCACCAAACCAGATCAGGGTATCCCAGGCACTTTTCTCGCCCAACACATCATCCCAGTCGAGCGTACCGGTAATCAGCAGAATAAACAGGCCCAGGGTGGCAACAACGGTAGGGCTTAGGCTCATATAATTAAGAGCCGATGGTCCCACGCCGAACAAGCCGCCCAGTAGTAACGCCGGAAGGTCTGCCCACAACACCAGTAGCAGAGCAAAGGTGCCCATCATCACCTTTTCCTTGGGCTGTAGTTTGCCCATTTTTTCCAGTTCTGTTTTGGCAAGCTCCACCGCATTAGGGGTCTGCGTGATTTGAGGGCGGGAGAGTAGATAAATGATCAATGGCATCAACAGGATGCAGACCAGACCGGGAAGCAGCATGCACAGTGCCCAGGTGCCCCATGACAAGTGGAAGCTCTGGTTGGTTACCTGGGCCACATAGTTAACAACCAGTGGGTTGGGAGCGGTGGCTGTCAGAAACATGCCAGAGGTGATGGGGTTGGCGTGGTAGTTGACCAGCGCCAGATAGGTGCCCACTTTGCCCTGTGTGCCCTTGTCAGGTGAAGAGTCGAAGGAGTTGGCAATCGATTTCATGATCGGGTGGACGATGCCACCACCACGAGCCGTATTGCTCGGCGTGAACGGCGCCAGTACCAGCTCGCAGATCGCCAGCCCATAACCGATTCCAATCGTCTTACGGCCCAGCATGGCAATGAAAATAAAACCAATGCGAGCACCAAGCCCGGTTTTCTTCAACCCCCGCGAAATAAGGATCGACACCACGATCAACCAGATCAATGGACTGGCAAAACTGCTCAGGGCATCGTTGATCGCTGCACCAGAAGAGTCGGCGGTGACCTGCGTCAGGGTCACCACCACAATGGACATCAGCGCCATGACACCAATGGGCATGACTTTAAGAATAATGGCGACGATCGTTGTCACAAAGATAGCCACCAGTCGCCAGGCATCCGTCGTCAGGCCGTCCGGAGTGGGTAGAAGCCATAGGCCGATCAGAATCGCTGTAGAGATGAGTGCTGGTACGATACGGAAGGGAACAGTGGCCTTAAAATACTGCAATAACCTTGTGACGGTATTGAACATCTGTGTTCCTGTCATTTCGGAAGGTGAGTCCCGGTTTACCGTTACGGCCTTGCTACCGGGAGCAGTGATACTAACGTGATGGCCAGGGGGGATAACGGTTCCTGGGCATTGGCATCATCGGTGTCAGGACATCGACTTTCTCAAGCGTGACAAGGCAAACAGAAAGAAGACACCACCAATAGTCATCAGAGCCAGCAACTGAGGCCACACAACCCATAATCCCGCGCCTCGGAAGAGAATGTGTTGACCGAGTTCAACAAAATGCGTGGTAGGGGCCAGTAACATGATGTTTTGTACAAAGTCGGGCATGCTTTCCCGGGGTGTCATTCCCCCGGAAAGAATTTGCAGGGGAATCAGGATCAGAATAATCAGTAGCCCTAACTGCGGCATTGAGCGTGCGATAGTCCCCAGAAAGATGCCCATCGACGTGGTTGCGAACAGGTGCAGGGCTGCCCCAAACAGAAACAGCGTTATCGATCCATGAAGCGGCACCTGCAACCACCCTTCGACAATACCATACAGCGATAAGGTGGCGGCAAGCAGCACTACCAACCCCATTGACCATACTTTGGCGGCCATGATTTCGAAGGGAGTTACCGGCATGACCAGCAAATGCTCAATGGTGCCATGCTCACGTTCGCGGATAACCGCTGCTCCGGTAAGAATGATCGACAGCATGGTGATTTGATTAATAATTTCGTTAACGGCACCAAACCATGATTCGGTCAGGTTAGGATTAAAAACAGCCCGTACGATGGCTTGTACCGGTAGCTGGGAAGAGGCGTCGTCGTTACCCATAAAACGGCTGACTTCCTCGTTAATGATTTGCTGAATGGCCCCTGCGCCGGTGAATGCCTGGCTGACCTGAGTGGCGTCCACATTAAGCTGCAGGGTGGTCTGGGTGCCACGAATCAGGTCATGCTGGAAATCTGGCGGGATATTAAGGGTGAAGGTGAAGCGTCCCCTGTCCATGCCGCGATCCATCTGTGCAGCGTCGGTCAGCGTTGGGGGAAGGAAATAGGGCTCCTGGAAGGCATCGACGATGCGCTGTGATGCTGGCGAGCGGTCTTCGTCGACAATCGCAATGGTAGCCCGGTGCGGTGTTTCTGGAATCCTTGTGGAGCTTGAATAAATACTGAGGCTGAAGGCGTAGACAATCAGCACCATCATCGCCGGGTCACGAATCAGGGTACGCAGCTCCTTCAAACCCAAATGCAGTATGTTGACCAAGGCTCGCATATTATCGCTCCTGCTTTTTCAGACCTGCAAGGCTAAGAGCCACCACGATTGGGATGGTGACGAACAGGGCGGCAAAGTAGGGCCATAGGTCGGAAAACCCTAACGCCTTGGAGAAAATTCCCCGGCTGATGATAAGAAAGTGACCAGTCGGATACAGATGCCCGATCAGCCATGATGCCCCTTCAAGTGACGAGATGGGGTGCAGCATTCCCGAAAACTGAACGGCAGGGACCAACGTAACAATCGCCGTACCGAAAATGGCTGCGATCTGACTGCTGAAAATTGACGATATCAATAGCCCCAGGCCGGTGGCGCACAGCACATAGAGCAGCGCTCCCAGTGCCAGTAGCAGCAGATTCCCCTTGATGGGTACACCGAAAATGAAAATAGACAGCAGCACCAATAGCAAGAAGTTGAACATGCCCATCGCGACGTAGGGCAGTTGCTTGCCCGCCAGAAACTCCAGGCGTGTTACCGGGGTTACATAGAAATTGGTAATCGAGCCCAACTCTTTCTCACGAACCACGCCCAGCGCTGTCAGCATGGCAGGAATCATCATCAGCAGTAGTGGTATGACCGCCGGCACCATGGCCGGAAGGCTCTGCACATCAGGGTTATAGCGATAGCGCAGGGCAATATCGATAGGGGCGAGAGAGGTGCTGTTTACACCGGCCTCCTGGGCCAACTGCTGCAAATAGGTGGTGTGGATACCCTGCACATAACCCTGAATGGTATTGGCACGGCTAGGCATGGCGCCATCAATCCAGAAGCCCACTTCGGGAGAGTGGCCGCGCTTAAGGTCGCGGCCGAAGTTGGGCGGTATCTCGACCGCCAGCGATATTGCACCGCGTTGAAGGCGTTGCTCCATGTCATCGTAACTTTGTAGCGGTGGCTGTTCGCTGAAGTAGCGTGACCCTGTCAGGTTCAGGGTGTAGTGCTGGCTGGTGGTGGTCTGGTCCCGATCCAATACTGCAAACGATAGTTCTTCAACATCCATGGTGATGCCATAGCCGATGATGAACATGAGTACTAATGTGCCAGCCAGTGCCAGTGTGGCTCGGATGGGGTCGCGCCGAAGCTCCATGCCCTCACGCCGGGCATAGCTGAAGAGACGGCGTAGACTGAAACGAGGGGGAGCACCAGCCCCGTGGCCCTGCTCAACCGCGACGGGTGTTGGCGGTGGTTCATTCCCGCTGGCGGGTTGAGGAGTGTCATTAACCTCCTCCAGGTAGGCAATGAACGTCTCTTCCAGGGTCTGAAAGCTGCGTTTTGCCATCAATGCCTGCGGCGTGTCGCTGTCGAGCACCTGTCCGGCATGCATCAGCGAAATACGATCACAGCGCAGCGCCTCATTCATAAAGTGTGTCGAGATAAAAATAGTGACGCCCTGCTGGCGAGACATTTCAATCAGCAGTTGCCAGAAATGGTCACGTGCAATGGGGTCGACGCCTGACGTAGGCTCATCAAGGATCAGGATTTCCGGCTCATGTAGCACGGCAACCGCCAGCGAAAGGCGCTGCCGAATGCCTAAAGGCAAGCGTTCGGGTAACTGGTCGGCCACCTCATGCAGTTGAAAGCGTGAGAAAAGCTGTTCGCGGCGGATAGCGTAGCGACTCTCTGGGAGCTGGAACAGCCGCGCGTGGAGATCAAGGTTCTGGCGAACGGTCAGCTCGCTGTAGAGTGAAAAGGCCTGGGACATATAGCCGACCCGGCGTCGGGTAGCCAGATTGTTGGGGTCGACGGGTTGACCAAACAGCAAGGCGTCGCCCTCATCAAAGGGAAGCAGCCCGGTGAGCATCTTCATGGTGGTGGATTTGCCACAACCGTTGGAGCCCAGGAAACCGAAAATTTCACCACGCTCAATCCTGAAGTCAACATGGTCAACGGCAGTGAAATTACCAAACCGCTTGGTGAGACCATGGGCCTCAATAGCGATATCGCTGCTAGGGGTGCGGGGAGGAATGTGCAGTTCGTGATGGTCTTGGCGCTTCTCCTGTGGCAGCAACTGGATGAAAGCCTCCTCCAGTGTCGCCGATGCGGTTTTTTCCAGCAGGCGTTGGGGAGGGCCTTCGGCCAGTACCGCTCCGGCATCCATGGCAATCAGCCAGTCGAAGTTTTGAGCCTCGTCCATATAGGCAGTTGCCACCAGCACACTCATGGTGGGGCGCTGAGTGCGAATACGTGCAATCAGCTCCCAAAACTGATTACGTGAGAGAGGGTCAACGCCAGTGGTGGGTTCATCCAGAATCAACAGGTCAGGGTCGTGAATCAGCGCGCAGCAGAGTCCAAGCTTCTGCTTCATACCGCCCGAGAGCTTACCTGCAGGGCGTTCAGTGAAGGCTTCAAGCCCAGTACTACGGGTAAGGTCCTGTATGCGGCGCTCGCGCTCCTGCTGGTCCTGCCCGAACAAGCGGCCAAAGAACTCAAGGTTTTCACGCACCGTCAGGGTGGGATAAAGATTCTTACCCAGCCCCTGGGGCATATAGGCGATACGGGGGCAGGTAAGCCGCCGGTGTTCGGTGCTGGCCATATCACCGCCCAACACCTGCAGTGCCCCTTGCTGAAGTTTTCGGGCGCCCGCTATCAGCGCCATCAGGCTGGACTTGCCAACGCCATCCGGGCCAATCAGGCCAACCATGCACTGAGCGGGAATTTCCAGCGTCAACGCCTTGAGTGCATGTGTTTGCCCATACCGCAATGAGATGCCGGTAAGTGAGGCAATGCTCTTCATGGCGCCACATTTACCTGAAGGGCATCAGGCCATTCCACAGTGGCATCAAGCTTTACGTAGGCCGTACCTGGTACCCCGGTTTTGACCGCCTGAATATGCTCACGCAACAGCTCAGGATCAATGCGAGCACGGATACGAAACATCAGCTTTTCACGTTCACTACTGGTTTCAACAGTGCGGGGAGTGAACTGGGCGACGCTGGAAACAAAGCTGACACGCGCAGGAATAACATAGTTGGGAAGCGCATCAAGTATCAGGTGTACATCGTCACCCAGCGACACTTGTCCTGCCTCGGCGGTGGGTAGGAAAAACGTCATATAAACGTCGGTCAGGTCCACCAAATTGATGACTTTGCCGCCCGCTCCCAGTACTTCTCCCGGCTCGGCAATACGGTACTGTACCCGGGCCAGCCGGTCGGCATGCAGTAGGCTATCGTCAATTTCGCTTTGAACGCGCTCCACATTGGCCTGGGCGGCGGCGATGGCCGACTCGGATTCGATCACTTGTGAGCGGGAAGCGGCTACCTGCGCTTGTGCGGCGGCGACTTGCGCCTGTGATGCCGAGACAGCCGCTTGAGCACTTAGCATGGCAGCCCGGTCATCATCCACTTGCTGGTGGGAAATGACGTTACGCTGCAACAGGCTGTTGGAGCGTTCGTAACGCTGTCGGGCAGCATTCTGTTCTGCCTGGCGTTGATGCACCGTCGCTTCGGCAGCCGCTAGATAACTCTCGCTTTGAGCAACGTTCGCACGGGCGGTTTGTAACGCGTTCTGGCTGCGTTGCAGCTCTGCCTCCACCTGGCGTAACTCTGCCTGGAGCGTATTGGTGTTCATACGCGCCACGAGCTGGCCTGCTTCGACGAATTCGCCCTCCTCAACCAGTATTTCCTCGATTCGACCTGCCTGCTTGGTCGCAATATCGATTTCCGTGGCCTCCAGGCGCCCGTTACCGCTGGCAATGGCAGACCCGTATCCCTGAGGGGCAAGGCTTTGCCACAGTATGTAGCCAACAACGGCCAGCGCTAGCGCAGCGATAGCAACCCAGATGAGCGACTTTTTACCGGTTAGAGGCATGGTGACTCACTCAAGCGATAATGATAATTAATATTAAACGTTTTCAGGCGAAGAGCACATACAACATGTTGATCATTAATACATCATGGCATGCCGCCTATCGAAATATACTGATGTACAGCAGGATGCCATGTCCTTTTGAAGCAGTGCTGCCTGGACAAATATCGGCCTTATGTTTATGTGTTGGGTGATATTGATACAACCAAGTCTGGTCAAGATCGTGATGCGGTTACTGGCTCCGAGGAGGCTGCGTCGGACTTACTCACCAAACGTGTCGCTGCCTCCCCCAGAGGGGCTAATTGTTCAGCCAGTAGCCGCAGCTGGCTGAGAATCGGTCGGTATAGGGTGGCGGAAGCATCCAGGCTCTGCTCATCCAGGGTTTCCAGTAACGCCATGGCGGCTTCCTGTAGGTCTTCAACGGGCTGGCGCTTTTCCAGTTGCGCAGCCATATGCTGCAAAATCTCAATCATCCGTTTGGCAACCGGCACGAGAGCTGCATCCTCCTCATCTGCCGCAAGCTGGTGCCGGTGCGCACCGAGTGCCGATAAGTGGCTTAGCAGTGTGTTGGTGAGCACCAGGAAACGCAGGCCATTATCGGCATCCTGCCGGGTGAAGTGTTCCGGTTCATGCAGCATATTGGTTAAGCGAGTGGAGAAGGCGGCATCTGCATTATGGGCATTACGCCGCGCCAGACGATACGCCAGATCGTCCTGTTTGCCTTCTTCGTACTGGTGGATGATCTCTTCCAGATAACGGCAGTGGTTTTGCAGCACGTTGGCAGCTTCCCGGTACAGTCGCCTTCCCCGCCAATCCGGCAGAATAAAGAATACCGCCAGACCGGCAATCAGTGAGCCTAACAGGGTGTCGAAAAGCCGTGGCCATATCAGATCAAATCCGTCGCCTACCTGATTGAAACTGCACAGTACGAGCAGCGTAATCGATGCGGTCGCCACCACGTAGCGTTTCTCACGGTTGGCGAAAAATGCAACGCCCGCCGCGACGGCAATCATGCTTTGAATGATGGGCTGGGGGAACAGTGTGATGGATGCCCAGCCTACCAGCAGGCCGAGCATTGTACCGCTAATACGCTGAACCAGAAAACGCCGTGTAGTGGCGTAATTGGGTCTGCAGACAAACAAGGTGGTCAGTAATATCCAGAAGCCTTGTTGAGGGTCGATCCACTGCAAAATGGCGTAACCGGTAACCAGGGCGATGGCGAGACGCACCGCGTGACGAAAGGTGGGTGATCCGGTCGTCAGGTTGAGGCGTACACGCTTCCAGGCTTCCAGCAGGCTTTGGGGAGATCTGTCAAACAGTGAGCTGTCGCGGCCCTCTTCGTTGGCATCTGGGTTATGGGCGCTGGCGATCTGAGCTTCCAGGGTGGTGAGGTTATCTGCCAGGGCATTCAGAGGGCGTATCAAGGGCTTCCACTGGGGATTGCCCCGCTCACTCAGGTTATCGATGGAGGCACGCAGGTCAACCAGTGCTTCCTCGCTCTGCTGGTGGTCGAACGGACGGTTCAGCAGCAGTGACTTGGCCAACTGTCGGCAGGCCCGCCCCTGCTGATCCAGTAAACGCTGGCAGCGAAACAGCACATCATGATGAAAAAAGGCTTCGGTCAGGGCACTGTAAGGATAATGCGTTGAACTGGCTCGCTCATGGATATCCTGAGCGATGAAGTAGATTTGCAGGTAGCGATTTAACTTGCGGCTGCCTCGTTGTCCCTCAAGGCGCCGAAAAATCATCTCCTTGGCCTGGTTGAGCGCTGCAACCACATGTCCATTCTGGCGCGCAAGCGCGATACGACGTGCCTGCACATCCACTCCGCGTACCGGCTCGAACAGCGCTGATTTTAAAATCAGAAACTCACCAAGCGACTTGTAGACCCTGGCCATGCTCTGCTTGACGGGTTGGCGGGAAAACAGCGCGCACCAGGTCACCGATATCACCCCATACCAGGCCGCACCGGCAATCAGTAACAGCTGTTGAGAGGTCACATCCTGGTCGACACCGCCATGCTGCTCGATATTGATCATCGAATAGATGGACAGGATCAGCGTCCCCGAGGCAATGGTGGCGTAACGTTGGCCAATGGCACCCAGCATAATCAGTGTGAAGGCTGAGATTGCGAGCCACAAAGCGAATAACCAGGGCCAGGAAAACAGCCACTGAACCACGAAGGAGGTCAGTGCAAAGCAGGCCAGGGTGACGGCCAGAGCCTGCAGCCGCCCCTGCCAGCTGTCATCAGTTTCAGACAGTGCGCAGGCAATGATGCCCAGGAACAGAGGGATAACCAGCGCGATATCACCCTTGAGCAGGCCCAGCAGGAGGGCGCCGCTGAAGGCAATGAAGACGCGCAGGCTGTAGGCAAACTTGTCGAGAGTCCAAAGACGCCGCAAAGGCAGAGAGATTGGCATAGGGTCTCTTATGGGTCACTGTTATTAGACCTTAGTATAACCTTTGTGAGGTAGATTTCTCTCCCATAATCTTAGTGCCTGATTGGTACGTTTTCTCTTCTCTGCCTGTTGAATATCACTTTCCTGCTTGTGCGAGGCCTAAATGGTCACGCAGCGTAGAGCCACGATAGGCATTGCGAAACAGCCCTCGTTCAGCCAGTGCTGGCACCAGTGCCTGACAGGTGAGTTCCAGTGAACGTATGCTGCCACCAGGTAGAGCAATAAAGCCGTCAATAGCACCTGCAGCATGCCAGTGCTCAATAGCCACCAACGCGTCTTCAACAGTTCCCACCACTTGCCAGTGGGCCGAACCAGATGCTTCGGGACGCTTAAGCAAAGAGGCCACCGTTGGCGACTCGCGGGCCACGAGTTGGCGCAGCAGGTTGGAGTGGGTACGGCTCCTTACAGGGTGGTCGAGAGGCGGAAGCATCGCCTGAGTGATGCGCTGGGCGGGGGCGAACGTAGATACATCAATGCCCAGCGTCTGATGTAGAAACGCGTGTTGACGGCTTTCGATATGCTCGCTCAGCGACGACTGGTACAGCTCCTGCGCCTCTTCACGCGTATCGCCGAGAAACAGGCTGAGCCCTGGCAGTACCCGAACTGCTGATGCACTACGGCCATGGTGCATGGCTCGTGATTGGATGTCTTTACGTAATTCCAATGCAGCAGCCAGACTGGGGGTAGCCGCGAAGATGGCATCCGCAATGCGGGCGGCAAAATCGCGTCCGGTGTCGGAGGCACCGGCTTGAAAGAGGGGGACATCACCCGCCGGGTGAGAAGGCAGGGTCAGTGGCCCCTTGATGTCGAAAAAGTGGCCATGGTGGTCGAGGGTGGCAATCTGCTGGCGATCCGCATAGCGGCCGCGACGGCGGTCATGCAGCAGTGCTGAGCCGGGATAGCCTGACCACAGCTGGCGGACAACGTTGACACACTCATCGGCGCGGGCATAGCGCTCGTCCGCTGATGGCATGCTCTCGATGCCAAAATTTTGCTGACCATCTAGGGCGGTGACGACGTTCCAGCCTGCTCGTCCATGGCTGATGTGGTGCAACGACTGTAGCTGACGGGCGAGCAGGTAAGGCGGAATGAAGGTGGTGGAAGCCGTTGTCACCAGGCCGATACGGCACGTCTTCTGTGCCAGAGCGGCCATCAGTAGCGTGGGATCGAGGCTACTGAAGCCGGGTGCATGTGCCAGTACATCGGGGTCGACGAACAGGGAATCAGGCCGAAACAGAAAGTCCATGTGAGCTTGTTCGGCCATTTGGGCAAACTCTGTGTAGAAATCCGGATCGTGAATCGCTTCGATCAGACTATCGGTTCGACGCCAGCTGTTTCCAGTTAGCCACGTTATAGCAAGTGATAAACCGATACATAACGGCCTGTTGGTAGGGGGTACGCGAGACATGTAAATTTCCTGGTGATGAGTCGTGACTATTAGGGTCGTGTGGGAATGGGAACGACCATGGGGGTATGGGTGATGGGGTCGGTCATGATGTGGGCGTCGATATCGAATACATGAGCCAGCACTGTTGGGTGAATCACTTCAGAAGGCGTGCCCGCTGCCGCAATTTTCCCATCCTTCATGGCAATGATATGGTCTGCGTAGCGGGCTGCCTGATTGAGGTCGTGCAGCACCATGACCAGGGTATGTCGTTGACTGCGGTTGAGTTGCAGGCATAGCTCCAGCACTTCGTGCTGGTGCGCGATATCGAGATAGGTCGTCGGTTCATCCATCAACATGATGCAGGGATTCTGCGCCAACACCAAAGCCAGCCAGACGCGCTGGCGCTGTCCACCCGAGAGTTCGTCGACTCGGCGATGTTCCATACCCGTCAGCCGAGTAAGTGCCAAGGCGTGGGTGACGGCGAACTCGTCCTCTTCGCTCCACTGGCGGAGCCATCCTTGGTGGGGAAAGCGGCCTCGGGAGATCAGATCCAGCACGGTAATACCGGCGGGAGCGGTGGATACCTGCGGTAAAAGCCCCACCTGCCGGGCGCGTTCGCGGGTGGTGTAGCGCTGCAGCGGTCTGCCGTCGAGCAGAACCTGCCCCTGGGTGGGTGTCAGGATTCCTGCGAGAGCCCGTAGTAGGGAAGATTTGCCGCAGCCGTTGGGACCGATGATCACGGTCATGCGCGCATCGGGGAGTGTGACACTCAACTCGCTCACGATGACGGTGTTGCTGTAGGCCAGGCTTATGCTGTTGGCCTGCAGACGCCAGGAGTGAGGCGCCAGGGTCTGTGAAGTGAAGGGTGTGTTCATCAGTGAGTTTTCTCTATCACACGGCATTAACGAGGGTGGCGACGAGTCAAGAGCCAGAGCAGGTAGATGCCACCTGCAATGGCGGTGATACGACCAATCGGCAGGATCAACTGCCCAGGGAGGTACTGGGTTATCAGGTCAGCCGATAGCAGCAGAGCTGCCCCCATGACCGCTGCGCCCAGTATGGGAACGCCAGGGGTGCGGGTTAGTCGCGTGATCAGTTGCGGGGCGGCCAGGGCAATGAATGCGATCGGGCCGACGGCACCGGTGGCCAGCGCAGCCAGCACGACACCACAGAAGATCATTGACCGTCGGGTCCGTTCGACCGATACGCCTAGTTGACGGGATACATCGTCACCCATTTCGATCATGCTCAATGCACGCGCTGCGTATAGCGCTATTGGCAGCAGTGTCAGAGTGCCTATCAACGGTGGCAGGGCATGGATCCAGTGGCGTGCATTGAGTGAGCCTGCTAGCCAGACATTGGCCTGCACGGCGCTGTCGAGATTGCCTTTCACCAGTAGAAGACTGTTCAGTGCGCTCAGGGTGGCGCCAACGCCAATCCCTATCAGTACCAGGCGATAGCTGTCGACCTGACCCTGACGGCGCGCCAGCAGATACACCACTAGCGCGGTCAACGTTCCGCTTGCAACGGTCGCCAGCAGAATACCGAGCGTGTGCTGCCCCACCAGTACGATATATGCGATAGCACCTGTCGCTGAGCCTGTGGTGAAGCCGATAATGTCCGGTGAGCCAAGAGCATTACGCGAAATCGACTGAAAAATGGCACCGGAGACACCCAGCGCAGCACCGGCAAAGAGGCCGGTCAACACGCGTGGCAGACGAATGCCCCACACGATGCGACCCTCGATACCCGTCGACTGGGGGGCCACTAGCACTTCAATGACCTGGGCGGGGGATAGCGACATACGTCCCAGCATCAGCAGGCTGACGGCCAGTACGATGACCATGAATAGCAACACCACGTTGATGAGTAGTACCCGCGGCGCTATGCCGATGGAGAGCGAACCCAGTCGATATATGCGGCGTGTCGTGGCGATTCCCTTCATAGCTGCGCCAGGCTCCTGCGTCTTGCTAGCCCTACCAGAAAGGGGCCGCCGATTAACGCGATCATGATACCCACGCTGACTTCTCCGGGGTGGGCGATACGCCGACCCAGAGTGTCGGCGGCCAGCATCAGTACGGCGCCGATCAACATCGCGCGGGGCAGCAGTCGCCGATGACTCGCTCCGACCAAGAAGCGTGCCAGGTGGGGGGCGGTAAGCCCAATGAAAGCGATCGGCCCCGCAGCAGCAGTGGCGCCCCCCGTGAGTAGAATGACCACCAGCCCGGCGGTTAACCAAGTACGCTGAACATGAACCCCTAGCGCGCGGCCAAGCTCACGACCGAGTACCAGGGTGTCGAGCGAATGGCTCAGCAGCAGGGTGAGCGTCAAGCCGATCAGCATAGGTATGGCTAGCGGTAGCAGCACGCTATGACCGCGCCCCTGAAGGGCGCCGACCGCCCAGTGGCGAAACTGATCGAATACCTGCTCTTGGCTGTTGAGGGTAATGATGTGGGTGAGTGCCAGCAAAACGGCAGAAATCGCTGTACCGGCCAGAACAACGCGTATCGGATCGCCTCCCAGGCGCAGGCTGCTCAGCAGGAGAATCAGCAGGCCTGTCACGGCGGCACCTGCCATGCCGAAAATAAGCAGCCCCAGGGGGGTGGTGATGCCCAGCATCGCGATGCCGGAGGCGACTGCCACGGAAGCCCCGGCATTCACGCCCAAAATGCCGGGGTCTGCCAGTGGGTTGCGTGTCAGTGCCTGCATGATGACACCCGCTGCCGCCAGTCCCGCACCGATCAGGATAGCCAGCAGTGCACGCGGCAGACGCAAGTAACGAATCAGCAGATGGTCGCTTTGCGTCGGGTCAAAGTGAACCAACGCCTGCCACACTACGGCAGGTGCAATATCGTGGGTACCGATCGCGGTACTTAGCAGTACGAGAAGGGAAAGGCCTGCTCCGTATGCAAGCGGTGTCCCCCAATTGAGCTGCTGACAGTTGGAAGAGCCTATGTGGTTCAAGGGCTGAAGTTCTCTCGCATACCCTCGATGATCTCAAGGGCACTGTAATAATCGATTCGAAACGAGTTGGAGCCCAGGCCGTAAACCTGCCCTGACCGTATGGAGGGGAGATTGGCGAGGATAGGGTCGTCTACAAAGGGTGCGATGTCGTCCTGGTCACGACGCAGTAGAAACGTCGTGGGAGACTTTAACTGCGTCAGATACTCATATTCGGTACGTACAAAGTCGCCCGGCGTGTCGAATCCTGCATGCCAGTGTGGATTTGCCCCCTCAATATCAACGCCCAGTGAGGCGAGCAGGCGCGCATGGGTACCGTCATCCATGGCGATGGGATTGGTAATTCCGGGGCCGTTGTAGCTGATGATATTGGCAGTGCCGACGGGAAGAACCAACTGCTGGCGGGTATCGGCAAGCCGCTGATCGAAACTTTCCAGCAGGCGATCGGCAACCTCCCGTCGCTCTAGCACATCCGCCAGTACCAGAGTCAGCGTCTGCCAGTTGCGCTGGCCGTAGTTGAGTACCAGCGTGGGAGCGATGGCACGCAGCTCGTCAATCTGCTCCAGGGCGGAATCGGCGCCGTTGGCGGAGACCAGAATCAGATCCGGTTGTAAGGCATAGATAGCCTCCAGATCAATGCTTCCGGCAGGCCAGAGATTTTCCACGCCGCGCTGATGAGCCACCTCTGCCCACTGGGCAAAGAAAGCCCCGTTAGCGTCGGCGGCGCTGGCTACCACTGGCGCCCCAATAGGCAGCAGGATACCGGTCAAGGTGACTGAGGTGGAGAGAATGCGCTCGGGCGGCGCTGTAAGCTGTAGCGTAACGCCATCATCGCTGTGAACGCTGCGTGGCCAGCTGCTTGCCTGGGCAAGCGAGCAGACCAGTAGCCCTAGCAGAGTAAGGATTATTCTTACCTCACGCTGTCGAGGGCGTAGTAGATGACGCACTAATGGAGGCCGAAAGCTAGCAGGTAAAAAGCGCATCATGGCGTCTCCCGAAGTGCGTAGGTTACCAATAGAGGTTGACGCTGGCAGTCACTGTGCGGCCACTGCCGTAATAGCATGAGGTGGCGGCGTTACAGGTGGCGACATAGCGTTCGTCGGTCAGGTTGCTGGCATTGAGCGACAGCTCCAGATTCGTATTGCCCACCCGGCCGACATCGTAACGAATTGCGGCGTCGTACAATGTATAATCGGGAATATGCAGGTAGTTGCCCAGATCACCGTAGGTTTCGTCCACATAGCGTGCACCTGCGGCGACGCTCAAACCGTTAAGCGGCCCACCCCAGAAGGAGTAATCAAGCCAAAGCGAACCCATCCAGTCCGGCACCCGGCTCATGCGGTTGCCCTGGTATCCGTCGTTGTTACGTGTCACTTCCGAGTCGAAACGAGTGAGCGCGCCGATCACGCTGAAGCCCGGTGTGGGCGTGACCCTGCCCTCCAGCTCGATACCGCGAATCTGTACTTCGCCGGTCTGTACCTGGAAGCTTTCGTCGGCATCGTTGCGGGGGTCGGCGGTGAGCACATTCTGCTGGCGCAGGTCGTAGGCCGACAGCGTAATCATGCCGTCGATATTTCGGGGTTCGTACTTGACGCCCACCTCCCACTGGGTGCCGATGGTCGGCTCGAAAGTGTTGCCGTCGCGGGTGGTTCCGGTAGCAGGTTGGAAGGATTCGGCGTAGCTGACGTAAGGCGCGAAGCCGTTATTGAAGAGATAAGCCAGCCCGGCGCGAGCGGTAAAGGCCTGATCGTCGGTGACCGAGCGGGTATCGGTGAGGCGATTCAGCGAGTCGATTTCAAACCAGTCATAGCGGCCACCAATGGTCAGGCGCCATTGATTCCAGGCCAACTGGTTCTGTAGATAGATACCCCGTTGCTCGTCGGTTTCTTCGGTCGAGGTTTGAGCGACAAGCGTCGGCGCGAAGTCGAAATGAGTATAGACCGGGTTATAGACATCAATGGCGATAGCGTTGGGATCGACGCTAGCGGCTTGGCGGAAGAAAGACCAGTCGCTCTTCTGCCAGTCGACGCCAGCCAGCACCCGGTGGACGACATCGCCTGTTTCGATTTCTCCCTCCAGGCGGGTATCGATGCTGTACCCCTTGGCTTCGCCTTCGCCCTGTACTGCCCGCCGCGCCAGAATGCGCCCATCTCCGAGGGTATTCAGTTCCGTTAGCGGCGCGCCGCGCACACCATTGCCCACCGACGCCTGATAGAGCGAGTCAACGTGGGTATAGCGCGCGTTCTGGTCAAGTTTCCAGCGTTCGTTCAGCATGTGCTCCAACTGCCAGCCAGCGGTCCACAGCGTGCGGTCGTAGGTGTTCCAGCCGGGCTCACCGAGGAAGGTGGTGTTATCGATATAGCCGTCAGCGGCAGGAACCACAGTGCCTTGATAGGGTAGGAACTGGAAGGTGCTGCCACCGTCGTTTTCCTGGTAGGTGCCCAGCAGGGTCAACTGAGTGGTGTCATCGTTAAAGGTAAAAGTAGCGCTCGGGGCCAGGAACCAGTGCTGATAGCTGGTTTCATCGATTTGCGTATCGCCATCGCTGAATAGGCCGACCAGACGCCAGCGCGCCCGTTCGCTACCGTTGGCGCCCCCTACATCAAACGCGCTCTGATAGCGGCCGTGCTCGTCCAGCTGCAGGCGCAACTGCTGTGCCTGATCGAGTGTGGGCACCTTGCTGACCTGATTGACCATCCCACCGGGTGCGATTTGCCCGTAGAGAACACTAGAGGGGCCTTTCAGCACTTCGACACGCTCCAGGTTCCAAGTATTGAAGGCTGCCCGGTTCCAGCTATTGCTGCCGTTGGAGGGAATGCGTAACCCGTCCAACGTGACGTTATTGCTGAAACTGCCCGCATCGAAGCCGCGAATATAGAGATCATCTACGCGGTTATCGATGCCTTGGCTTTCTGGCAGAACTCCTGCTGTATAGCGAGCTGCCTCGTTGAGATTTTGTACGCCTCGCGCATCCAGCTCGTTGCGCTCAATAACCGTTACCGACTGTGGTGTTTCGACCAGTGGCGTATCCGTTTTGGTAGCGGCGCTGATGGTATCCGCAGCGCGGTAGGCATTCACTGTTAGGGGGCTGAGTTCGATATCGTCATCGCTTTGAGTCTGCGCAAACAGTGGGCTGGCCGTCGTGCTACTGCCTGCCAACAGTAAGCAGAGTGGCAATACCTTGTATCGGGGGGTGTGATAATGCGATCGGAATATCATGCAAATGCTCACCGCGATTGATAGTTATTCGCATTATTTTTACATGCTGGTCGTTTGGTGTCTTAGGCGAGGTAGGCAAAAACATAGGCACGCCCATCATTTTTCAAGCAAGCAACCGTTGCCTGTTGGAGGCGTATGGGTAAAAAGAAAGTCGCAGGGTGGCGGCACTAACGCGCTTTTCTGGTGAAGACCTGCTTGGGCGATATACCAAAGTGGCGCTTGAAGGCGGTAGAGAAACTGGTGGTATGTGAATAACCCGCCATGTCGGATGCCTCACTGACGCTAATTCCCTCACTTTGTAGTGCCAGGCGCGCCTTTTCCAGACGGGCATGCTGCAAAAACTCGAATACGCTAAGCCCGTGGGCTTGGCGAAAGTGGCGCTGTAGGGTGGCGGTGGTCGTATTCGCCTCAGTGGCTATCTGCTCAAGGCTTAGGTGGATGTTAGTGTTAGCCTTTAACCAGCTTGCCAGTTCGCACATGCGGTAGTAATTGCGCGTGCTGATACCTCGAGCGGGGCGGCTGTCTTGATTGCGGGTACAGTGTGACCATGCGTCCAGGAAGAGATCAAGCGCACGACTTTCGAGGTAGAGGCTGATTAATTCAGGGGGTAGCGGTGGTGGCGTCAACATCTGCTCCGCTAGTTCGCAAGCACGGGATGAGGCTTTCCACTGCCGAGTGCTCAAGTGTTTCTCTAACTGAGCAGCCGTTGCCGAAGTGTCGTCGATGGTATCGCCACACAGCGATTGTTCTAGCCACTTGTGACTCAGGTTAAGGCTAATACGCCTTGAAAAATCACCTTGTCTTGTCGTCCGGCAAAACGATTCGACCTGGTTAATCGTCACCAGGGCCATGGTTGGCGAGAAGACTTTATTGCTGCCATAGCGGCCTGCATTGAGCTTCAAGTGCTGGTTTCCAAAGCGTAGATCCAGCTCTCCCTCCAGCAGCATTACTAGGCTGATGCTGTTATCCAGATTAGCGTTACGTTCGGCGTCCTGTGCCTCAATACCACGCTCGAAGTACAGGCTCAGGCCGGGCCGCAGCAGACGATGCCCTCGGCTGGGTATGGGAGTGGGCTCCAACTTTGCATAAGAGCGAGGGCCATTGAGATAAGAACAGAGCGCTCTGGTCATAAAAGAAGCGAGACACAAGGGTGAGTGACGGGGTAAAGGCATCATACAATAGAAAACATTAATTGATAATTATTTTCATTAGCGTTCTTGTAGATGTTTTCATTCTTCATTTACCTGCACATTTTAAGCCCCATAGGATGAGAGCAAACTCTCATCAACTTAAAGTGTGTTCTAAAAAATAGCGCACAAAAGCTCTATGATTGAAACAGTAACCTTTCGATACTCGGAGTGACTCTAAAAAAACAGGATCACTCCCATGGATCTAAAACTACTGCTGGACTGGCGTCTTCACCTGCTGGTGATTGTGACGTCCATGTTTGCTGAATGGATAGGCATCTTACGAATGCCCCTTGGGCCAGGAACGCTCCTCTTATTACCGCTGCTTTATGCGTTTGTTATCGGCGTGTTGTTCAATCCCCACTTGTTTTCAGGCATGGGCAACATCATTCCCAAGCCGGTCAGTCATGCGGCGGGTCCGGTTATTCTGATCGCGATTCTGCCGTTTATTGCCAAGTTTGGGTCCACCATTGGCCCCGCCATAGAGCAGATTATTGCCGCAGGCCCTGCGCTTATTCTCCAGGAGCTTGGCAACCTGGGCACCATGCTGCTGGCGCTACCGTTTGCCGTTTTGGTGCTCAAAATGGGACGCGAAGCGGTGGGGGCTACCTACTCGATTGCGCGTGAACCGAATATTGCCATTATTTCAGACCGTTACGGACTAAGAAGCCCGGAAGGTGTCGGCATTATGGGCGTGTACGTTGTCGGCACCATGTTTGGCACGCTCTATTTTGCCCTGATGGCGGGCTACATTGCGTCGCTGGATATTCTCGATATCCGTGCCCTTGCCATGGCCTGTGGTGTCGGCAGTGGCAGTATGGTGGCGGCCTGCTCGGCGGCGCTGGCTGAAGCAGTGCCTGCATCAAGGGATGAGCTACTTGCCTTTGCCGGGGCCAGTAATCTGCTGACCTATGCAACGGGGCTCTATATTTCTCTGTTTATTGCATTACCCATTACCGAGTGGATGTACAAGCGCCTGAAAGGCAACTCGCATGTGGAGGCGCGTCATGAAAGCTAATGAAACCGCGGTGGATCAGTTCGACGCCGAAGCCCTGAAGGAGTTACGCCCTGAGAATCAACTGGGCAAGACCGCCTTGGTTCTGGCGGCGGTCTGCGTATCTGCCTGGTTCAGTAACCTGGTAAATGGTGCACCGCTATTGGATGCGCTGCCGGGAATGCTCATTCTCTATGCCATGGTGATCATTGGCCTGGTGATTGGCCGTCTATGCCCGTTCTACCTGCCCAGTGTGGCCTGGGTGTCGCTGATCAGTATTCTGGCAACGCTCCCTGTCTTCCCTGGTAATGGCTGGATTATTGCCCGGCTGGCTGAGGTGGATTTCCTTGCGGTGGTCACCCCGGTGCTCGCCTATGCCGGGCTTGCCCTCACTGGGCGGGAATTTAGCATGTTTAAGCAAACCGGCTGGAAGTTGATACTGGTGGCCCTGTTGGTCTTTACCGGAACTTTCATAGGTTCCGCGGTTGTCGCTCACATAATGCTCTAAGGATAAGACCATGAAGGCATCACTTTGCCTGCCGGAAAGCACGCAACTGGAAGCATGGCGACATGACTTTCACCAGTACCCTGAAACGGCGTTTGAAGAGCATCGTACCAGCGAGCGCATTGCGTCACTGCTAAATGAGTGGGGGCTTGAAGTCACTACCGGTATTGCTGGCACCGGTGTGGTAGCGGTGCTGGATGGTCGGCTGGGTGAAGGTAAAACCATCGGGCTGCGGGCAGATATCGACGCGCTGGATATTCGCGAAGAGACCGGCCTGGCTTATGCCTCTAAAACGCCGGGCAAGATGCATGCCTGCGGCCACGATGGCCATACGGCCATGCTGCTGGGTGCAGCCTGGGCATTGAAACAGCAGCCTGACTTTAAAGGGCGGGTGGTGTTTATCTTCCAGCCAGCGGAAGAGAACGAAGGTGGTGGGCGTGCCATGGTGGAGGATGGTTTGTTTGAGCGCTTCCCAATGGATGCGATATATGGTCTGCATAACTGGCCTGGTTTGGCGGTAGGAGAGGCGGCGGTACACGATACTGCCGTGATGGCGGCGTTTGATATCTTCACACTCACCTTAACCGGCAAAGGCTGCCATGCCGCCATGCCGCATCTGGGGATCGATACGGTATTGGCCAGCTGTCAGCTGGTAAGCCAGTTACAAGGCTTAATCAGCCGTGAGACGCCGCCGGATAAATCAGCGGTACTTAGTGTTACCAGTATTCACGGCGGCGATACCTTCAACGTTATTCCCGAGCAGGTGACGCTACGTGGCACGCTGCGCTGCTTTGATATGGCGCTAAAAGAGCGTCTTGAGGCGCGCTTTAAAGAGGCAATTACGCATTTGTCAGCCTTCCATGGCTTACGGGCGGCACTGGATTATCAGCGCTGTTACCCCGCCACCATCAATACACCAGCACACGCCGAACAGTGTGCAACGGTGCTGGAACGGCTGCTGGGAAGCGATAACGTACGGCGTAACCCGCCGCCCAGTATGGCATCTGAGGATTTCTCTTTTCTGTTGGCGGAACGTCCTGGTGCCTATATCTGGATGGGAAACGGCAAAGAGTCCGCCTCACTGCATAACCCCTATTACGACTTTAACGACGCGCTGCTGCCACTTGGGGCTCGCTACTGGGTGGAGTTGGTGAATACGCTGCTCGTTTAGCTTCGTCCCACTTTAATTACGTTTACCGCTAGTTGCTCCTGGATATGCCCTTATGGGTAGGGGAACGACTGCGCCAAGCAAGGCATTTAATCAAAGCGATCTCATCTAAAGAGTGCTTTAAGGAGTTTTATCGTGGCTTTCACCATTAACGTCATCGGCCTTGGCCAGATGGGTGGCAATATGGCACTGACCCTCAAAGCCGCTGGTTTTAACGTAACCGGCAGTGATGTCTTCGAACAGGCACGGGCTCGGTTAGCCGCCAAGGGATTGGCGGTGGTTGCCCCTGACGCACTGCCTGCCAGCGACATCTATCTGCTGTCGTTACCCACCTCGGCCCATGTGCGTGATGTGCTTGAAAACACTCCCGGCATTCTTCACCTTGCCCCCAAGGGCAGCGTGATTATTGATACCTCCACCAGTGATCCTGCGGTTAGCCGAGAACTGGCGGAAAAAGTCTCCGCCGCCGGTTTGCTATGGCTGGATGCACCGGTGAGCGGCGGCCCCAAAGGGGCTGCCAGCGGTAAGCTGGGCATGTTGCTGGGCGGTGAGACTACCACCATTGAGCGAGTTGCGCCGGTGCTGGAGGCAATGTCTGCCAAGCGTACCCATGTGGGCGGACCTGGCAGTGGGCATGTGGTGAAGCTTGCCAATAATTACTTATGCGCCGCGCACCTGTTGACCACGGCGGAAGCGGTGGCGATGGCGGCTAAGGCCGGTGTCGCGCCTGAAGCCTGTTTGGCAGGGATTAACAGCGGCTCGGGGCGCAGCGCGGTGAGTGAAGTGAACTTTCCTGAGTGGGTGTTAAGCGAGCGGTTTGATTCCGGTTTTACCACGGGCTTGATGCGTAAGGATTTGCGCCTGGCACGGGACGCCGCTGAACAGCTTGGGATACCACTAAGCCTGTTACAAGCCGTTGTGGAGGCGTGGCATACGGATACACAGCATCCGGCGGATAGTGAGGATTTTAACCATATTGCCACGCCGATTTTGGCGCGGACCAACCAAGCGGAGGCGTTGTGATGACAGTCCTGAGTCAACATGCCCGTGAGCAACTGGCTGACCTGCTGGCACGGTTTGGCCTGGCCTCTGTTACACCACTTAGCAATTGGATTGACGGACATTTGCTGGAGGGCGAAGGCGAGGAGATCACGCTGATCAATCCAGCCACCGGTGAGACGCTGGTGAGCTATCGCGATGCGGGCAGCGCCTTGATTGAGCATGCGACACAGGCGGCTGCCAGGGGGCAGCGTCAGTGGATGGCGCTCACCGCCAGCGAACGGGGGCGGAGGATGAATGCGGCGCTGGGTGGACTTAAAGGCCACGAGGAAGCTTTGGCTCAGTTGGAAAGCATCGTGGCAGGCAAGCCGATTCGTGACTGCCGTGCAGAAGTCAGCAAAGTACGCGAGATGTTCGAGTACTACGCAGGCTGGTGCGATAAACAGCACGGGGAAGTGATCCCGGTGCCTACCTCACACCTGAACTATGTGCGCCATGTGCCTTATGGAGTGGTGGGCCAAATCACCCCCTGGAACGCACCGATGTTTACCTGTGCATGGCAATTGGCCCCTGCCATTGCAGCGGGCAATGGGGTGGTATTGAAGCCTTCCGAGCTAACTCCCTTCTCGTCAGTAGTGATTGCCAAACTACTTGAAAACGGCGGCTTACCCCAGGGGCTTATCAATATCGTCAATGGGTTGGGTAAAACAACCGGTGCCGCGTTGACCGAGCACCCCTGGATCAGCAAGCTGGTATTTGTGGGCTCTCCCCAAAGCGGGCGCCTGATAGCCGAAGCGGGGGCCAGGCGTTTGGTGCCCAGTGTGCTTGAGCTGGGGGGCAAGTCGGCCAATATCGTTTTCGCTGATGCCCGGCTTGAAGAGGCCGTGGCAGGTGCTCAGGCCGCTATCTTTGCGGCTGCAGGCCAGAGCTGTGTTGCTGGGTCGCGGCTGTTGGTTGAACGCTCGGTGTTTGAGGTGGTGACGACCCGTTTGGCTCGCGCAGCGGAACAGATTCAGGTGGGGTTACCCGGTGACGAGGCCACACGCATGGGGCCGTTACAGAATCGCCACCAGTTTGAACAGGTGATGCGGATGATTGATGCGGCGGTTGAATCAGGGGCACGGCTGTTAACCGGTGGGTGTCGACCCTTGGGCCTGCCGGAGGAGGCGCAAGGCTATTTTATTGCGCCAACCGTGCTGGTGGATGTCACCCCCGATATGGAGATAGCGCAGCAGGAGGTGTTTGGCCCGGTGGTAGTGGCCATGGCATTTAATGATGAAGCCCATGCCATTCGGTTAGCTAACGAAACCCGCTTTGGACTGGCGGGTGCCGTGTGGAGCCAGGATGTCGCCCGTGCGCACCGGGTAGCCGGACAGTTAAGAGCAGGGACGGTGTGGATCAATAGCTATAAAGCCATCAGTGTGATGTCACCGTTTGGTGGTTTTGGAGACAGTGGTTTTGGTCGCTCCAGCGGGCTTGATGGGTTACGAGAATACAGCGTACCGCAAAGCGTTTGGGTGGAAACCGCACCCGAAGCGAGTGTTGCCTTTGGCTATGGCAGCGGTGTGGGCTGATTCAATGCCGGGTCACGAAACGCCTGCATCCAGCGTTGCAGATGGCGTAACAGCAGGATACAGGCTTTCGGCTGCTGGCGTCCTACCCGTGTCACCATATGGGCATGGGAGCGCTGGAAGAGCGGGTTATCAACGGGTCGCGCAATCAGAGAGCCGGTTTCCAGGTCATGCGCCACCGCAAAGGCCGGTAGTAAGGTAATGCCCATACCGCTGCGCACATATTGGGCCAGGATGACCATGGAGTTAGTATTCATTGCCATACGTGGGGCAATCCGGGCCTGCTGGAATGCCTGATCCACCATTTGACGCACGCCATGGCTGGTATCCCACATCGCCATGGGCTCGGTGCTTAGTTGGTTAAGCGTCAGAGGAGCTGTTTGGCTGGCAAGAGGGTGGTCGGGGGATAAGATAGCCATCAGCGGTTGCGGGCTGGATGCCCAGAAGCGTAGCTGAGGGTGTGTGCGTTCATGGAACATTAAGCCAATGTGGCTGTGATCCTCTACCACGGCATCAATGATGCCTGACGTACCAGCGATATGGATGTCAAGCTGGATACCAGCATAGCGCTGAGTGAACTCATGCAGAGGGGAAGCGACCAGATCGCTCACAAATCCTTCGCCCACCGTGAGTGAAATTGTGCCGGTTTCAAGGCGTTGGTATGCTTCAAGTGAGGTGATAAAGCTCTCGTCCAACGCGCCACGCCGCTCGCAGTACTCCAGTAGCATTTCGCCCACGGGTGTGGGGCGTATACCACCGCGCTGGCGCTCCATTAACGTTGCCCCTAACGCCTCTTCCAACAGAACAATCTGTCGGCTTACGGCGGAAGGGGCAATGTTCAGGCGCGCCGCCGCCCGTCGGACAGAGCCAGACTCAAGCGTTACGCGAAAGTACACCAACCGCTGATGAGGAATGTCCATCGCTGTTGTTGTACCTCTACGTAGTTGTCAGGCGTTAAGCCAATGATTGACTGACTACAAATACTTAAGCAGTTTTTGTAGCTTGTTCATATCAGCCGAGTCGCCTACCAAGCGCACCTCGCCG
Organism: Vreelandella olivaria; assembly: GCF_023507745.1. Lineage (GTDB taxonomy): Bacteria > Pseudomonadota > Gammaproteobacteria > Pseudomonadales > Halomonadaceae > Vreelandella > Vreelandella olivaria_A. The sequence goes on along the minus strand of NZ_JALPZO010000066.1, from coordinate 62,198 downwards.
TTCATCATCCCGTCGAGAAAGGCCTGTTGAGTCGGTTTTTTGAGTATTTTTAACGCGGCACCCTGGTCGCGAAAGCGTAGCTCAAGGTCTAAATCAACAGGCAAACCTTTACCTGTGACGACGCCTTTTGGCGTCATCCGGTAAAAGCGGGCAGTGCTTAAGTCTTCCGTGGCAATCCCCCAGTCCAGACCGCGCATACGTTCCAATTGCTCACGAAAGCGCGGTTTGCGGCGCTGGGCTCGCTTGAGCATAAAGCTCAGCAGCCACAACGTCAGCTTGAGTTTCATTAGGAAACGGCGTCCTTGAGTGCTTTACCCGGCTTGAAAGCAACATTTTTGCTGGCCGGAATTTGTAATGGAGCACCGGTTTGCGGGTTTTTGCCGGTACGTGCTGCGCGCTCGCGTACAGTAAAGGTACCAAATCCAATCAAAGCAACGTCTTCGCCTTTGGCAACGCTGTTGGTGATTTCATCCAGAATGACATTCAGGACCTGGCCTGCTTTGTCTTTGGAAATGTCTGCACTTTCAGCAATAGCAGCGGCGAGTTCAGGTTTGCGCATAGTAAGGAATCTCCTTTGTGACAGAAATATTAAGCTCATTAGCGTCGTTTGAAGCATTACCCGGCTGGTTCTGCATCTCATAGACTAGTCGTGAATGCGGCGAAAATCAGCCTAGCAGCGCAGGCGCTGCCCTGGAAAGCTCCACTTTCCTTCTCACGCAGCCGCCTGTCAACGCAAATCCAATTAAACGTCCGTCTTTATCTTCGGCAAAGGCTGCCATTTCCCCCTGTTCACCCTCGATTCGCCACTGTGCAGGTTGCGTTGAGGGAGGATAGGCAACCACCGGTAGCAGCGGCGTTTTGACAATGACCGGCCAGGCACCAAAATGCACATGGGTGGGGGAACCACCCAGGGTCGCTGCGAGTGCTTTCGCACTGGCCTGTAAAGGCTGTATGTACATGGCGTTGATGCCGTCAACACAGGCTACATCGCCCAGGGCGTAAATATGAGGATGGGAGGTGCGCAATTGGCGATCAACCTGAATACCGCTATTGGTAACAGCGAGCCCCGCTGCTTCAGCAAGTTGAATGCGAGGGGCAAGGCCGGTAGCCATCAATATTATATCGGCCTGAAAGCGGTCCCTGTTATCCAGTTCAATGGCAATGTCGTTGTGATGACCAGGTGATATTTTCCGGATGGAGTGCCCCAGCCTCAGTTGAATACCGGCCTCTTTAAACGCATTGCCCAGTGCGTTGCCTAATGGTTCGGGCAATAGGCGCGGTAGTGGTGACGTTTCGGGAGCGAACAGGCTGACGTGATGCCCTCCGGCATACAGGTCGTTGGCAAACTCGCAACCTACCAGTCCGGCACCGATGACCGCCACCCGTGCAGGGCCTGAAGCTAGGGCAGCATGAAAACGGCGATAATCGTCCAGGTCATTGACGGTGAAACAGCGCCCAGCCAGCTCTTCCGGTACGCTGAATGGCCTATGCGGGCCTGCCCCGGTAGCCAGTACAAGATCGTCATAGCCAAGCTGCTGTCCGGTACTAAGCTGTATCGTCTGGTTATCCATATCCAGATGTTCAACATGGGTGTGGATTACCAGTTGTGCGTTCAGTTCTTCAGCGAGTGCAGCGGCATTGCGCTGGGCTAGCTGTTCAGGGGCAAGGCGTTTGGCAAAGCCGGTGGAAAGCAGTGGTTTGCTGTATTCATCGCCACTGTCCGCGCTAATCAGTGTGATGGTGCGGGTGTCACCCTGGCGGCGCAGAGCACGGGCAAGGCCAATACCCGCCATGCCGGTGCCAATAATTACCAGCGCCGCATGGGTATCAGCTGTTTTCGGGATAGGTGGGGGCATGTAGTCACCAGACGTTGGTAGAACAAAAGCCTGTTAGAGCGCCATGTTACACTAGCCCTCCCTTTTTTTGACTGCCTTGGAGAACCTGGTGACGGCCTCGACTTTCCGGCACGCCCAATCATTTCCGCACTGGTTACCCGTTAACGCGGTACGGCCTGCCATGAGTTCCTCCTGGTGGCAGTGGGTCGCATCCACCGATTCATTAACCGTGCGGTTAACATCGGCGGGGGGAGTTAAGCCATTTCGTGTGCGCTTACTACGCCAGACAACAGGCTTCCCCCGGCGGGATGAAGCGCTGGCACTGGGCATCGCGCCACGCCGCTATGCATGGCTGAGGGAAGTAGCACTATGCCTGGGTGGTACGCCATGGGTCGTCGCACGCTCTGTAGCGCCGCTTGGCCAGCTACAGGGAAAGGGTCTGGAGGGACTTGGAGAGCGTTCATTGGGTAGTTGGCTGTTTCGCCAGCACGATCTGGTACGTGGCCCACTCCACGCCACTTCCCATCGCCCCTGCTTTGTGGCTCATCACTCCCCGCTATTAGCAGATAGCGTATGGGGCAGGCGCTCGGTATTTCTGCACAGTGGGCTTTCGTTATTGGTGCAAGAGTATTTTTTATCCACCATGGCGGATGATCTTGGCCTGCCTTCGCGCTAGGCTAATACCCGCATCTTTATTTGTGAGGTAAGCATGGATCGTTCTCTATTGCGGCCAACGGGATGGGCTCGAGTGGCGGACTTTGTACAGTTGATGCGCCTGAATCGGCCGATTGGCACCTGGCTATTGATGTGGCCGACCCTATGGGCGCTGTGGTTTGCGTCAGAGGGTGTGCCTGGGCGTAAGGTGCTACTGATTTTTATTGCTGGCGTATACGTGATGCGGGCTGCAGGCTGTGTGGTGAATGATTATGCTGACCGCCACTTTGACGGCCATGTAAAACGCACCAGACATCGCCCCCTTGCCACCGGGCGAATCAGTGAAACCGAGGCGCAGCTGCTGTTTGTTGCTCTAGTGGCAGCGGCCTTCATTCTGGCATTACTTACCAACTGGTTTACGGTTCTGCTTTCCATTGGTGGGGTAGTGCTGGCGTTTATCTACCCCTTTATGAAGCGCTATACCCATTTTCCCCAGGTAGTATTGGGTGCTGCCTTCTCCTGGGCGATTCCCATGGCATTTGGAGCCGTGCTCGGGTATGTCCCCTTTGAGGCATGGCTACTATTCTTTGCCAATGTGCTGTGGACGGTGGCCTACGATACCCAGTACGCCATGGTCGATCGTGACGATGATTTAAAAATCGGTATCAAGTCAACGGCTGTGCTATTTGGCAGTGCCGATCGCTTAATGATTGGCTTGTTGCAAATAGCCGCCTTGGCGCTCCTTGCCTGGGTTGGATTGCGGGTTGGGCTTGGCGGCTTTTTCTGGCTGGGGCTGGTGTGCATGGCTGCCACTTTTGCCCATCAGCAGCGATTAATTTTTCATCGCGAACGCGATAAATGCTTCCAGGCATTCCTGAATAATCACTGGTCGGGTCTGCTGATGTTTGCCGGTATAGCACTGAGTTGGTGGCCAATCACTGGCTAAAAACGGTGAGTGTCATAGAATTGTCATCAAGTCATGGTGTTATCGTCACTGACATGTCACTGAACTGTTTCATATAAACCAGTTTTCATTGAACACCGTGAGGCCCTGGAATGACCGCCAAGACCGTTCTGATTGTCGATGATGAGGCGCCCATTCGCGAGATGATCGCGGTGGCGCTGGAAATGGCTGACTATCGCGTGCTTGAAGCGGATAACGCCCAGGATGCTCATGCCATGGTGGTTGACCATCAGCCTGATTTGCTATTGCTGGACTGGATGATGCCTGGTACCAGCGGTATTGAACTGGCAAGACGCCTTAAGCGTGAAGAGGCAACGGCAGAAGTACCGATTATCATGCTTACCGCCAAAGGCGAAGAGGATAATAAGATTCAAGGACTTGAAGCTGGGGCCGATGATTATATCACCAAGCCCTTTTCCCCCAGGGAACTGGTTGCGCGTTTGAAAGCTGTGCTGCGGCGTACTACCCCCCGCGGGGTAGAGGATCCGATTGAAATTAACGGCCTGTTATTGGATCCGGTCAGCCATCGGGTAAGCGCCTATGGAAAAGCGCTGGAGATGGGCCCCACCGAGTACCGTTTACTGCAATTCTTTATGACCCACCAGGAGCGCGCTTACACACGCAGCCAACTGCTTGACCAAGTGTGGGGTGGCAATGTGTACGTGGAGGAGCGCACTGTCGATGTTCATATTCGTCGTTTGCGTAAAGCGCTGGGCGAAGCCCATCAGAACCTCATTCAAACGGTGCGAGGCACTGGGTATCGCTTTTCCGCCCGGGTGTAGCCGTGCGCTTATGGAGCCGTGAGCTGTGGCGGATTGCCTGGTTAGCCACCCTGGGGGTATGCCTGGGATGGTTGTTGGGCGCTCCTGGCCTTGGTTTGGCTGCAGGACTCTCGGCTTGCTTGTTTTATCATTTGCGCCAGTTACTCGCCCTGTACCAATGGTTGACGCTGCATCCCCATGATGAGCCGCCAGCGGCGAGAGGAATGTGGGGCGAATTGTTGGATCGTCTGTATCGCTATCAGAAGAGTCAGCGGATAACGCAAAGCCGCCTGCGCGCAACGCTTGCGCGTATTCAAGAGTCCTCAGAAGCGATGCGTGATAGTGTGGTTATGCTGGATCGCCATGGCGACCTTGAGTGGTGGAATAGTGCCGCGACCGAGATGCTTGGCCTCCAGGCTGCCCATGATCGAGGTCAGCACATTACCAACCTGCTGCGCGACCCGCGATTTATCAGCTATTTTAACGCTTGTGAATATGGTGAGCCGCTGACGCTTACCTCTCCGATTGATGAGCGACGCATTCTGCAATACCAAATTACCCTGTATGGCGACGATGAACGCTTGGTGATGGCCCGCGATATTACGCGGTTACACCGCCTTGAGCAGATGCGGCGTGACTTTGTCGCTAATGTTTCCCATGAATTACGCACGCCGCTTACCGTGCTTTCGGGTTATCTGGAAACCTATAGTGATTTAGCTGATCAGTTGCCGCCGCGCCTGGGCCGGGGGATAGGCCAGATGCAAGAGCAAACCCAGCGTATGCAAAACCTGGTGAATGATCTATTACTGCTGTCACGCCTGGAAATTGATCAGGGTGGGCAGGACCACCAGTCGCTTGATGTTGGATCAATGCTTGAAAGCATCCGCCGGGACGCTTTAGCGCTTTCTCACCAGCACAATGTGAAGGTAGTGGTTGAGTGTGATGCACAACTGGTGGGTAGTGAGCAGGAAATCCGCAGTGCCATTTCCAATCTCGCTTATAACGCTGTGCGTTATACCCCTGCCGGTAGCCACATAACGTTGCGTTGGGCCGCCATGGCCAACGGCTCTGCCTGTATTGAAGTTGATGACGATGGTGAAGGCATTGATCCTGTGCATATACCGCGTTTAACCGAGCGCTTCTACCGGGTCGATAAAGGCCGCAGCACTGCCACCGGAGGAACCGGGCTTGGCCTGGCGATCGTCAAACACGTATTACTTCGCCACGATGCGCAACTACAAATTGAATCGCATCCCGGCGAAGGAGCGCTGTTCCGTTGTATCTTTCCTGTTTCCCGCCTATTACCCGCGGGTCCATCACACTGACGTCGACTGAAAAACAATCTTTGTACAAGTGTGTACTATTGTCATGTAATGATGGGCAAGCCTTGCGCATGTGTCATTTGTAGCCACCTTATACGCTTATAGTAAAGCGATACGCAGCGTGTTTTATTATTTTTAAGTTTTTGTTTTTATTTATTTTATTAGTTTTTAATGAAGGTTGGCACAAGGAGTGCAGCTACGTGGGTAAGGAAGGTCATACCGCAGGAACTGGTAAGCCGAAGAGGCAATCTTCCTTAAGCTAAGCGGTATTAAACAGCGATCTAGGAGGCGGAGTATGATATCCAAGGAACTACTCAAGAAAGCTGGCATTTTAGGTGTATCTTTTGGTCTGATGGCAAGCCCGTTGGCCTTTGCCGACACCACTGATCACTCTTCGATTGATCAGAATCAGGATAGTACGACTGATGAGCAGCCATTGAGCACCCAATCTCAGGATGAGGCAAACGCTGGTAACTACGACACTGAGGATCTGACTACTGACCATGGTACTCAAGGGCCCGATACTGTCGGTGACCCGGAATCAACCAGTACAGATGGTGGCGGTGAGGAGTATACCCCCGATGACGTTGTTGAAGAAAATAGCGGTATGTAAGATGTAACATTTATTTACAAGGTTGCAAAAAACTCTTACGCTTAGGATTGAGCGACTTTAGGATAAGGATGTCTAATTGCTAAGGATGCTAATATTAATTCATGGATTGAATCGAAGCGACGATCAATACGTTAGTTAGGGTTAATTCCAAGGTTGGAGTCCCGCAAAAGGATAGGAAGCTAGCGTTCAGCATCGCCCAAAGTAAGAGTTAGCAAGACCCTGCTACGGCGGGGTCTAATTTTTTGTGTAGAAAAAACCTACCCACTCTCTGAGCAACAACCTCTCAAGCGGTGGAGGTTATATCGTGCGTGCCCCGGTAATGCTGATCCCACATTAAGACAGATCCCGCCACTGCACCGGGAATTAAGAACAGGTTGGCCAAGGGGATCCAGGTCACTAGCATAATGAGCCCACCGTAGGTCAGGCTTGGCCACCAGTGCCTGACCAGTCGTGAGCGCATATCGCGAAACGTTACCTTGTTGTTATCCATAGGGTAATCCAGGTAGGTGATGGCCATCACCCAGGCGGAAAAGAGTGTCCATAGTACCGGCGCTAACAGGTTTAGTCCGGGGATCCAGCTAAGCAAAAACAGGGCTGCCATACGGGGCAGGATATAACCCAGCTTCACCAGCTCACGCCCCAGGGCATCCACAGCCGTTTTAGCTAGCCCACGGTCATCCAACGGTTCGCGGCCCGTTGTCAGCCGCTCGACTTTAGCGGCTAAAAAGCCGTAAAACGGAGCGGCAATGAGATGCGTAACCAGAGTGAAGGTAAAAAAGATCACCACTACCAGGCTGATAAAAAACAGTGGCCAAATTAACCACGACAGCCACTCAAGCCAGTTGGGTACCATGGCCATGGCGTTGTCCAGCCAGCCAGCAAAGCGGTTGAACACCACACTCAGCATACTGGCATAGACAATAAGATTGACCAGAATAGGCAGAAAAATATAACGCCGCAGGCCCTTTTGATACACCAACCGGGTACCTCGGCTTAGCGCAGTGATCGCATCCAATATGCTGGCTCCTCATTAAAACGCCCAGATAGGGCACCTGGGCGTATTGCAGGAGGAATGGCAGTCCAGGTCAAGGTTTTTTAAGGACCTTCTGATCCAGGGTATCAGGGTCGCTATGGCGGATATCTAGACCTTTGACCAGGTACACCACATATTCCGCCAGGTTATTGGCGTGGTCGCCTACCCGCTCCAGCGCCCGCAGCACCCACATAATGCTAAGTACCGAACTGATGGAACGCGAGTCTTCCATCATAAATGTCATCAGCGAGCGCATGGCGCTGCCGTATTCATCATCGACTGACTCATCTTCACGGACTACCTGCATCGCCAGCTCGGTATCAAAGCGAGCGAAGGAGGTAAGTGCATCACGCAACATTTTACGCACGTGTTCACTAATGTGACGTACCTCTACCAGCCCACGGATCGTCCCGTTATTCTCGCTCAGCAGCAGCGCATTGCGGGCAATTTTGCTTGCTTCATCACCAATACGTTCAAGGTCCGAGGTGGCGCGTATGACGGCCAGCACCAAGCGTAAATCAGACGCTGCCGGCTGGCGGCGTGCCAGTACGCGGGTGCACTCATCATCGATCTGCAACTGCAGGTCGTTAACCTGGCGGTCGTTGTCACGCACTTTTTCGGCCAGGCGGCTATCACCTTCCAGCAGTGCATACACTGCATCCTGAACCTGTTTTTCCACCAGACCGCCCATGGCCATCAGGTGGGTTTTCAACTCCTCCAGTTCCTGGTTGAACTGGCGGGAGATATGCTGACTGTGGGTATCGCTCGTAATATCCATTGAGCACTCCTGACGTTACGTCTATAGGGCCTAGGTCATGCGGCCAGTGATGTAGTTTTCGGTGCGTTGTAACTGCGGATTGGTGAACACCTGATCTGTTGGCCCGTATTCAACGAGTTCACCGTGCTGCAAAAAAGCCGTGTAGTCGGAAACCCGTGCGGCTTGCTGCATATTGTGGGTAACCAGTACGAGCGTCAGTTGCGACTTCAGGTTACGGATTAGCTCTTCAATTTTTAGCGTAGAGATAGGGTCCAGTGCAGACGCTGGTTCATCAAGCAGCAGCACATCCGGCTGTACAGCCAGCGTGCGCGCAATGACCAGACGTTGCTGCTGGCCGCCGGACAGCTGCCATGCTGAACGGTGCAACCGATCCTTCACCTCGTCCCAGAGTGCTGCCGATGTCAGTGCCCATTCGATAATATCGTCCCGCTTGCGCTTGGGTAAACGCCGCTGCAGACGTAACCCAAAGGCGACATTTTCGTAAATCGACATTGGAAACGGGTTGGGGGTTTGAAACACCATGCCAACCCGTCGCCTTAGCTCTGTTACGTTCATCTGTGAGGAATGGATGTCCTGCCCTTCAAGCTGAATATGTCCACCGTGAGTGACTGTTTCGTTAAGATCGTGCAGCCTGTTGATTGCCCTCAGCAGGGTGGATTTACCGCAACCGGAAGGGCCGATAAACGCGGTGACACGATGGCGCGGTACATCGAGGGTCAGATTGCGCAACGCCATTTTCCCCGCATAGGCGAGGTTAAATTGCTGGATGCTCAGGCAGCACTGCTCGGGAACAAAGGCCGTCACCGGTGCCTGAGATGCCTGGGCTGACATTGGGGACGCTAGCATTCGTTTCCTCGTTGACGCCTTAGATGATGACGTAGAAATATGGCAGTTAGGTTAAGCGCCAGCACAATAAGCACTAAAAGTAGTGCTGTGGCGTAAACCAACGGGATAGCTGCCTGGACATCTTCACCGTGAAAAGCCGTATCAAATAGATGATAGCCAAGGTGCATAAACTTGCGCTCAAGGTGAAGGTAGGGAAACTCGCCATCCAGGGGGACCTGTGGGGCGAGTTTGGCAACGCCTACCAGCATGAGTGGCGCCACTTCTCCTGCGGCTCGGGCAACAGCCAGTATCACTCCGGTGAGCATGGCAGGTGTTGCCATGGGCAATACCACCCGGGTTAACATTTCCAGGCGCGTTGCACCCAGTGCGACAGCTCCTTCCCGCTGGGCATCAGGGATGCGTGCCAGACCCTCCTCCGTTGCCACAATCACGACAGGTAGCGTTAACAGGGCAAGCGTGAGGGACGCCCACAAAAGCCCGCCCGTTCCAAAGGTGGGGGATGGAAGCTCGTCGCTGAAAAACCAGGTATCGATAGAGCCACCAATGCCATAGACGAAGACCCCCAGGCCAAACACGCCATACACAATGGATGGCACTCCTGCCAGGTTGCGCACGCCAATACGCACCAAGCGGGTGAGGCGGTTCTGATGGGCGATTTCGTTTAAATAAATAGCTGCTAATACGCCAAACGGCGTCACCATCACTGACATTAAAATAACCATCAGTACGGTGCCAAAAATGGCTGGCCATACGCCACCACCCGTATTCGCCGCTCGTGGGCCCTGGCTAAGAAACCGCCAGACGTTTTGCCCCCAGACGTAGGTTTTTTGTCCCCATGACATGGCATTGGGAGCCTGAAAGTGGCTGATGCCGCTCACTGGCTGGCGCAAGGTTTGCCCATCCGCAGTGGCAAGCAGTAGTTCACTGTTAGCGCGCTGACTGGGGGGCATCGTCAGGGCGTTCTTAACATGGTCCCAGGCTTCTTGTCCGGTTAGTTGCTGTCCTTCACTTTCCACCGCGATTAAGCGGCCAATAAAGTCACCCCATGGTGTGCGCTCCAGGCGGATAAGGTCATTGGGAGTGGACTGTTGGGTAATATCATCCACCGATACCCAGCGCCAGTTAGCACCGGTGATTTCACGATTGCCGGTAAAGTATAGGCGTTCCAGGCCCGCGTTTTGGGGCAGGGGGGCTTCACGCACCGATTGGCCAATAATGATATCACCAGAGCCAAGTGTGACTTCCTCCAGAGTGGCGGGCCAGAAATGACTTAATCCGCGCGTCACCAGCAGGGTAAGTAACGCCGCTAGCATTAATAATGACAGTGCCACGCAGGCGGCACACAGCCACGGCCAGAGCCCATCACGTAGCCAGGTAGCCTCTCGTATGGTGTGAGGAGACCGCCGCTTCATTGTCTGACTCCTAGCCTGTGGTAGCGGCGGCGCAGGCGGTGGCGTACCACTTCTGCCAGGGTGTTGACCAGGAAGGTAAAGATGAACAGTACCAACGCTGCCAGAATCAACAGATGATAGGTGAGGCCTCCTGGAGAAGCCTCGGGTAATTCAATGGCAATGGCTGCTGAGAAAGAGCGTAATCCTTCAAATGGACTGGCGCTAAATAGCGCAGTATTGCTACTGGCCATGAGTACAATCATGGTTTCACCCACTGCACGGCCAGCGCCAATCATAACAGCAGAAAAAATGCCTGGACCGGCAGTAGGCAGGGCTACTTTCCACAGTGCCTGCCAGCGGCTGGCGCCCAATGCCTGTGCGCCTTCCATCAGGGCGGGGGGAACATCCGCAAGTGCATCGTCGGCTAACGAGTAGATGCTGGGGATGATCGCAAACCCCATGGCAACGCCTACGATCAGTGTGTTACGGGTGACGTAGTCCATACCATAGTGCAGGTCGAGGAAACGGCGCAGGTCGCCGCCCAGCCATTGCTGCTCAATCACCGGGGCCAGCCAGAGCGCCACCACTACCATGCAGGCGAGCCAAGGGATCAGCCATAGCCCAGCCCAGGTGTGTGGTAGGCGTGGACGCAGCCGCGAGGCGGCAATATGCCAAAGGGCACCCGCCAAAATAGCGCTAAACGGCAGCCAAACGATTAACAATAACGCGCTGGCTAAATGCTGCTCTATCCACGGCGCCAGCACTAAGCCCGCAATAAAACCCACCACAACGCCAGGTATAGCCTCCATGAGTTCCAGCGTGGGTTTGATACGGCTACGCAAGCGTGCTGACATAAACAGCGCCGAGTAGATGGCTGCGCCCAGTGCGATGGGCGTGGCAAAGAGCATCGCGGCGATGGCGGCTTTGAGTGTTCCCCAGGCGAGCGGTGCCAGCCTGCTAACGGCGAGCGTATCGCCCAATGCCAATAGTGGCAGCGTTTCCCAGAGCAGGAATACCCCGATAGCCAGAATGGCCATTAATACACCAATACCACCAGCAGTGATGAGCCCGGTAGCAATACGGTCTTGAAGCTGACGCAGCGGCTGACGCGAAAGAGGGAGCCGGGGAGGAGTCATGTCGACATCATAGAGAAGCAGGTGCCATCACTGAAATGAACATGCATGGTGGAGTCTCCTTACCCTAAGATATTTTTATGACAATTATGTGACAATGGGTTACCACACCTGCTGAGTTTCCAAATCGTTTGTGGGCAGGGGCACAAAGCCAGCCGCTCGGATAATTTGTTGGCCCTCATCCGACATAATCAGCGTAAGCAACGCCTGCTCCGCAGCAGGTAACGTTTCACCAGGCGGTGCATTAACGTATAGGTACAGGTCTCGTGACAACGGGTATGCGCCGCTTTGAATCGCTGCCTCACTGGGTGCCACGGTACGGCCATACTCATCTGTTAAGCGTAGCGCCTTTACCATCGGTGAAAGGTGGTTGTAGCCTGCATAGCCCATCGCATCAGGCGACTCTCCCACGGCGGCTACTACGGCGGAGGCCCCTGGATACTCGCTGATATCCGGGCGGAATGGTCCATCGCAGAGCGCACGTTGCTGAAATAAACCGTGGGTACCCGAAGCAAGGTTACGCCCGTGCAACGCAATTCGGCCATAGGGCCAGGAAGCAGTGGCAGGCAGTGCCTCCCAACGCCTGATCGGGTCGATTTCACCGCATGCCAGGTGGCTGGAAAAAATGGCATCGACTTGCGGCAGGGTTAAGCTTTCAAGGGGGGTGTGGCGGTGCACAACGATAACCAGTGCATCACGCGCAACTCGCAGCTCAAGAGGAGGGTAACCATAATGGTCAATAAACTGTTGACGTTCCTCCTCCGTCATTGGCCGCGACATTGGGCCAAGGCGCGTGGTACCCGCTATCAGGGCGGTTGGGGCGCTGGCAGACCCTCCAGCCTGAAACTGCACATTGATGTCCGGATAGCGAGCGGTCAGTGCTTCACCCCAACGCAGCACCAAACCTGCCATGGTGTCTGAACCAACGGCCCCCAGCGTGCCACTAACGCGCAGCGATGAGTTTGCCAGCGCGGCGTGCGTCATTAACAGGAGCATGCCCAGCAGTGCCAGATGAAGGCGATATTTCTTCTCCCGCCAAAAGCCGTTACTCTTCAAACGTTCCTCCTCTTGTGATTAACTAATGTCAGCCTATTGCGATGCAGCAACATCACAACAATAAACCGACAAAGCGACCACTTTATGACACCGTTGGATACCGATTTGGACGACGTCCCTGCCCCCCAGGGGCAGCTCATCTTAAAGCTACTGGCTTCTCGACAAGATACCAATATCTACGGTGATATTCCTGGTGGATGGCTGGTGAATCTGATGGATCAAGCTGCCGAGCTTGCAGCTGGTCGCGAAGCTGGTGGGCGCACGGCTACTGTTGCCATTGAAGCTATGGATTTTCTAAGCCCTGTGCGCGTGGGCTCGATGGTGAGCGTCTACACTCAGGTACAGGAAATTGGCCGTAGTTCGATCAAAATTGATGTTGAAGTCTGGGTGCGCCCTCCCCAGGGCCGTCACCTGGAAGAGCGTCAGAAAGTGACCGAAGCGCGGTTCGTGATGGTGGCGCTGGACGACAATGGCCGAATTCGAGCGGTTCACAGCTGAGTAGAAACGGTATAGAACAAGGGCGCCCGGTAGGGCGCCCTTGTTCATTTCAGGTTCGTTTATCGCGAAACGCGCGGTTAGGCGCCTACTCCGTCGCGCCCCTTCAGGTAGGAGTACTCGCCGATATCACTGAATGGACGCAGTACTTTCTGGAAAGCCGAGTAGGATTCCCATACGCGGCGGGACTCATCATCGCCATCGACCTGGCGCTGCACGACTTCTTTCGATGACTCGAAGAGCGCGGCCATCACATCCTCAGGGAAGGTCCGCAGTTGAACGCCATGCTCGTCTACCAGTGTCTCCAGTGCCTGGGCATTGCGGTAGGCAAACTCACTGATCATCGCCATGTTAGATGCACGTGCGGCTTCGCGGATCACGTCCTGTAGATCTTCTGGCAGCGCATTCCATGCATCCAGGTTCACGGTGCCTTCCAGTACTGCCGTCGGCTCGTTCCACACCGAGGTATAGTAGTAATCCGCTACCTGATGCAGGCCAAAGGCCATATCGTTGTAGGGACCAACCCAGTCAGCAGCATCGAGTACACCGGTTTGCAAAGAGGTGAAAATCTCTGAACCGGGCATGTTCACGGTGGTCACACCGATGCCGTTCATCGCTTCACCTGCCAGCCCCGGCAGGCGTAGGCGAACGCCCTGCATATCGGCCAACGAGTTGATCTCTTTTTTGAACCAGCCCGCCATTTGGCTGCCGGTATTCCCTACCGGGAAGGGCTTCAGGTTGTGGTTGGCATAAATCTCATCCCACAGCTCCTGGCCACCGCCATGATATAGCCAGGCATTCATTTCCGTGGTGTTCATACCGAAAGGTACCGCAGTGAAGAACTGCGATGCGGCCACTTTTCCGCGCCAGTAGTAGGAGGCGGAGTGGCCCATTTCGGCGGTACCGGCAGCAACGGCGTCAAAGACCTCCATGGCGGGAACCAGCTCACCTGCTCCGTGCACGCGAATACGCATACGGCCATTAGAGAGCTGCTCTACCCGGCGGGCAAAGTCATTCGCGCCTGTACCCAGGGCGGGGAAGTTTTTCGGCCAGGAGGTCACCATATCCCAGGTGTAGGTTTCGTTAGCGCTTGCAGTGGATACAAAGGGAGCAGCAGCGACACCGGCGGCACCTAGGCCGGCGGTTTTTAAAAATTGGCGGCGTTGCATGGCGGGCATGACTCCGAAATTATACGGTGTTTTTATAAAAGCGCAGTGAGCGCGGTGTCCGCCCGCCAGTATGCGCTAAGCGGCTTTTAATGGGCAAGTGTCCGTGGGTTGCTTTTCCTTGTACGTGAACACCACTTAAAGTGGTGTCAACTTCGCAAAGCCAAGTACCAGCCATTTCACGCCTTCGCCTGCAAAACTGACCTGAACTCTTGCGCGGGCACCTTCCCCTTCCGCGTTCAAAATGACGCCCTCACCAAAGACCGGATGTGCGACCTGCTGGCCCACATGCAGCGCAGGCAGGTCCCCATCGCTTTCGATACTCTGTTGGGCAAAACTGGTACGTGAGGCGGTAACCGGTCGGGATATGTGGCCGCGCAGGCGCACCTCTTCCAGCAGGTGGGGAGGTAACTCGCGCAGAAAGCGTGAGGGCCTGGGAAATACCTCTTTGCCGTGTAGGCGGCGAGTCTCTGCATGCGTGAGGTAGAGCTTTTGCATGGCCCTGGTAACGCCTACATAGCAGAGCCGCCGTTCCTCTTCGAGGCGTCCGGGCTCCTCTACCGACATTTTGTGGGGAAACAGGCCCTCTTCCACGCCCGCGATAAACACGATGGGGAACTCCAGACCCTTGGCGGAGTGCAGTGTCATTAGCTGAACGCTATCCTCGAACTCTTCCGCTTCATGATCGCCTGCATTAAGGGCTGCTTCTGAAAGAAACGCTTCAAGGGCCACCATGCCTTCACCCGCCTCCGGTGTTTCAAACGCATCACCATGGGTAAAGGCGCGGGCGGCATTAACCAGCTCTTCCAGGTTTTCCACCCGGGCCTGGCCTTTCTCGCCGCGTTCGCTTTTATGGTGCTCGACCAGCCCTGTGTGTTCGGTAACGTGGTCGATGATTTCGTGCAAGGGCAGCCCGGCAGCATCGTTATCCAACTGCTCAATCAGGTTGGCAAAGGCTTGTACCGCGTTAGCCGCCCGGCCTTTTAGCGTGCCATCGTGAATGGCGTCGTGGAGCGCTTGCCATAGCGAAATGCCCTCTATTCTGGCGCGGTGGCGCACAATTTCCACTGTGCGGGTGCCGATACCCCGGGTGGGGACGTTAATAACGCGCTCTAATGATGCATCGTCATCACGGTTGAGCAGCAGGCGTAGATAGGCCAGGGCATTTTTGATCTCCAGCCGCTCGTAGAAGCGATGTCCGCCGTAAATGCGATAGGGCATGCCCTGGCGTATCAGGGTCTCTTCGAGCAGCCGTGATTGGGCGTTGGAGCGGTAGAGGATGGCGATATCGCGGCGATTAAATCCCTCATCAACCTTCTCTTTAATGGTATCGACAATATAGCGCGCCTCTTCCAGGTCGTTAAACCCTGCGTAGACGGAAATGGGCTCGCCTTCGACCCCATCCGTCCAGAGGTTTTTGCCCAGTCGCTCGCTGTTGTGGCTGATCAGGGTGTTCGCCGCGTCAAGAATGGCACTGGTGGAGCGATAGTTCTGTTCCAGGCGCACTGTATGGGTGTGTGGAAACTCCTCCTCAAAACGGCGAATGTTTTCCACCTTGGCGCCGCGCCAGCCATAAATTGACTGGTCATCGTCGCCCACGGCGGTCATGGGCGTTTGAAGCCCGGTGAGCAGCTTCAGCCAGGCATATTGGAGGGTGTTGGTATCCTGAAATTCATCGACCAGTACGTGCCCGAAGCGCTCTCGGTAGTGGTTGAGGAGAGGGGGGTTATCGCGTAGCAGTTCAAGGCTTCTCAACAGTAGCTCGCCAAAATCCACCAGCCCGCCGCGTTCGCAGGTAAGTTGGTAGCGCTCGTAAAGCTCCACCATTTGGGTCAGGTAGCCATCGCCATCCACATTGACCTGATGAGGGCGTAGGCCTTCCTCTTTGCAGCCAGAGATAAAGCCTTGCACTTGGCGGGGTGGGAAGCGCTCATCATCAATGGCGTAATCTTTCAGCAGCCGTTTTACAAGGCGCAACTGGTCATCGGAATCAATAATCTGAAAGTGTTGGGGCAGCCGGGCATCCTGCCAGTGGGTACGTAACAGGCGGTGGGCAATCGAGTGGAAGGTGCCTACCCACACATGGCGCATTGACATGCCCAGCAGGGCTTCCAGGCGGGTGCGCATTTCCCGGGCGGCTTTATTGGTGAACGTGACGGCCAAGAGCGCATAAGGTGATAACCCTTCAGCTTGCATCAGCCAGGCGATACGATGAACCAGCACGCGGGTTTTCCCGGACCCCGCACCTGCGAGCACCAGGAGATTCCCCTGGGGGGCG
Organism: Vreelandella olivaria; assembly: GCF_023507745.1. Taxonomy (GTDB): domain Bacteria; phylum Pseudomonadota; class Gammaproteobacteria; order Pseudomonadales; family Halomonadaceae; genus Vreelandella; species Vreelandella olivaria_A. The sequence continues at coordinate 45,873 of NZ_JALPZO010000066.1, read as the reverse complement.
CTGACTGCCTCGCGCTGCGCGGGGTTGAGCTGATCGAGAATCGTCGTGACGTCGTCCATATAAGCCGCTGCCGGTTCGCAAATGGACAGCCAGTTTAGCACAGCCAGTGAACTGGCTGTGTATACAGGAGGCGTGTTTAGGTTTCTTCGGGGTAGCGCAGTGTATTAAGGCTTTTCTTCACCGCTTTCAGCTGCTCAGAAAGCTTTGGACCACGGGTTTTGGCAACGCCCACGGCGAGTACGTCGATCAACACCAGGTGTGCAATGCGTGAACTAAGCGGGGTGTAGATTTCGGTGTCTTCATGGACGTCAATATACAACGGCAGACTAACCTCTTCAGCAAGTGGCGAGCCGCTGGGGCATAAGCCAATCACGGTTGCACCCGCCTCTCGGGCCAGGCGGACACTGGCCACCAGCGCTTTGGTACGTCCGGTTTGTGAAATCGCCACTACCACGTCGCCCTCTTTGAGAGTGACCGCCGACATGTTCTGCATATGGGGATCGGCGTAGGCGGATGTTGAAATTTGCAGACGGAAAAACTTGTGTTGTGCATCGAAGGCCACCGCGCCGGACGCACCGAAGCCGTAGAACTCAACGCGGTTAGCCATCGCCAGAGCGTTGACCGCACGCCCCAGGGCATCGTTATCAAGGCGGTCACGCACTGAAAGCAAAGTCCCCACGGTGGAGTCAAAAATGCTGTGGGAAAACTCGGCCACTGAGTCGCTGTCGTTCATGGAGAACTGAGCGAACTGGCTGCCGCTGGCCAGCATTTGCGCCAGTTGGAGCTTAAAGTCCTGGAAACCGTTACAGCCCAATGCCCGGCAGAAACGCACGACCGTTGGCTCGCTGACCTTGGCTTCGGTGGCGAGGTCAACGATCCGCATATGGATGACCTCATCGGGATTGCGCAGTACAAACCGCGCTACCTTTTGTTCGGAGCGACGGAAATGCTCCATGCGGCGTCTCATTTCATCGAACAGGGCGCGGCTCACGTTCAGCTCCTTCAAGTCTTTGTCATGCGCGTATATAGCCATGTTCCCCATAGTATGCCTGAGCGCTGTATGGCGGGTCAGCATAAAACAGTGTGGCGTGTAGGTGTTTATAAGTTGTTAAAACATGTCGTCAAGATTAGTCATCATTTTGTCAAGTAGGTTATAGTAAGAAGTGAAGTGCCGCACTGCATCATTTTAAAACAGTCGTCACGGTGCAGGTGGACGTAGGCATATTCACCTGGAGGAACGTCGATTATGAGAAATGTCGAACGAATCACCTCGGTAAAGAGCGAATTGCTCGACATCTTTATGAGTATGGAAGTTGATGAGCATGCTCAACGCCAACGTAGCGCCGCTCAGCGCAGCTTAAGGGCGCGCAGAGGCATTGAGTTGCATCGGGAATTCCAAAAGTTAACGCGGGATATCGCCCCCTTGCCAGACGATGACGAAAGGCAAGAGAGCGAATTGCACTAATCCCAAAAGTACTGCTCACAGCGTGAGCCCGGAAACACAGGCCCTGCGTCAGCAGGGCGGTGAATCGCTGAAGGGAAGTGCTGACAGGATTGTGAGTAGCGTTGGTCGTTTGGGCAGGCTTACGATTAAATAAGTCCCGCGACAAACACCACGATCACACCAGCGGGCGCTACATAGCGCGCGATGATGTTCCATACGCTGATACCGGTCGCTGAGAGTCCGAGCTCGGCCTCCACGCTTTCGCGCTTCAAACACCACGCAGCAAATACAATCGCGCCCAGGCCCGTTAACGGCAGTAGTATTTTGCTGGTGAAGGTGTCGAGGAAGTCGAAAATGTTCAAGCCAAAGAACAGTACCCCTGACCACACGTTAAACGACAGCAACGCCGCCACACCCAGCAACCATACCCCAAGTCCGCTAGTGAGCGTTGCGGTTATCCGCGACATCGCTGTGCGCTCTTCAAGCATTTCAACGGTGGGTTCCAGCAGTGAAATCGCCGAGGTTAGTGCAGCAAAGGTAAGCAACAGGAAGAACATCAGGCCCAGGATCGTGCCGCCTGCCATGTTACCGAATGCCAGTGGCAGCGTTACAAAGATCAAACCTGGACCTTCACCAGCGCTTAGCCCGTTGGCGAACACAATGGGGAAGATTGCCAGACCAGCTAATAGCGCAATAATGGTATCCAGAATGATGACGGTACGCGCGGTGCTGATGAGATCAACCTCTTCGCCAAGATAAGAGCCGTAGGCCATCATAATGCCCATACCCAGCGAGAGGGTGAAGAAGGCCTGACCCATCGCGGCCAGTACGATGCTTCCGGTGAGTGCACTCCAGTCTGGGCGGAACATAAATGCCAGCGCTTCGCCAAAATAACCGCTGGCCACGCCGTAACCAGCCAGTATCAGCATTAATACCACCAGCGCAGGCATCATCCAGCGTGCCGCGCTCTCAAGCCCTTTGGTCACACCGCGGGCCACAATACCAATTACCAACACCATAAAGGCAGTATGCCAGAGCAGCAGCGTACCAGGGCTGGCCAGCATGCCACCAAACAAACCGTTGATGCCATCGGCGTCCTGGCCACTAAAGGTGCCGATCACCGAGCTTAACGTGTAGTTCAGCGACCAGCCGCCGATCACGCTATAGAACGACAGGATCAGGAACGCTGCTAAAACACCACTAACACCGATCAACGCCCATGCTTTGGATTTACCATGGTTGGCTGCAAGTTCTGCCATGGCATTGATAGGGTTTTTCTGGCCCCGGCGTCCAATCATCCATTCAGCGACCAGAATGGGCAGGCCGACCAAGGTAACGCAAGCCAAATAGACTAAAACGAAGGCTGCGCCACCGCTGTCACCAACCATATAAGAGAAACGCCAAATATTCCCCAGTCCGACTGCCGAACCTGTGGCAGCCAGCACAAAGCCCATACGGGATGACCATTGTGCATGTGCAAGTTTTGCCATGTATCACCTGTGGTTTAATTGATTGTAATGAGTCGTTATTGGTGCGGTGCACCAATTTTCGGAAAATAGAGTGTTTGCCAGCGTTATTTTCCGAAAGTACCCGCAATTTATCTGATCGAGGGGGTGCTTGCCAGTCAGCTGGACTAAAAAGGCAGGTTAAAACAGTTGGCTCTGCTTATCGCTGGCAAATGGCGGCAGCGGGGGAAGTGGTGTGACTTTCTGTAGCGCCTGATAGAGCTGCCGGGCCATCTCCGGCGACTCGCGATTATCTGCAGTATGCACAAATAAAAAAGGGGTTTTCCCCTGACTTATCCACAGTTTTAGGCGCTCTTGCCATGGAGTGAAGTAGTCCCTATTAATGGTTTTGTCAATATGGCCAATGAAGCGAATGACAGGTTGATTTGCTGTAGAGAGTACGTGTAGTGGGACTTTCGGCTTTTCATGCTGGGCATGGGCTAGTCCAGGATGGCCGTTGGCGGGTGTTGAAAACACAGGGCGCACATCAAGCATAACGCGATTGGCGGAATAAGTTATCAACAGGCGGTTGAGGGCTTTCTCAGCTGCTCCCTTGTGGAAAAACTCTGGGTGGCGTACCTCGACTGCACAGGGCAAGTGGGATGGCCACTGAGCCAGGAGGGCTTCCAATTGAGGAAGCTCCCGAGGCCCAAAATCACGCGGCAGCTGCACCATGGTGGGGCCAAGGCGATCGTGAAGAGGTAACAGCGCGGCTAAAAATGCCCAGGCATCTTCAAGCTGGGTTAAGCGCTGGTCATGAGTTACGCTGGCGGGCAACTTGAAACAAAAGCGAAATTCAGACGGTGTTTGGCGGGCCCAAGCCGCCACCGTTTCGGGTTTAGGGGCACCGCTATAGAACGTGGTATTGCCCTCAACACTTGAAAAGACCGCCGCATAGTCGCTCAGCAGATCCGTTTTCGCATGGCGGGGGTAGAGGCTGCCAAGCCAATCCTGATTGGCCCACATGGGCAAGCCTAGGTAAAGAGGGAGCGTCATGTGGGGCCTTATATTCAATAGCGGGTCACGAAGATGGCTAAGGTGCCTGGATATAGTTAAACGCCGAAAATATGCAATCGTTGCTGTGTTGACAACGTTACTATGCCAAGACGGCTTTTATCTGCCCAATAGAGCACTTATAACACACCTATCAAGCACTCCACTGCTGCCTAACAGGATGACGCCATGAACTCAGGATTTGTCAGTACCAATGAGATTCGCGACCAGTTTTCAAAAGCAATGTCGGCCATGTATCAGCAGGAAGTTCCTCAATATGGCACGCTGCTCACGTTGGTAGCAGCGGTCAATGACGACGTATTACGTCAGGATAGCGCCATTGCCAACGAATTGCGCGCTAGAGGAGAGCTGGCACGAATTAACGTTGAGCGTCACGGTGCCATTCGGGTAGGGAGACCTCAGGAGCTGAACCTGTTGCGGCGTATGTTTGCGGTGATGGGCATGCAGCCGGTGGGCTATTATGATCTCGCTGCTGCGGGTGTGCCTGTTCACTCCACCGCATTTCGCCCAGTGGAGGATGAGGCGCTTACGTATAATCCATTTCGTGTGTTTACTTCGTTGCTGCGCCTTGAGCTGATTGAGAGTGACGACTTAAGGGAGCAGGCGCGGGAAATATTACAGCGTCGCAGCATCGTTACCCCCCAGGCGCTGTCGCTGATAGAGCGTTTTGAACAACAGGGCGGACTAAACGAGGAAGAGGCTAACGCCTTTGTGCAGGCGGCATTGAATACTTTCCGTTGGCACCACGATGCGACCGTGGATGTCGCTACTTACCAGCGCTTACACGAAGAGCATCGCTTAATTGCCGATGTAGTGTGCTTTCGAGGCCCTCACATTAACCACTTGACCCCGCGTACCCTGGATATCGATGAGGTTCAGCGGCGGATGCCTGAGGCAGGCATTCATCCGAAAGCCATCATTGAAGGCCCCCCGCGACGTGCCTGCCCCATCCTTTTGCGTCAAACCAGCTTTAAAGCGTTGGAGGAAACCATTACCTTCGCGGATACAGTGAAGGGGCAGCATACCGCCCGGTTTGGTGAAATCGAGCAGCGCGGCATTGCGCTCACTCGCAAAGGTCGAGCGCTTTACGATCATTTATTGGGAGAATCACAAGCGATGCCGCCAGCCAACGATAATCATGCCCATCAGGCACAGTTAGCGGATGTGTTCAGCGCTTTCCCGGATGATTACCCCACGCTTAGAAAAGAGGGGCTGGCGTTCTTTCACTACCAGGCGGTTCCTGGCAAGCAAGCCTCACTTCCCGATAGTGCTGGGATTGACGTGATAGAGGCACTGATTGAGCAGGGCGTCTTAACCTGCCAGCCAATGATCTATGAGGACTTTCTACCGGTTAGCGCTGCGGGTATTTTTCAGTCCAACCTGGGTGAGCATCAGCGTGACGAATATGCCAGCCAAGCCAATCAGGCCCAGTTTGAACACGACCTGGGAGCGCAGGTAATGGATGAAATCACGCTATACTACCAGCGCCAGCAGGCAACTCTTGAAGAGGCGCTGGCGGCGCTGGGGGTCAAGCACTGATCGTGGTACGGATCAGGCGCGCCTTTTCCTGTAGCAACGGTAAATACTCTCTGAGCAGCGTATCCATATCGATACGGGCGGCATTGGTACTGATATTGATGGCGCCCAATAATTTGCCGTTGGCATCAAAGGCGGGCACGGCCAGCGAGCGAAGCCCTGAATCCAGCTCCTCGTCGGAAATTGCGTAGCCTTGCTGGCGTACTTTATTAATGCATTTTTTCAGGCTGTCTTTATCGGTAACGGTTTTATCAGTGTAACGCTGTAAAGAGATACGCGATAAGTAGGCGTTAAGCGCAGGCTCAGACAATTGCGCCAATAGAATACGCCCCATTGAGGTATGCGCTGCTGGTAACCGCGTACCCACTGAAAGGGAAATGGCCATTAAGCGATGCGGTGCCGCTGAGCGCGCCACATAAATAACGTCGTCTCCATCCAGTATGCCCAGGGAAGATGATTCGCCGCTTTGTGCGGTGATCTCTTCCAGATACTGTTGGATGACGCTGCGATAATTATTAGCGGATAGAAACGAGTACCCTAACTGAAGTACTTTAGGGGCCAGCTCAAAGTAACGCTGCTGTTTGCGTACATAGCCCAATGCGTGCAGCGTCAATAAAAAACGACGTGCTTTTGCCCGGTTCATACCCGTGCGCGCAGCCACTTCACTCAGGGTCATGCGCGGATTAGCGTCGTCGAATGCCATGATGACTTCCAAGCCACTGGCCAGTGCAGTTACAAAGTCGCGGTCATCAGGCTGAAGTGTCTCTTCCTTTAGGAAGTCTTCCATTGTTATTTACTCACCGATTGATACATGGTCAGCCGACAATGTAACATATTGTTCGAATGCCGAACACTTATACGAGTTTTGTTAAAGCGTCTTCTAACTGTCGCAAATCATTAATAATCTGCGTATCCGAAGGGAACGGTGAGCGTTGTGGCTGGGCAGCGACACCTACAAATAGCGTGCCATTGGAGCGGGCAGCGCGGTAGTCGTTATAGGAGTCGCCAATCATCACCGTTTGTTTGGCCGCGAGGCCCTGGCGTGATAAGAGACTACCCAAACCCGTTGCTTTATCGGGCGGTGCGCCAATCACTTCATCAAAATACGCGGCTAACTGGCGTTGCTCAACAATAGCGACCAGTTCGTTCTGAGGGGTGGCAGACAGTAGATAAATGGCGCGCTTGCCTTGCCAACGGGATAAAAAATGGATGGCGCCGGGAATAAACGGCGCATGGAGCAGCCTCTCTTCAACACTCTCTTTGAACTGCTCGCATAGTGACCGTATCCGTGCATCATCGGCTTTGCGGCCCAAAATATGGGCCTCAATATGACGAAATTTGACTTCCCTGGGCTGCCCACCCCGGCGGTTAAGGTATGCAACGATGGCGCGGTGTTGCTCCGCGGGCATATGGCTATACACATCCGCGAACGCTTGCCGTTTCAGTGTTGCCGAATCCAGTACAACGCCATCAAAATCAAATACCAGTGCGAAGTCGGGAATTTGCTTAACGTTGTTCACCGATAACGATGCCTTTTCAAGTGGAAGGCGACACAGCTCAAAGAGCTGTGTCTAGGTAGCACGCATTACCCCCGCTTAAATCGAGCGATTAACCATGGCTTGAGTGGCGTATTACTTAATAGCACCAGCGTAATGACGCTCGTCAGTACCAACGACAGCGGGTTGGTTACCAGACCCAGTAAGAAATCACCGGCTTGATTGCCCACAGATGACATGGCCTGACGGTACGACTCATCCAGCAGCGGCCCCAAGATGACGCCGAGAATAATGGGGCCCATCTGGAAGCCAAACACTTTTAGCCAATAGCCCAAAATACCAAACCCGAGCATCCAGTAGACTTCTGTCATATTGCTATTAAGCGAGTAGGTTCCCACCACACATAGCACTAAAATAAGCGGTATCAGGATCGCTTTGGGTACCTCGACAACTTTCGAGAATAGCTTTATTCCAGTAAGCCCGAAAACTAACAGGAAAATATTCGCCAGGGCCAGGTTACCTACGGTAAACCAGAAGATGTGCGGCGTTTCGATCATTAACATGGGGCCGGGGTTTAAGCCATGTATCACCAACGCACCGATAATCACTGCAGTAACCGCATCGCCCGGCATACCGAGGGTTAGCATAGGTACATAAGCGCCGCCTACCGCTGCGCTATTGGCTGTTTCAGGCGCAACCAGCCCTTCATAAGCACCTTCACCAAACGGGGTGGAGGGGTTCTTGGTAGTACGTTTTGCATGATCATAGGCAAATAGCGAAGCGATATCGCCTCCGGCACCGGGCAACGCACCGACAACCACGCCAATAATGGATGTACGCACAGAAAGCGGCAGAAACTTAAGTACCATGTTGAGCGGTGGAACAATTTTGCTAACTTTTTGTTTAACCGGTATTTTAGCCAGATTATGGAGTTGATAAATCGCTTCGGCCACACCAAACAGGCCAATCATGATGACGACATAGTGGATGCCGCCCAGTAACTCCATACTGCCCATGGTGAGGCGTGGCTGGGCTGTCACCATGTCCATCCCTACCAGGCCAACGACGGCGCCCAGCGCGACTGAAAAAATACCCCGGGCAAGCGACTTACCTGATAATGAACTGACCAGTAACAGGCCCAGTATGGCAATCAGGAAATAGTCGCGGGGAGCAAACTCTAATGCCATATCCGCCAAATAAGGTGCGGTACCTGCCAGAACAGCAACGCCAATCAATCCGCCTATCACTGACATAACCGTACTGAGACCGATGGCCCGGCCAGCTTCACCTTTAAGTGCTAACGGGTAGCCGTCAAAGGCCGTGGTGATGGCTGCCGGGGTACCGGGAATATTAAGCAGAATAGCGGTACGGGAGCCTCCGTAAACACCCCCTACATAAATACCGACCATCAAGGCTAATGCGTTATTAATATTCCAGGAAAAAGTGAATGAAATCAGTATCGAAACCGCCATTGTGACAGACAGGCCAGGAATCGCACCGACATAAATACCCGCCAGGACGCCCAAGCCGGTAAGAAGGAGTAGACCTGGGTCGAGCCAGGCCATGAGAAGGTATGCAACAGTATCGCTCATAAATTGTCTCGGCAATCAGACTCAGGGAAGGTAGACACGGAAGACCATAGTGAACAGCACATAGATCACCGCAATAGTGATGGTGGTGATAACCAGTGAACTCACTACTCTTCCTTGGCGATAATAGGTAAACATGGCTGCCAGGAAACAGAACGTGCTGACGTAAAAACTGATCCAGTTAATCGCGATAAGATAAACAATTGAGCAGATCGTAAAAGCAACGATAGGAGGTTTAAAATGCTCGGCAAGAAACGTTTTGGCTTCTTGCAGGGCCGTTGTTATTTCGGAAGCGCGGCGTTTATAACGATGACTAAGCAGGATAACAGCAGAGGAGGCGAGCATAATCAGCCCCAAGCCTACGGGAAATGATCCCGCTGAATTCAGGCGCAGGCCACCATCGATTCGGTATGCCTCATAGAGAACACCGATACTTAACAGTAGCAGGAGCCAGTCGAACAGCTTTTCACCTGCCTGGACGCGTGCGATTTTTTTACTCATAAGGAAAGACTCCAAGGGGGTAAGGTTTTCCCTTACCCCCTAAGCCATGAGGAGAAAACTAAGGGCGGGGAATGCCTAGCTCTTCCGGGGATGTTTCCACGGCGTCGGCATCAAACATTGACCATGCGGTAACCGACTGCCAGCTATCCAAATACTGCTGAGCCTCTTCACCGCTAAGGTTGAGCGTCTCACCGCCGAAGTTAACCAGGAACTCCTGGAAGCCTTCGCTGGCGACTGCCTGCTCGTAAGCATCTTCCAGCGTTGCCTTTATATCGTCGGGGGTATCTTTATGAACAAAGACGCCCCAGAACGGTCCCCACGGAAGGAAGGATTCGATCTCTGGCAGTGCCTCCGTGATGGGGGGAACACCCGGCAGGCTATCCAGTTCTTCAGCGCCTAGCACTGCTAACCCTTTTAGCCGTCCGCCACGAATCTGTTCCGCTACCGCTGACAGACTCAATGGCATAAAGTCGATATGCTCGCCAAGCAGCGCTGTGACGCCGGGGCCATCACCACCAAAGGTGACCGTACGGACATCAAGATCACCCACAGCGTTAATCATGGCATGGATCGTACTGGGCAGGCCACCTGCGCCGGTACCACCCATGCGCAGTTCGCCTGGGTTTTCATTGGCGTAGGCCAAAAGCTCTTCAAAGTTATCAAAGGGGCTGTTGGGATGCGTTGCAATCACGACCAGGCCTTGCCCGATGATATTTACCGTGTGCATATCATCGTAGGTGAAGTCGGCTAACCCCATTAGCGGGTAGAGCTGGGGGTTTTCTGCCCCAAATAGTAGATTGTAGCCATCTGGACGCTGGCGCATCACATGGCTCATGCCAATAACACCAGTACCGCCCGGGCGGTTGGTGAGGATAATAGTGGTATCGAGGATCTCCTCGACATGGGGGGTCAAGCTGCGAATGACGTTGTCTGTCGCGCCACCTGCGCCCCACTGGATAGTGCCTTGGATATTGCGTTCAGGGTAGTCGGCAGCGGCGCTGCCAACGATTGAGAGAGCGCCAACTGCAATAGCAAGACGTGTCAAAACTGGCTTAGTCATGCTGCATCCTCCAAAAAATTTATTATATTAGTAATTTCTATAGTTAGCTCTTAGTTCGCCTTGCGAACTAAAGTGCTTAAGGCGAACACTAGAGGTCGGTAATGAAGCTGTCAATCAACAAACCAGCAAATAAGACCAAGGTGTAATGCATCTCGCGGTGTTGATTCACCCCTCCTGGGCACCCTTATTTAGAAGTGTCTATATAGGCATGGCAAGCATTTAACGCTGCTTTTACATATATGAGGGTAGTCATCGCCTAAGCTTACGGTTAGTTGTCATCCCCCCCACCCATTGATGCATAATGCGAACTAAAGAACGCTATGCGAACATTGGTTGTCTATACTGGCAACCACGAGTAAGGCAATAATTAAACAATATGTGGCTCCGAAGCATTATCGCTTTATGGAACCACCCTGGAGGATGCAATGCGCGCAATTGCTACGGTTTGCCTGAGTGGCGACCTTAGAACCAAATTGGAAGCTATCGCCCGTGCAGGCTTCGACGGTGTCGAAATCTTTGAAAATGACCTGCTCTCCTTTGATGGTTCGCCCAGTGAAGTAAGAAAGCTGTGTGAGCATCTTGGGCTTGCCATCGTCGCCTTCCAGCCGTTCCGTGACTTTGAGGCGATGCCTGAGCCACAGCGCAGCCGCAACTTAAAACGCGCTGAGCGTAAATTTGAGCTGATGGAGCAGCTTGGAACCGATTTTCTCCTTGTATGCAGTAACGTATCGCCACAGGCAATTGATGACATGGACCGTGTGGTTAATGACTTACGCGAACTGGCTGATCTGGCGGCAGCACGCAATATTCGTGTCGGCTTTGAAGCGCTAGCGTGGGGTCGCCACATTTCCGACTACCGTGATGTCTGGGAGGTCGTGCGCCGCGCTGACCACCCTAATCTGGGTATTGTGCTGGATAGCTTCCATATCCTCTCGCGGGGTCATGAGCTGTCCACTATCGGCAAAATACCCAAAGAAAAAATCTTCTTTGTCCAGGTGGCGGATGCGCCATTGCTGGATATGGATGTGCTCCAATGGAGTCGTCATTTCCGTTGCTTTCCAGGTCAGGGTCGTTTGCCCCTCAAAGCCTTTATGCAGGAACTGGCCAAAACCGGTTACGACGGGCCGCTGTCGTTGGAAATTTTCAGTGATGCATTCCGCGCCGCGCCTACCGAAGTCACCGCCCTGGATGGACTGCGCTCGCTGATCCTGCTGGAAAATCTTGTGGAAGATGGCCCCTGGGCCAGCCACATTCCCCCCGCGCCACGCTATAACGGCATTCATTTCATCGAATTTACCCTGGACGAAGAGAGTGCTGCACCGCTGGGAGAGTTTATTGATGCCCTTGGGTTTCGCCATGTGGGCCGCCATCGCTCCAAAAACGTTGAGCTATGGAAGCAGGGGGATATCCATCTGGTGCTTAACTTCGAAACGGATAGCTTCGCCCACACCTTCCGGTTACTGCACGGCACCTCGGTATGCGCGGTGGGCTTTAGGGTGGATGATGTGGAGCGCGCCCTGACCCGGGCCAAGGCATTTAAAGCCCAAACGTTCCGCGGGCAAGTGGGGGAAGGCGAGATGGAGATCCCAGCGCTACGTGGTATAGAGGGCAGCCTTGTGTACCTTGTCGATGACCAGGCCGCTGATGACCTGCAGTGGCGAACCGACTTTGAGTTGTTTGACCAGGAGAGCCGTAACGAAGCCGGCCTCACTCGGGTGGATCATCTCTCTTATGTGCTTCCCGCCACGCAATTGCTGAGTTGGCAACTCTTTCACCGCACCATCTTTGGTTTTGATGCTGAAGTGGAGAATGAAATTATTGATCCGCGAGGCATGATGATCAGCCAGGCGGTGATCAGCCCTGAGCGCACTATTCGTATCCCCTTAACGGTTTCTCAGGCGCAAGACACCCAGCCGGGACGTTTCCTTAGCGAGTTCCGTGGCGGTGTTCAGCAGATTGCCTTTGAGAGCCAGGATATTTTCGCCACCGTTGACGAACTCCAGGCGCGTGGATTGCCGCTGCTGAAAATTCCCCAGAACTATTATGACGACCTTGAAGCGCGCTATGGCCTGGAGGAGGAGTTGTTGGAGGCAATGCGTCATCGCAATATTCTGTTTGATCGTAACGATGAAGGGGATTTCCTACACGCCTATACCGAAACCTTTTCGGGGCGCTTCTTCTTCGAGATTGTTGAGCGGCGTGGGGCTTACCAGCAGTTTGGCGCCGCTAATGCGGGAATTCGCCTCGCTGCTCAGGCCGCGCAGCGTTAACTAAATAAGAAGATAATAATATAAAGGCGACACAATACGGTGTCGTGCAGGAGGATATCCATGAAACTTGGCCTGATAGGCAAGGCAATTATGAACTCCAGTTCGCCGGATCTACACGTGCGGCTGGGTCAACTTACCGGCATACCCACTACCTACGACCTGTTTGATGCCAACGAGCAGCCGATAGCATCGTTGGAGAGCCAGGTAAACAAGGTCATCGCCGAGGGTTATCGGGGGGTCAATGTCACCTTCCCTTGGAAAGAAACCGCCGTCAAGTTGGCAACGCGCCCCTCTCCGGGGGCGAAAATGGTTGGTGCAGCGAATACGCTGGTATTTGAAAACGGCGAGATTCTGGCTGAAAACACCGACTTTACCGGGTTTATGAGTGGTTTCCGTGCGACATTAGGTGCGCGTCAACCGGGCCGCGTACTGCTAATCGGTACCGGGGGCGTTGGCAAAGCCGTAGCGTTCGGATTGGGGCAGCTAGGGGCCAGCGAAGTGATTCTTGTTGACCTGGATGAGGAGAAGTCACGCCAACTCGCTGATGAACTAACGCAACACGGCTTTAAGGCATCGGCCATTCATCCCGAGCAGCTAGCCGAAACAGTGCCTCACTGTGATGGTTTGGTGAACTGCACCCCCATTGGCCATGAGAAAAGCCCCGGTTGCCCCCTTCCTGCCGAGTTGGTGCAGTCACATCATTGGATCTTTGATGCGGTTTACGTGCCTGCGGTCACTGAGTTTATCGCTGCCGCAAAACAGGTGGGCGCTGCGGTGGTAAGCGGCGTTAGTCTGTTTGTATTTCAGGGGGTCGACGCCTTTAAGCTGTTCTGTGAAGATGAAGCAAAACGCGAGGCGGCTGACCAGCAGTCGGCGACACTTTTTGCCCACTACCGCCGCAAACTGCTTAAGGAGAATGATGCATGAGCAAGGCTAAAGTGCTTGTCCTGCATGGGCCCAACCTGAACCTGCTTGGCACCCGGCAACCGGAAATATACGGCTACGAGACCCTGGAAGACGTCAATAACGCCTTGCGTGAGAAAGCCGTACTGGCAGGATGGGAGCTGAACTGCCTGCAGAGCAACCATGAGGGGGGCTTGATAGAAGCCATTCACGCCGCGCGACTTGATGGCACCCAGGCGATTATTATTAATCCGGCTGCTTACACCCATACCTCTGTGGCTATTTTGGACGCCCTGAATGCTTTTGAAGGCACGGTTATCGAAGTACACATCTCCAATGTGCACAAGCGTGAGAGCTTCCGCCACCACTCCTATGTGTCACTGCGGGCCGATGGCGTTATCGCTGGGCTGGGGACACAAGGGTATCAGGCGGCACTGGACGCTGTGATGAAAGCAGCCGATAAGTAGTACCTGCTGAACCCGGTATAGCGCTTAGACGACGAGCCGCCTACATAGGCGGCTCGTGTCATTGCGGGCAATCACTCCGGGCGAGGGATACCCAGGCTCTCGGGAGATACATTGGCGGTTCCTGCCTCCTCCATGGCCCAGGCGGTTACCGATTGCCAGCGCTGAAGGAACTCCTGCGCCTCTTCACCCTGCAGGTTCAGCGAGGTAGCGCCGTTGCGGGTCAGGAAGGCTTGGAAGTCCTCATGGTCAATGGCTTCGGCATAGGCGGCCTCCAACCGGCTGGTGATCTCTTCCGGGGTATCCTTATGGACGTAGGTGCCCCAGAAAGGACCCCAGGGCAGAAAGTTTGCCATATCCGGTAAAAAGTCCGTGATGGGCGGAACGTCAGGTAATAGCTCAACGGGCTCATCACTAAGCACTGCCAGGGCGCGCAAGTTACCGGCACGTAGTTGCTCCTGTGCTGATGCCAGCGCCAGTGGCATGAAATCGAGATGGTTACCCATCATGGCGGTAATCGCAGGCCCATCGCCCCCAAAGGTTACCGAGCGCACATCCACCTCGTCCACCGCATTCAGCATGGCCAGTACCGTACTGGGCAGGCCACCGCTACCTGCATCACCCATCCGTAATTGCCCAGGGTTAGCGTGGACCTCCTCCAACAGGTCACCAAAATCCTGCCACTCTCTACTGGCGGGCGCGGCAATCAGCACGATGCCTTGGGCAATAATGCTGATCGGGTACATATCCCCGTAGTCGAAGTCGGCCAGTTCCAGTACCGGGTACAGCTGGGCGTTTTCAGCGCCATACAGCAGGCTGTATCCATTGGCGGGGCGTGTGCGAACAACGTTAGTACCGATGACGCCGGTACCGCCGGGGCGGTTATTAATGATGATGTCGGTGCCCAGGATATTCTCTACAAAGGGGGTCAGGCTGCGGGCCATGTTATCGGTCGAACCTCCAGCGCCCCAGGGAACGACCGCATCAATGCGGCGATCTGGGTAGTCGGCCAGGGCAGAGGAGGCGGTGATACCGATAGCCGCTGCCAGTAGCCAGCGGGAGGTAGTGCGCGCGAAAGGATTATGTTGGCGCATGATGGATTCCTCAATGGTTGTTATTGGTTGTTGAAAGTTTGACGGCACTATTGGAATTGGGGGTATAGAGCAGAAGGGTTAAGGCGTTTGCTCCAGTAGAAAATCCACCATCAGTTCACGTACCTGGGCGAACATATCGACACCGCGCACGATGGTGCAGCCACGCTCCTGAGCACCGGCAAGCCAGGGAGTGGTCTCGGGGAGGGTGATAACATCACCAACGATGGTGGTGCTTTGTAGCCCCTGTGGATCAAAGGGCTGCGGGTCGTCCGGCTGCATGCCAGCGGGCGTGGCATTGATGACCAGGGAGTAGCTACTCGTTGCTGAACTGCCCGCGACAACCGCGCCTTTTTGCAGCTCGCTAAGCTGTCGAATCAAGCGATCCCGGCGAACGTGGTCGCTGTCATGGATAGCTAATGAGCTGGCACCGGCATGCAGCAGCGCCTCAGCAATGGCCGAACCGGCGCCACCCGCACCTGCCAGCAGTGCCTGTTGCCCTTTGGGGTCAACGCCTCTCTTTTTGAGGGCGGCCACATAGGCCAGCCCATCCACCTGGTCGCCATACCATTGGCCTGCTGTATCGCGGCGCATAACATTCACGGCCCCCAAAAACTCAGCGCGCGGTGTCAGCCGGGCGCATAGGTCCCGAGCGGCAAATTTGTGCGGCACCGTGATAATCAGGCCATCCACATTGCGGGCCAGAGAGGCGGTAGTGGCAAATTCGGCTAAGTGGTCGGCAGAGATATGTACCGGCGCAAGAATCGCGTTATGGCCGCGCTCCTGGAAGGCGGCTGTGACGCCTTGGGGGGATTTCACCTGGGCGATGGGGTCACCCAGGATCAAGTAGAGCCGGGTGCTGCCGTCAAGTTGATTAAGCATAGTGATATCCACTTCTTGATTTTATTTTTTGGAATGTTTTATAAAAATGGAATATCATTCAGAAAATGTCAATTGTTTCTACATGGGTCGGTGAGCAGTTTTGAATACAGCTTTCACCACAGCGAATGTGCAATGTGGCAAGCTAGGAACCTTTCACCCCTTTGATGGAAGGAACAGAGATGGCTGGCGTAATGGAACGCACGCTGGGGATTCTGGAGTTGCTGGCAAAAGAAGCTGAAGGACTCCCCCTGGCAATGATTGCAGAGCGCGTTGGTATGCCCAGGAGTGCTGCACATCGCTTATTAAGCGATTTGGCACGTTATGGTTATGTGCGTCAGGTACGTGACCAGGGAGACTATATGCTGACTACCAAACTCACCTCGATGGGACTCGGTTTCCTTGGTGAGATGGGCATTCTGGATGCCGCCCAGCCGCTTATCGACCGGTTAGCGGAGATCAGTGGTGAGTTGGTGCGCTTATCCGTGGTTGATGGCCGTCGCCTGACCTGGGTGGCCAAAGCGCAGGGGGCCACACGTGGCCTGCGTTATGACCCGGATATGGGCGCGGTCGCCAAGCTGTCGTGTAGCGCATCGGGGCTTGCCTGGTTAAGCACGTTAAGTGATGAAGCTGCCCTTGAGCTGGTGGCAGAGCAGGGATTCGGCAATGTGGAGGAGTACGGCCCTAATGCACCCAGCACCGTTACGGCACTGCTGGAGGCGCTAAAGCAAACCCGGGAGCGGGGCTTTAGCGCCACGGTGGAGACCTTTTCCCCTGGCATGAATGCCATGGCGGCACCCGTTTATCGGGCTGGCCACACCACCATTGGCACGATCAGTATCGCCGGGCCAAGTATCCGCTTTACCACTGAGCGGATGGAGGCGCTTGGTAGCACCCTGGTAGAAGTTGCCAATGAACTGGCTGCTTCTACCTCGGCGTCGAACCTGTTACGCGTTGGCCGCCCTACCACGGCATCGCAACTTTGATGTTGTCTTCGTAATTTTTATGCAGGAGCCAGTTTTATGCCCACTTCCCAGAGCAGCACGGATGACCTGATATGTGATTTGCTGGTCATTGGTTCGGGAGCGGGTGGGCTCTCAACGGCTGTAACGGCTGCCCATTTGGGCTTAAAGGTGGTGGTGGCTGAAAAGGCTAATGTAATAGGTGGTACTTCCGCATGGTCGGGTGGCTGGATGTGGGTACCGTGCAATCCTCTGGCCCGAGAGGCTGGTATTCAAGAGCCATTGGCTGCGCCGCGGGCCTACCTGCGTGAAGTGCTGGGAGAGACCTATGATGCCGAACGGGTCGAAATGCTGCTGGCCCAAGGGCCAGCAATGGTGGAATTTTTTCGCCATCATACTGCTCTGGAGTTTGTGGATGGCAACAAGATGCCTGACTTTCAGGGCCAGCATCTGCATGCCGCCACAGGAGGCCGCTCAGTATGTGCGGCACCGTTTGATGGCCGTCGGCTGGGGCGGGATATAGCGCTGCTACGCCCCCCGCTGGATCTGCACTCGTTATGGGGTATGGGGATTGCCTCGGGTACCGACCTTGGGCATTTCCTCAAAGCCTCCCGTTCGCTCAACTCCTTCGTTTACGCCTCCCGCCGTGTTATGCGCCATGGGATCGATCTACTGCGATACCGGCGCGGCATGCATCTGGTGAACGGCAATGCGCTGGTCGCCGCACTACTGAAAAGTGCTCTGGATGTGGGGGTGCGGTTTTTAACCGAATCGCCGCTGCGGGCCTTATGTGGGCATGAGGGGCGTATCACCGGGGCCGAGCTGGAGTCCCCGCAAGGTACTCAACGGGTTCAGGCCCGCTGTGGGGTTGTGTTGGCAACCGGCGGTTTTCCTCATGATGCCGAGCGCCAGCAGCGTTGGATGCCCCATGTCGCAGCAGGAACACCCCATCACTCAGCAGCCCCTTTGACCAATACCGGGGATGGAATTCGCATCGCCGAAGAGGCGGGAGCCAGGCTGCAGGAATTCGCGTTTTCCAACGTAGCCTGGGCACCGGTTTCGCTGGTGCCGCAACACGGTGGCCAGGGGCGTTTTCCGCACCTGATCGACCGGGTCAAGCCCGGATTGATTGCGGTAACGCGTGATGGCAAGCGCTTTGCCAACGAAGCGGGCTCCTACCATGATGTGATGCGAGCCCTGTTTGAGGCTACCCAGGGCCAACCAGTGGAGGCGTGGTTGATCTGCGATCATCGGTTCCAGCGCCGCTACGGATTGGGTATGTCGCGCCCCGCACCGTTGCCACGCTGGCCCTGGTTGCGGAATGGCTACCTGCGCAGCGGTGCAACGCCTGCTGAGCTGGCCGCGCGGTGCGGAATCGACCCTGTGGGGCTGCAAGCCACGCTGGCGGAATACAATCCGGGCGCCCGGGAGGGCCTTGATCCGGCGTTTGGCCGCGGTGAAACCCCTTATCAGCGCGGTATGGGAGACGCCGAGCAGCAGCCCAACCCCTGTGTGGCACCGATTGAGAAGGCCCCGTTTTACGCCGTTAAGATCGTTCCGGGTAGTTTGGGCACCTTCGCTGGTCTGGCGGCGGATGAACATGCCCGTGTGCTGGATATCCAGGGGCAGCCTGTGGCGGGGCTGTATGTGGCAGGAAACGATATGGCCAGCGTGATGGGCGGCCACTATCCCAGCGGTGGTATTACGCTTGGCCCGGCGATGACCTTTGGCTTTGTGGCCGCTCACCATGCAGCGGGTATGCCCCGCTCGGCTTGTGAGCATGAGGTTGCCGATCAGCCGCATCTCCGTTTCGCTTCCTCCCTCTCCTGATCACTTCGCAGAGACCGCCTCCCTATGGCTGGAAGGCGGTCTCGCTAGCTATTGACCCCTTGCTGCCTGATTGGCGGCATGCTGCGCAATGCGCCAGGCCATGACCATCGCCGGGCCAATGGTGGTGCCTGGGCCAGGGTAGGTGCCCCGGAACATGGAACTCATATCATTGCCACAAGCATACAGGCCGGTGATTGGTTGCTGGTCGGCGCCCAGTACACGGCCTTCGTGGTCACCTGCCAAGCCAGCACTGCTGGCCAGGTCGGCTGGCCACACCGCCATAGCGTAATAAGGCCCAGGGCCGATAGGCCGAACACAGGGGTTGGGCGTTTGGCTGGCATCGCCATTGAAGCGGTTCATGGCGCTGGAGCCGCGCCCGAAAGCGGTGTCTTCACCGGCGGCGGCATCACGGTTGTAGTTCTCAAGGGTCTGTTTCAGGGCTACAGGGTCAACATCGATTTTGCTGGCCAGGGCGGCCGGTGAGTCCGCTTCGAACAGATAACCCGCGTCAATAAAAGGCTTAAGGCGTTTGGTGCCACGAAACACCATGCCCAGAATGTACTTCTCAAGGAATGCCCGGTCGCAGATAAGGTGCGCAGGCTGATGGGGTTTTTGGCCGGGAGAGCGCAGCAACCCCATGACAAAGTCGTGGTAAGAGTCGGATTCATTGACAAAACGTTCACCGACACTGTTTACCGCAATCAGGCCGGGCTTGGCTCGATCAAGAATAATGTGGGGCCAGATCAGGTCCTCTCCTTTCTGGCGCTTGAGAATCGAGCAGGGCATCCATAGCCCAGGGCTGTCCAACCCTTCCGCCAGACTGGCGCCACTGCCAAGGGCGATTTCAACCCCATCACCGGTATTGGTAACGGGCGCCAGGCAGTGGGCCTGGGCTGCTTCGGGATAGAGCTGTCGGCGCAGGGGGGCGTTGTGGGCAATACCGCCCGTGGCCAGCACCACACCGCGTCGGGCATGAATACGCTGCCGCCCCTGCGGCCCTTCGATGATCGCACCTACCACGGCATTCTGATCTTTGAGCAACGCTACCAACCGGGTTTCAAACAGCAGTGGTGTTTGGGTTTGACGCAGGCTAAAGAGTAGTTGAGCGACCAGGGCATTGCCCATCACCAGCCGGGTACCTCTGGGGTAGCGCAGACGGTCGCTGGCATAGCGTAGTACGGTACGCGTTGCCAACTGAAAGTTATCCAGCGAGCCAAAGGGGTGTAGCAGGGCGTCGATTTCATTACGGGCCGCCATCATGCCTCCCAGCACCATGAATTCCTGGCGGGGTGGGCGCACTCTGGCAAAATCCCCCTTGCCCAAGCGGCGGCCATCAAAGGGTGTGGGAGATAGCGCTCGGCCACCGTAGGCTTCGCCGGGCACGTTACCAATGTAATCGGGGTGAGCCTGGGCAGCGACCAGTTTTACCTCGGTGTGTTGCTGTAGCTCCTTCACCATTTGAGGACCAGCTTCCAGAAAGGCGGCACGCACCTCATCGCCGCCCCGCTCCCCTACCACGGCCTGTAGAAACCGGTCGGCGGCCTCGGTAGTATCCGGCACGCCAGCCTCAACGCTAAGATGAGTGCCGGGAATCCAGATGGTACCGCCAGACGTGGAGGTAATGCCGCCCACCTGGTCGGTTTTTTCACACAGTAATACATCCAGCCCACGTAAGGCACCGCTCAGCGCTGCGGTCATGCCACCGGCACCAGCGCCAAAGATCAGCAGGTCTACCTCATGATCCCAGGGCAGGGTCTGATCATCTGCCATCGTTATTCTCTCCTGCATTGGATGGTCGAAAGTTTGGCAACTTGTTCAGGCAAGCAAGGCGTATAGATAAGCCAGGGGTCATGGGTAGTGCAGCGTGATGCGGCGGCCTCTTCAATGGCGTCGATGACGATCATGGTGCGCACGGCGTCCTGGATACTCACCAGCGGGAGTGTTTTGCCGCTTGCCACCTGAATGAAGTGGCGCAACTGGTTCTGCTGAGCGCTGCCATCGGCCACGGCTAATGTCTGTTCGTTCAGGTTGTGCCCCCAGTGGTGTGGGCCAGCGTATTGCCACAAGCGCATCTGGGGCACGGTGAGAGCGGCCTGGGTGCCTGCCAGGTAGTAGCACCCCTGATCAAGGTGTTTGGCATAAAGGGGCACTTCGTTAATGTTTTGATCCCAGCCCCAGGGGGACACCACCGCATCGGAACCCACCAGCGTGCCCAAGGCGCCATTTTCAAACTCAAGCAGAATTGCGGCACTATCCTCGACTTCGTAACCGCGCAGGGCATTGTTGGTACTGGCTTGTAGGGCGCTGATTTCACCACACAGGTGGCGCATCAGATCCAGGTCGTGTACCAGGTTAATCAGCACGACTCCCGCCCCGCGCTGTTGGCGCCAGTCGGCTTCGAAATACTCTGTTGGCTTACAGGTTTGCCACATGGCCGTGATGGTGGCCAGACGCCCCAGTTGTCCGCTATCAATCACTTCCTTGGTGCGCATGGTGACGGGATTATGGCGACGGTGGTGGCCGACCAGCACCGGCGTATCATATTGGCGTTGAGCGTTAAGCAGGCGCTCTGCGCCTTCTCGTGAGCTAGCGACGGGCTTTTCCAGCAGGACTGGAATACCATAGCTCATGCAGTCCAGCGCGGTATCGACGTGTAGATCGTTGGGGTTGGCGATGATCACCGCCTCAGGCCGGACGTTATCCAGCATGTCCAGGTGGTCGTTAAAGTGTGTGACACCCAGTTCCGTTGCCAGGGCATCACTAAACGGATCGGCAATGGCCACCAGTTGGGCGTTGGGCTCGTTGGCAATGTAACCAGCGTGCTGGCGGCCCATGGCTCCGGCACCGATCAGGGCGATTCGTAGAGGGGAGGTCATCATGATCTATCTCCTGCGTTTGTTCTGTGGCGTGGCGAGTGCTTGGCAGCTCATTTACCATTTCTGATATTATTTTGACTTATATTCATTAATGGAATGGTGTTCAGATTTTTGAGAGTATATCAAGACATGGACGAAAGTGTTCGTCAAGCGTTTACGCAGCGCATTAGGCATTACTTATGACAGCGCCTCGCAGTGAGCGAGGCGCTGGTGGTAGCAGGATGAATACTTCCCAGGGTCAGTTAGGGTGCTTTCTGGGCATTGAAGTTAGCGGCAATGCGCTGTTGTAGGTAGTCATGCGCGGTAATAGGTGGATATTTGCCGTTCGGCCCCTGGATAGTGACCCCTTTATTTGCCTGGCAGAAGAACGCCATGCTGTAGCGGGGTTGTCCCGCTTCCTCGGGGGTCGGCATACGCACCCGATGCAGCGTTGACTTTAGCGTATCATCGCTCCAGCGCATCAACATATCGCCGATATTGCAGGTAATAATATCGTCGCGAGGAATGACACTGGTCCAGGCAGGACCGTGCCCATCTTTGTTAACATCCTGGCCGGGGCATACCTGCAGGCCACCCTGGCCTTCGCGCTGGAAGACCATGGTCAGGCAATCGAAGTCGGTATGAGCACCAGCACGCCATAACGAAGCATCTTTCAGGGCATCACTGGAGAGCGGCAGGTAATGCAGTAGTCTCAGGGTGCTCTGGTAGTCTTCAGCGGCACGATCATGTGCTTGAGTGAAGAAGTCGCTGGGGAAGTCCAATTTCTCGGCGAAGCAGGACAGTACCTTCATGCCGAGTAGCCAGGCCTGATATTCAAAGTCAAGCACGACACGCTGGAATTCTGCCAGCGTTACCTGATCAGGCCACAAGCCCTCCATACACGGTAGAGTGATTTGGAACGACTCTTTCTGATCCGCTGTTTGTGTCGAAGGCCGTACCTGTGACTTGAACTCCCAGCCAGCGTTTTGGCCTTTTTTCAGTAAATAGCGTGTTTTCGTCTGCTCTGGAAGCGCAAAAAATGCTTCAGAGAGAGCAAATGCCTGCTGAATATCCGTGGTTTCAATGCCATGGTTGATTAACTGAAAAAAGCCTACTTCGCTGGCAGCTTGCCATAGCTGGGCACTGATCTCGTCACGTCTGGCATCAAAGTTGCTGAGATCAATCAGTGGAATTTCACGGTCCGTTTCACGGCCCAGGCCACCAATGGTGCGTTCCAGTTCGAGTTCTTGAAGGGTGTTTGTGGAAAGTGTCATGTCGTTTCTCCAACGTATTGGCAGATATGGCCTGCCGGTCATTGGAGCAATGCCGGACGATGTGGATCGTCTGCCGCTTCTACTCCGCGAAAACACTGAAATCAGGCGTCCACTGAACCAACCCCTAAGGGGAGCAGTAACATTCGCTCGATATCAGTATTATTGCTCTTAATTTTCAAGTGATTATCGTGATTGCATTGAAAGTTAAATACACTTACATCCTGTGGTGGGGATTTCGGGAAATTAACGTTTCCTAGTGTTCTTCATCAGCTGGCAGGCTCCAGGAAAAGAAGGTTTGCTGTACCAGCTGAACCGCTTTGAACAGCAACAGGCTTACCATGGACAGAAAGAACAGCGCGGCAAAGGCCTGAGGAATACGAAAGTAGGAGGTCGAAAACTGGACGAAATAACCCAACCCCTGCTCAGCAGCCACGAACTCGGCAATCACAGCTCCGATAATCGCCAGCGTAATGGCCACTTTCAGTCCACTAAAAATATGGGGCACCGCGTAAGGAAGCCGTACTTGCCATATTTGACGTGCTGGAGAGGCTTTAAGAGAGTTGGAAAGCTCCAGCATCTCTTTGGGGGTGGAAAGTAGCCCAGATGTGGTTGCCACTACGATTGGAAAGAATGAAATGAGGCAGGCAATCACGGTACGTGGTGCTTCCCCCGCGCCGAGGATCACGATAATCAAGGGAGCAACGGCAACAATAGGCGTTGACTGCACGATGATTAAAAAGGGTAGCAGCGTACGTGCCAGAAAAGCTGACCTGACCATCATAATGGCCATGGGAATGCTGATGCTAACCGCCAGGGCGAAACCCAATAATGCGACGCGCAGGGTTGCCCACAGGTGGTCGAACCAGCGCTGTCCATCAACATTAAGAAAGGCCTCGAAAATTACGCTAGGTGCTGGAAGTACATATTCGGGCACGTTGAAAAGCCGACATAATACTTCCCACACCAGCACTAGACCCAGCAGCGCCAAAAGAGGCAAGAGCCGCTGAGCGTAGAGGTCATATAGAGTAATACCCGTTCGTTTCATGGTGGATTTCCTCAGGAGGCGTGGCGAACGATCGAGTGGGGCGCTGTCGGTGTTTGTGATGCCTCCGTCGTTATGTCTGGCACCGCTTTGGCAGATTCACCATGGCCAAAAATATGTCGGCGAATTCGCTGGGTATAGGAATTGAAGCCAGGAAGGTCGATAGTTGAGGGGGTGCGTGGGCGTGGCAGCTCGATATGGATGTCATCGACAATAGTGGCGGGACGCTGGCTCATGACCAGTACCCGGTCTGCCAACAGCACGGCCTCACTGATTGAGTGGGTGATAAACAGTACGGTTTTTGGCCGTTCTCCCCAGATCCGCAATAGTTCGAAGCCCATCTGTTCCCGGCTTAGGGCATCCAGTGCCGAAAAAGGCTCATCCATAATCAGTATTTCGGGGTCAAGCAGTAGCGCCCGCGCAATGCCAACACGCTGCTGCATGCCTCCTGAAAGGTCATCTGGACGGCTGTGTAGAAAGTCTTCAAGCCCTACGGTGTGCAGCAGCTCGCGGGCTCGCCGGCGGTCACGCTGACCGATTAGCTTGCCTTGATGACGCAGCGGGAACAAAACATTCTCTTCAGCATTGAGCCAGGGAAGCAGTGTAGGTTTTTGGAACACGATACCCACACCGGAGTCGGGCTGAGTGACTTGTTTTCCGAATCTGTAGATTTCACCCAGCGTTGGATTTGTCAAACCACTGAGCAGGCGCAAAAGCGTTGATTTACCACAACCAGAAGGGCCTACGACAGCCACGAACTCATGCTGGGCAATCTGCAGTGAGATGTCTTTTAGTGCCTGCACCGGTGGCTTGCGTCGGGCCTGATAGGAGTGACTGACATGCAGGAATTCGACAGCAGCTCTCATTACTCACCTCCTGGCACAAAGCGGCGGTCAATGATGCTTTCCGGGTCGAGTAGGTTTACGTCCATTTCCTGAGCTTCGGCAGTCCACTGCCAGGTAGCGGCAAGGCGGCTGGGTTCGAAAGCACCCAGTCCATGGGTTTCACTGAAGGTATTGAAGACCAGGGGGCGAATGGCCTCAATAGTACGTGCGGCCATATCCACTTCGACCTCCGGGACGACGGCATTAACCGCCTCGGCAGCTTCGTTTGGATTGGCCCATGTATATTCAATCGCTTGTTCGTAGGCATCAATGAATCGTCTTGCCACGTCCGGTCTTTCTTCTAGAAACCGATCACTGGCTACTAACGTGGTCGAATAAGCTTCAAGCCCTGCTTCGTGCCATGGGATGATACGCAACGTAACGCCAGCCGAAAGAGCGTTATCAGCGTAACGCTCCTGGTCTGTCACCCAACTGATGACGACGTCAGTGCGACCATTTAACAGCATGGGGCTGAGGGTGCCGGGGTCGCTTTGGATCAGGTTGATGCTCTGCTCATCAACACCATTCATCTCAAGCAGAAGCGGTAAAAACAGGTTGGATGAGGTAAACGGCGAAGTAGCAATGCGCTTGCCTGCGACATCGCTAACTTGTTCGATTCCTGAGTCTTCAAGGACATAAAAGGCATGAGGGGGCTGGCTGAAAATCGAGTAAACCCCTCTGACAGGGATTCCCCCTTCAGCATGAGCCGCCATCAGCGCAGTAATATCGGATAGTCCTATATCAGCTTGACCTGTCGCCAGCTTCGTCATCGCATCCGTTGAGCCACGACCCTGTGATATCCGTACGTCAAGATCCTGTTCAGCAAAGAATCCCTGTGCGATGCCAACATATACAGGTGCTTTGTCTCCTCCTGGTAACCAGTCAAGTTGGAAGGTGACACGGTCAGTCGCCTGAGCTGCGCCGCTCATTAGTAGCGTTATAAGGGTACCCGTGGCTAACTTGGTCCAGCGGATGGAGGGGTGTTTTGCAGGTGGTATCATTATCTTTCTCCCACGTCGTCAAGGGCTGTCACAGCAAAGAACCAGCACGAAACGTGAAAGAGAAAAGGGCCTGGTCATGCAAAGCAAAGCCACGCCACGATTCGTCTATACACGACTATCGTCTGGCGTGCCTAGCAATGACCTGGGCCGTAAGGCCCTGACAGCTTCTACCAGGACACAATAACGGTTTATTTTTCCGCTATGTGCTGAGTAATAGGCAGGCAGTATGCCAACTTTCTCATAATACTATGATGGACAACAGGTTATCTAAGAAGTGAAAAATACTGCTACAAAGGAGAGCAATGCGTGGTTCTAGTTTGGTGCGCGATTAGTCGGAGTGGCGTTAATTTGGTGCATGTGGGGCGTCGAGATGGCAACCAGCATAGGAATGATGGTGTTTGCGGCTGTTGGCAGCCCATGCCACTAACAGCAATACGCTTTACACTGTGAAATGTGGAAAGATAATTGCATATATAAAGTCCGCATTGACCGCTACAGGTCAGTCATGCTTGCCAATACACCTAATAGGAGTAGAAGCGGTCAGGGATAAACCCGGGACATTGCTCCAGTGATATCGATTTAGGAAATCACCATGAGCTATCTTATTCGTGATGCTGCTGCGATCTTTTCTTCCTCAACCCCATCGGCCACTGATATCCGCATCCGCGATAATCGTATCGTTGAGCTTGGCAGTCATCTTATTCCCCATGAAAATGAGCAGTTGATTGATGCCAGCAACTGCGTTGTGTGGCCGGGACTGGTGAATACCCATCATCACTTGGCTCAATCCATTCTCAAGGGGGTACCCGCGGGTCTTAACCAACGTCTGGGTGAGTGGTTAAGCTCGGTTCCCTATCGTTTCTGGCCGAAAATAACCCCGCAGCTGATGTACCATGCGGCGCGTCTGGGGCTTTATGAAATGCTGCGCTCAGGCGTCACCACCTGCGCTGACCACCATTACCTTTACCATCGTGATACATCGCCTGAACTCGAAGATGCGGTTTGGCAGGCGGCAGATGAGCTGGGTATTCGCCTGGTACTTTGCCGTGGGTTTGCAACCGAGGCGGGTACACATAGGGGGATGGCGCAACACTCCATTGAGCCAGAGACGTTACAACAGGTACTTGAGCGGCTGGATCGTAGTCGCAAGAATTATCATCAGCCGCAAGGTGATGCGATGCGCCGGTTAGTGGTGGCTCCCACTAGTCTGATTCATTCCAGTCGTCCGGACACCCTTGATGAGTTAGCACATTATGCGCGGGATAATGCACTGCGCCGCCACTCCCACCTGCTTGAGGTTGAGTTCGATGAGCGTCAGTCGAGAGAGAAGTATGGCTTGTCGGCTATCGACTATGCTGCCGAAAGTGGGTGGCTTGGGGAGGATGTGTGGTTTGCTCATCTGGTCCATAGTAATGCCCATGTGATCAAACAGTTGGCTGAGACAGGGAGCGGCATTGCACACTGCCCGACGTCTAATTGCCGTTTGGGAAGTGGCATTGCACCGGTGCCCTCCATGGCAAAGGCGGGTGTTCCGGTTGGTATTGGGGTTGATGGATCTGCCTCTTCAGAATCTGGCTCTATGCTACAGGAACTAAATCTTACCTGGCTGTTACATCGGGCTGTGGGCGGGCCTGAAGCAACTTCCCTGGAACAGGTGCTGGAGTGGGGAAGTAAAGGCGGCGCAGCGGTGCTAGGCCTAAGTGATGTAGGGGAGGTTGCCGTTGGCCAAGCGGCTGATATTGTGCTTTATGATATTGCCCAGCCACGCTTTGCCGGTGTGCACTATCCGCTGATGGCACCGCTGCTATGTGCTGAGCCAGCTTCCGTTTGGTATAGCTTTATCAATGGTCAGCCCATTATTGAGCAAGGCTGCCTGAAAGGCGTGGATGAGAAGGAGCTGACCCGGCAGGTTCAACTTAGCGTTGCCAATTTGCTGGCTGCCGTTTAACCACTCTAATAGCCCCGTATCGCAATCCGGCGCCTCGTTTCCGCGAGGCGTTTTTGTTTGCTAACGCAGTAAGTAGAGCTACCCGTCCCGCTGGCGAAAATCCCGTGGTGATAGCCCCGTATGACGCTTGAAAAAACGCGTGAAGTAAGCCGGTTCGCTAAACCCTAATTGGTCTGAAACCTGACTTATGGTCATTTGGGTGTAGGTTAGCCGACGTTTAGCCTCCAGTATGATGCGGTCATGCAGTAACTGTTGTGCTCCCACCCCCGCCAGCTGCTTGCACATGGTGTTGAGATAGCTGGCAGTAATGCCTATCTGGTCGGCCAACCAGGTAATGGAAGGCTGCTCCTTATAATGCTCCTCAATCAGTCGCTGGTAACGGATCAAGTGCGTATACCCCTTGTGTTTATTGGGGTGCTGGTGGCTGCGCCGACGCTCTGCACGGCGCGCCACGGTCACCGCCAATGCCAGCATGGTGGCATAGAGCATTGACTCTCTGCCTTGTGCCGGATAGCGGTACTCGTAATGCAACTGGGTAACCAGGCTATCGATCAGGCCCGCTTCAGGCTGGCCGGTAAGAAAGTACTGATCCGCCAGCAGAAAGGTTTGGCTTTGGGCGCCCAGTCGTTCTTCAAGATCGCTCACCAAGGGGCTAGAAAGAGTAACCGAATAGCCATCCGTATCACGTTCAAAAGCAAAGCCATGAATGGTCATCGCGGGCACGACGAGCACGTTGGGGCCTTCGATAGGGTGATCCTTTCCTTCCAGGTGTAATACCCCTCGCCCCTGACGGACATAAAGCACATGCATTAAATCGGCATGGCGATGAGGGGGTATGTACCAATCATGGGGCCCACTTCTGTCACGAATAAGCTCGCAATGGAGTAAGTCGGGTGTCGGCCAATGGTGTGTTTCGCCATACAGCTTGAACACTGGCACGGCTTGCTGCAGTGACGTCGTCATATGTCTCCCCGCCGCAAAGTAGCGTTGTTATTAGACCAAAGCGGTGGTGCCGTTGATGAATTATCCAAGTTCAGTCAGACAACGTGCCTTATTTAAAGCGCTTTTCCAATGAAAAATACAAGTTAGTGCATGGGGTTATGGAAAGGGAAGTCCCTCAAGGGCGATCAGGTTCCCATAACAACGCAATGACAGGAGAGCATCGGTATGACAACCGAGCAAGGTATGAACGACTGGCTGGGGCTGGCCAACAGTGTCCATGTGGTGACCGGCGCTGCTAGTGGCATAGGGGCCGCGATTGCTTGTGCTCTGGCCGTGGCGGGAGCCAGGGTGGTGTTGCTGGATCGTGATCTGGAGGGTTGCGAAGCCGTGCAGGCCAAGTTGGCCGACTCGGCTGGCAGGCATATGAGCCTGGCCTGTGATGTGGCTAACGAAAACGAAGTACAGCAGGCCGCGCAAGCCGTAGCGGCTGCCATGGGTCAGGTGGATGGACTCGTGAATGGCGCGGGCATTTTACAACCGGGCAAGCTGGCGGATATGACCATCGCTCAGTGGCAGCACGTTTTGGCTGTGAATTTAACCGGCTATTGGTTATGTGCGCGTGAATTCGGACACCAAATGCGTGAACAGCAGTGCGGCAGTATCGTTCATATCTCTTCTGTTTCGGCCTCCCAGCCGCAGACCTGGAGCGGCGCCTATAGCCCCAGCAAGGCAGGGGTTGCCATGTTGTCCAGGCAACTGGCCGCGGAGTGGGGGCGCGAGGGTATTCGCAGCAACTGTGTATCGCCCGGCATGATCAAAACCGATTTATCCGCCACCTTCTATGCCCAGCCTGGCATTACCCAACAACGCGAAGTGTTCACTGCTAATCGGCGCATAGGCCAGCCGGATGACATTGCCAATGCCGTGCTGTTTTTACTGAGCCGCCGTGCCGATTACATCAACGGTGCAGACCTGGGAGTCGATGGTGGTCTGCCCTGCATGCTGATGGATCAAGTGCCTCGCCCCGGCTTTTCCGCGCACTGATTGCCACTCCCATAACAATGACCTGACAGGAGGGATGACGCATGAATCGTGATACCCAACAATCTTCAACAACCTCAGCGTTAGAGTGTGATGTGTTGGTGCTTGGCGCTGGTGCGGGTGGGCTTTCCACGGCGATTACTGCCGCCAAGCAGGGCTTGAATGTCGTGGTGCTTGAAAAGGAAAAGGTATTTGGAGGAACCACGGCCTTTTCGGGAGGCGTGCTATGGGTTCCGGGTAACCATCATGGTCAGCGCCAGAATCCAGCCGACAGCCGCGAGGCGGCGCGGGAGTATATCCGCAATGAAGCTGGCGAGTTTTTTGACCCGGAGGGGGTCGATGCCTTTCTGAGCAAAGGTCCCGAGATGGTGGATTTCTTCGAACAGCACACTGAGGTGAAATTCGTCCCCACCCTCTACCCGGATTATCACCCCACACGGGAGGGAGGAGTCGATATTGGCCGCTCGATTCTGGCGGCACCTTTTGATATCCGTGGATTAGGCAAGGATATCAAGCGTATGCGCCCGCCACTGCAGACCATCACCTTCATCGGCATGATGTTTAACTCGTCTAACGCGGATCTTAAGCATTTCTTTAACGCAACGCGCTCAGTGCTCTCTTTTCTTTATGTGGTCAAGCGGCTGAGCACCCATGCCAAGGAGTTATTGCTGTATCGGCGTGGGGTCAATGTCACCAGCGGTAATGCACTTGCCGCCCGACTGGCTAAAAGTGCCTTGGACCTCGGCATTCCTATTTATACCGGTACGCCCGCTAACTCACTACTGCGTGAGGATGGGTGTGTCATAGGCGCAACTGCGCTCATCGAAGGTAAGCAGACCACTATCAAAGCCGCCAAAGGAGTGGTGCTGGCATGCGGTGGCTTTGCCCATGATGTTGAGCGCATCCGCAAGGCTTACCCGCATCTTCAGCAAGGGGGTGAGCACCACTCGCCAGTGCCAGAGAGTAATACCGGCGATGGGCTAGCCATGGCGGAGCAGCTCGGGGTCAAGGTGGACTACCGGTTCCCGGACCCCGCCGCCTGGATGCCGACATCGCTGGTGCCAGGAAAAGATGGCAGCTATGGCAAGTTTCCCCATTTGCTTGATCGCTATAAACCCGGCGTGATTGGAGTTGACCCCGACGGTCGGCGCTTCTGCAACGAGTCGGAGTCTTACCACGATGTGGGGGCGGCCATGGTGCGCAACAGCCGTGGTCCGCGAACCTTCATGTGGCTGATTTGTGACCAGCAGTGCCTGAGTAAATATGGCCTGGGGTTCGTGAAGCCGTCGCCAATGCCAACTAAAGGGCTGATACGTCAGGGCTATTTGAAAAAAGGTACCAGCCTTTCGGCGTTAGCAGAGGCTATCGGGGTGTCTCCAGCACAGCTGGAGCAGACGGTAGAAGAGTACAACCGGGGGGCAGAACACGGTGAGGATCACCAGTTTGGTCGTGGCACTACCACGTTCAACCGCTACCTTGCAGACCCCCTTCATCAGCCTAACCCCTGTGTTGCTCCTATTCAAAAAGCCCCCTTTTACGCCGTGAAAGCCTATATGGGCGATCTGGGAACTTTCGATGGCATGGATACCAATGTTTACGGCCAGGTGCTGGATACCACAGGAGCCGCTATCAGCGGGCTTTATGCCGTGGGTAACGATCGTCGCAGCATCATGGGGGGCAGCTACCCGGCGGCGGGGATCACATTGGGGCCGATTATGACCTTCGGCTATATCACGGGCCGACATCTGGCGGGGCTGGATGATGAGCTGATGGTACCTGTGGCAGCGGGTAACACACGCAAGGGGGTAACCCATGAGCACTGAGAATACCCGGGTCAAACCCCTGGTTGATTACCGCGTTTACACCATTGCACCACGCCGCATGGGGGAGTTCGTCGAAATATTTGAGCGGCTGGCCATGCCGATTCTAAAACAGACACTCGGCTGCCCTCTGGGTTTTTACACCACGCTAGTCGGTACCCAGAACCAGTTTGTCCATCTGTGGGGTTACGACTCATTGGCAGACTATGAGCAGCGCTGCGCCGCCCGAGATGCACACCCTGAGTTTGCCAATTATCTCGCCGCATCCGGCCATTTAATTGTTGCCCAGGAGACCCGCCTGATACGGGGAATCGGCTCGCTTAATACATGGGTGGCTCCGGCCTACTCCCCTGACCAGTGACATCTCCACGCAACCTTAAGCAGTACTTACACCCTGATCCATCACAATCATAATAGAGGTTCATTGTATGAAACGTATTCTTGTTGGGGCTGGCATGGCCGTTACCGTTAGCAGCGCGCTGATGATGGAAGCTGCATTGGCTGAGTATCCTGCGCGCAATATACAAGGCACCATCCAGTGGGGCGCCGGTGGCTCGACAGATGTGATTGCCCGCGGGTTAACGCCTCACGTTGAAGAGATTCTGGATACCACGATTATCCTGACCAATCGGCCCGGTGGTTCAGGGGTGATTGGCACCAACTATGTACTTAACCAGCGTTCTGACGGTTACCACGTGCTCTATGGCGCAGAAAACCCACAGCTTTTTCCTCTGCTGGGGCTGGCCGCTTTTGATTATAGCGCCTTGCACCCGGTGAATCTGACCAGTGTGGATATTGTGGTTTTCGTGGTGCCAGCAGGCAGCCCCTTTCAATCCATGGCTGACCTGATTGAGCATATCCAGACCCATCCTGGCGAAGTACGTATGGGCAATCAGGGCGCCGCCAGCCTGGCGGCCACTTCGCATGCCCTGATCAACAGTATGATCGACTTCGATGTGCGTCATGTGACCTTTGCGGGGGAAGGGCCTGGCATCACTGCACTGCAGGGGAGCCATATTGACTTCATGCCTTCCAGTCTCTCCTCCACTCGTGAATACATCAATTCAGGGAGGCTGCGAGCCCTAGCTGTTCTGGATGCCGAACGGCTAGAGGCCTATCCTGACATGCCCGCCATGACCGAGCTCATTCCAGAGCTTGAGCCCTATATGCCTTATGGCTCTTTCAAGGGAGCCTATGTGCACAAGGATACGCCCGATGAGATTAAGGCGAGGTTGGAAGATGCCTATGCCCAGGCGGTGGATAGTGAGGCCTTCCAGGATTTCCTGGCTAATATTGGCGCAACAGCCCTGAACCTTTCAGGCGATGAAGCAGCAGCCTATCTACAGCGCTGGCAATCAATTACCGCCTGGGCAATGTACGAGGCGAACTCACTTGAGAACTCCCCCGAGCAGCTTGGCATTGCCAGGCCGTAGATATATGCACTCGACTCCCTTGCGCCTTCTTAAGGAGGCGCCTTTCGGTGGGAGCCTCCTTATATTGCTGCTTAGATGAGTAATAAGGCACGTGCATTGTCTAGAGCCATCTGAGCGCGCTCCAGGGCACTGACGCCTTGCTGGCGTAACGCATCGGTCGGAATTTCCAGGCTTAATGGTACGTGTGGAGGAATAGCCTTCAGCAGACCCCTTAAATCCGCATGGCCATCGCCGGGGAAGCGGCGCTCGCTGCGTGCTTCCCGCAGGATTTCATCCATGCTATCGGGAATGGGGCCTGGTACATCGCATAACTGGACGTAACGCATCCACTCCGATGGCACCTTTGCCAGATCCTCAAGGCGACTACGTGAGCGATCCAGATGGAAGGCATCCACCAACAGGCAGGCATTGTCGTGTCCGGCCTGACGGACTTCACCGACAATATGGCGCGCTTCATTAAGATTCTTCACACCTGTCCAGGGCATAAATTCCAGGTGCGGATAGAGGCCGAACGGCCTCGCCAGTTCGCATAGGGCGGCAAAGTTTTCAATCAGACGCTCATGGTTATCATCATTGCCCGCTACCAGAATATCGCTGGCGCCCAATTCGGCTCCCACTTCCATAAAGCGACTGAAATCATTGACGACATGGGTTTGCGGTTTTAAACGCAGAATCTCAATATCGGCCACCTTGATGCCGGTATCCTGAATGCGTCGGCAGGTTTCCTTGAGCAGCGTAGTGTCGCTGAGCAGAGGGTAGCTGACCTCCTCTGGCGTAGCGGGAACCGGGCGTAGACCGACATAGTCATAGCCTGCACGGGCCGCAGTCTCCACCATATCGGGAGGTGATAGTTCAAGTACGGTCAGAGCGGCGAGTGAAAATGGATGTTGGCTCATGGCGTTGGCTCAATGCAGTGGCGAAAAGGCGGCGGGCAGGAAGATCGTAGACTGCATATCGAGTAGCTGGGCAGGACCTCCCTTGGGTGGCCAGACACCTTCCTTAACGGTACGGGTGCGTACTTCGAGTCGCTCTTCCAGGCTGCGATAGGGCCAAAGATGCATGATTCTTGGTGTGGTGCCATTGGTCGCGTAGAAAGCGGCGGACAGCGGAGAGTAAGCATCCGTTGTTCGCGGGGGGACGGCGTCTTTCCAGCCATCCAGTGTGACCTGGAGCCCCGAGGGACGCACATCGTAGACACGCAGTTCGTAGAAGGGCCCGAAGTCGCCTGGGGTAATTCCCTCAAGGAATGGGAACAGCGTGTAGTCTTCGATGTTCATGTCGGTCATGAACTCTTCCACGCCTAACGGATTGCCTGCCAGCAACAGCCGCTCGCGTTCGGTCTGGCGACTCTCCAGGCTGTCAAAGCCGCGCAGAACCGCCACCTGGTTCAGGGTGCCAAGTTCCGAGTACCAGCAACCGAAAAGCTGACCTCCCACGCTGGCGTCCTGAAGCGTCGCCTCGATCTGCTCCATCGCCTTGCCGTGGGTGGCAACACGTACGGTAAAGGTGGTCAGTTCGAAATACTTCATGCGTTTACTCCTGTTGTTAGCGTGGGGGTGTCGTTGCTATCTGGGGTGACGGAAGGCGGGGCGGCAGCATGCAGGCCCGCGATATAGCCAAAGGTCATGGCCGGGCCAAGGTTGATACCGCCTGCGGGGTAGTGGCCGCCCATAATGCTGGCCATGTCGGTACCTGCAGCGTACAGACCCACAACGGGTTCTCCCTGGTGGTTCAGTACTTGAGCATGCGGGTTGGTTTTCAGCCCCGCGAAGGTGCCAAAACAGCCAGGAACGACCTTGATGGCATAGAAAGGGCCGTGCTCCAGCGGTGCAACACAGGGGTTGGGAGTGTGGTCGGGATCACCATTCTTGCGGTTGTAGAGGGTAGTGCCACGACCAAAGGCCGGGTCTTCGCCCTGGCGGGCATGCACGTTGTAATCGGCTACCGTTTGTACCAGTCCTGCCGGGTCGATACCGCACTCCTGGGCAAGCGCTTCCAGGGTGTTGCCACGCTTCAGATACCCTTTTTTTATCCAGTGGCGAAATGGTACCGGGGCTGGGCGTGTAATACCCAATCCATAGCGCCGCTGGAAACGGTGGGTGCAGACCAACCATGAGCAGGGCTCCTCACCTTCAGGGGCCTCTTTTATCATGGCATCCACATAGTCGTAATATCCCGCAGCCTCGTTAACGAAACGTTGCCCGTTCGAGAGTACGCCGATGACCCCAGGTTTGGCGCGATCAATGATATGTGGAAAGTGGCCGACCTTACCGTTGCTCCAGGGCACCAGCGATACCGGCGCCCAGGCCACGGGTGAGTAGAGACTGGTATCGACTTCACCTCCGACCGATTCGCCTAACCGCAGACCGTCACCACTGGCTGAAGGCGGTGGTAGAGGCCAGTGCTCGTGGCCGGTAGGCGTACGCGGGAAGAGTGCCCTACGGCGGCTGATATCCCAAGGGAACCCCCCGGCTGCCAGCACGACGCCCCGGCGGGCGTTGAGCGTGATTTCCTGGCCGTCACGCTCAATCACCACCCCACTGACGCGTCCATCTGCCGTGACCAGGCGCCTGGCAGGAGAAGATACCCACATCTCCACCCCCAGGGCTTCGGCGGATTTAGCCAGCCGGCCGGTTAGCGCGACACCATTGACCAACTGCATAGCGCGCCTATAACGAGCCAGATCGAACAAGTGGCGGGTAAAACGCTTACTTACATGCCAAAACGACGTAAACGAGCGGGTCACGGTCAAAAAGGCGCGCAGGTCTGGACCAGCCTGGATAGGCATACCCAAAAAGGCCGTTTCCGGCATCGTCTTACGCAGTTTTTTTAGCGTAGTGGAAGAGAGTTCTCTGCCATCGAAGGGCGCCGCAATGACGGAGCGGCCACCTGTTCCCGCCCCAGGGGTATCGCCATGAATATCCGCAATGGCGTTGCCATCAGCAAACTGAAGCGTCGTCTTTTCATGAAAGAAAGCCACCATCTGTGGGCAGGCTTCCAGAAAGGCATCGATTTTGGCAGCGTCGTAACGCTCCCCCAGTTCGTGACGCAGATAGGTGCGTACGGTGTCAGCTTCTTCATGGATACCCGCCGCCTTAGCCAGCGGGTTGAGTGGCGTCCACATCCAGCCGCCCGACCATGCCGTAGCACCACCCAGGGTATCGGCCTTTTCGACCACGATAACCTTCAAGCCGTGATAGGCCGCCGTGACCGCTGCCGAAAGCCCGGCGGCGCCTGACCCTACGACAACGAGGTCTGCATCGTGCGTATTGCTGGTCATGTTTTCCCCTTGCAGAACGTGTACCCCATCATTGCAGGCTATTAATTAATACAGCATACAAAAATGGAATGGTGTTCAGGTAAATTTATGGGAGAATAACACGGTTTGCAATACATACTGCCGTTCGTTTTTAGAAAACCAGCCAATCCGTGAGGCTGATAAGCCAGATAATCAGGCTAAGGGTGAAGAAAGAAGCCACGGTTGCCACCAGCATCGCCGCAGCGCTTACACCGCCAAGGCCATAGCGTTGCCCCAGTAGCGGATAAATACTGATCATGGGGGCGGCCGAGAACAGCAATGCACCCACGAGGTAGATAGGCTCGATTCCCGGAACCAGTAAAAATGCGATCAGGATGGCCAATGGATGCAGGATCAGTTTGCCCACCACAATTTGGCCCACGTCTCGCGCCATGCCCTTTACCTGCAGGCCGAACAGTGCGCCACCAATGACAAAGAGCGCCGCCGGGCCAGCAGCATTGGCCAGCATATCAATGGCTTTAAACAGCGGGGAAGGGACGGGTAAACCTGTAACTGCTAAAAAAATACCGATAAATAGCCCTACCAACACCGGGTTTTTAGCGAGACTGAGGGCGGTCTGCTTAACTGTTTTCCATACGCTGGTCCCTTGTTGAGTGGACATTTCAGCCAGGATAAGAGCCGTGGGAATGATGATCAGCGTCTCAATGACCATATTGAGCGCCAGCAGTATGGCGGCGGGTGAACCGATGACCATGGCCGCAACCGGATAACCCACAAAGCCGCTATTGGCCGCTGCCATCCCCAGGGCCTGCATCGCACTGGCGTTAAGGGGCTGGCGCTGGTGCTTTAAACTGATGAATAGCCCTCCCCCAAATACCACTACAGAGCCTAATGCATAGGCCAGCAAATAGTTGAGTTGCAGAATGTCTTCCAGAGGGTGATGGGTTAACGCGCGGATAACCAGTGCAGGCAATGCAAAATACATCACAAAAACGCCAATACCCTGCATCTGCTCCCGTGTGATAAGCCCGCTCCAGCGGGCAATATAACCCGCACTGATCAATAGAAAAATAGGGGTGGTAATGGCAAAAATAGCGAGCATAGTGTCTCTGCTTGTCGATGAAGTGGAAGTGAAAATTGCCACGCGGATCAGACCAATTTAGCATGGCGTTCGAAATGCGAACAATTGTACGTTTGTTTGCTCTGGTATAGCCCTGTTCCCATCAACGAGGTTTTTTTATGCCTTCTGCGTTTCTAAAGCATCCGTTTATGAGCCAGCACGCACTGAGTGAGTGCGACGAGGGCGCGATGCTGCGTGCCATGTTGGCCTTTGAATTGGCCCTGGCCGAGGTACAGGAAGCCAGTGGTGTACTGCCTGAGGGCGCTAGCCAACAGATGAGCGTGCAGCTTAACAATGCCGATTTTGATATCGCACAGATGGCGGCTGGTATCGCCAGTGGTGGCAACGTGGCCATTCCCTTTGTCAAACAGGGGCGCGCACTACTCACCGATGAATTAAAGCGTTACTGGCACTTGGGCGCAACGAGCCAGGATGTGGTGGATTCTGCATTGATGCTGCTTTTCAAGCCGCGACTGATGGCACTGGATCAGCTGTTGCAAAGATGCCGCTCAGCGGCATTGGTGTTGATGGAAGCCCATGCGCAAACGCTGATGGTAGGGCGTACCTTAATGCAGCAGGCGTTGCCGATTACCTTGGGTGTAAAGGTTGCACACTGGGCGGTGGGGCTAGAGCAGTCCCGCCGTCGCTTACAGATGGTTGAGCTGCCCGTTCAATTCGGCGGCGCTGTAGGGGTGCACTCTGGGTGGGATAGCCAAGGCCTTGAGTGGATGGATGCATTGGCAGAACGCTTGGGCCTGGTTGCGCCAGTGCTGCCCTGGCATACCGACCGTTATCCCATTCACTCGCTTGGTACGGCATTGGATGCCGTGGTGGGCGCTGCTGAGAAGATAGCGCTGGATGTTGCCCTGCTAACACAAACTGAAGTAGGGGAAATCGCTGAGCCTTCTGTCCCCGGCATGGGAGAGTCCTCCTCCATGCCCCATAAACGCAATCCAGTACGTAGCGCCTTTATCTGCGGTGCTGCACGTCAGGTGCATGGACACATCAGTGTGTTGTTAAATGCCGCCGCTCAACCCCTTGAGCGGGGGCTGGGCGAGTGGCATGCAGAATGGGCGCCGCTGATTGAGAGCGCACTGCTGGTGGAAGGCACGCTTGAGCAAGTAGCCGTGTTACTCGAAGGGTTAGAGGTATACCCCGAGCAGATGCAACGTAACTTGTCGGCGACTGGTGGCGGCATTATGGCAGAACCGGTGGCGCGTTTGCTGACGCCCCACCTGGGCACAGATAAAGCCAAAGCGGTTAGTGCGATGGCAGCAGAAATCGCGCGCCAAGAATCCCGCCCCTATTCAGATGTACTGGCAGAGGTGCTTGCAGAGGATCCCGATATAAAAGGTTGTGTTGATGCAGATGCGCTACGTCAAGCCTGCGACCCCGCGTTATACCTTGGTAGCGGTTATAACCAGGTGGTGCGCGCTAAAAACTGGCTAATTGAAATTTAATTATCTGAAATATATGAAATTTTAATGTTATGTGCGTAGCCATTGAATAATGGCTGACACCTTGTGCCAGTGGCAGAGAGTTTGACCCGATTCCCGTTCGGAAGTAACTTGTTCGTATAGAGAATCTATGTTCGTTTAACGAACAAATATCAATAACTAAGGCAAACGTCCAGCTAAGAGGCACCCAACATGGCC
Source organism: Vreelandella olivaria (assembly GCF_023507745.1). GTDB lineage: Bacteria > Pseudomonadota > Gammaproteobacteria > Pseudomonadales > Halomonadaceae > Vreelandella > Vreelandella olivaria_A. The sequence goes on along the minus strand of NZ_JALPZO010000066.1, from coordinate 7,055 downwards.
GAGTTTCTCAGCTTGCATGACGCAGTGGCGCGCTACGTTCAAGACGGCGCGACTGTTGCCATGGAAGGCTTTACCCACCTCATTCCTTTCGCTGCGGGCCACGAAGTGATTCGTCAGAAAAAGCGCGACTTAACGTTGATCCGTATGACACCGGATATCATCTACGATCAACTGATTGGTGCGGGTTGTGCCAAAAAAGTGATTTTTTCCTGGGGTGGCAACCCTGGGGTGGGCTCGCTGCACCGTTTGCGCGATGCCGTCGAGAAAGGCTGGCCGCATAAAGTTGAAATTCTGGAGCACAGCCACGCCGCCATGGCTTGCGCGTTTGAAGCAGGGGCGGCAGGCCTGCCGCTGGCGGTACTGCGCGGTTATGTGGGTAGCGAGCTGCCCAGCGTGAACGACCAAATCAAATTCATCGAGTGCCCGTTTACCGGCGAGCGCTTGGCAGCTGTGCCCTCGGTGCGTCCGGATGTCTCTATCGTTCATGCCCAGCGGGCCGACCGCCAGGGTAATGTGCTGGTAGAAGGCATTGTCGGTGTCCAGAAAGAAGCGATCCTGGCGGCCAAACACAGCATCGTCACGGTGGAAGAGATCGTCGATGACCTAAAGGCACACCCCAACGCCTGCGTGATTCCCGGTTGGGCCATCAGTGCCATCGCGGTGGCGGAAAAAGGGGCGTTGCCCTCGTATACCCACGGCTACTACGGGCGCAGCAACCGGTTCTATAAAGAGTGGGATGCTATCGCCCGTGACCGCGATATCTTCACCCAGTGGCTCGACGCCAACGTTTACAGCGCTGCTCACAACGATGGGCATAACCCTGCAGGAGGCCAAGCCTGATGAGTCTGGAATATACGTCTTCTGAAATGATGACCGTGACCGCAGCGCGTGCGCTGGAGAACGGGACCACCTGCTTTGTGGGCATTGGGCTACCTTCTGAAGCTGCCAACCTGGCGCGGTTAACCCACGCCCCCGATGTTGTGCTGATTTACGAATCCGGCACGTTGCAAACCAAGCCCGATGTGTTGCCCCTTTCGATTGGCGATGGCGAGCTGGCGGAGACTGCCCTGACCACTGTCGCAGTGCCAGAAATGTTCCGCTACTGGCTGCAGGGCGGCAAAATCGATGTGGGTTTTTTGGGTACGGCCCAAATCGACCGCTACTGCAACCTGAATACCACGTTGATTGGTGATTATCGCGCGCCCAAAGTTCGCTTGCCGGGGGGCGGTGGAGCGCCCGAAATTGCCACCAATGCGGGCGAGGTGTTTATCACCCTCAAGCACTCCAAGCGTGCGTTTGTGGATAAGGTCGATTTTGTGACGACGCTTGGTTTTGGCCGTGATGGTAAAGGGCGCGACAATGTTCCCAATATCGGCAAAGGCCCCTCGCGCGTGATCACCGACCTGTGTGTGATGAAGCCTGACCCCGACACCAAAGAGCTGGTGGTGGTATCACTACACCCCGGCGTTACCCGTGAAGATGTCAAGGATGCCACTGGCTGGGATATTCGCTTTGCCGAGCAGTTGGAGAATACCTCAGAGCCCAGCGAAAAAGAGCTGACTATTTTGCGTGAGCTGAAAGCACGTACTGAGCGTGCCCACGCGGGCGAATAAGGAGTTGTTATGAGTGACGTCTATTTATGCCATCCCAAGCGCACCGCGATTGGCCGCTTTGGCGGCACCCTGGCAAGCGTGCGTCCGGATGATTTCGCCGCCACTATTTTTAAGGCGGTACTGGCAGACGCACCGGATCTTGATCCTGCCGCGATTGACGAAGTCTTTATGGGCTGTGCCAACCAGGCAGGGGAAGATAACCGCAACGTGGCGCGTATGTCATCGCTACTGGCAGGCATCCCCACCTCGGTACCCGGCACCACCATGAACCGTTTGTGTGGCTCGGGTATGGATGCGGTGGGAACGGCGTTCCGCGCCATCAAGGCGGGGGAACTGGAACTGGCGCTGGCAGGTGGCGTGGAGTCCATGTCCCGCGCGCCCTATGTACTGGGCAAGGCCGACAGCGCCTTTGCCCGTGGGCAAAAAATTGAAGACACCACCATTGGCTGGCGCTTTATCAACCCGCTGATGAAAAAAGCCTACGGTGTTGACTCCATGCCGGAAACGGCAGAAAACGTAGCCGAGCAGTTTACTATCTCCAGGGAAGATCAGGACGCCTTTGCGTTGCGCTCCCAGCAGAAGGCGGCAGCCGCCCAAAAGGCTGGCCGCTTTGCGCAAGAGATCATTGCCATTGAGATTCCGCGTCGCAAACAGGACCCTCTGGTCTTTGATCAGGATGAGCATCTGCGCGAAACCACGCTTGAGAAGCTCGCGGGGCTTCCAACCCCCTTCCGCGATGGCGGCAGTGTTACCGCAGGCAATGCCTCCGGGGTTAACGATGGTGCCGCGGCCATGCTGGTGGCCAGTGAAGCCGCCGTTAAACAGCACGGCCTGACACCGATGGCCAAGATTATTGGCATGGCTACCGCAGGTGTCGAGCCGCGTATTATGGGCTATGGACCGGTTCCGGCAGTGCAGAAGTTGCTTAAGCGCACGGGTATCGCAATGGACGATATCGATGTGTTTGAGTTTAACGAAGCCTTTGCAGCCCAGGCATTGGCGTGTATGCGTGACCTGGGCTTGCAGGATGACGATCCACGCGTTAACCCGAATGGTGGTGCCATTGCCCTGGGGCATCCGCTGGGAATGTCGGGAGCACGACTACTACTCACAGCGGCCCATGAGCTGCAAAACAGTGGCAAACGCTACGCACTATGCACCATGTGTGTCGGTGTGGGGCAAGGCATCGCTACGCTGATCGAGCGCGTTTAACGGAGGTTGATATGGCATTTCACACGATTAATGGCCGTAGTGTGGCCTACCGATTGCTCGGTGCTGCCAGTAATCCGTTGGTGGTGCTGGCACATCCGCTGGGAATGAGCCAGGCCGTGTGGGATGACGTGATTCCCGCGCTACTTCCCCGCTACCGGGTGCTGACCTGGGACTTACCCGGCCATGGGGCCAGTCAGGCGGTGAAGGGGGATGCCATCACCCCCGCTGATCTGGCCGCCGAAGCATTGGCACTGGTGGAGCTGGCAGGTGCTGCACGCTTTCACTTTGCGGGCACCTCCATTGGCGGGGTGGTCGGTCAACAACTGATTGCTGAGCATACTGATCGACTGCTTTCCGTCACGCTAACCAATACCGGCGCAGTGATTGGCAACCCTGAGCTGTGGAATACCCGGGCAGGCCGCATACGCCAGGAAGGGCTGGCGGCGATGTCCCAGGAGATTGTACCGCGCTGGTTTGCACCAGCGGTGTTTGAGGCAAATCCCGCGCTGCAAGTGGGCTGGTGCGTGCAAATGGGGCGCGGCGATAATGAGTCCTACGCCCAGCTATGCGAAATGCTGGGCCGGGAGACCTTTACCGGCAAGCTTTCGGGCAAACAGATGAACGTGCAGCTCTTTGGTGGCAGCGAGGATCTGGCCACACCCCCGGCGACCCTGGAAGTGCTGGCAACCGAGCTTGACGGTGCGCCCCTGGAGGTTTTTGACGGCGTAGGGCACGTACCCTCTGTGGAAGCGCCAGCACTGTTCGCTGAGAAATTACTCACCGCTATGGCCGTCCAACTGGGTGATGTGGCCAACCACGGCGTGGCCTATGCTACTGGCCTGGAGACACGTAAGCAGGTGCTGGGCGAAGAGCATGTGGCGCGTTCTACGGCGAATGCCACCAGCCTGGATGCACCCTTCCAGCAGATGATTACCCGGTTGGCGTGGGGCGAGTTGTGGAGCAACGACGACCTTACCCGCCGCGAGCGCAGCATGATTACCACCGGCATTCTGGCTGCCCTGGGGCGCGAAGAACTGACACTGCATTTGAAAACCGCCAAACGTATCGGCCTCAGCGAAGCGGAGCTTCGTCAGGTGTTGATGCATGTGGCGATATACGGCGGTGTACCGGCAGCCAACCACGCCTTTGCGCTTGCTAAAGAGCTGGGTTGGGGAGAGTAGTTTAAACGGCTGGCTGACCCTTATGCGTGTGTTTACACTGTACCCTTATAACCTATAGGTTATTAATGAGGTGTTATGTTAAATGCACGTATTAAGCTGCGCCATTTACAGGCGTTTCTTGAGGTGGCCCGCCAGCGAAGTTTTGCCCGTGCGGCTGAACGTCTGTCTATTACCCAGCCCGGTATCTCCAAAACCATCCGTGAGCTGGAAGATACCCTCGCAGTCTCGCTATTCGAGCGTACCCCCCTGGGCGTTTCGCTGACCCAGGCGGGGTTAACATTGCTGCGCCATGCAGGCCCTGCGGTGCGTGCCCTGGAGGAGGGAGTGGATGCCCTTCAAGCAGTTCAAACCGGTGCGCACTGGCTAAGGGTTGGGGCGCTCTCAACAGTAGAGAGTCGACTGCTGCCCGAGGCCCTGCGCCGCTGGCAGTCCAATACCGCCAGTGAGCGGGGTGCCCAGGTGATCACCGGTACCAGTGCCTTTCTGCTTTCCCGTTTACGGCGTGGGGAGCTGGATGTGGTGGTAGGCCGCATGACCGAGGCCCGTGAAATCCATGACCTCAGTTTTGAGCACCTCTACTACGAGCGGCTTCAACTGGTGGTACGACACCAGCATCCGCTGTTGGCGGAACCCTCCTTAACCGCTGATCGACTTAGTGCCTATCCCTGGATTGTTCCTCCACCGCAAACCACGTTGCGCCATCAGGTAGACAGTTTTTGTGTTCGCCACGGCATAGCACTGCCGATGCAGCGTGTAGAGACGCTATCGCTGGCACTTGGCCATCGCTATACCCTTACCGGCGATGCCATCTGGGTGGCGCCAGAAGAAGCAGTACGCACTGCACTAAGGTGCGGTGAGCTATGCGAACTGGCGCTGCCCCTGGAGCTACACGGCGGTTCCGTAGGGATATGCACCAACCGTTCTCTTCGCCCCAGCCTCGCTGCCGAAGCGTTTTGTGATGGCCTAAGGGAAGTGGCGGTAGAGGTTATCAAAGGCCATAACCCATAGGTTATGAGGGTGGGAGAAGTTATCAATTGGCAGGCTGCGCGTTAACTACGACACTAGTAACGCCCGTTCCAATCATCGAGATAACTGTATGCAAAATGACAACAAACGCTTTGTGACCCGTGACCGTAACTGGCATCCACCTGCCTATGCACCCGGCTATAAAACCTCGGTAGCCCGCTCGCCTCAGCAGGCGCTGGTGAGCATGCAGCAGCCTACCCGCTCTGAACTGACCGGACCGGATTTCAGCCACTTGCGCATGGGGCCCCACGATAACGACCTGCTGCTCAACTTCAGCCAGGGCCAGGGTTTGCCCCAGGGCGAGCGGATTATTATGTTTGGCCGCGTCGTGGATCAGTTCGGTAAGCCCGTACCCCATACGTTGGTAGAGATGTGGCAGGCGAACGCAGGTGGCCGTTACCGGCACAAAAACGACAAGTACCTGGCACCACTGGACCCGCACTTTGGTGGTGTGGGGCGCTGTTTAACCGATGAGCAGGGTGTGTATCGTTTCCGTACCATCAAGCCAGGCCCCTACCCCTGGCCGAATGATATGAATAGCTGGCGGCCTGCGCATATTCACGTTTCAGTCACCGGCCCTTCTATCTCCACCCGGTTAATCACCCAAATGTACTTTGAAGGTGACCCGCTGATTCCGCTTTGCCCCATCGTCCATACACTGAAAGACCCTGAAGCCGTGGAAACCATGATTGGTCGGCTTGATATGGCGCATAGCAACCCCATGGACTGTCTGGCCTATCGGTTTGACATCGTGGTGCGTGGCGAGCTGCAAACCTTTTTTGAAAACCAATAAGGCCAGGGGACGAATGATGAAACAACCTGCTATTCAGCCCAACTGCCAGCCGACCAGTGCACTCATGCTGCGCGAAACCGCCTCCCAAACCGCTGGCCCCTACGTCCATATCGGGCTTGCCCTGGCGGCTGCCGGCAACCCCGTGCGGGATGAAGAGATCTGGAATGAGATGGCCAAGCCAGCGGCAGAGGGCGAGCACATCGAGGTGGTAGGTACCGTGATAGACGGCAATGGTGATCTGGTTCGCGATGCCTTTATTGAGGCGTGGCAGGCCGATGCCAGCGGTAACTACCAAATGGATTACGATCTCAGTAAGCCGTTCAATAGCTTTGGCCGTACCGCCACCACCTTTGACCACGGCAGCGAGTGGACGTTATTAACCGTTAAGCCTGGCGCAGTAACGCACCCAAGCGGCCAGCCGATGGCGCCACATATCAATCTGGCAATCTTTGCGCGCGGGGTAAATATCCACCTGCAAACGCGGCTCTACTTTGATGATGAGAGCGAAGCGAACGCCCAGTGCCCGGTACTATCCCGTATCGAGTCTCCAGCGCGTCGGCAAACACTGATCGCCAAACGCGAAGAGCAGGATGGCAAGGTACGCTACCGTTTGGATATTCGCTTGCAGGGTCAGGGGGAGACAGTATTTTTTGATTTTTAAATAATGCTTATATACCACTGTAAAAAGCGCTATGGCTCCGCCATGGCGCTTTTTTATGTGCCCCGTGCATCATTTTCATCATGGCAAAGCTTATCTTTAACCGGCTACTTGATAGATTTGTGAAGGCATTGAGAGTCAGGCTCTGCTCTCTAAGCATCACTGAAAGTGAGTTTTGTAAGTTATCACTGATAGTTTTGTAAGATATTTCTTACACGCTGTAAGACATTTGCTCGCTGTTATGTCAAGGGGTTGCGCCGCTGTAATAACTCGTTATTCTGAGCACTTTATCAGTGGTGCATTGAATAATCGGGGGAGCGTTACGATGGCAAACGGTCATGGTCTTTACTTCACCCTTGCGTTGCCCGGCGTGGATGATGCCGCTGTAGTGGATTTCGCGCACCGAGAATCGCTGTCATCACCTTTCGAGTTATCGCTTCATCTAGCTAGTCGTCATAGCCGACTTGATGCCGCCGAGCTACTGGATCGCGACGCCTCCCTGACTATCTGGCAGGATGGCGAGCCCCTGCGCCGGATCCACGGCATGATCAGTGAGTTTGCCCAGGGGGATC
>NZ_JALPZO010000065.1 GCF_023507745.1 Vreelandella olivaria | reverse complement strand
GCCACCACACGGTGCATGGTAACCGCTTCGAACATACCGAAGGCCAGCAGCATTTCACGCTGCAAGGCTCGCTGCATATCAAGGCAGGGCAGGCGTGGTTAAGTGAAAGTGGCCGAGAGCTGCACATTAAAGCGGGCCACAAAGTCGTGCTGGAAGCGAGTGATGAACTCACCCTGAATGCCGGGGGCAGTTTCATCAAGCTGGAGGGCGGCGGCATCACCCTGGTAGGCCCCAAGGTACGCATCAACGCAGGCGGCAGCCCAGGCAACGGCACCGGGCAGGCGGTGGAAGGCCCGCTACTACCGGGGCATGTGGCGGCGGAGGTGCATGAAAAAATCGTAGCGCCTCAACAAACACGCACGAAAGGAGTGTCACTGGCAGAAGCCTCAGGAGTAGGGGAACGGGAGTTTCTCGTTGACGTTACCAGCGGTCGACAGGACGGTCAGCAGGTTCGTCTACGCAAGGGGTGGGGCCGGACGGATGAGGGACAAAACGCATGAGCGAAGGCGATCTCAAGGAACTGCAGGACGAAGCCATCGACCTGGGCGTACGGCGCCGTGTCGAGTACGAAGATGACGAAGACGGCACCCTGGCGCTGGTGATTCCCAAGCGTGAAGGTGGTGGTGAGATTGAAATACCCCTCGTGGAGCACGCCAGAACCGTCTTTGAGCGCACTGATGGGAGCCTGCAGGACAACACCCTGCTAGCTGTTCGCCCCCTGGCGGAAGTGGGCCGCCATCGTCCCGTTCAACAACGTGGCGTGACCACCCATACCGGTATCGCCACCGCCATGCTGCGCCCAGGCTACCTATATGTGTTCTTCGACAACCGCTTGTGGCGTGAACTTGAGATAGGCCCCGACGGCAAGCTCAGTGATGTGGATCTCACCCACTATCGTGAGCAGGCTGAGGGAGGCAATATCCCCAACGAGCGCGACAGCGAAGGCGAATGGCTCGATGACATTCTGCTACCCGCCATGCTGCAGGGACAGGCCACCCTGCACCGAGTGCGCCTCGCCTACAGTGAAATTGCCTGGAGCTGGCCCTACATCGCATGGCTTGAAAACAACGTCAGTCGGCTTGAGACTCGCACCACGGCCGTTGGGCATGCCCATGCCGTGATTCTCGACATGGAAGGCCGACTCTCCATGCAGACCGGCTTTCCCGCCGGGAGCCTGAGCGAACAACCGGCACTGCGCGAACGCGATCTCGGCATCGAACTGATGCTGGAAGCCCCCGATGCTTTCACCGCCGACTTTACCTCTCCAGCGAACAGTGAACTATGCAGTAAACTTAAAGCGCTATGGGAGCAAGCCGGTGAAACCGACCGAGCCGCTACCCTGGCACTGGCGTGCGATACGGGTAACGACCTGCTGGACAATATCCGCGACAACCCTGGCATCGTTGCCGTGGCACTGCCCGATCCACTGTTCACGCTGCGCCACGCCCTGGCCCAAATCCACCTCGCCCAGCACTACCTGGATGGGCTCGACAGCGTGCTGGCTGAACATCCCCTGGGGCATTCGGCCAAGCTGATTCGTCAGGCGCTTTACGCCGAGCCAAGGGAAGGTGAGCCGAATCCGCTGGCCGAGTTCCGCAGTGCCATCGACGCGGCCAAACTTGACACCACCTTGCAGCAAGCCGAGCGGGACGCCGCAATTACTGTGCTGCGCACCTCGCTCGACACCCTCCAGCGGCTGGCCAGCCAGGGCCAGCTCACCGCCATACTGCGCGACTTCACCAGCCACCATCAACTGGGCATCTGCGAAGGTTACGCCCTGTGTGGTGACCTTTACGGCGTACTGCAACAGCTCCCCGGTGTGCTACAAGACCAGGGTGACGCCCGCCAGGAAGCACGTACCCGGCAACTGCTCAAGACGCTGCTGACGGATCGTGAATGGCAAGCGCTATGGAGTGCCGACGAGAGCGAAGCCACTCAAGCGCCCGTTGGCAATGAAACCAACGATGGCAGCGGCCATTTCAACCCCACCCTCCTGCGCCAGCTGGCTGAGAATGACAGCGACCTTGATGATGCCCTGGCGAAAAGCCTGGGACTGGAGACCCTGGGGCTCATTGCCCGGAATCTGGCTGAACAGGAGCAAGATCAATCGAATGCCGTGCTCAGCCTGTCTAATGCCGGCAAGGTGAGCGGCCTGCTGAGCACGGTGCTGGGGCAATGGAGCCAGGCACTACTGCGGGCAGCGGAGCGAGTCAGCGACGATATCGAGGTCATCCACCTGCGTCGCCTCTTCACTGCCATCGGCACCCATGCCAACCTGATGGATGGCAACCTGGGCGGCGAGTTGCAGGTCATGCGGCGTGGTGATGTCGACCTGAACCGCTACACGATCATTGGGGTGCACGGTGATGGCATCGCCTGGGGGCTGACCGACGCTGATCGCTACAGCGGTGCCTTCCAGACCCAGCGGGACTACCTCTATGCCGAACAGATAGACCCCCGTGGGAATGTACGCACCTCGACCAGCCCGAAGCGTATGTCTGCGGAAGTCGACGAAGCCATTCGTCAGGTCGCCGGGCATGTGCTGGTGTTTGTTCTGCCGGTGGGGCACCCAGAAGCCAGCAAGGTTGCTCAGTTGCGCATGGCCAGGGTTGCCGGGCAGGTAAAGGTGATGATGGATGGCCCGGCGGTGTCGAGGATGCTGGTGGGGTTTGCGATTTATAACTTGGGCAGGGAGATGGTGGGATTGAGCCGAGCTCAACGAGAAAGTCGTGCGGGGTTGCAGCGAGCAAAAATATTTAGTGCATTTGCGGATCTTAGTGCGGCGTCGATGAAACTACATGCAACTCTTTATCCAGATCGAATTTCGCTGACCGGACGTTTTATTCAGCGAACTTGGTTTGATATGAAGGGCTGGCCCCTCATTGGCGCAAGGTTATCTAAGGTTGGGGCGAGCACACTTGTTCGCACCATTGGCATGTTTAATTTCATGGCTGGAGTCGCTGCGGTTGGTGTCAGTTCCTGGGAGCTACGCAATAGCTTGCAGCAGGGAGACCGTGATGCGGCTATCGGCCATGGTATAGCAATTGCCGGTGGGGCGTTGTTTCTTGCCGCCCCCTTGATGGTGGGGCTGGTGATGATTCCTGGCTGGGGTTGGGCGTTGCTCGGCCTGGGGCTGGCCATCGGTGGGACCAGTTATGCCGCCATGAATCAGGCTACCCCCTTTGAACAACTGCTTAGGCAGGGCCCCCTGGGCACCCACCCTGATAGCTCCATGGCATCCGCTGACGATAGTATTTACTACCCACAACTGTTGACGCAGTTCAGCCCCGTTAATATAGAGGTAGTGCTCTACGGCAGCCTGGACCGTACAGAAAAACAAGCCCTACTGGAAAGCGTATGGGAATCCACAACGGACACCCCCAGCAAGCGCGATTATGTGGTCACTATCAGCACACCGCTGATCAGCCGTTACAAGATTGGGGAAACGTTAAATCTGGCCGTTCAGGAACTGGAGCAGACCGATACCGGCACCATCACCCCGCTTGGCACCTATGAACGGCTCTCGTATATCACCCGAGCACCGGAGCCATTTGAAATTGGCAAGCGCCAACTGCTGCCACAGCAAAGCGCCGTACGCTTTCTGGTCAAGCGCAAAGTGGCAGAGGAGCGCTTCGAGATGGTGGGCTCTTCTATCACGTCGACTTCCCGGCTGCGCATCGCCCTGCAAGCCAGAATCGAGTGGGAACTGGGAGAAATGGTGCTACCTACCCCGATGTTGAAAGCGTACGAACCTTATGAGGAAGGCCAGCATGATGCGCTGCCGACCCGGTCGTATCGCACCGTTAACAACCCGATCAGCGATTTTATCAGATCCTTTACCGGGCGATCACAGGACCCACGCTACTGGTATATCAAGGAATTTCGCGTATGAGAGAGGCCAACGCCAGCGACTACAGCCCCGGTGCCTACCGGGGCAATGCCATCCCGCCGCTGCCCGCACCGCCAAGAAAGCGCGAACGGCTGGGTGAGGAGCTGCTGCCCTTTGGCGATTACGCTGGTATCGACCCCTACCAGCAGCTTTGCGAAGATGCGGAATTTATACAACAGCATGACCAGGAGAGTCCGAATTTTTATCAGTCGGATAGTTGGTGGTGGGATCATCAGCGTATTCGATTTTTGAAAAGCCAATTAGGATTTTCCGTTCTTTTGATGGCTTTTCCATTCCTTTATTTCTGTTTTCTCTTGCTTTTTCCTTTTTCTTTTGCGGTCTTGTTTCTTGATCATATTTTTGAATATAACGAGCTGCTTGGAATTGTCGCTACACTTTTGGTTTTGGGGGGAGGGCTTCTGGGTGCCGGTATTATCGGTGCATATACATGCCAGTTCGTTATGAGTGGCATCTTTCGCTTGGGCGCCACTTTCCTGAAGCCTTTCCGTAAAATAATCGCCCATCGCGCCAACCGCTATATGAAAGAGCGCCAAAGCGAGTTCAATCGCCAAACAGGAATGGTGAGTTTTGCCCAGGGCAAAAAGAAGCCACCGTTGGTTGCTCCCTTTATTGAATTTGATGGTTATGTTGAGCGAGTGGTACAACGGGGCGGCATCTTCTACCGGCTGATGTTCGTGCACCGCTATACCGGCAAGCAGTTCAGTCAGACTTCCCTCAGTACCATCGTCGATCACAAGCATGAAGTGCATGCCCTGTGGGATATGCTGCAGCGCTATATGGATGTCACCCAACCCATGCCAGATATCCCGCGCCTGGAGCCGTTTCGCCATCTCGACCCCACCACTGCCGAGCACGACCGGCAAACCGGTCGCAATCCGCGCTACTGGCGCGACCTGGAGTTGGAAGCGTGGAAGCAAGGAGAGGGTGCCGCCTTGCTCAAAGCGCAGATTGAGTACCCTTGGTCCCGGCAGCGCTGCCAGCTTACGCCCCAACTCGGCAAGGTGGAGATGACTGCCTACCGTGAGCGGCAGGAGGCGGTAGCATGAGTGAAGCAAGCTCCCCCCACTATGGTCCCGGTGCCTACCGGGGCAATGCCATCCCGTCGCTGCCCGCACCGCCAAGAAAGCGCGAACGGCTGGGTGAGGAGCTGCTGCCCTTTGGCGATTACGCTGGTATCGACCCCTACCAGCAGCTCTGCGAAGATGCTGAGTTTGTACAACATCGTGGCCGGGAGGAGCCGGATTTTTACCAGTCGGATGGCTGGTGGTGGGATCATCAACGCATTCGTTTTCTGAAAAGCCAATTGGGGCTTTCTGTCTTGTTGATGGCTTTCCCCTTCATTTACCTATGTGTTTTAGTGGGGGGGGGGTCTTTTTAGCCTCAGGCATTGCGGATTTGATTCATGATAGTAGTCCTGAGCTTACAACACTGATTTTTGCCGTGTTTTTTGGCGGTGGATTTATAGCTGCAATCGTGATGGTAGCATATACAACACAGCCAATTTTTAATTGGTTGGTTAAAGTTTTTGCAACGATTTTAAGTCCTTTGAGTCAATGGTCTGCTAATCGAGCCAATCGCTACATGGAAAATCGCCAAAGCGAGTTCAATCGCCAAACGGGAATGGTGAGTTTTGCCCAGGGCAAGAAAAAGCCGCCGCTGGTTGCTCTGTTTGTCGAGTTCGATGGCTATGTCGAGCGGGTGGTACAACGGGGCGGTATCTTCTACCGGCTGATGTTTGTACATCGCTATACCGGCAAGCAGTTCAGTCAGACCTCCCTCAGCACCATCGTTGATCACAAGCATGAAGTGCATGCCCTGTGGGATATGCTGCAGCGCTATATGGATGTCACCCAACCCATGCCAGATATCCCGCGCCTGGAGCCTTTTCGTCACCTCGACCCCACCACCGCCGAGCACGACCGGCAAACCGGGCGCAACCCTCGCTACTGGCGCGACCTGGAGTTGGAAGCGTGGAAGCAAGGAGAGGGTGCCGCCTTGCTCAAAGCGCAGATTGAGTACCCCTGGTCCCGGCAGCGCTGCCAGCTTACGCCCCAACTCGGCAAGGTGGAGATGGCTGCCTACCGAGAACAGCAGCCAGCGGCATTGGCAGACGAAAAGTTGTGAGTTAGGGGAAGCAATCCATCTGTTATTCGAGCGTGGCACCACCGATGGCTATGGAGTACTAACTATATACTCCCGCCGTTGCTGTGAATGAGTTGTTCACTACAAGCATTACATACCTGGGATGCTAACCAAGCTTATGCGGCACAACCTCATGCCCCAGCGCTTTATAGCGCTGCCAGCAGGCGCGTTTGGCTACCAATACTTGCTGGTGTTGATTGATAATTTCAGCCACCCGGGCGTAGTGCTCAACGCCGTCGGGAATATCGGGGTGCAGGTTCAGTAGGGCGGTTTCTTGCGTAGGTACTGGAAGCTGCTGCCAACCTAGCGTGATCGGTACGCTGGCGGCCAGCTCGCTATCTTCCAGCGCATGGGGCAGGTAGGCGTCCTGGCGAAACTGCCATAAAGCCTCGTCGGCCTGCTCGGCCAGGGGTTTGTCCTCGCAGTGCAGGTGTAGCCGGTAGCCTTTACGGTGGATCGTCTCGGCCAGCTTGCAGGCAAACTGCAGGCGCGCTTCCAGAGTGGTGTCGGGCAGGATATAAAAATCGATACGTGCCATAGGCGGCTCCCGCGGTGTTAAAGCGCTTGGCAGCCCTGCCGCCGCTGTGAGGCGGCAGGGCTGAGCGATACCAGTCAGTTATAGCTATTTATACCAACCGGGTCAGCCAGCCGTGCTTATCTTCACTGCGACCATACTGCAGGTCGAGCAGCGTTTTGCGGATGCGCTTGGCGATTTCGTTGTTGCCGTCACCCTTGAGACGGATGCGCTCGTTTTCAGTTACCAGTTCGCCTACCGGGGTAATCACCGCTGCAGTGCCGCAGGCAAAGACTTCGGTAATCTCGCCTGAGGCAGCACCTTCACGCCATTCATCAATGCTGATGGGGCGCTCTTCAGGCGTTAAGCCTTCGTCTTTCGCCAACGTCAGCACGGAGTTACGGGTCACGCCTTCCAGAATGGTGTCGGTTAAGCGTGGCGTGACTAAACGACCATCCTTGTAGACGAAGAATAGGTTCATACCACCCAGTTCTTCTATCCATTTGTTTTCAGCGGCATCCAGGAAAGCGACCTGGCTGCAGCCATTGGTGGCGGCCTCTTTTTGTGCCGCCAGGGAGGCGGCGTAGTTGCCACCGCATTTGGCAAAACCAGTACCACCAGGTGCGGCGCGCTTGTAGTGGGAGGAGAGCCAGATAGAGACTGGCTCGATGCCACCTTTGAAGTAGGCCGCTGCCGGTGAGGCAATCACGTAGTAATCCACTTCGTGGGCGGGGCGCACACCCAGGAAGGCTTCTGAGGCGATCATAAACGGGCGCAGGTAGAGGCTGCACTCGTCGGCATCGCTGGAGGGGGTGGGTACCCAGGTATGATCCTGAGCCAGCAGGGCTTTCAGTGAACCGATAAAATCTTCATCGGAGAGTTCCGGTAGTGCCAGACGGCGGGCGCTACGCTGAAAACGCTCGGCATTTTTCTCAGGACGGAAGGTCCAGATTGAGCCATCGGCGTGGCGATAGGCTTTGATGCCTTCGAAAATTTCCTGCCCGTAGTGCAGAACGGAGGCAGCCGGGTCAAGGATTAACGGGCCGTAGGGGCGCACTTGGTGGCCATGCCAGTCCGCATCCATTGTCCAGCGGACATGGGCCATGTGATCGGTAAAGTGCTTGCCAAAGCCTGGATTGCTGAGAATGCTGTCACGGATATCATCCGCCATCGGCTGGTTGGATGGCAGAACTTCAAAACTAGATTCAAAACGAGTGGGCACGGCGTGTTGTCTCCGCTAAAGCCAAGCCCCGAGGGGCAATTATAAGCGTGTCGTTAGGTGTAGCGTGTGCCTTAAGTGAGGCACACGCTAATGCTTCCAGGTGTAACGTTTGCGGCGCGGAAAGGCAACCGCTGTTTGGCTAGCTGTCGCTATTTTCTACTTGCGCGTCGGTTTCTCGATCAAGCAGATATTGGGTTAGCAGTCCTACTGGCCGTCCAGTCGCGCCTTTTTGCTTACCGGAGTGCCAGGCGGTGCCCGCGATATCCAGGTGTGCCCAGGGGAAATGGTCGGCAAAGCGAGACAGGAAGCACGCGGCGGTAATAGTGCCTGCCGGGCGGCCACCAATGTTGGCCAGGTCGGCAAAGTTGGAGTCCAACTGCTCCTGGTACTCGTCCCACAGTGGTAGGTGCCAGGCGCGATCCCAGGCGGCTTCACCGGCATCCAGCAGGTCCAGGGCCAGATCGTCATCGTTTGAAAGCAGCCCCGTGGCGTGGTGGCCCAGGGCGATAATGCAGGCGCCGGTCAGGGTGGCGATATCGACAACACTTGCCGGGGTAAAGCGCTCTGCGTAGGTCAGGGCATCGCACAATACCAGGCGACCTTCGGCATCGGTGTTGAGAACTTCAACCGAAAGCCCTTTCAGGGTTTTGATAATATCGCCAGGCTTGGTGGCGGCGCCATCTGGCATATTTTCAGCGGCAGCAACGATAAACACCACATTCAACTTGGGTTTGATCGCCAATACCGCTTTAACGGTGCCGAACACGCTGGCGGCACCGCCCATGTCGAATTTCATTTCATCCATACCTTCGCCGGGCTTGAGCGAAATGCCACCGGTATCAAAGGTAATGCCTTTGCCGATCAATACGTGGGGTGCTTCCTCCGGGTCTTCGGCGCCCTGATACTTCATCACGATCAGACGGGAGGGCTCTTTACTGCCGCGCCCTACCGAGAGCAGGGAGTTGGCGCCCAGTGCTTCGAGTGCCTCCTCGTCAAGAATATCGATCTCCAGTGCGCCTTGGGAATCTTTACCGAGTTGTTCCGCTTGTTCCGCCAGGTAGCGGGGGGTGCAGACATTGCCCGGCAGGTTACCCAGGGTACGGGTGAAGTTGATGCCCTGACCAATGGCACTACCCAGCAGCGCACCCTGTTTTGCCTGGGAGGATTCACTCGCTTCGGACACGATAAGGTTAAGCCTGACCAAGTTGGGAGCTTTGGCTGGTGATGATTTAAACTGGTCAAAACGGTAGATTGCCCGCTCAGCCGCTTCCAACGTCTTGCGGGTTTTCCAGGTTGTGTCACGGTCTTCGAGAGGAACATCGGTAAACGCAACACTGGCTTCATCCACCGGGAGCTTGGCGAGGGCTGTCATGGCGGCGTCCAGTCCTTTGATAAATGCGGCTTCCTGGCACTTGTCGCGTTCACCCAGGCCAACCAGCAGCAGCCGCTCGGCGCCAAGGCCAGGCGCAAATGGCACCAATTGTACGTTGCCCAGCGCGGCATCAAAGTCACCGCGCTCCAGCAACTGACCAATCAGTCGCTCGCTGGCATCATCTAATTTGGCGACAGCGGGCAATAAGTCGCTACCTTTAAAAACGGGAAGAACGAGGCAAGCCGTTTCGGCTTTGGCTGGGTTCGCGGTCTGAACGGAAAATTCCATGACATCTCCAACAAGACAAGCATCGAGTGATTCGGGATAATGCCCCGTTATTCAAGTGTACCCAAGCCATGGGCGCATTGCATGGCAACCTGCACCTTTAGCCGGAGAGTGCGTTGATTTTATTTCGGTACTTAACCCGCGAAGTGTTACTGACGATGTCTGCGGTGGCCGGTATTCTGTTACTGGTCATCATGGGCAGCCGCTTTATCCGTTACTTCTCTGATGCGGCGGAGGGTGATTTCCCTGTCACCATTCTTGGCAGCCTGATGGTTTTTCATCTGCCTGGTTTTATGGAGTTGATTCTGCCACTGTCGTTTTTCCTGGGCATTTTGTTGGCCTATGGCCAGCTTTATATGAACAGTGAAATCACCGTTATGGTGGCGTGTGGTATGAGTCCTACCCGGCTTTTCCGGGTAACGCTGTTGCCTGCAACCGTCGTCGCGGTGCTGGTGGGGCTGTGTAGCTTATGGCTGACGCCCGCTGGGGCACTATTAACAGAGGCAACGTTGGCGGAGCAGCGCAGCCGATTGGATGTCTCGGTGTTGGCGCCAGGCCGCTTTCAGGATTTTGGTGGTGGCCGCACTGCCTATATCACTGATTTCAGCAGTGATGGCACTGAAATGCAGGAAGTATTGGTTCATGAGCAGGCCGTGTCAGGGGCGGAGAGCACTCATAGTTACGTGACCAGGGCCGGCTCCGGCTACCAGGAGACCAATGTGGCGACCGGCAGCCGCTTTCTTGTTCTGGAGCATGGCGAGCGTTATGGGGTGACGCCGGGCAGAAATGAAGCCGAACGCTTGACGTTCGAGCGCTACACCCTGCGGCTTGGCCTGAGCCGCGACCGCCAGGAACTGGATTCCTTGGAATATGCCACCACCCCTGACCTGTGGAATGACCCTGACCCTCGTGCTCAGGCGCAGTTTCAATGGCGGGTGGGGTTGCCATTCATGGTATTTATTCTGGCCCTGCTTGCTCAACCACTCTCCCGCGTTAACCCCCGGCAGGGGCGTTTTGCCAAGCTATTACCGGCAGTATTTCTATACGTGGCGTATTTGAGCCTGCTGTTGGCTGCGGTGGACGCTATTGGTAGCGGCTCCCTGGTATCAACCATTGGTGTGTGGCCGGTGCATGGCCTGTTTTTAGGGCTGGGGTTACTGCTGCTCTGGCACTCTCAGCGGAAGGGAATGCGCTAATGCTGTTTGATCAAATGGACCGTTATATTGCCCGTAATGTGCTGGCAGCCATTATTGTGGTGCAGTTTGTACTGTTGGGCCTGGATATCACCATTGCTTATATCGGTGATTTGAGTGATACCCAGGGCAACTATACCGCGTTGGACGTATTGTTCTATCTTCTGATGCGGGTGCCCTGGCGCTTCTATCAGTATGCGCCGGTGGCGGTGCTGATTGGCGCATTGATTGGCTTGGGCAGCATGGCCTCCAGTAATGAGTTAACGGTGATGCGTGCGGCAGGGCGCTCACTGGCCAGGATTGTTTGGGGCGTGATGAAGCCCGTGCTGCTGGTTGTGGTGGTGGTACTGCTGGTGGCTGAATTTGTTAGCCCACGTACCGAGCAGTTTGCCGAGGCGTGGCGTTTGGAGCAGCGGCAGGGTGCGGGGGCCATGCCTGCCAGTCGTAGTGGCTGGCAATTTGAAGGCGATAGCGTCTACCGCTTTGGGGCGATCCGCGCCGATAACGTGGTGCTGGACTTAACCCGCTATCGTTTTGACGAGCGCCGCTTAACGGAGGCGACACACGCCAGTCGTGCCCATTGGGAAGAAGGGGAGTGGCAACTGGAAGGGGTAACAACCACCCGTATCTTTGACGACCGTACAGAGTCGGAGTACCACGACCAGATGACCTGGGAAACGGCATTTACGCCTACGCAGCTGGAGCGCCTGCTGCGTGATATTCAGAGCCAGGCACCCAGTGAGCTATGGGCCTACGCCCGTTTCCTGCAGAGCCAGGGGCTACAGGCCGACCAACCGCTGCTCTATTTCTGGCAAAAGGTGCTGATGCCGCTCACCATGGGGTCGCTGGTGCTGATTGCTGCTTCCTTTGTGTTTGGCCCGTTACGCACTGTGGCTGCGGGCACACGGGTGTTCTATGGGGTGGTCACTGGGTTGGTCTTTAAGTACGTGCAGGATTTGCTGGCGCCGGCCTCGACAATATTTGGTTTTTCACCCGTGTGGGCGGTGCTGGTGCCAACACTGGCCTGTGCGGTAGTGGGTATTTACTTTCTGCGACGTAACGGTTAGCCAGAGTAGCGTGGGCAGGTTTAATCAAGGAGATAGCGTGACGGTAACACGGCGGTTTACTCAGTTGGACAGTGTCTGGCCCGCAGGTTTGGGGCGTCGGCTAGGCGCGATGCTGTATGACGGCTTTTTGGTGATGGCGATCTGGATTGCGGTCACGGTGGTGCATGTGGCGTTTTTCCGTTTTGCTTTGGGGCAACGTGCAGAAGAGATCGGTACCACGGCTGGCGATATTTGGAGCCTGCGATTAATGCTGCTGTTTTTTGTTACGCTATTCTTTGTTTTTTCCTGGCGGCGGGGCGGTATGACGCTGGGTATGCAGGCATGGCGCCTGCGTGTGCAAACCACGGATGGATATGCCATCTCCCTAAAGCAGAGCCTTATTCGCTGTGTGACCGCCTGGCTTTCTCTGGCTGCCTTCGGCATCGGTTATTGGTGGGTGCTGTTCGATAAGCAGCGTCGTAGCTGGCCAGATATAGCATCCGGCACGCAGACGGTTGTTCTGCCAAAAGCAACCGATAGATAACGGCTCGCGATCAACGACTGGTTAATAAGCCTCAACGTGCTTGGCAGGAGGTTCTCTCTTTTCAGCAGCGGGGCACTCCACCGGTCTGATAATTTCTTTAACGAATGCTAATGCAACAGAGATATATTTCTACTTGCAAAGCCGTATGCGAATCATTTACATTACACCTATGGCTTTTCATGAGGTGTTTCCATGTACGTATGCGTGTGCAAAGGAGTAACCGATCACCAAATTCGTCAGCACGTTAGCGACGGTGCACGCAGCTGGCGTGAAGTGCGTGAGGCGACTGGCTGTGCCACTCAATGTGGCAAATGCGCCTGTTACGCCAAATCACTGACCCGCGAAGCCGTGCAAGTGGCGCGGGCGGAAGCGGATATGAGTCTCGCTTACGCTGTGTGACGCGAATCACTCTCGTTAGGGTTATCGTTAGCAAATAACTGATTTGCTTGAATTTTTAATTGTCTTATCTATACTCCCAAGAACATTGGGAGTATGCCTTTCTGTGGCCTATACTCCTTCATTAACGTAACTGCTTGATCGTGCTTATTAACTATCAGCATTACAGTGAAAAAGGTGACGTCATGAAAGGTGATCCAACGGTCATTCAGCATCTCAATAAAGCGCTTGGCAACGAGCTGGTAGCTATCAACCAGTATTTTTTACATGCCAAAATGTATAAAGACTGGGGCCTGAAAGTATTGGCCAAATGGGAATACGACGAGTCCATCGAAGAGATGCAACACGCTGACAAGTTAATTGAGCGTATCCTCTTCCTCGAAGGTATCCCCAATCTGCAGGATCTCGGAAAGCTGCATATCGGCGAGAACGTGCAAGAGATGCTGGAAAGCGACCTGAAAATTGAGCACGACGGCCGTAATGACTACATCGAAGCCATCACCTACTGCGAAAGCGTAAAAGATTACGTGACCCGCGATCTGCTGCGCGACCTGCTGGCAGATGAAGAGGGTCACATTGACCACATCGAAACCCAGTTGAAGCTGATTGATCAGGTAGGTATTCAGAATTACCTGCAGAAACACATGCAGCTTGCCACCGACGAAGAGTAAATCTCACGCTCGGTAGCCAAGTGAAAAAAACGGGCAGCCACATGGCTGCCCGTTTTTTGTGGTAACGCTCTTTGCCACTAGCGGTTGGTGGCTAGAGAGGCGTTCGCTTCCAATGTGGTGGTAATAGCTGGAACCGGTTCATCAACACTAAAGGTAGTGCGACTTAAACGCCGTACCCGCTTCATAAATAGTGCAATGCATACCAGCGTGCCCAGCGCGGCTACCACGTAGCTTGTCTGTAGGGGTAAGCCGAACCCAATGGGTGCGTAGGCCAGGTAGGTAAAGGTCGCCATGGTCATAAAGACTGCAGGAATAGAGGTGATCAGGTAAGGCTTACGCGAGAGCACCAGATACATCGTGCCTACCCACAGGGCGATGACGGCAGTGGTCTGGTTGGCCCAGGAGAAGTAGCGCCACAGCAGAGTGAAGTCCATATGGGTCAGCGCATATGAGATCACGAACAGTGGCAGGGCGATCAGGATGCGCTTGGTAATCGGTTTCTGCTCTACTTTCAGATAATCAGCAATAATCATGCGTGCGCTGCGAAAAGCAGTGTCACCGGAGGTGATCGGCAGCACGATAACACCCAGCACCGCCAGCGTGCCGCCAACCGCGCCCAGCATGGTCGTAGAGACTTCGCTCACCACTGCCGCAGGGCCACCGGCCGCCAGCACATCAGAGAGCGACTGGTCGCCGTAGAACAGGCTCATGGCAGCGGCTGCCCAAATCATCGCAATCACACCCTCTGCGATCATCATGCCGTAGAAGATCTTACGCCCATTGGTCTCATTTTTAGTGGTGCGTGAGATGATCGGTGTTTGGGTGGCATGGAAGCCAGACAGTGCGCCACAGGAGATGGTCAGGAACAGCAGCGGGAAAATCGGTGCATTGTCTGGGTGCATATTCTGGAACGAAAGTTCAGGAATGGGGGCGCCTGTGACCACCAGGCCAATACCAATGCCCGCCGCGCTAAACAGCAGCAGCGCACCAAAATAGGGGTAGATACGGCCAATGACCTTGTCGATCGGTAGCAGTGTGGCAATCAGGTAGTAGCTAAAGATCGCCATGATAATCAGGGCCAGCGAGATGGATGTCATATTGGCCAGCAGTGCCGCAGGCGATGTGACAAATACAGTCCCGACCAGTAACAGCAGTAGAATCGCAAACCCATTGACCACGTGTTTCATTGCTTTGCCCAGGAACTTGCCTGCCAGTTGGGGCAGATGAGCACCGTGGTTACGAATCGAGATCATACCGGTAAGGTAGTCATGTACGGCACCGGCAAAAATACAGCCAATCACGATCCATACAAACGCCACCGGGCCATAAAGTGCACCAAGAATAGGCCCGAAAATAGGGCCAACACCGGCGATGTTGAGTAATTGAATAAGGGAGTTTCGCGTGGTGTTCATCGGCACATAGTCGATGTCATCACGCATGCTAAAAGCGGGTGTCTGGCGCTTGCGATCCGCCATAAATACACGCTCAACAAACTTGCCGTAGGTGAAATAGCCCACGACCAACAGCAGTATCGACACAATGAAGGTAATCATCTGGGGCACCCATGTGTTAAGAGATGAAAAGTGACGGGCGTAGGACGGGTAGATTCCAGTACGCTGATTAAGCCGAGCTGAATGTACAGAGTCGCTCGCAGAAGTGCTTTAAGACTTTAGTGGATCATGGCGTTTGGCAGCATGGCAGATACGCAAACGAGACTGCTGACAAAGTAGATAAGTGGTCTCGAGTAACTCTATGCGGGGGAGCTGTGAACCCATCCGTGGGCGCTACTTTCGCCATCTAACCGCCATGGATGGCGGAAATGCCGGAAAAGTAGGGAACTGTTTTCCGGCCCTGGCGAAAGACCCCCGCTACGAGTTACTCAAGACTACGTTAAGAAGCAGGGTCAAAGGGTTTGTCATCAACCTAAAACGGGCAGCTATAAAGCTGCCCGTTTGTCTGCATTGTTTGATGTCATGCAATTACGATTTGACCTCACCGCAGGCCATGCGCGCACCGCCTCCACCGAGATGGGGATCATCGTCATAGGTGTCGCCACCTGCGTGAATCATCAGGCTGCGGCCTGGCATATCTTCCATGCTAAGGCGGGGAGCCAGAACCGGCAGGTTAGCTTCGCCATCTTCATTGACGGTTAAGACCGGCAGGTCGCCCAGATGACCATCATCATAAGGCCCCTGGTGGGTGCCGGTTTCTTCCGGGTCGTAGTGGCCTCCGGCTGCCTGGGCGGCAGTCATTGCGCCATCATCATCTTCAGCGGGTTCGCAGCTGGCATTCTGGTGGACATGAAAGCCATACACACCGGGTTCAAGGCCGCTAAGTGATGGGGTGAGCAGCAGGCCATGCTCGGTATGTTCAATGGAAACCGTACCGATGGCTTCTTCAACGCCCTCTGCGCTTACTTTGTGCATATCAACATCGAGGGACTCATTGGCCTGAGCCGTGGTGGTCATCAGTAAGGCAGCGGCGATGCCTGTTAGCGGTACTGAATAGCGCATAGTGCACTCTCCTTTCCTTATCCATGGAAGCCCTGATTAAGGGTCGCCATTACAGGGTAGCTGCCGTCGGGAAAAGCTGCCAGAGCATGGTGCAGTGGCTACTCAGGGGGTACGCATAGGGTATGCAAATCTAACACCGTGGCGGCTAAAGCCTGCGCCCTGGGGACCAGGGTCGAGAGACGGCAGTATTCTCTATCTGTGTGCATCAATGCACCCACTGGCCCAAGACCGCACAGTGTCGGCACACCTAAACTTGCCGTCCATCCCGCATCGGAGCATCCGCCCGTGAACTCTCCTTCCACGTCGAAGCCCAACTGTCGGGCATGGTGTTGGTAGCGGCTGAAGAGCGCACTGCTCATCGCGGCTTCAAGCGGATAAAACTCTGATGTTTGTTTGATGGTGGCTGTGGTGCCGGGGAGTTCCGGCTCCGCAATGATACGCTCAAGTGCCTGATAGAGCTGGTCCCGCTGCTCTGCGGTCACAAAACGGGTATCCAACTGGGCGGAAGCGTAGGGGGCA
Organism: Vreelandella olivaria; assembly: GCF_023507745.1. GTDB lineage: Bacteria > Pseudomonadota > Gammaproteobacteria > Pseudomonadales > Halomonadaceae > Vreelandella > Vreelandella olivaria_A. The sequence goes on along the minus strand of NZ_JALPZO010000065.1, from coordinate 58,336 downwards.
ACGGTGTTGCGTGCAACACCGCCGGTAATGGTACCCACATTAGTCGTGATACCCGCTGGGTAATCCGTTAGGGCGTGCAGTTTAACGATTTTACGTGCAAGAGTTTCAATCGCGCTTGCGCCATCAGCATGGCTGACGCCTGAATGGGCCGCTTGGCCGCGCACTTCGATAAGAAATGCGGTGCCTCCTTTGCGAGCGGTCACCACGTTGCCGCTCACCCGTCCTGGCTCAGTGTTCAGGGCCGCGCGGGCGCCTTTGGCAGCCTGCTCAATGAATGCTCTGCCATCGGGCGAGCCGATCTCCTCATCAGCGGTGAATAGTGCATGAACCGGGTAGGGGAGTTCGGGAAGCTGGTTCAAGGCCCGTAAGACAAAGCAATTGACCACCAGCCCGCCCTTCATATCGGCAACCCCAGGGCCGTAGCCAATATCGTCCTGCTCGCTATAACCCCGTGTGGCCACCGTGCCGGTAGGAAAAACCGTATCCCGGTGGCCCATTAATAAAGTGTGCCCGGCACTTTTGCCGGGCAGGCGTGCTTCCAGAATATCACCAGCCTCTGGCCGCGCATGGCGGATGACCTCTATGCCTTCTGCGCTGAGCCACGCTTCAATGCGGTCAGCAACGGTATCGTTGCCTGCTTTATCCGGGCTGTGTGAGTCGATATTGACCAGTTCCGCCAGGCAATCAACCATCGCGCGCTGCTGGCTGGCCAGCCAGTCGAGCACGAAGGTACTGGGTGTAGCGTGTGTGTCGTGTGTCATTTCCGCTCCTTGACGATATCCGCACCTTGTTTGCCGAGGTCCCAGAACAGGCCGGTCATGAGATACAGTGCTTCCTCGGCAAGACTTTCGAGCATATGTTCATCAGGCGCATGTTGCGAGCAGGACGGGTAGGAGTGAGGTATCCACAGGGTAGGCAGGCCCAGCGTGCCAGCAAAGACGTCATTGGGTAGGGAGCCGCCCAGGTTAGGTAGTAGTGTCGGGGATTTGCCCGTGGTGGTTTGAATGGAGGCCAGCGCCCAGCTCACCCAGGGGTCATCTGGGTCGAGCCGCGTCGCTTTCATTTGTGACATGCGTGCTGGCGTGACATCAATATCCTGGTAGCCATGGGCATCGAGGTGTCCGCGTAAATGTTCGATAAACTTATCCTGATCGCTGCCCACCACATAGCGAAGCTGGCAGTGAGCATAGGCAGTGGGGGGGATTGCATTGACAGGGGCATCAGGGTTGCCTGCTTTCAAGGCAAGGATTTCCAGTGTGTTCCAGGCAAATAGCCGCTCTGCGGGGGTTAGCCCTGGCTCCCCCCAGGTAGGGTCGATAGCGGGGGCATTATCGCCATTACCAATGGTCAGGTTAGCGATGGCGTGGCGGACAGACTCAGGAATCGGTTCAGGGCGCAGCCCTTTGACCTGTATAACGCCCTGGGGTGTCACCATGCTTGCCAGGGCATTGGCCAACCGCACTGCGGGGTTTTTAAGCACTCCCCCCCAATTCCCTGAGTGATGGGCTCCTTCGCGGGCATTAAGGGTTAAATCGAAGTTGAAGGAGCCTCGTGACCCTAAAAAAACGGTGGGTGATTCTGCATCCAGGCGAGGGCCATCGGAACCGATAAAGACATCCGCAGCCAGGCGCTGCTGATAACGCTGGCAGATCTCATTCAGCCCAGGCGAACCGGTCTCTTCACCCATTTCCAGGATGAGTTTGACGTTATAACCCAGCTTTCCATCGGTGGCGGCTAATACACTCTCCAGAGCCGCCAGATTAATGGTGTGCTGGCCTTTGTTATCTGCTGTGCCGCGGCCATACCAGCGGTCGCCCCGTTGGGTCATCTTCCAGGGTGAAAGGCCCTCCGCCCACTGGTCATCGTATCCCCGGATAACATCGCCATGCCCATACGAAAGTACGGTTAGCCCAGCCTCTGGCTCACTCCGCTCCGCCAGCAGGAAGGGGCCATAGCCGGTCACTGGGTTTTCAATGATTTCCCACTCAAAGCCAAGCCGCTCAAGATCGGGAATGATCTGCTCGGTAAGATAGCGTTCAAGTTCGTGAAATCGGCTGGGTTCCTGGCTTTCACTGGGGATCGCGATCTTGCTGGCCAGCGAGCGATACAGGCTGCCGCTCGAAAAATACGCTCTTGCCTTGCTGATTGCGTGTTGGCGTGTCATCAAAAAACTCCTTTTAAAATAGCGATACCGGTGTTGATCATGCGAAATGGCAGGCAACTCGCCCAGTGCCATGCAAGTCGACCGGGGGAAGTGATGGCCTACGTTCCCTGCACTCCGGGGATGATTGAGGGCAACGAGGGTGGAAGGCACATCCCGCCGGTGGGCGGCTGGGGTCCGGTTGCACCGAACCAAGCCCCAGGTCGGGAATATCCAGGCTGGGGTCTGGCGTCAGGGCTGAGGCAAGCAGTGCCTGGGTATAAGGGTGTTTGGGGGCAGCAAAAATCTGTTCACGGCTACCTTCTTCTACGATGCGGCCGAGATACATCACCGCCAGCCGATCAACCAAATGTTCGACCACGGCCAGGTCGTGGCTGATAAACAGATAGGTAAGCCCGAACTCCTCCTTGAGGTCGAGGAGCAGATTAAGGATTTGTGCCTGCACCGATACATCCAGTGCCGACGTGGGTTCATCGCAAATCACCAGGTCCGGGCGCATGATGAGCGCACGGGCGATAGCGACCCGTTGACGCTGGCCGCCGGACAGCTGGCCGGGATACTGCTGGGTGGCGCGCTTAGGCAGACCCACAAGGTCCAGCATCGCGGTTACCCGCTGTGAGCGTTCCTGCGATGACAGAGTGGTATGCAGGCGCAGTGGTAGCGCAATGATGTCGCCAATACGTCGGCGTGGGTTAAGTGACGAGTACGGGTCCTGAAAAATCGGCTGTACATGCCTGGCTAGGGTTTTCTGGTCTGAATGGGTAATCGACTTCCCCTGAATGAGCACATCCCCTTCGCTGGGGGGCGTCAGGCCAAGCAGCATTTTGGCCAGCGTGCTTTTGCCGCAACCGGATTCGCCCACCAGCCCCATCACCTGTCCGCGTGGCACTCGAAGAGAGACATCGCTGACAGCGTATAGCGCGCGCTTCTTACTGAACATTTTTCCCCCCAACGTGAAGCGCTTGGAAAGGCCGCACAGTTCTAGCGCGTAGGGAGTTGGCTCAACGCTGGTGGCTTTCATGGAGTACCTCACACGGGATAGCAGTGGACGGCACAGGAGAGGTGGCGAAGTGGCAGCGTACGGCATGGGCCTGGGTAGCCTGGATGAGTGCCGGTGCCGTGGTGCAGCGCTCCTCTGCCCTGGAGCAGCGATTGCGAAAAGCACACCCTTTCACCTCGCCGATAAGGCTGGGCACCACGCCGGGGATAGCCTGCAATCGGCTGCCGGGGGGCGTTTTTCCCGGTGTGGGAATACAGTTGATCAGCCCTTGTGTGTAGGGGTGCTGAGGCGCATTGAAGAGTGTCGTCGTATCGGCGGTTTCGACGATCTCGCCTGCGTACATGACGGCAACCCGGTCAGCAATTCTGGCAACCACGCCCAGGTCATGGGTAATAAAGATGATGGCGGTGCCAAATTCACGCTGCAGATCCCGCAGCAAACGTAATATTTGCGCCTGAATAGTGACATCCAGTGCGGTGGTGGGCTCATCGGCGATGATCAGGTCCGGTTCACACATCAGCGCCATGGCAATCATAATGCGTTGCCGCAGCCCGCCTGATAGCTGGTGGGGGTACTGATCAAGACGCTCTTCTGCCGCGCTGATACCGACTTTTCCTAACAGATAGATCGCGCGCTCTTTGGCTTGCTGGCGTGACACCTTGCGGTGGCGTCGTAACACCTCACAAAGCTGGTTTCCCAGGGTATACGCTGGGTTGAGTGCGGTCATCGGCTCTTGAAAGATCATCGCCATACGTGACCCACGCAAGCCGCTACGCTGACGCTCCGTGAGAGACAGTAGCTCAGCGCCATCGAAGTTCAACTGAGAGGCGGTAATGTTTGCCCGTTGGGGCAGTAAGCCCATCAGCGCCATGGAGGTCATCGATTTACCACAGCCGGATTCGCCGACAATGCAGAGCATTTCACCGCGCTGCACCTCAAAATCGATGCCCCTGACCGCATTCAGGGTACCCGCCGCTACGGGTAGTTTGACCTGAAGGTTGGTCACTTTTAGTAAAGGAGCGGATGTATTGGTGATGCCAGTGGAGATATTGTTACTCATCGCGACCTCCTGGAGCGCTGATATCGCGCAAGCCATCGCCGAGGAGGTTGATTGCCAGCACCAGCATGAATAGCGCGGCGCCCGGTATGGCAATCACCCAGGGTTGGAAGAACATGTAGGCCTTTCCTTCCGCAATCATCAGCCCCCAGGACGGGAGCGGTGGCTGAATACCCATGCCCAGGAAGGAGAGCGTGGCTTCCAGCAGAATGGCATTGGCTACCTCCAGGGTCGCTACCACGATCAATGCTGGTGCAATGTTGGGCAGGATTTCACGCAACAGGATATAGGGTAGTGATGCCCCCAGGGCTTGAGCCGCCTGGACATACTCCGCATCACGCAACTGCACCGTGGCAGAGCGGGCGACAACAGTGAACCTGTCCCAGAGCAGCAAGCCAAGCAGTAGCGTGACCATAATCAGCGAACCGCCTGTCAGCGATGCCAGTGCCAAGGCGACCAGCACCACCGGTAGTGCCAGTCGTGTGGTCAGGATATAGCTCACCACTGCATCCACCCGGCCACCAAAGTAGCCTGCCAATACCCCCAGCGTGGTGCCAATCAATCCGGAAATGAAGGCGGCCAGTAACCCTATAAACAGTGAAATACGGGCGCCGTATAGTAAACGGCTAAGATAATCCCGACCGAGCCGGTCGGTTCCCAGCATATGCTCCCAGCTTCCCGCCGCATGCCACACAGGAGGAATCATGCGGTTAGCAGTGCTTTGCGCATAGGGATCATGGGGAGCCAGCCAGGGAGCTAGTAGCGCAATCAGCACTAGCAAGCCTGTGATGGTGATACCCAGCAGTAACGTGCGATGGCGTGGAAGACGAGCACTGAGGCTGGCGAAGGGCGAACGTAGCCTGGGGGAGGTGCGGGTTGCCAAGGGTGTCGTGGAGTCCGGCATGGTGATCTCCTAGCGAGTACGCAAGCGCGGGTCCAGCGCTGCGTTGAGGATGTCGGCCAGCAACGTCAGCACGATGTAGAACAACGCAATAATCAGTACGACGGCCTGAACAACGGGGTAGTCGTTACGCGATATGGCGCTCCAGGCCAGGTGGCCAAGCCCACGTAGCGAAAACACCGTTTCGATCACTACCGACCCGCCCAGCATGAAGCCAAGCTCAACTGCGGCCAGCGCAACAACGGGAATAACCGCGTTGCGTAGCGCATGCTTGAACACCACACTGGTGGTACTTAGCCCTTTGGCCCGTGCGGTGCGAATATAGTCTGACTGCAACACCTCCAACATGCCGCTGCGGGTCAACCGCATCATGGCCGGGGTGGCGTAGTAGCCAAGGGCGATGGCAGGTAGTACATAACCTTTCCAGCTCTCGCTACCTGCTGCCGGAAACCACTGCAGGTTGACGGCAAACACAATGATTAACGTCAGGCCAAACCAGAAGTTGGGCATCGCCTGCCCTGTTACGGCAATGGCCATGGCAACCCGGTCGATCCAGCTACCGCGTTTTAGCGCTGCTGCCACGCCCAGTGGAATCGACACGCAGATCGCAATGGCCAATGACAAAAAGCCCAGGGTCAAGGTGACGGGTAACCGTTCGGCCACCAGCTCCATTACAGAGCTTTGGTAGTAGTAGGAGCGGCCAAAATCGAACTGTGCTGCATTCCACAGCCATGCCCCAAATTGCTGTATCAACGGGCGGTCCAGGCCGAACTCCTGGCGAATCTGCTCCACTTGCTCGGCGGTTGCTTCAGGTCCGCCAATAGCAATGGCCAAATCGCCCGATATCTGTAGCAGGCTAAAACTGAGAACCGAGATTGTCAGTGCCACACCCAGTGCTACCAGCAGGCGTTTTAAAATGAATGCCCACATGCGTTACCCCCAGACCGCGGCCCAAGGCCGCGGGGTTGTTAACCAGTGACAAAAAGCAATGCCTTATTTCCAGGCCGCTTCATAGAAGCGTGGTAGTTCATCGGGGTAAGCCGTGAAGTCAAGATCGGCGGTATGGGCATAGAAGGTCGAGTAAGAGAAGAGCGGTGCCCAATAGGCCTGCTCTGAAATGCGCGCCAGTGCTTGCCGGTAATTATCTTTGCGAACCTCTGAGTCTACGGAGGTGTCGGCGGTGGTCAGCCATTCATGGACCTGCTCGTCCCTCCAGAAATCATCAACGCCGCCATTGAAGTAGACCCCGACGAATGCCGAGACATCATTGATGGAGAAGGAACCCCAGGCTTTGAAAGCCATATCGGTGCGGTCAGAACGCTGTAGCTCCAAAAGTGCGGGAGAGGTCATAAAGCGCAGGTTGGCATTGATACCCACGGCACGCAGGTCACCAATCATTGCTTCAGCATAATCGCGCTCGCGATAGGCATGCAGGTCGATGTTGAAGCCATCCGGGTAGCCTGCTTCTGCAAGCAGTTCGCGTGCTTTTTCAGGATCATATTCGTAGGCAATGACATCGTCCGTCTCGCAACCAAACTGTGTCGGGAAGCAGGGAGCAAAGAGTGGCTGGCTACCGCCACGAACCAGATCGTTGGAGAGCGCTTCACGGTTGATGGCGTGATTGATGGCCTGACGGACCCGCAGATCATTGAGCGGTGACCCTTCCCGCTGGGCGGAGTCAAGGCTGATATAACCTACCCGCATTGTTTCATCCCCCAACACGGTGAGTTGAGGCATGCGCTCCAGGGACTCCGCCTGATCCGGTGGCACCCGCCATATCCAATCCACCTGGCCCGACATCAGCTGGGCCATGCGTGAATCTTCATCGGCGATAGCCTTGAACTCGATATTGCCAATCGATGGCTGGCCGATGGGGCTGTCTTCAAAGTAGTCATCAAACCGGGTCAGGCTGACACCATCACCAGGGCGCACCTCGGTAATACGGTAGGGGCCCGTACCCACCGGTTCACGACTGAAACCCTCAATACCGACTTCCTGGAAATATTCGTTGGGATAGATGGGCATGGGGCCAGAGAGGTATTCAAGGGCCGCTGGGAAAGGATCTTTAAGATGGAGTCGCACGTGGTATTCATCAAGCTTCTCTGCGCTTTCGATCCAGTCAACATTCTGGCGCGTTACCACGCGTGATTCGGGGGAGACCGCGTAGTTAAAGGTAAACACCACATCGTCGGCGTTGAAGGACTCACCATTGTGGAAGGTCACACCTTCGCGCAGCTCAAGGTCAAGGGTTTGGTCATCCACCCATTCCCACTCGGTTGCCAGTCGCGGCTCATACTCATTGGTTTGCGGATTGCGGTAGATCAGCGTGTCCCAGGCCAGATGAGCGAGAATAACGCCTTCACGCAGGTTGTTGTGGTAGGGGCTAACGTTTTCAGGTTCGCTATCGGATGCATAGACCAGTGTGTCGTTGGCCTTGCCAGCCAGTGCCGGGGTAGCACAGCAGAGTAGCGTTAGAGATGCGGCCCAGCAGAGAGTGCGTTGTGGAGTCATGTCATACCTCGTTATATGAGAACAAACGGATATGAGCGTTTGGCGTACCATCGGCGCTATTGTTATGGGGTGTCTTCTTGAGTGGGGTGAATCGTCGCCTTGGGTTTAAAACTAAGCGATTGATTAAACATGCCACAAGTGCAATGTTTAGAATTTATCATTGCCGTTTCGGCAATGCCTGTTCGTGATGGAGGGGACATGAATCCACGGGTGCTACAAGAAACGGCGTTACGCTACTTTCTGGAAGTGGTGCGTTGTGGCTCTATTAGTGAGGCTTCGGTGAAGGTGAATGTTGCCCCCTCGGCAATCAGTCGTCAGATTGCCCGATTGGAGAGTGAGCTGGACACTCTGTTATTTGAACGACGAGCCAGGGGAATGATCCCCAGTGCCGCAGGTGAGCTATTGGCTGTGCATGCCCGCCATATGCAGCTGGAATCCGATCGTGTGGGCAGTGAAATATTGGCACTGCGTGGGTTACAACGGGGAAAAGTACGCCTGGCTAGCTCGGAAGGCTTTGCGGTGGACTTCCTGCCCGCTGCTGTTATCGCCTTTCGCAAGCGCTACAGCGGTATTCACTTCCATTTAATGGTGGGATCACCTTCTGAAGCGACTCGTCATGTCAGGGAGGGGGAGGCGGATATAGGAATTACCTTTAGCCTTAAGCCCGAAGCCGATATCAAAATAGCATTCAGGCAGCCTGCCCCCATTATGGCGCTGGTCTCACCGCATCATGAATTAGCCTCCAAGAAGCAGGTTTCGTTAGCACAGCTTCAGCGTTATCCCCTTGCGTTACCCGCCCCGGAAACAACACTGCGCCAGTTGTTTGATATCTGCTGTAGCCGCCAGAATCTGGCATTTGAGTCTATTTTCAGCAGTGACTACACCGAAGCGCTGATTAACTTCGCCATCATGGGAGGAGGCGTTGCACTAGCGGGGGAAATTTCTGTTCGTTACCGCATTCACCAGCAGCGTTTGGTGGCTATTCCTATCCGTGACCAGGGAATGGACTCCCGCTTTATTGAAGTTCAAACCCTGGCCAACCGTACGTTACCGAGCGCCACTCAAGCGTTTTTAGAGTTCTTGAAAGCGCAGCTTCCACCAGGGAATATACCGCTTATCCCTAACCTGCCAATGCAATCTAACGGCTACACTCCTTCGTAACCAGCGCCGGGTCGTGCTCATCCGTCAATAGGAAGCCTGGCTTGAGCAGCTACATATAGACGCAACATGGCGAAACGATGCAGTTCACCGCCTAAATACTACGTTGGGCCGATATACTCGGCTGCACAATAGGTGACATTAACTCGCCAAGCCGCGACAATAACGCGCTATTTGCCATCTCAACGCTGTTATCGGGAGTGCTATGTTGCCACTGAACATCCTTTATCAGGATGAGCACCTTGTTGCGGTGCATAAGCCCTCCGGGCTGTTAGTGCACCGTTCAGCGCTGGCGCGTGGAGAAACGGAATTTTTACTCCAGCGCCTGCGTGACCAGATGGGCAGGCGAGTCTATCCGGTGCATCGGTTAGACCGGCCTACCTCTGGCGTCATGGTGTTTGGGCTGGCGTCGGAAGTGGCGGCGTTGCTGAGTGAAGCGTTCAGTGAACGTCAGGTGGAAAAGCGCTATCTGGCAGTGGTACGGGGTAAAGCACCTGAGCAAGAGCGCCTGGACTACCCATTACGGGAGGAGGATGGCACGCGTCCCAAAGCCGAGATGCCCGCTATGCCTGCGATGACGGATATTCGCCGTCTGGATAGTGTGGAGTTGCCTGTGCAGGTTGACCGTTACCCAGTGGCGCGGTACTCGCTGGTGGAAGCGCGGCCATTGACCGGGCGGCGGCATCAGATTCGTCGTCACCTTTCCCGGCGTGGTTATCCGATTATTGGCGATGCCAAGCACGGTAAAAGTGTTCACAACCGCTTTTTTGCCGAGCAGCTTTCTGCCCCTCGTCTGCTGCTGGCGGCAACGTATCTGGCGTTTGATCATCCGCTGTTCGACAAGCGCATTCAGTTAAGCTGTGCGCTAGATGAAACGATGAAAGCGCTGTTTGAGCAGCTTGGGTGGGTGGGGCATCTACCGCTGGACAGTGTACGCACACCACCTATCTCATCGCCCACTGCGCTGCAGGGGCGATAGCGCGGTTTCAGCCCTGACAATATGCATTTAGATAGAGAGCCTGCCATGTCTTCGGATTACGACTTTCGCTTCGGCGGCATTCGCCGCCTGTATGGCCAGCGGGCCGCCGAGGCGTTTCGCCATGCCCATGTGGTCGTGGTGGGGGTGGGAGGCGTTGGTAGCTGGGCGGTGGAAGCACTGGCTCGCTCGGGCATTGGCAAGCTGACACTGGTTGACCTGGATGACGTTTGTGTTTCCAACGTCAACCGCCAATTGCATGCCCTGGACAGCACCATCGGCAAGCCTAAAGTAGCGGTGCTGGCCGAACGCTGCCGCTTGATTGCCCCTGAGCTTGAGGTAATCGCCGACAGCGCTTTTGTGACTCCCTCCAATCTTGCTGAACGCATACCTGACGATGCCGACCACGTGGTGGATGCCATCGACAGTGTAATTGCCAAGGCTGCGCTGATTGCCTGGTGCAAGCGGCGCAAAATCCCCATCACCGTGACGGGTGCAGCAGGCGGACAAACCGACCCTACGCGCATTCAGGTGGCTGATCTCACTCGCACCGAGCATGACCCGCTACTCTCAAAAGTGCGCTCACGGCTGCGCCGTGACTATGGCTTCTCGCGTAATCCCAAGCGGCGCTTTTCCGTCGAGTGTGTCTATTCCGATGAGCAGTTGGTCTACCCCGGCAGCGACGGCGAGGTGTGCCTGCAAAAGCCCGGCAGCGGTGAGGCCACACGCCTGGATTGTGCCTCCGGTTTTGGGGCGGCCACCTTTGTGACCGGCACCTTTGGTTTTGTTGCCGCCTCAAAAGTATTGGAGCGCTTGGCGAAAAAAGCCGCTAAAACTGCCACTGAAAAGGAGACCGAATGACAGCCCCCGTTCCCGGTATTTACCGCCACTACAAAGGTCATCTTTACGAAGTGCTCGGCACCGCCCAACACAGCGAAAGCGAAGAGCCGCTGGTGGTTTACCGCGCCCTGTATGGTGGTTATGGTCTATGGGTACGACCCCTTGAGATGTTTACCGAAATGGTCACGAAAGAGGGGCACACCCAGCCGCGATTTGCGCTGGAGAAGGCATTTTAGGCCGGTATTCCGTTTATAAGGAGCGCTCCTATGGGCACCATCTCACCGCAGCAGACGCTAAAAGCAGTATTTGGTTTTGATGAGTTTCGCGGTGGTCAGCAGGCGGTGGTATCCAATGTTTTAAACGGCCACTCCACGGCAGCGATTTTTGCCACCGGAGCGGGCAAATCGCTCTGCTATCAGCTTCCGGCGCTGCATTTGCCGCATTTAACCCTGGTGGTGTCGCCTCTGTTGGCGCTGATGCAGGATCAGCTCGCATTTTTAAAAGAGCGAGGTATTGCCGCAGCAAGTATCGATTCCACTCAGGAGCGCGATACCACGCGCGATGTGATGGAGCGGGCGAAAAGCGGTGAGCTGAAAATCCTGATGATCTCGGTGGAGCGCTTAAAGAATGAGCGCTTTCGGCACTTTCTTCGCCAGGTTCGAATATCGCTATTAGTGGTCGATGAGGCTCACTGTCTGTCAGAGTGGGGCCACAACTTCCGCCCTGATTATCTCAAACTGCCGGACTACCAGCGTGACTTCGCCATTCCTCAGGTGCTGCTGCTCACCGCCACGGCCACCCCGACGGTCATTACCGATATGTGTGAGAAGTTTGCCATTGCGCCTGAGCATGTGGTCACCACCGGCTTTTACCGCCCTAACCTGGAATTACGGGTGGTGCCTGCACTGGCAGACCGCCAGCAGCAGTTGATTGACTGGCTCAAACCGCAAATGCTGCCGGGCAGTGAAGCGCCCACGATTATTTATGTCACCCTCCAAAACACCGCTGAGCAGGTCGCCAATGCCCTTAATGCCCAAGGTATCGCTGCCCAGGCGTACCATGCGGGGCTGGACTCCCTGCGGCGTGATGAGATTCAGCGCCAGTTTATGAGCGGCGAATCGCCTTGCATTGTGGCCACCATCGCCTTTGGCATGGGTATCGATAAAGGCAATATCCGCAATGTAGTGCACTTCGACCTGCCCAAATCCATCGAGAACTACAGCCAGGAGATTGGCCGGGCTGGTCGCGATGGCCTGCCTTCCACCTGTTTGACCATCGCCGGACGAGATGGCCTGCGAGTGCTGGAAAACTTCGTATATGGCGATTCCCCTGAGTATGGCGGCATTGTTCGCTTGCTGGAAGAGATAGCAGCCGCCGCCAATACGCCGGACCGCCAGTGGGAAGTGCTGCTCAATACGCTTTCCCGGGATACCAATATCCGCCTGCTACCTTTGAAAACACTGCTGGTGCGGCTGGAACTGCATGGCATTATCGCCCCCCGCTTTGCTTTCCTGGCCGAGTATCGGCTGCGCTATCATCTTGAGCCAGATACGTTGATAAGTCGCTTTGAAGGCGAACGGGCGGCCTTTGTACGCCTGCTGGTCGATAATATTCCGATTGCCCGTACCTGGGGTGCGGTGGATTTCGAGCGGTTGCACAGAGCGGGGCAAGCACAGCAGATTGATGCCTCCCGCGCTCGGGTTATCACTGCTTTGGAGTACTTCCAGGATAAAGGCTGGCTGACCCTGGAAGGCAAGCGCATGACCGATGTGTATGAAATATGTCAGCCGAATTTTGCCATCGAGGCGTTGGCAAGTCAGCTGTATGAAGACTGCCTCAATCGCGAACGTATCGAAATTGAGCGGCTGCACTCGATGCTGGCGCTGTTTGAATCGGAGAGTTGCCTAACACGGCGATTGGCTGAGCACTTTGGCGATAACACTTTTGGCGCACCGCGAGATGCGCCATCCGACACCGAACCGGGCCGCTGCGGGCACTGCTCGGTGTGTTACGGCCACCTGGTGCGGCTGCCTGATGCAACGCCGCAGCCTGCGCTATCGGATAACGACTTCACCCGCTACGCTACGCCGTTGATTGAGCGCCACACCGAACAGTTCGGCCAGCCGCCTAATGCACAGCGGCTGGCGCACTTCCTGTGCGGCTTAACCATGCCGATTTTCACCCCTCTTAAAGCCCGCAACCTTAACGGCTTCGCGGTCTTTGAGCAGCGCGCCTATCCTGAAGTGCGCCAGTGGGCGGAGGCGATGCTTGGACACTAAAGGCCGATTAAAGCCCGAACGGTAACCCCAACCAGAACCAAACAAAGAAAAGGCTGCTCCAGCCAGCTAGAATCGCCAGAGAATACGGCATCGCGATAGTTAGCAGGTGGCCGAGGGTAAACGACTTGTTGTAAAGATGAATGACTGCCAGCACTAACGGTAGATAAGGGTTGATGGGCGAAATCACATTGGTCGATGAGTCCGCGATACGGTAAGCGGCTTGGATGGCTTCCGGTTCAAGACCCAACAGCATCAGCATGGGTAGAGAGATCGGCGCCATCAGCGCCCACTGAGCCGAGCCACTGTAAAGAAACAGGTTCACAACGGCAGCTAGCAGGATAAAGCTTAATAAAGCCAGTGCCGTGGGCATGTTGATTTGCAACAGCCAATCAGCACCATTGACGGCACTGACAATTGCCAGGTTTGACCAGTTAAAAATGGCAATAAACTGCGCCACCATAAAGACAATGACAATAAACCCGCACATATCGCGCATCGCTTCTTCCATCAAGCGAGGCACATCGCTGGCGTGTTTAATTTTGCCGACCGAAACGCCATAAACAATGCCGCATAAACTGAAAAACAGAACAATGATTGGCACTAAACCACTCATAAAGGGGGAGGGGATTAGGCCGCCTTCGGCGTTACGCAGCCCAGAACCTGCTGGAAGGATCAGCAGCAGGATGGCCGCAATATAGGCCAGAGCTGCCAGGCCGGTGAAACGCAGTGCCCGCCGTTCCTGGTCTGTTAACTGTATGCCTTGGTTGTTGTTTTGATCGGCACCTTGGTCCTTAAAGCGAGCCAGGGTGGGCTCGACGTACTTGTCATTCATCACCGTGATGATCAAGGTAATAAGCGGCACCGAGGCACACATAAAGAACCAGTTGGATACCACACTGACCTCATAGCCGGGACGAACACTTTGAACGACTTCCGTCGATATGCCGGAAATCAGCAGGTCCGTTCCGGCAATAAAAAAGTTGGCGCTAAACCCGGCAAAAACGGCTATGAACGCCACAATAATGCCGGCAATTGGATTACGGCCAACGGTTTTGAACATGATGGCGGCCAACGGTGGAATAAGGAAAATCGCCGCATCCGATACCAGATTACTGATGATGGACGTGATGACTACCGCTGGTGTAATCAGGCGTGGCGCCACGTTGCTTAACATGCGCCGGATGGTCGCGTCGGCAAGCCCCGTTTTCTGAATCAAACCCAGTGCTAAGACCATCACCAGCACCAGCCCTAGTGGGCGGAAACTCGTAAAGTTAGTAACAGCACCGGTCACCATAAAGGTTAAGCCATCCCAGCTAAGCAATGAACGCACCTGAACGAACTCGTTGGTAGCTGGATGGCGGACAGGCTCGACCCACTCGCTCATCAATGCTGATAAGCCAAGTGTTACGAGGAACAGTATAAAAAACATAATGAAGGGGTGGGGCAATGCATCGGCTATTCGCGCAATACGATGCATTATTCCGGTGTTGCCACCGGGGGGGGAGGGTTTGCACGCTTCCATTTTGTTCTCCGTTTATGCCTGGATGCTGTTTCTTAAAGTGTGGTGTTTCGAAGTGTTTACTTAGCGGGGAGTTCGCGCTTAATTAGCTGTACAAAATAAGAGGCACCCACCGGGATTATGTTGTCGTTGAAGTCATAACTGGGGTTGTGAACACTCACACCGCCCGTTTCGCCTTCTATGCCATTGCCCAACAGCACATAGCAACCTGGTACGGCCTGCAGCATGAAGGAGAAGTCTTCGCTGCCAGAAAGTGGTAAACAGTCAGTGTTCACTTTCGCATCGCCTACCACTTCTCTTGCAACGTCGGCAGCCAATTGGGCGGCTTGTGGATCGTTAACCGTGGCGGGGTAGCTGCCGGGGCGAAAGGCGAGTGTTGCGGCAGCGCCATAGGCTTGCGCGGTACTTTCAACGAGCTGTTTCAGTCGCTGAATCGTATGCTCGCGGACGGTATCATTAAAGGAGCGAATGCAGCCCATCATGGTGGCTTTGTCTGGAATGACGTTGAACGTGCCGGAGCCAGCGTGCAGATCGGTGAATGAGAGTACGGCGGCGTCTAGCGGGGAGGTATTGCGGCTGACGATTGATTGCGCGCCGCTGATAATTGCGCTCACGATCAGCATAGGATCAATGGCGTGTTGGGGCATTGCTGCATGGCCGCCCTTACCGTGGACTTCAATGGTGAAACGGTCTGAACTGGCGAGCAGCGCGCCATCGCGAAGCCAGAATTCACCTTGAGGAATACCTGGCATATTGTGTATGCCGTAGATACGGTCACAGGGAAAACGGTCAAACAAACCTTCATCAACCATGACCTTGGCGCCACCCAGGCCTTCTTCGGCGGGCTGGAAAATAAAGTGTACGGTGCCGGAAAAGTCGCGATGTTTAGCTAGGTACCATGCAGCGGCGAGCAGCATTGTGGTGTGACCATCGTGCCCACAGCCGTGCATTTTTCCCTGGTTAAGAGACGCATGACCGAATTGGTTGTTTTCAGTCATGGCGAGGGCATCCATGTCGGCGCGGAGACCTATGGCGCGAGAGGAAGACGTTTTACCGCGTAGAACACCGACGACCCCAGTTTTAGCGATGCCGGTGTGAACTTCGTCAAACCCCCACTCTGTCAGCTTATCGGCCACTAATCTAGCGGTACGCTGTTCTTCAAAACCCAATTCAGGGTGCTGGTGAATATCATGCCGCCAGGCAGTGAACTGTGCATTGTGACTAGCAATTTCATTGATCATGGGAAGCCTTTACATTTACCTGAACGAGATAGCATTTAAGCTATAGCTAAATCTTATGCTCTTGGTGGTGGGAAACAATTTTCGGCTGCCTTTAACTGTATACTGGCAGTTTTAGGCAGTTATATTGATTTTTACTTATCGGTGGATAACAGAATGTTATGGCTTATCGCGGATTTACAGACAGCCAGATAGAAGCGTTCATGTGGATCATGAAAACCAGTAGTGCTACGGAAGCAGCCAATAAGATGTTGATTTCTCAACCGGCGATTAGCCGTTTGATAAAACAGTTGGAGGCGCGGCTCGGGTTTGATCTGTTCGAGCGCCACAATAACCGGCTGTTACCGACTCGGCGTGGAACGCTGTTTTATGACGAGGTGGAGCGGGTTTATATTGGTTTACATCATTTGCGTCAGTTTGCTGAGCGCCTGAAAGAGAGAGCGGCAGGCCAGTTAAGGGTGGTTAGCATGCCTTCTTTTTCCGTGAGCCTGGTGCCAGATGCCGCTACGCTGCTTGCCAGGCAGTTCCCCGACCTCGAAATCAGTCTCTACTCCTACCGATCCAGTCAAATACCGGATGAGATGGTGGCTCAGCGCTTTGATTTTGGCATTACCAGTGATTCTCGAATCGATCCACGTTACCAGAGCTTTCATTACTCTCTGCCTGGTATGTGCCTTATTCCGCCAGGGCATCCGCTGGAAGCGAAAGCATTTATCAACATTGAAGATTTTGCGAATGAAACGCTGATTTGTGGAGAGCCCAAGGAGCAAAGCCGCAACCTGATCGCCCAGCTGCTCACGCAGCATGCGGTTTCACCTCAAAAAATATGGACAGTGTCGTTAAGTGAAATGGCGATACGGCTAGTGGCGAACGGCACTGGTCTGTCGGTTTTAAATGCTGTATCGGCCTGTGATGCAAAGCGAGCGGGCGTGATGGTGCGCCCGCTCGCGTTTGAGATGAGTTATGACTTTCAAATTATTTTGCCACTGGAAAAGAATCTCGATCCCGCCATTAATAACATCAATGCTGAGCTGATTAATTTAGTCGAGCATAAAATTTTCGAAAGCCTCAAGGAGTTCGGCTACACATCACATGGCTGGCAGGATATGGCGACATAGCTGCATGATGTTGTATGCACCTATCTATTCCCGAATCTCATTACTCCTAGGCAGGGAAGGGGGCAGGAAAATGTCGCCACGCTTCCATACCTTCCAGCAGTTCAGTGTTGCTCAATAAGCAGGCATTCAGTGCTTCGCGCATTCTGTTCTGATTCAGGTTCTGGCCGATAAATACCAATTCCTGGCGCATATCGCCGAATGGCTCCTGCCACTTATCTTTAATGAATTGACGGTACTCAGGATCCTCAGGCCAGTTCGCTTCCGGGATCGTTTTCCAGAACACGCCTGCCAGCCCGTGATGGGCAATGCCGCCTGCCTGGCTCCATTGGCCTGTATAGCGTGGGCGGGTGGCAAGCCAGAAAAGCCTTTTGAACGTAATAGCCTTTGCCAAACCAGCCGACATTAAGCAGATCGTGAAACTTCTGTGGGTGAAAGGGGCGGCGGGCGTTGTAAGCAAAGCTACCAATACCGTACTCTTCGGTTTCCGGGGTATGTTTACCGCGCAGCTCTTTCCGCCAGCCGGGCACCTGTTGGGCGCGTTCAAAGTTGAACTTGCCGGTATTCAGTACCTTCTCCAGCGGTACACCGCCCTGCTTAATCGGTACTGGCTCCGCCTCAGAGTTGAGTGAGCGCAGAATGGCTTTCAGTGACTCCAATTCTGCAAAGTATTGTTGTGATTCACATTGGGGCATGCCGTTGTAGCCAGCATGCCCCAATGTGAACTGACCGTGTAATTGTCAGGCCTGGGGCATGGTGAATCTACCTGCGTTGGCCCTCTGGCGTGTTGTTCTTTTCCAGTGTGTGTTTAGAATCCCATAAAACCTTCCGCCTGGCTAAGCGGTTTGGCGGTGGTGAGGTAATCCAGGCTGACGCGTGGGCGCTCCAGTTCGCTGTCTCCCATAAACAGGGTTTCCAACTCACGGGCAAAGGCTAGTGTTTTGAGGTCGCTGCCTCGTCGGCCAATAATCTGCAGGCCAAAGGGGAGGCCGTGATGGTCTCGTCCGGCAGGTAGCGTGATGGATGGGTGGCCTGCAAGGGTTGATGCATAGGCCATGGAAAGCCAGTGGTAGTAACTTTGGGTTGGTTTGCCATCAATGGCAGTGGGGTATAGTTCGTGCCAGTCACGTGGGCTTATGGTGGTGGTAGGCGCCAGCAGGAAGTCATACTGCTCAAAAAAATCCTGCCAGTGGCGATATAGCATTGTCTGGTTAGTAAGTGCTCGCACAACATCAAGGGCTGAGTACTTATCGCCTTCGTGCACATTGTCACGCACATTAGGACCGACTTGATCTGGATGCAGCTGCAAAAGCTCTCGATGAAGTCCCGAGAAGCTAAGCGCGCGAAGGATGGCAAATGTCTCGTCCGCATGCAGGCAGTTCGGGTGTGTCGAGTCCCACTGCCCGAAGACATGACCAAAACGCTTTACTTTGTCGTTGAAACTATTGGCAATCAACTGCTCCGTCATGGCGAAGCCAAAATCTGTTGTATATGCCACGCGGGCACTACAGAGGTCATAAGCTGGTAGCTGACGGAAGGGGGCTGGATGGTACGCTGGCTGATCATCGATAACGGGAACCCATGGGTCGCGGCGATCAGGGCGTATCATGGCTGATAGCATCAGCGCCACATCATCCACAGTGCGGGCCATCGGACCATTCAGGGACATGGGCGACCAGCCTAGCGGCCGGCTATGACCCGGCACAACACCTGGGGTTGGGCGAAACCCCACCACGCCACAAAACGCAGCCGGGCTGCGCAAGCTGCCTCCGGTATCCGATCCGGTCGCCAAAGGGGCCATGCCGCAGGCAAGGGCTACCGCAGAGCCCCCTGAGGAACCGGCTGCCGAGCGGGTAAGATCAAACGGGTTGGCAGTGGCCCCATACACCGCATTGCGTGTATTACCACCGGCACTCCACTCGGGATTATTGGTTTTGCCCATGATGACAGCGCCCTCGTTGCGTAGTTGCGCGACCATGGGGTCATCATCTTTGGCTATATTGTCGGCGTAAATCCGGCTGCCAAACGTCGTCGGTAACCCGGTTACATCCACCATATCTTTTACGCATAGCGGCAGGCCGTGTAGTGTACCTAACATCTCACCATTATCGATGGCGAGTTGAGCCTTGTGGGCGGCGTTGCGCATGGCGTCGAAACTCTGTGCCACCAGGGCATTAACCGCAGGGTTTACGGCTACAGTACGTTCAATACAGCTTTCGGTCAGTTCCATGGCCGATAGTTGTTTAGAGGCCATCAGGCGACGTGCTTCAACGGCACTCAGGTCACAAGCATTCATATACATATCCGTATCAAAAGGGTGATTAGCTGGCGGGGGCGAACGACGCGAAGTTCCATGAACGGCCTGGTGCTACATCAATGAGCTGGCGGGTATAGGCGGCCTGTGGGTTGCCTAACACCTGCTGTGTCGGCCCATACTCCACCACCTGACCATGTTGCATCACCAGCACGTCATCACAAATTTGCGCCGCAACGCGCAAGTCGTGGGTGATAAACAGCACCGCAACCCCCAATCGCTGTTGAATATCGTTCAGTAGAGCTAATACTTGTGCTTGTACTGATACATCCAGCGCCGATACCGCCTCGTCAGCAACGATGACATCAGGCTCCATGGCGAGTGCACGGGCGATGGCGATGCGCTGCCGCTGCCCACCGGAAAACTGATGAGGAAAACGCCCAATCGCATCGCTGGGTAACCCAACAAGTTCAAGGAGCTCTCTTGCCTGGGCCAGTGCAGCACGGCGTGGTTTACCATAATTTATCGGCCCTTCAATCAGGCTCTGGCCAATGGATAAACGTGGGTTTAAGGAGCGGTAAGGGTCTTGAAAGACCATTTGGATGCGACCCCGGTGCGGTTTAAGGCTACGGGGGCTTAAATCGGCAATATCCTGTCCACTGACACGCACAGTGCCGCCGGTAGGGCTGATCAGGCGCATCACGCAGCGTGCCAGCGTGGATTTACCTGATCCTGACTCGCCGACAATGCCCAGTGTTCGCCCTTCAAGTAACTGGAAGCTGACGTTATTGACAGCCCGGGTACCTGTATGGGTACGATGCAGCCAACTGAATAAGTGACGTGGTGGGGCATACTCTTTTGCAAGTTCATATACATCAAGCACCCGTTTGAGGCTCTGCTCAGGGCGGGGAGACCTGGGTGTTAAGCTGGGCACGGCGGTTAACAAACGGTGTGTGTAGGCTTCTTTAGGGGCGCTGAGTACGTCGCGTACTGGCCCCTGTTCAACAATAGCTCCGTTGTTCATTACGCAAACCCGGTCTGCAATATCCACCACGACACCCATGTCATGGGTAATAAACAGTACGGCGGTGCCATATTTCTGCTGCAGCTCACGAATCAGTTTGAGAATTTGATGCTGTGTCGTGACATCCAGTGCGGTGGTCGGCTCATCAGCAATCAGCAGGCGTGGTTTCAGCAAGAGAGCCATGGCAATCATGATGCGCTGGCGCTGTCCTCCTGATAGCTGATGAGGAAAGCTGGCATAAATACGTTGGATATCAGGCAGGTGGACGTGTTCAAGGGCCTCATGAACCCGTGCCCGGCGCTGAGTGGAAGGCGCGTTTGTATGGCAGGCCAACACTTCGTCAAGCTGTTTACCAACGGTTAGTACCGGGTTCAATGCCGTCATGGGTTCCTGGAAAATCATGGCCATGCGGCTGCCACGAAGCTGGCTCAAGCGTTTGGGGGTGGCATGCAGCAGGTCTTCGCCATCAAGCCGTATATGTCCGCTTACCGCCCTCAAGTTGTTATGTGGCAGGAGCCCCATGGTGGTCAGCGATGAAACCGATTTACCAGAGCCACTTTCTCCCACCAGGCAGAGTGTTTCGCCAGCATCAATCTCGAAAGAGACCCCTTTGAGGATCTGTTTGGGAGACGTATCCGTGGTTTCAACAACCAAACCATCAACGCTGAGTACAGGTGTGTCAGTCGTCATTAGCTCTCCCTCCGCTTCATGGCAGGATCAAGTGCATCGCGGGCGGCATCGCCCAATAAATTGATCGATAGAATGCACAGTGAGAGCACCAGACCCGCCCAGAAAATAAGCGATGGTTGTAGTTGGAAGTAGATGCGTCCATCCGACATGATGTTGCCCCAGGTGGGCGTTTCGGAGCTGAGGCCCACGCCAAGAAACGACAGGGTGGATTCGGTGAGAATGGCGGCGGCACAGACATAGGTGCACTGCACAATCAGCGGTGCGAAGGTATTGGGCATCAGGTGTCGCCAGAGAATGGTGCGGGTGGGCGTGCTCATCAGTATGGCTGCTTCGACAAATGCCTCTTCTCGGGTTGCCAGCACCTGGGAGCGCACCAGACGCACAATCTGTGGTATTTCAGGCACGGTAATCGCCACCATCAAAACCCATAGGTTGGCGGAGGTCAGTGAGACAATGGCAATAGCCGCAAGAATGCCGGGAATGGCCATCAAGCCATCCATAAAACGCATCAGGATTGCATCAACGGCGCGAAAGTAACCTGCGATAAGCCCAAGAGGCAGGCCTATCAGCAGGGTAAGGAGCGCTACCCCCAGGCCAACGGCAAGCGAAATACGGGCGCCATAAACCACCCTGGAAAATAGATCCCGCCCGTAGGCATCGGTACCCAGCCAGTGCTCTGCACTCATGGCTTGCAACCGGCTGGCGGGGGAGAGTTCGGTTGGGTCATAAGGTGCAATGAGAGGGGCAAACAGGGCGATCAGTACAATCAGGGCCAGTACGGTGCCCGCTATCAGCGTGGTAGTGCGGGGGCGAACCCTTAGTAGCCTGCTGATCACTCCATGCAGACGGTAGCGGGCAGGCAGCACCTGGGGTTGACTAGGTGTGTGCATTAGTAGCGAATCCTGGGATCAGTCACAGCGTAGGAGAGGTCGATCAGTAAGTTGATAACCACGTACAAACCCGCCGTAAGCAGAATAATGGCCTGGATAACCGGGTAATCGCGTGCAAGCACTGCATCAATAATCAAGCGCCCAAGCCCCGGTATATTGAAGACGCTCTCGGTGACCACAACACCAGACACCATCAGCGCAAACCCAGTGCCAATCACGGTAAGAATGGGGACAGCTGCGTTGCGTAATGCGTGGCGAAACAGTATCAACCGCTGCCCTAGCCCTTTGGCTCGAGCGGTACGGATATAATCCTCCTTTAACACTTCCAGCATGCTGGCGCGGGTCATACGGGCTATAAGCGCGATATAAACCGACGATAATGTCAGGGCAGGCAACACCAGGCGACGGGCAAACTCGCCAAATCCATCTTCCAGGCTGCGGTAGCCCTGGACGGGCAGCCAGCCCAGTTCAATGGCAAAAACCTGTATGACAAGATAGCCAATCACGAAAACCGGTACCGAGAACCCCACAACCGAAACCGACATCACCAGGTTGTCGATCCAACTGCCCTGCCTCCAGGCAGCGATAACGCCTAACGGCACTGAAATCAGAACGGTGAAGACAATCGCAGCAATTGCCAGACTAATGGTGGGTTCCAGGCGCTGGGTAATCATCGTCATGGCAGAGGTTTGGGAAATCAGCGAGGTGCCAAAATCCCCTTGCAGCATATTGCCGATCCAAATAAAGAATTGGGTATAAATTGGTTGATCCAGCCCTAGGGCAGCGCGAATGCTCGCAACCTGCTCGGGGCTGGCCATATCCCCGGCAATGATGACCGCTGGGTCTCCGGGAGAAAGTCGTAGCAGCAGGAAAATGGCAAGAGCCACTACCAGCATCACGGGAATAGCCATCAGCAGCCGTCGAATAAAGTAGCTAAACATGGTGTTGACCTCGGTCTGTGGATATCACTCGGTCATACCCTCTGCCCACCATCGGTGGGCAGAGGCGACTGCTCGTTAGTTGTTTTTCTGCATACCCCAAAAAACAGGGACGGGGCCCTCAACCACATCGCTTAGCTCATTACGCCAGGCGGTAACATTTTGAAATTGGCCCAAAGGGATAAACGTCGTCTGTTCCATGGCGTGTTCCTGGATTGCCTCAGCCATGGCCTTACGCTGCTCTTCCGACTCTGCAAAGGCATAATCCGTACGCAACTGCTCCATCTCCGGATCAGTCGGCCAGCCAAACCAGCCACCTTCTTCTCCCGTAGAGATCAACAGCAGGTTGATGGTGGGTGACCAGATGCTATCTACTCCAAAATTGGTAAACATCATGTTCCAGCCACCCTCGCTGGGGGTGTTACGGTTGGCACGCTGACTCACCAGCGTCTGCCAGTCCATCTGCCTTAGCTCGACATTGAAGCCCGCTCTACGTAATGCCTGGGCAGCGACGACCGGCTGGGGCGCCAGGGTGGCAACATCAGAAGGCTGTAATAGAACAATGGGCGTTTGGTCATAGCCCGCCTCTTCAAGTAGCGCCCGGGCCTCGTCAAGATTGCCCCCCGAGGTGAGTGACTCTCCGCCTGACTCAGTAGCAAGCGCGGTATTGCATCCAAAGATAGAGGCACAGGTTTGGTAATAGCGTGGGTCTCCCACCAGGGCCGACAGCACATCCTGCTGGTTCATCGCCAAGAGCGCGGCACGCCTAATCCGGGCGTCATCAAAGGGCGGGTGCAGGAAATTCATGCGCGCCACGGTCAACATCCCCAGAGGGTCAAGCACATCGGTCGTAATATCGGGGTTGCCCTCTAACAACGGTAAAAGGTCAAAGGGGGTGCGCTCAATGAAATCAATGTCACCGCTATTAATGGCGTTAACGGTGGTTTGTACATCCGGCATGTGTACCCATACCACGCGATCCACATACACTTCCTTGCTACCTGCTGTGCCTGAAGGTGGCTCGGAGCGAGGTTCATAGGCGTCAAAACGCTCGTAGATAACCCTGACACCAGGCTGAAACTCATCGGCAGCAAACGTAAAGGGACCTGAGCCAATCTGGTTGGGAAGCGGCTGTCCTGGGGCTGTCGAGGCGACGTCCTCGGGCATCATAAAGGCTGGTATTGCCGACGGCTTGGAAAGCAGCCCAATGAGATCGCCTAGTGGAGTGGCAAGTGTCAGGGCAAAGCGTTTGTCATCCAGGGCGGTTAAGCTTGCTGTGTTATCCATGATCAGCTTGCCACCCGCGTCATACGCCGCCCAGCGCTCCAGAGAGGCAATGCAATCTGCCGGGGTCACTGGGGTACCGTCGTGCCACGTTAAGCCGTCACGCAACGTAAAGGTGTAGGTCAGGCCATCGTCAGAAACCTCCCACTCCGCCATTTGTGGCTGAGGGTTAAATTCTGCATCAATGCCAATCAGCGTGTCATAAATCATATAGCCATGATTGCGCGCAATCGTAGCACTGCTTGAAACCGGGTCTAAGGCACGTAACGCTGAGTGCATCACTGCATGAACCGTTGTATCTGCCTGCGCAGTGGCTGCAAATGTAAGCGCCCCAACACTGAGGGTAGAGAGTAAAGCAAAGCCCTTAAAACGGCGTAAGCTGGTTGGTTTCATCAATGTCTATCTCCGTCCAGGAAAGTGAGGGTGCATCGTGAGTCGTTATGCCATTCGTACACGGGGTCAGCGTTGTGCTTTGAAGCGTTACTTCACCTGATACTAGCGCTGGCTGGAATCATCACGTTAGATGTATTTTTCGAATGCGGTATTGCTTTTTAGGCAATACAAGGCCCGGATCAAACACGGAGAAATTGCATGAATGATCGGCTGCTTATCGACTCAGCGTTGCGCTATTTTTTAGAAATAGTACGGCAGGGATCGATTAATAAAGCGTCAGCCAGGCTACATGTTGCTCCTTCTGCCGTTAGCCGCCAAATTGCCCGACTGGAAGCCGAATTAGGTAGCCAGTTGTTTGAGCGACACCCGACAGGTATGCGTCTGAGCCCCTCGGGAGAACTGTTGGCAGCCCATGCAAGAAAGGCTCGTTTAGATGCAGCAAGAGTGATTGAAGAAATAACCGGACTGGAAGGCATACAGCGTGGAACGGTACGGATTGCCAGTATTGAGGGGCTTGCAGGTTATTTATTACCCCATGTGATTAGCGGGTATCGTGAAAAGCATCAAGGTGTGCATTTTGATCTGACCGTTACATCCTCAACAGATGTAACACAGCGCATAACAGAAGGTATGGCCGATATTGGCTTAACGATTTCACCGTCTCCGGCGAAAAACATTAAGGTGGAAAAGCGCATCATGGCGCCTATCCATGCGGTGATGAGTGCCACCCATCCATTGGCATCGAAGAAGCAGGTGTCACTGGCCCAGCTCAGCCACTGTTCGCTGGCGCTACCTACGGAAAATACCACCATACGTCAGCTGTTTAATGTGAGCTGCAGCAGGCAGGGGCTGTTAATAGAGCCTGTGCTGGTCAGCAACCATGTCACCACCTTGGTGCATTTTGCTGCCTGTAAAGGGGGGATAACGCTAATTGGCGATGTATCTGTGCGCCATTTGAGTGATGGTGTGCAACTGGTTTCCCTGCCTATTCGGGATCGGGAAATGAGTGGTCGGACTATTGAGGTACAAACATTGGCAGGGCGTACTCTGCCCAAAGGGGTCGCTGACTTTATTGGTGACTTATGTTTAGCGCTAGAGTAAGAAAGAGTAGTAGTCAGTGACTGGGTTCTGCAAAGACGGTGGTGCTGGGAGGCAGCATTCAGTGCAGTTTTTCATTTGGCGGCCAGCAATGCGCGAAAGAGGCCATTCATAAGTACCGGTTCATCATGGCGAATATGAAAGCCAGCCTGTTGAAGAAGAGGGGTGACCTGGCGGGTGATGTCTGTCGCTATAAACGATGTAAGGACATTCAATGCTCGTCGGCCGATACCTGCGGGCTGCGTGTCCGGCTGAAATTTATCCATAACACTGAGTTGGCCGCCGGGCTTTAGCACCCTGTGTGCTTCTGACAAGCCCTGGGCAGGACAAGGCATCACAGCCAGAATCAAGTGCATGACGACAACATCAAAATGCTCGTCAGGGTAGTCGAGCGATGCTGCGTCCATAACACGGCAGACCACATCCCGTTGATGCTTTTCCGCCCGCTCACTGGCTCGCTTGACCATGGCCGGGGTAATATCGGTAAGATGAATTTCCAGCTCACGGGGTATAAAGGGAAGATCCAACCCAGTACCCGCTCCCACCAGTAGAACGCGCATACCGGGCTCCCAATCTACGTGACCCAGCGCTACTCTCCGTGGTTTTCGAAACGCACGGTTCGCCAACATGTCGTAAATCGGCGCATAAACGGTATAGCGTATCCGGTTCCAAACGGTAGTGTTCAGCATAAAGCCTCAGTGTGGGCGGTGCAGGCAGCTCTGCAGATATCTATAGCACGAACGCCATAATACGACCAATACCTGTGTGGTGTTGGTGTGCATGGCAGGTGGCAACACTGCCGATTGCGGTACACTGGGAAAATACAGGGATATAGCTGTGCGACAAAATTCATGGATGTAGGTTGGGCAGAGAGTATCCAAGCCGATTTACTCTTCAGGTGTTTTGTCCTGTTGAAGACGAGAGGCCAGGCTTTCAATAACGTCGAGTATTAATTGCCGATCATTTTGCTTTAAAGGGGCTAATAGTGCTTTGATTCGATTGGTTTGGTCATCTACATGCAGACTTGCTTGGCCTAATAATTCTGCTGCTTCGCAATTGAACACCTCGGCTAATTCTAATAAGCGCACGATGTTCGGAATAACCCGACCTCGCTCAATTCTAGAAACGGCTTCATTGCCTACCCCCAGGCGTTCGGCAACCTCTTCCTGTGTCAACTGGCTGCGTATACGCTGCTTGGCGATGGCTCGGCCTATGTTGCTAGCAAGCCGTTTCTGTTCAATTTTGTTCACAATATCCTCCATATAGACCTGAATGGTTGGGGAACGACCTATTGACATGAAGGACTGTTTGGGTTGAATATCGCCTTGAAAGGTTGATAATGAGTGCGGGCAGATGCTTTTTTTCGAATCAGCTTCATGAAAGCGCAATTATGGTGATTAATATTATTTAATTTGGTCATTTAAAATAATTAGAGGGCTGTTAGTTGAGTATTTAGAGGAAATGATGCCTATGCATATGCTCCCGAATCAGGGGGGCGATAAAATTTAAAGTTTTCTATATACGGAAATGTAGGGCATGCACTCCTGAAACTTTGGCTTTAGGTGGTGAGGTTGCTTTTAACTAGAAAATTTTAAATTTTCTTCTGCTGGTAACTTAACAGTGCCTCATGAATGGTGTTTCCTTCTATCAACACTAAGTGCCGGTACAGCACTTAGTGTATTAAATAGCAGGCAAAGCATGGCCTTACACATGACGGGTAAGGGTAGGTGACGGTTAAAGAGTTAAAAGGGTGTTCGGTGAAGTACTGACACTGTCGTAGCAGAGGCTATCACTGTATGGCTCAGGGATGATCACACAGCGGTCAATTCGGCTTTGGTCAAAGCTTTTGGCTTGCAAGCGTGGCTTACCCATCAAATCCGAAGGCGCTTAATATCATGTCTCCCACCACTGCACCAGAAATTTTTCGACAACTTGCGGATCGGTTGTCGAGTGCTAGTAAAGATGGATTCTTTCATCATTTGGCGCACTCTCTTGCAACGCTGCTACACGTTGACCACGTATTGGTTGTCAGTATTGATACTCAACTAGGCGCTGCTACTCCATTGGCAATGAGTACGTCAGGAGAGTGGCTGGAGCCGTTACCTTGTGCACTTCAAGGGACAGCATGTGAGCAAGTGTACCGTCAGGCCCGCCTGTATGTGCCCTCACAGGTGAGGGCACAGTTCCCCAATGACCCACTGCTCGAGTTGTTGTCTGCAGAAGGGTATCTAGGTGTAGCAATGGTTGATGCTGAGGGCAATTGCCAGGGCATCATTGCACTCATCCACTCCTCTCCCTTATCGCCACCGTTACACACGAATGAAGTGCTGAAAATTGCCTCCTCTTTGGCGGGGTTTGAGCTGTCACGGCAAGTGATGGGAGCGCAGGCACAGGAACGAATCTTGAGTGAGCAGCGGGCATTGCGTTTGATTAGTCGGGGTAACGAGGCGTTGATACATGCCCGCAGAGAGGCATCTCTACTACAGGCGGCCTGCCATATCCTCGTGGAGGTAGGCGGCTATTCGGCTGCATGGGTGAGCGGTGTTGTGGAGAACTCTGCACAGCCACTCTGCTGGGTTGACCAGGCGACAGCTGACCTGCAAGGGGAGGTTCCTGTATGGTTTAGCCCGAAACAATTGCTGATTACCAGCTATAGCCGCGATATGGCTAAACAAGCGTTAGAAAGTCGTGCCCCGATAGTGATAAGTGAATATGGGACTGATGCTATAGCACCAAGCCTCAAGGCAGCACTATTAACGTTAGGTGTGAAAACATTAATTGCCTTGCCATTAATATATCGTGGTACTGCTTTTGGAGTGCTTAGTTTTTATCAGACTGATGAACCTGAAGTAACTAATAAAGAGCTGCGCCTGGTAAGTGAGCTGGCGGACGATATTGCTTTTGGTCTTGATAGTGTGAGGCGAAGGCAGACCGAGCAACGCATTCAGCATGCGGTCACCCAGGTGGCAACCGCCGTATCTGCACAGCATGGTGAAGCCTTTCTAACTCAGTTAACCGCCCATATGGCGGATGCGCTATCGGCTGAAGTTGGTTTTATAGCCACGTTGGATGAGGACGATGCGGGGGTCGCCAATATCCTGTCGCTTTATGTAGATGGGCGTCAACAACAGGGGTTCAGCTACCGGTTGGCAGGGGTGCCCTGCCAGGAAGTGCTGTATGAAGAAGAGTGTATTGTTCACGATGGCGCGGGAGTGCGGTTACCTGTAGAAGCCAATGGGGCACTGGAGTGGGTGAGTGCTTATGTGGGACGGCGACTGGACGATGCCAATGGTAAACCCATAGGGATTATTGGCGTTATGTTCAGGTCGCCACTGACTGATACCCAGATAGTGAGTACCGTGCTACAGATATTTGCCGTTCGTGCTGCATCGGAACTTGAGCGAAAAGAAAATGAAGCGCGGATACGTCAACTGGCATTTCGTGATGAAGGAACGCTGCTGCCTAACCGCGCTGACTTTATGCATTATATTGAGCGAAAAGTATCTGAGTACCCGGCAACTCCGCTTGCATTACTATTATTAGACCTTAATCATTTTAAAGAAATTAATGATACAGCCGGGCATGATTTGGGCGATTTGGTGCTAAAAGAAGTGGCGGGTCGCTTTTCAAAAGTGTTAAAGGAGGGCGATTATCTGGCCCGCTTGGGAGGCGATGAGTTTATTGTAGTGTGTAACGGCGAAGACTCAGCCAATGCACTAAATACAGCGCAGCACTTGTGTGAAAGCCTTAATGCTCCCATAAATATTGAACACCACTCTTCAGAGCTCTCTGTCAGTATTGGTATATCGCTTTATCCACATCATGCCTGTTCCTCACAAGAGCTACTCAAGTATGCCGATATCGCCATGTATCAGGCGAAGCGCCAGAAACTTGCCATTCGCACGTTTGAGTATTGGATGGAACAGGAAGTATCGGAAAAGTTACATATTGCAAAACGTTTGGCGATCGCCATTGCCGACAATACCCTGACGTTAAACTTTCAACCGCAAATTGATATGCGTAGCGGAAAAATCATTGGCGCTGAAGCATTATGCCGTTGGCGTGATGACGAATTGGGTGATGTATCCCCCCTGCAATTTATTCCGATAGCTGAAGAGCGAGGTATGATTGCTGCGCTGGGTAAATGTGTTATTGAAAACTCCTGTAGGCAGCTTGCCCAATGGAGAAAAAGAGGCATGCAGCTGCCCGGACAGTTAGCCATCAATATTGCCGCAGATCAGTTTGAAGATGGTGACTTAGTCAATATATTGCTAACAAATTGTAACACTTATGGTATCAGTCCCGCTGCGCTTAGCCTGGAAATAACGGAAAGTGGCATTATGGATAATCCCGAGAAGGCGATTGCCATGACAGAGGTACTGAAAGGCTATGGTTTGGGATTGGCGATTGATGATTTCGGTACCGGGTATTCGTCGCTTTCCTATTTAAAGCGTTTTGCTGCCGATAAAATCAAAATCGACATTTCCTTTATTCGCGATATGCTGATCAGCGACAACGACCACACTATTGTGGCCACTATTATTGCCATGGCAAACACCCTTGGGCTTGAAACCATTGCTGAAGGTATTGAGAGTAAGGCGCAGGTAGAATCGCTATTAACAATGGGGTGTACACAGGGCCAGGGCTACTATTTCGACCGTCCTTTAGCGGCTGATCAGTTCGCAGAGCGCTGGCTTATATAGTGATGCTGGCAGGCCGATGCAGTGTTTGTGATGGGCATTCACCAAACTGCTGCTTGTAATCATGGGCAAATTGTCCTAAATGCCAAAAGCCCCAGTACGTTGCAATATCGGTGACCGTTTGGGGTGGTTCAGCGGTACGCAGGGCGCGGCGCACTCGGTTAAGCCGTGTGAGACGCAGAAACTGTAGGGGGCTAATGCCTAAAATGGTGGTGAAGCTGTACTGTAGTGTACGTCTGCTCACATGAGTAAGCTCACAAAGCTCCTCCATGGTCACTGGCCCGTCAAGATGCTCATCCACATAGCGCTTTACCCGATCCACCACTTCTTTACGGTGGGCATAGCTGGGCGGTAGTTGTTCCCTGTTGGGTTGCTTGGCGTTAAGCAGTTCAAGCAAGCCCATCAGCAGAATATCCTGATGCAGTTTTTCGGCAATGGCACCTTGCTGGCTGGTAAGCAGTCTCTCCAGTAAGAATGACATCGCGTTCAGGGTTGCGTGGTCTGCCCGTCGCCGTGGAGAACCGCACCACTCCTCATCCAGTTGTAAGCCCTGACGCTGGGCGGCAGCCTGTAAAGCCGGTAGGCAGATCACCAGGCCATAAATATCGAACACCTCCGGTGTTACCAGCTCGAAGTCATGGCCACCGGGCCGACACATCACCTCTTGTTCGTCCAGCGTTTGACCATTGATCTTCGCCCTCAGCGGCTGTGTGGGGATACCCAGCCACAGGGAGTCGGGCCATACCCGGCAGTCTTGGCGCAGCGCCTGCCCCGTATGTTCTTTGAAGACCTGCATGTCAGGCAGCTCTATTTCATCCAGTCGTCCATAAAAGCGGCCAGCACTTAGCTGGTCGTACTGCTGCTGCCAGCGGGTTAGGTTTTGAGCGTGTTCATCAGCATCAAATGCCTCTTGTGTGCACTTTTTTGGTGCGCCGCTTGGGCTCATCAAGGTCATAGGAAACTCCTGGGGGGGTAGTGGCAGTACGACTGTGCCCCGTTGTGTTTTTTAATTTATTGTATTCACTGTATTTTTTGGCGATTAATCAGGTTTGCCAAAACTTGATACCCCCCGTTAAGTGATAGCGCTATTGTGAAAACAAGCAAATTTTGTTCCTCCATGCACATACCGTGCCGATGAACAGTGAACAGGTAATAAAAGGAAAGCCCATGGCGCAGACCTATCACACCACGGTGGGTAGCCGTCGTTACCGCTTTGAAGGCTTGGCGGAATTGATGGCGAAAGCCACGCCTGCCCGTTCCGGTGATCGTTTGGCCGGTGTCATTGCCGACACGGCAGAAGAGCGTGTGGTGGCCCAGATGGTACTGGCGGAGTTACCGCTCAGCACGTTTTTGAATGAGGCGCTGATTCCCTATGAGCAGGATGAAATAACCCGGCTGATTATCGATGAACATGATGCCCGTGCCTTTGCTCCGCTGAAACACTTAACCGTCGGCGACTTCCGTAATTGGCTGCTTTCTGACCATGCCACCAGCGAGGCGCTGGCCGCCGCACGGGATGGAATTACCCCTGAAATGGCGGCTGCTGTCAGTAAGCTAATGCGCAACCAGGATCTGATACTGGTTGCCAGGAAGTGTCAGGTGACGACGGCCTTCCGTAATACCATTGGTTTGTCGGGCAGAATGTCTACGCGTTTGCAGCCCAATCATCCTACCGACGATGTTACCGGTATTGCCGCCAGTATTTTGGATGGTTTGCTATATGGCAGCGGAGATGCAGTGATTGGTATTAATCCTGCCACGGATAACGTCGCCCAAAGCATTAAATTAATGCGGCTGATGGACGACGTGATTCAGAAATATCAGATTCCCACCCAGTCCTGCGTACTGACTCACGTGACCAATACCCTGGAAGCGATAGAGAAAGGGGCACCGGTGGACCTGGTGTTTCAATCCATCGGCGGTACGGAAGCCACCAACCGTAGTTTTGGGTTCGATTTAAGTATTCTGGCTGAGGCGGAAGCTGCTGCACAAACGCTCAATCGTGGCACTGTAGGCCGCAACGTGATGTATTTCGAAACCGGCCAGGGCAGTTCGTTGTCTGCGGATGCTCACCACGGCCTTGACCAGCAAACCTGTGAAGCCCGTGCTTATGCCGTGGCACGCAAGTTTTCTCCTTTGCTGGTTAACACAGTGGTGGGGTTTATCGGCCCTGAATATTTGTACGACGGTAAAGAGATCATTCGTGCGGGGCTGGAGGATCACTTCTGCGGCAAGCTGCTGGGTGTGCCCATGGGCTGTGACGTGTGCTACACCAATCACGCAGAAGCCGATC
The DNA here is from genome assembly GCF_023507745.1 of Vreelandella olivaria. Classification (GTDB taxonomy): domain Bacteria; phylum Pseudomonadota; class Gammaproteobacteria; order Pseudomonadales; family Halomonadaceae; genus Vreelandella; species Vreelandella olivaria_A. The sequence continues at coordinate 26,017 of NZ_JALPZO010000065.1, read as the reverse complement.
AGAACGATATGGATAATCTGCTTACCCTGCTGGGGGTTGCTGGATGCAACTTCGTGATGGGTATTCCCGGCTCTGACGACATCATGCTCAACTATCAAACCACCTCTTTTCACGATGCGCTGTATGCCCGGCGAGTGCTTGGCCTGAAAGCGGCGCCAGAGTTTGAGAGGTGGCTTGAGCAGGTGCAGATTTTTCAGGATGTGGGTGCCTGCCAGCTTAACGACCAGCTTCCCGCTGCGTTTGCCAACAGCCTGCGCCATCTGCCCAGAGGGGGCTCCCGGGATGCCTGATACTGGTGCAAATGAAGCGCAAGTCCCGTTTGTGGTAGAGAACCCCTGGGAGCGGCTACAGGCGTTTACCGATGCCCGGATTGGGCTGGGGCGGGCAGGCGTTAGCCTGCCCACCAGGCAGTTGCTTGCTTTTCAACTGGCCCATGCCCAGGCCCAGGATGCGGTGCACTGCCCACTTGATAGCGATGCATTAGCCAGTCAGTTAACCAACACGCTTAGCCTTACCGTCCCGCCCCTGCGTTTGCACAGCCATGCCCTGGATCGTGCTATGTACCTGCAACGCCCCGACTATGGGCGCCGCCTGAATGATGATTCCAGAGCGCGGCTTCAGACAGCAGCTATGGATGGCCAGCGTTTTGATTTGGCTGTTGTCATTGTAGATGGGTTGTCAGCCCGTGCCGTACAACAGAACAGTGCACCTTTCCTTGCCGCGCTTTACCACGCCATTCAACAGGATCAGTCAGACAGTGAAGACGTGTGGCGACTTGCTCCACTCACCATTGTGGAGCAGGGCCGGGTTGCGGTTGGCGATGAAGTGGGTGACTTGCTGAACGCCGATGCAGTGCTGGTAATGATAGGCGAGCGACCTGGGCTGAGTTCCCCGGACAGCCTGGGACTGTATATGACCTGGGCGCCTGAACCGGGCTTAAAAGATGACCGTCGCAACTGTATTTCCAATGTACGCCCGGCAGGGCTGTCATCAGAAGAGGCCGCCCGGCGGCTGATGCTGCTATTAAAAGAGGCTCGCCAGCGCAGGTTGTCGGGGGTTCAACTGAAAGATCGTAGCGAGGATAGCGTCCTGGAAGGGGAGTCTGGTGGGAGTGGCTCTACGCGTAACTTTCTGGTGGCTGATTAACCAACACTTTAACCAATACGGCGGTTCATACCGCAACACCCTGGCACGGTGTTTTGACAACAACGGGCATACAACAATGACCAAAGAGCAATGACCAAAGAACAACAGAGGATCTGCACCGCTATTCAGCACGCCGCTGACGTTGATTGAGTTCCTCACTGAAAAGGGCAAGACGATGACACAACCTTCTGTTGATCAAGCGTACCTGGCCAAGCGCCAGCTGCGTAAGGGCACTGCTGGCTGGATGCTGTTGGCGGGGCTTGGGGTTTCTTACGTGATTTCCGGTGATTTTGCCGGCTGGAACTTTGGTATCGCCGAAGCGGGCTGGGGCGGGTTTGTTATTGCCGCCTGCCTAATGGCGGTGATGTACTTTGCGCTGGTGCTTTCGCTGGCGGAAATGTCGGCAGCTATTCCTGCCGCGGGGGGAGGTTATAGCTTTGCCCGCCAGGCGATAGGGCCTACGGGAGGGTATCTGACCGGGCTGGCGGTACTGATTGAATATGCGCTTGCACCTGCTGCCATCGTGATTTTTATTGGCTCAGCGGTGGAAGCGTTGCTGGGAATTAACGGACCGCTGGTTTATCTGCTGTTCTACGCTGTTTTTATTGGCATTCATCTGGCAGGGGTGGGGGAAGCTCTCAAGGTGATGATGGTGATCAGTGGTCTCGCGGTATTTGCGATTCTGGCAACTGCTGTCGCACTGATTGGTGATTTTGATTCGGCTAATTTATTTGATATCGCGCCCACCGATGCGGCTGGCGCAAGCACGTTTATGCCCTATGGCTGGTACGGTATCTGGGCAGCGCTGCCGTTTGGCATGTGGCTGTTTCTGGCGGTGGAGGGTGTGCCGCTGGCGGCCGAAGAGTCCAAAGACCCGGCACGGGATATGCCCAAAGGCATTATTGCTGCCATGCTGTTTCTATTATTCACTGCACTCCTGGTGGTGGTACTGCTGGCCGGTGCGGCGGGCGCTGAAATGATTGGGCAGAGCGGTGTGCCGCTGGTGGATGCGCTTAACGTGGCCGGTAATCCAACGTTGGCAACACTGGTGAATGTACTGGGGCTGGTAGGGCTGATTGCCTCTTTCTTCTCTATTATCTACGGCTATAGCCGTTTAGTGTTTGCACTTTCCCGGGCAGGTTACCTGCCAAAACAACTGTCACTCACCAGCGAACGCAAGGTGCCCTACCTGGCACTGGTCGTACCGGGTGTGTTTGGTTTTTTAGTGTCGTTAAGTGGTGAAGGCGACCTGATACTTGGCATGGCGGTAGTGGGTGCCACACTCTCCTACGCGTTGATGGCATTTAGCCACATCATGCTACGTTTGAAGCGCCCGGACTTACCGCGCCCCTATAAAACGCCAGGGGGTATCGTTACCTCCAGTATTGCCCTGGTGCTGGCACTGGTAGCACTCACCGGGGTTTATGCGTTCGACCCCCGTGCGTTTAACTACACCATTATGTTGTTTATTGCCGGTGCGGCGTACTACTTCCTGTACAGCAAAAACAAGCTGGTGGCGAAAACCGCCGAGGAGGAGTTTGCGCTGGTCATCACAACTCCTGAAGAGCTGGATGAGGCTGAACTTGTCCCGGTAGCTATCAAGGGCTAGCTGCTGTAATAGCCAACCACGTACGCCTCTGGTGCTATACCGCCAGGGGCGTTTTGGTGACTTCTCTCCACTAAGGTCGTCTCGTATGTAGTGTACTGTTCGGTAAGGCTTACTGCAGACACCTCCAACGAAGAGTATCGCGCCATGAAACACTCGCCAGCGTATCGCATTGCGGCCACGATCCTGCATGGATTCGACGAGTACCGGGCGCGCTTTAAACAGATTACGTTCGATGCCAGCCGACGCTTTCGTGACGCCGCATGGCGGGAGGCTCAGCAGGCATCGGTTGTGCGTATCAAACTTTATGGCGAGAAGGTGGCGGATACATTGGACCGTTTGCAGCGCACCTTTAGCCATGACGTGCTGGCGAACTGCGAGACCTGGCGGGAAGCGCGGAAACACTATGCTGAAATGATCAGCCAGCGGCTGGATTATGAACTGGCGGAAACCTACTTCAACTCGCTGTTCTGCTCGGTTTTTCACCACCGGCATATCCGCAACGACTGGATGTTTGTCTACAGCTCCCGAGCGGATGCTGCTCATCACTCTGGTATTGAACTGTGCCGCCGCAAGGCAGTGAAGGGCGATTGGGCGGGTACGCTGGCCTGGGCGTTGCAGGAAGCGCCGTTTGATAACCCTTTTGCCGACCTCAAGCGTGATAGTGAGCTGGGCGCCAGCCTGCTGGCAACCCAACTGTCAGCGGCTATCGTGCAGGCGCATGATACGCAGATAGAACTGTTGAAAAGCGTGTTCTACCGCAATAAAGGTGCCTATCTGGTGGGCCGCATTTTGGGTGGCGGCGAGCAGGTGCCTCTGGTATTACCGGTGCTGCATGGAAAGGGATTTGGTGAGCAGCAGGGAGGCGACCCCTGTCTGCACTTGGACACGGTGCTCACCGAAACTGACGAGGTCTCGATTATTTTTTCCTTCACGCGGGCCTACTTTCAGGTGGATGTGCCGGTGCCAGGGGAGTTTGTGAACTACTTAACACAACTGATGCCCCATAAGCCCGCAGGCGAGTTATACGCCGCCATTGGTTTTTTTAAGCATGGTAAAACCGAGTTCTTTCGTGCGCTTAATCAACAAGTCGCCAAACGTGAAGATCGGTTTGTGATTGCTCCAGGGGTGCGCGGTATGGTCATGGCGGTATTTGTGCTGCCCCGCTTTCGCACCGTGTTTAAGGTTATTAAAGATAAATTTGACCCTGCCAAAGAGGTCACTCCCGCTATCGTGCGCGACAAGTATCGGTTGGTGAAGCTCCACGACAGGGTGGGGCGTATGGCGGACACCCAGGAGTTCTCCAACTTCATCGTGCGCCAGGATCATTTTGCGCCCGACTGCCTGGAGCACCTCCTGGAGGTGGCGCCCTCTTCGGTATTGCTGAAAGAGGATAAAGTCATTATCAAGCACTGCTATACCGAGCGCATGATGACCCCGCTCAATATCCATCTTGAAACGTGCAGCCCTGAAGAGCGTGTCATGGTGCTGAAAGACTATGGTAATGCCATTAAGCAGATGGCAGCGGCGAATATTTTTCCCGGCGATATGTTGCTGAAAAACTTTGGCGTCACCCGTCAGGGGCGGGTGATTTTTTATGATTACGACGAGGTATGCTACCTCACAGAGTGCCGTTTTCGACACCTCCCCAAATCCCAGAGCAATGATTTCCAACTTGGGGGAGGGGACAGTTTGTCCATTGGGCCCAACGATATCTTCCCCGAGGAGTTTGGGCCGTTTATGTTTGCCAACCCTGAATTACGCAGCCTGTTTATGGCGCAGCATCCCGAGCTATTCGATCCAGGCTACTGGATAGGGCTGCAACAGGCCATTGAGGATGGGCGTGTGATTGATGTTTATCCTTATCGTAATAAGCAGCGGTTCGCGGGAACGGTCGGGCAGCTGGTACATTAGGGCGCTATCAGGAGCGATATCGTTGAGGACACTATGACATTACCCCCACATCTGGTGGTATTTACCGGGTCAGGTATCAGTGCAGAAAGCGGCATTAAAACGTTCCGTGCCAGCGATGGATTGTGGGAGAACCATCCGGTAGAGGATGTGGCGACCCCGGAAGCCTGGCGGCGTAACCCCCAGGGCGTATTGGATTTCTATAACATGCGTCGGGAGCAAATCCGTAAAGCCAAGCCCAATGCTGCCCATAAAGCGCTGGCTGCTCTGGAGCAGGATGGGTTCAGGGTAAGCATTATTACGCAAAACATTGATGATCTGCACGAGCGTGCGGGATCGCGCCATGTGCTGCACCTGCACGGTGAGATTTTAAAAGCACGCTCCACGGTAGACGCACGCCTGCGTTATCCGCTGGTGAAAGGTGGCATTGAGTTGGGTGATGTATGTGATAAAGGCAGCCAACTGCGTCCGGATGTGGTGTGGTTTGGCGAAGCCGTGCCGCTATTTGAAGAGGCCTGCGAACTTGCCAGTCAGGCGGATTTTTTTCTGGTAGTGGGTACCTCGCTAACGGTGATGCCGGCTGCTTCGCTCCTCTCGTATATTGAGCTGGATACCCACTGCGCCTTGGTTGACCCGGATGCGGATGCCATTACCCCCCCTGGGGTGCTGGCTGTCAACACCACGGCAGGGGAGGGTGTTCCCGCCCTGGTGAACCAATGGCTTAAGCAGGGGAGTTTGATCCTGCCTTGATCACTATCGCTCTAAAAACCACGCTTTCATGACGCTGGTAATGTGTGTTATTTCCGCCTCGGAAGTGATGTAAGCAGGCATGGTGTAAAGCCAACGGTCAATAGGGCGCAGCCAGACCCCCCGTTCACGAGCAAAGGTGCCCACGCCTGCTAGTGTAGTTGCAGAGTGTGCCTCAATGACTGCAGTTGCACCCAGCACCCGTATATCGGCAACTGCCGGGTGAGCGCGAAGCGCAGCATCCTCCAGCAGTTCACGGCGAAGGGAGTGGCTCAGGGCATCAATCTTGCTGAGATAATTCTCCTCTTCAAACACCCTTAGGCTTTCCAGTGCCACCCGGCAGGCGAGTGGATTGCCCATAAAGGTTGGCCCGTGCATAAAGGCGTGATGGGGGCTGTCGCCGATAAAGGCATCGTGCACACGATCTGTGGCCAGGGTGGCGGCATGGCCCAGATAGCCACCGGTCAATCCTTTGGAGAGCACCATGATGTCTGGCGTAACGCCCGCGTGGTCAGCGGCAAACAGTGTTCCAGTCCGGCCAAAACCGGTGGCAACTTCGTCAAACACCAGCAGAACATTGAACTCATCGCACAGCGCACGCGCACCGGTTAAATAGGCAGGAGACGTCATGTTAAGTCCACCGGCGGCTTGCAGCAGCGGCTCCATCAATAGCGCGGCAATCTCAGTGTGGTGGCGCTCAAGTACGCCACGCAGGGCATTAAGGTCGTGGTCAACGTGAGCCTGGGTGGCGTTGTAGGGAGCACTGGGGGCCGGGGCAAAATGGTGTTGCGGTAATAGTTTGGCGAACAGGCTATGCATCCCCTCTTCCGGGTCACACACCGCCATGCAGCCAGTAGTGTCACCATGGTAAGCCTTCATTAATGAGAGCATACGGCTCTTTTCAGGATGGCCGGTCAGCGCCTGATACTGCAGTGCCATCTTCATCGCCACTTCCATGCCTACCGAGCCGCTATCGGAGTAGAACACGTGGTTAAGCCCGGCGGGAGTGATGCGCACCAGTTCTCTGGCCAACTGATCGGCGGGCTCGTGGGTGAGGCCGCCGAGCATCACGTGACACAGTTTGCCTGCCTGTTCGCGAATTGCGGCGATCAGGCGCGGGTGACTGTAACCATGAATCATGCACCACCAGGAACAGGTGGCATCCAACAGGTGCTCGCCGCTATCCAGGGTAAAGTATGCACCGCTGCCGCCAACAACGTTCGGCGCGGGGGCTTGGGTTTTCAAGTGGGCGTAAGGGTGCCAAACGGGCGATTTCATAGATTGGCCTTGTGCTTAAAGGGAGTGGTCATCAAGCAATGCGGATAAGGATAAATAGCCATGTGCCTGGGCAGCATCGGCATCAGCCAAATGGGGAATCACACCCAGACAGGGTGCTACCAGGGCATTTTTCAGACGCTCGATGTTGGCGTGAAAGCGTGCCTGCTCAGTAGAGAATGCAGGATCAACCACACTGCCAATCCAGCCCGCCAGTGCAAGGCCGTCGTTGCTAATCGCTTCCGCAGTGAGGCGGGCATGATTGAGGCAGCCTAGTTTCAGGCCGACGACCAGTATCACGGGTAGTTTCATGGCGTGGGGAAGCGCTGAAAAATCCTCACAAGTGTTGAGTGGCACGCGCCAGCCGCCGGCGCCCTCAATCAGTGTCAGATCACGGGGATTCTCTGCAAGGGTAGCCGTCAGTGCGGCGACCACATTGCTAACGCTGATATGTTGACCTGCTTCGCTGGCGGCTAAATGGGGCGCAATGGCGGGGGAAAACGCCCAGGGGTTAACGGTTGCATAACATACGGGCAGTGTACTTTGCGCTTGTAGCGACAGGGCATCGCTATTGCGCAACCCTTCAGGCGTGATGCTGCTACCTGAGGCAATCGGCTTTAAGCCCAGCGTGGTGAGTGGCAACTGACGCGCTGCATACAACAGCGCGCTGGCGGCTAGGGTTTTACCTGCATCGGTGTCGGTGCCGGTCACAAAATAAACGGTCATCGCGTTTTTTCCAGGTGCAGGGTGCAGCAGTGGTAGCTAACAGGCAGTCCTTGGGGGGCTCGCAGGGTTTCAAAGCGGGCTTGGGCCGCGCTAAGTTCGCGGCGTGTCAGCCTGGCGTTGGGCCGAGCCACCTGGGCACCCACTCCTTTGATGGAATCCATAACCGCACGCAGATCGGGATAGTGAAAGCGCCGCCACTCTGTTGTTTGCTGAACCAGCGTTAAGCCGCTGTGGGTAATGACATGTTTAAGCTCATGGGCATCAGGCGTTTGTAGCAGTGCTTCAGGCCGCTGCCAGGCAGTGGCCACTTCCGCCAGTGTACCGGGCAGTAGCGTGGTGATGTGTGCCTGACCTCCAGGGACAAGCACCCGTTGTAGCTCGCTCATCACGGCGCCACTGTCGCGGCACCATTGAATGGCGAGATTGGAAAACACCACATCAAAGCTATCGCCGCCAAACGGCATTAGGGCGGCGTCGCCCTGTCGCCATTCGATCTGGGGGCCATAACGTGCCTGGGCGTGTTCCAGCATGCCGGGAGCAATATCCACACCTGTGACGTGGGCATGGGGGTAGCGTAACGCCAGCCGTTGGGTCCAGTAACCCGTGCCACAGCCAAGATCAAGCAGGCTACTGGCACCGGGCGGAAGCATTTGCCACAGTGTTTCGCCAATATGACGTTGGGCGCTGGCCAGTGCGTCGTAGCGGGGCGCTGCCCGTGAAAAGGCTCGGGCGACTTTTGTCTGCCAATCTGTCAGCGGCAGGATAGTGATACTCACGCCAGCTCCTTCGCCGTAAGGCTAGCCTGCTCTGCCAGCATCAACGCAAGCTGGGCCGGTTGGGAGAGCATGGGACAGTGCCCGGCATTGGCAATCAGCATGGCTCGATCGCGCGTGCTGGGGCCAACGAATGGGTCATGCTTGCCCACCACACGAATGATCGGGCAGGGGGCGTTTTCGAAACGCTGGGTGTTATCGGTATGGGCCAGCCAGTCAAGACCATGGGACAGGGTACGATGGTCGGCGTTGGGGTGATCATCCAATAGCGTTTGCAGTTGTCGGTGGGCGTTGCGAACGCAGGGTTCTCCCTGAACTTGCCAACGTAAAAAGTGCTGCCATGCAGCCGTTGGGTTGCGGTTGAAAGCCCGGCGAAAACGTAACAGCTCCGTTTCGCTAACGCCGCCGTCGGTACAAAAACGATCACCGATACCCAGCAGTATCAAGCGGCGAGGGGCAGGGAGTTTGTCGAGCAGCGCGCCGGCCAGCAGTCCACCCAATGACCAGCCAACCCATACCGCATCAGCGGGAAGGTGGCTTGCCATTGCGCTGGCAAGCTGGTCGATGGTCGCGTTTTCAGCCAGCGTGGGATGCTCGCCATAGCCCGGCCAGTCAACCGCATGGTGCTCGATGGAAGATGGCCAGTAGCTATCCAGTGTCTGCCAGATACGCTTGTCAATGCCCCAGCCTGATAGCAGTACCAGGCGTGCTCCTACTGGGTGTGACATAAGGCATCCTCGCGCTGGCAGCGGCTTAACCCTTCCAGGAGTCGGTCGATATCACGGCGGTGATGGCGGGCGCTGAGGGTAATACGCAGGCGTGCTCCACCGTTTGGCACTGTAGGAGGACGAATGGCGCCTACCTGAATGCCGGACTGGGACAACCTTGCCGCCCAGGTCATAACACGGGCTTCATCGCCCAATAAGAGCGGCTGGATAGGTGTGTAAGAGGCCGCAACGGGGAGGCCGAGCTGCGCTGCCTGCTGGCGGAAATACGCAATGTGCTGCTGTAGCCGCTGGCGGTGCGCAGGTTCGTGCTGCACGATGGTGAGCGCTGCCAGGGTTGCCGCTGCAATACAGGGGGGCTGGGCGGTGGTGTAAATATAGCTGCGGGCAAACTGGGTGATATGTTCAATCAGTGCGGCATCACCGGCGACAAAGGCACCGGCAGTACCCAGTGCTTTGCCCAGTGTGCCTACCAGAATGGGCACGTCCTGGCTGGTCAATGACTCTGTACAGCCGCTGCCCTGCTCGCCCAGCACCCCCAGCCCGTGGGCATCATCAATCATGAGCCAGGCGCCGTGGCGCTGGCTTAGCTGGGCCAGTGCTGAAACATCCGCCACATCGCCATCCATGCTGAATACACCATCGCTAACCACCAGCTTGTAAGGGTTCGGGCTGCTCTCCAACAAGCGTTCCAGGTCATCGCTATCCTGGTGATGGTAACGGCGGGAGCGGGCGCCGCTGAGAGTGGCGCCATCCAGGAGCGACGCATGGTTAAGCCGGTCTTGAAAGATCGCTGTGTGACGATCACCTAGCGCCTGTAATACCCCCAGGTTGGCCATATAACCGGTAGAAAAGAGTAGCGCGCGTTGTCGTCCGGTCCAGGCTGCCAACGCCTCTTCCAGGTCGTCATGAATGCCCAGATGCCCACTCACCAGATGCGATGCGCCTGCACCCGCGCCGAAGCGGCGGGCGCCTTCCGCCTGGGCTGCCTGCACCCGTGGATCATGGGCCAGTCCAAGATAGTCGTTGCTGGCAAAATTCACTGACTCACGGCTGTTTACGTGGCGAATTCGCCAGCGCTGCTCCTGGAGCCGGGCATCGCGGGCGGTGGCTAGCCGTTGATGCCACGCGTTAGACACTGGCGTCCACCGCCAGGGCTGCCGTACGCTCTGCCTGCGCCTGTTGACGTGCTTGTTGTGCCAAGCGTTGGGCGTGGTTGTCATCATCCTCGCAGGTGTCACGACGCTCTGGGCGTAACCCCAACTTGGCGAACAGCGCGCGATCACGCTCGGCCTGTGGGTTGCCGGTGGTCAGCAGCTTGTCACCATAGAAAATCGAGTTGGCGCCGGCCAGGAAGGCCAGCGCCTGGGTGGATTCGCTCATTTGCTCGCGCCCGGCAGATAGCCGTACATGGCTTTGGGGCATCATAATGCGGGCGACAGCAATGGCGCGGATAAACTCAAGGGGATCCAGATCTTCCACGTTTTCCAGCGGCGTACCGGGAACTTTCACCAACATGTTAATGGGCACAGACTCCGGGTGGGGCACGAGTCTGGCTAATTGCTGTAACAGAGCGCTGCGGTCCTGGGCACCTTCCCCCATCCCCAAAATGCCACCCGAGCATACTTTCATGCCTGCCTCACGCACCGTGGCTAAGGTCTCCAGGCGGTCGCTGTAAGTGCGAGTGGTGATAATTTCGCCGTAATAATCGGGGGAGGTATCCAGGTTATGGTTATAGTAGTCCAGCCCCGCCGCCGCCAAACGGTTGGCTTGCTGGTTATCCACCATACCCAGGGTCATGCAGGTTTCCAGGCCAAGGGCTTTTACCTGGCGAACCATCTCTTCCACCACCAGCAAGTCTTTATCCCGTGGGCTGCGCCACGCGGCTCCCATGCAGAAGCGGCTGGCTCCAGCCTCCTTGGCCGCTTTGGCCTGGGCCACCACTTTTTCGATTTCCAGCAGTTTCTCTTTTTCCAATTTTGTATTGTAGTGGCCCGACTGCGGGCAATATTTGCAGTCTTCCGGGCAGGCGCCGGTTTTAATCGAGAGCAGGGTAGAGACTTGCACCGCATTAGCATCAAAGTGCGCTCGATGAACTTGCTGGGCCTGAAACAGCAGATCATTGAAAGGCAACGCAAACAGAGCGTTGATCTCATCCAGCGTCCAGTCGTGTCGCGGAGAGGCGATATCAATGTGATGAGCGGTCTGGGGTGTGGTCACGGGTAAACCTGTTTTCATTTTGAGGTTGACCGAACTCTAGCGGCGTTGCGCTTTTGGTGTCAACCTGTTTGGTTTTTTTGGTTTACTCATTGCCAGGGTTCGTCATTAGAGAGGCGCTGCTTTATACTCAGCGCCCTTTGCTAATTATGGGTGCGCGGATGCCTGCTTCCGAGTCGTTGCCATCTTCCTCTTCCCCACGCTTTGATAGCGGCGATACGCCACCCGGTGCTGATGGTGCTGGGCCGGGGCATCCTCGACCGCTCAGGCGTGAGTTTAAGGCACGGGGAAGTTTTGTCAGGCGCTGCGAGGGGTGCAACCTGCCAGAGCTAAACTGTCTATGTCCTTATCAGGTCAAAGCAGAAAGTGATGCTCAGGTGTGGCTGTTAACCCACCCACTGGAGCATTACAAGCCGACCAATACCGGACGCTTGATTGGTGATGTGCTGGCGCAGACCAGAGTATTTAGCTGGTATCGTACTGCGCCAGATGTGCAACTGGCTGCACTGCTTGAAGACCCCCGTTATGCGCCCTTTGTGATTTTCCCCGATGACCAGCCTGACTACGCAGACCGGGTCGTGGATATTGGCGCTGTACATGCGGCTAAACGGCAGCCACGCATCCCTGTTTTTGTCGTTCTTGATGGCACCTGGCGTCAGGCGAGGCGAATGTTTCGTAAAAGCCCCTATCTTGATACGTTGCCCGTGTTGCCTCTGCGCACCGAGCGGGAGACACGCTATCGTCTACGTAAACCTGCTTCCAAGGCCCATCTGTGTACGGCTGAGGTGGCGATTGAGCTGCTGCGCCAAAGTGGTGACGAAGCGGCGGCGGGTGCACTGGATGACTACTTTGATGTATTCAACGACAGCTACGCCGCTAGCCGTTTTTACCATAAAATTGATGAGATCACCCCCGCCATGCAGCGGTTGCTAGACCGGCAAGGGGTTGATTAGCGCTGTAGGGCGTTTGGCAGCCAACGTACTACCACCTTGCGTACCCAGTACCAGCGGTTAATCAGCAGAGCGGTAAAGATCAGCCCGCAGCCGGTCAGCTGTAGCGGGGCCATGGTTTCGCCAAACCACCAGGCGGCGAGTAGCGCCGTCCAGACCGCTTCCAGCATTAAAATGACCGCCGCATGACTTGGCGTGGTCATGCCTTGGGCTTTGATCTGTAGAAAGAAACGCAGTGAACTGGCAAACAGGACGCTGGCCATGAACCAGCCCAGTATAGAAGTGCTCAGCGCCAGCGGCTGATGCTCAAAAAGCAGCGACAGACAAGTGAGCACGCTGCCTACGGAGATGAGTTGCAGCGTCGTCAGCGGCAGGGCGGGCATGTTGCGTACTACACGGGTATTGACATTAATCAGTACCGCGAAACAGAGTGCTGAACACACCATGAAGAGTTGGCTTGCTTCCAGCCTGAAACCCGCATTGAGGGAGAGTAAGGCAAAGCCGAATAGCGCGACAGGCAGCGCTACCCATGTGGTGCGTGGAGGACGGTCACCAAACAGCAGTCGGGCTACGATGGGTACCAGCAGGATGCCCAGGCTATGGATAAATGCGCTTTCTCCCAGGTGAGTGGAGTACTGAAGCCCTAATATCCAGAAGGCAATAGCGGCGCTAAACAGAAACCCTACCAATACGCCCCGCCGTATACGGCGGGCCGGTAAGCGGCGCAGGGTGGGCCAGGCAAACCCCAGCAGGATGATGCCTGCCAGCAGGAAACGGGTGCCGATAAACAGTAACGGCGGCATGCCTGCCAGCGCTTCTTTAGAGAAGATCCATCCGCCTGCAGCCACCACTGTTACCAGCAGCAGTAACGCATCGGCTTGCCAGGGCGCTTGCTTGATGGTGCTCACGCAGCTCCGCTACCCAACAGAGCGCCTGCAATTCTAAAGCCAGCCACCCAGGTTCCGATGGCTGATCCCAGCGTTGCCAGGATAAATACCAGTAGCGTACGGGATACACGATTTTTCCACCACCCCTTAAGCTTGGTGACGTCGTGACGCAACGTAGCAAAGTCGCGCACTTTAGGCTTGCGCATATAGAGCTCTACGCCAGCGGCCACAAAACCTGCGCCAATTGTGGGGTTAAGAGAGGTCAGTGGTGCAGCAAAGAACGTTGCCACTACCGTAAGGGGATGCGCCAGCGCCACAATGGTTGCACCACCGGACAAAACGCCGTTGATCAGGAACCACTCAATAACCAGTTGCCAACCAAGTTCGGTATTGCGTGAGAAACCAATGGCAAAACCAGTGAGCACCAGTATCGTAATCAACCAGGGGGCGGCTTTCCATAGTTTGGAGGGCGGCGGAGTTTCCTCAAGGGACTCCCGCTCAGGCGTAGGGTTTTCGGGCAGAGGAGCTTCCAGGTATTCGCTGGTGCCTTTCAAATGTCCGGCTCCCAACACTACCAATACGTTTTTGTAGCGCCCAGGTGGTGCCTCTTCAGCAAGGCGAAGTGCCATATAGTGGTCGCGCTCGCGGATGAGCGGGGTATACAGTGCTTCCGATTCGGCGGCAAACTCACTGAAGGTGGCTTCCAGAATATCGCCTTCCTTAAGCTTTTCGATCTCCTCTTTAGAGACATCCTGACGCGATAACACGCTGCCAATCAGTCCTGAAAAAAGTGAAAAGCGTTGCCACCAGGGAATATTGCGGTAAATACGCTTCAGGGTAATGCCCACATCACGGTCTACCAGCAGTAGTGGCAGTTCCCTGTTATGGCACTCTTCTACTGCTGCGCGCATTTCGGCGCCCGGTTGTATGCCCGACTGCTCGGCGATGCGTTGCTGAAACGCACCCAGCGCCAGACTGGCCGCTACCATGCCTGCTTTGCCCTGTTTGAAGACCTGAAAAAGATCCTGTTCGCCCATGGCATCAGGATTCGCCATACTATGATGGCGTGCATCGCACAGCTCGATAGCCACCGCATCAAAAGTGCCGCTGTCAATTAGGTTGCGAACATCATCAGCACTTTCGGCGGAAACGTGGGCGGTACCCAGCAGGGTATAACGCGTTTCACCAACGGTAATGGTTTTTAATGGGCCGCTGGTGGTTGGCAGCGCATCAGGCGCAGAAGCCAGCGGTAAACGTTCGTCATGGGTCATTAATGTTACTCAGCTAATAAAAAATAGAACGTGAATGCGTAGATGCCGGATCAGCGTCGCCAGAATGCAGGCGTAAATAGCACCAGGACCGTGAAAATTTCCAGGCGGCCAAGCAGCATGGCCACTACCAGAATCCATTTGGCAAGGCCTGGCATATCGCCATAGTGGTGACTGGCCTCCCCTAAAGCAGGCCCCAGGTTATTCAGCGCAGAACCAACAGCTGACCATGCAGTGATCTGGTCAACGCCCGTTGCCATTACGCCTACCAGCATCAAAAAGAACAACATGACGTAGGCGGAGAAAAACCCCCAGACGGCTTGAGCAATACTATCGGGCACGCTGACCTTCCCCACTTTTACCGCAATCACCGCATTAGGGTGGATTAGGCGCATAACCTCGCGCATACCTTGCTTCAATATCAAAATAATGCGGATGACTTTCATGCCCCCCGCCGTGGAGCCGGAACACCCCCCGACAAATGCCGCTACAAAAAGGAGAAAAGGCAGTGCCCCGGGCCAGCCAGAGAAATCGGCAACTGCAAACCCGGAGGTGGTTGCTACAGAAACGGCTTCAAATAATCCGTATCTAAGACCCTCAAGTGTCTCGTAGGTGCCGGTTAACCACAATGTGATTACCGTCACCGTGGTGAGTGCGGTCAGAAACAGCATTAAAAAGCGGGCTTCAGGATCTTGAAAGTAATGCAGCAGGCGTTTTTCGCGCCACGCAATGAAATGCAGGCTGAAACTGAATGCTGAAATCAGCATAAAGCTTATGCAAATCAATTCAATGGTGGTGTTATCAAAGTAGCCTATGCTGGCATCGTGGGTTGAAAAACCACCCAGCGCTATGGTTGAAAAGCTATGGCCAAGGGCATCAAACCAGTCCATGCCTGCCAGCATGTAGGCAACCATACAGCCAAAGGTTAAGGTGGCGTAGATATACCAGAGCGCTTTGGCGGTTTCGGTAATGCGCGGGGTAAGCTTCGAATCTTTCAGCGGCCCTGGAATCTCGGTGCGGTAAAGCGCCATGCCCCCGACGCCAAGGGTAGGCAGAATCGCGACTGCCAACACCACAATCCCCATGCCCCCCAGCCACTGGAGCTGTTGGCGGTAGTAGCGTATGGATTCCGGGAAAAAGTCGATGCCTGTAATCACCGTGGCGCCAGTGGTGGTCAGGCCTGAAAAGGATTCAAACACAGCATCGGTAATATTGAGCGACCCTTCTCCGAACAGCATAAGCGGGAGAGAGCCGAACAGTGCCAGTACGGTCCAGAACATGGTCGCGATAATGAAGCCATCGCGTATACGCAGTTCCTTGTGGGCTTTACGGTTGGGGAGGTAGAGCACAAGCCCGGTTACCACGGTGATCACAATGCCGCTCATAAAGGCATGCCAAATGCCATCGCGAAACCATAGCGACATCAGCATGGGGGGCAGCATAGTGAGGCTAAACAGCATCAGTAGCAGCCCTAAAATGCGTAAAATGATCCTCAGACTCATGTCCGTGACAAGCCCCTAGAAGAACGTTAAGCCAACCTGGAACAGACGCTCCACGTCGCGGATTCGCCGCTTGTCGATCACAAACAGAATAACGTGATCCCCGCTTTCGACCACCACATCTCCACGGGCAATGAGGACTTCCTTACCCCGTACAATAGCGCCAATGGTGGTGCCTTCTGGCAGGTCGATGTTACGAATGGTGCGGCCAACCACTTTGGAAGAGTGCTTATCGCCATGGGCAATGGCTTCAATGGCTTCCGCTGCTCCACGGCGTAGCGAGTGAACATTGACGATATCGCCACGCCGCACGTGGGTAAGCAGGCTGCCAATGGTGGCCTGCTGGGGAGAGATGGCAATATCGATCTCGCCACCCTGCACCAAATCCACGTAGGCGGCATTATTGATCAGCGTCAGCACTTTCTTGGCCCCTAACCGCTTGGCCAGCAGCGATGACATGATATTGACCTCATCATCGTTGGTCAGGGCGCAGAAAATGTCGCAATCCTCAATATTTTCCTCTTCCAGCAGCCGTTTGCTGGTGGCACTGCCGTGCAGCACCACCGTCCGGTCCAGCCGCTCTGAGAGGGTGGTGCAGCGCTCCAGGTTATGCTCAATGATCTTCACCTGGTGGCTATGTTCCAGATGTTCTGCCAGCCGTTCGCCGATATTCCCACCGCCAGCAATCACCACACGACGGAAATCCCTCTCCACGCGGCGCAGTTCGCTCATCACCGCACGGATATCGCGCCGGGCAGCCAGGAAGAATACTTCGTCATCGGCTTCAATGACGGTGTCACCGCGGGGGATAATAGGGCGGTTACGGCGGTAAATGGCAGCTACCCGAGTGTCTACATTGGGCATGTGCTTGCCCAAAAAAGCCAGATCCTGGCCTACCAGTGGGCCGCCATAAAAGGCTTTGACGGCTACCAGTTGTACGAGGCCACCGGCAAACTCCAGCACCTGTAGTGCACCAGGGTGTTCGATCAGGCGGCGTACATGGTCGGTCACCACCTGCTCGGGGCTGATAAGCACATCAATGGGAATGGCTTCGTGGGCAAACAGTCCTTTGCGGGTGAGATAGGCCGTTGCACGTACCCGGGCTATCTTGGTAGGGGTACGAAACAGCGTATGCGCCACCTGACAGGCAATCATATTGATTTCGTCGGTGTTGGTGACGGCGATCAGCATATCCGCATCTGCGCAGCCCGCCTGGCGCAGTACGATGGGGTAAGAGCCTGCACCGGTTACGGTGCGAATATCCAGCTTGGTGTGCAGTTCGCGCAATTTAGTGGCGTCGGTATCCACGACGGTAATATCATTTTCCTCGCGGGCGAGGTGCTCCGCCAGGGTACCACCGACCTGGCCGGCGCCAAGAATGATGATTTTCATTGCTAAGCATCGGTTCCGTTGTAAGCGCCAGCGCGTTCTGCCACTGGAGGCGTGAAGGGCGCATTGCAATAAAGACGGCGGCCAGTGTAAACCAGCCGCCGCCGAAAAGCAGGCCGTCGGGCTTATTCCAGCGTAAAGCCGACTTTGACGGTGACCTGCCAATGGGCCACACGGCCATCTTCGATATGGCCGCGGGTATCGGTTACTTCCAGCCAGCGCATATGCTGAATGGTTTCAGAGGCTTTGGCGAGCGCGTTCTGCACGGCTTCCTCAATACCCTTCTCGGAAGACCCGGTGATTTCTATATGCTTGTAGGTGTGATGACTCATGGTTTCTCCATCCTTGTCATGAATTCACTGCTTGCGGTTAAGCAGTACGCTTCTCTAGTCTGGCATAAAAAAAGCCATCGTGACTGTTCTGTTCAGGAAACAGCTGGCGCCCCTTGCCGCTGGGTATTCCCCAGGCGATGTCGCCTGGGGTGGTGGTGATGGCGTCTGGGGTACGGGCTAAAAATGCCTCAATCTGTTCGGCATTCTCTTCCGGCAGCACAGAGCAAGTGGCATATAGCAGTGTGCCGCCTGTGCGGAGCAACGGCCAAAGGTTATCCAATAGTTGGCGCTGCAGTTTCGCCAGTTGGCGGATATCATCTTTGCGGCGTAGTTTTTTGATATCAGGATGGCGGCGGATGACGCCGGTTCCTGAGCATGGGGCATCCAGCAAAATGGCATCAAAGGGGGTGCCACTCCACCAGTCGCGCTGGGTGGCGTCAGCGTGCTGTAACTCAGCTGCCAGCCCCAGTCGGTTGAGTGTATCATCGACCCGGGCCAGGCGCTGGTTATCACTATCAAGCGCGGTAAGAGCAATATCGAACTGCTCTAATAGATGCGCCGTCTTACCGCCTGGTGCACAGCAGGCATCCAGTACATGCGCACCGGGACGCGGCGCGAGAGCAGGGCCTAACAGGACCGCGGATAGCTGGGCTGCTTCATCCTGAACACTGACGTCACCTTCATCAAAACCAGGTAGCGAAGTGACATCACAGGGAGCGTCCAGAGTGATACCGTCAGGGGAGTGCAGGCACAAACGGCCGTTTAAGCCTTTTTCCGTTAACTGACCAAGGTAGGCTTCGCGATCGTTATGGCGCTGGTTAACCCTGAGTGTCATGGGGCCTGGCTGGTTATTGGCCTCTATAAGCGTTCTCCACTGCTCAGGCCATTCAGCGCGCAGAGTGTTGAGCAGCCATGGTGGGTGCTCAAGCGCCACATGTTCGTCGCGGTCTACCTCAGCTTGCAGGGTTTCGGATTCACGCTGTAAACGGCGCAGGCATCCATTCAGCACTCTGGTGGCCCACTCTTTGCCCAGCAGCCGCGCAGCTCCCGCGGTTTCGCCTACCGCCGCATGGGCAGGAATACGCATGTAAAGCAGTTGATAAATACCTACGAGCAGGAGCGCTTGAATATCGCTGTCACGCTTTTTAAAAGGTTGTTTAAGCAGCGTATTGGCCAGCGCTTCCAGGCGCGGCAAACGCCTGCAGGTACCATAGCAGAGCTCTTTTAACAGTCCACGATCCCTGGCTACCACACTATGTTCATCCAACCCAGCCAACGACCCTTGATCGGTCAAAACGGGTACCAGCGCTCGGGCTGCGGCAGCACGAACCTCTTGGCCGTTGCCACCTTGGGGTGGGCGTTTCTGGCTCATGCACTCGCTCCTTGGGCAGGTATGGCGTGCCCGAGTTGGGTGCCGGTCGTCAGTCGGGGTTGGTGAGCGTTTAACAGCTCTCGTACGGCCATGGCTTTACCACCGGGTAACTGGGCACGGCTGACACACAGCACTTCACGACCTTCGGTACCACAGGCTATCCGCAAGTGACCATCGCCATGGGGCAGCAGAGTGCCGGGCGGCGAGGATGGCTGCTCACCGGGCTCCACGCTGGCCATTAGCAGTCGAAGGCGGTCATCGCCCAGCGCACACCACGCCACGGGCCAGGGATTAAACGCACGGATTTTACGGGCAATCTGCTCTGCTGGCTGATGAAAGTCGAGCTCTGCTTCCGCTTTGCTCAGTTTGGCCGCGTAGGTAACGCCTTCTTGTGGTTGGGGCTGGGCGTTGAGGTGGCCACTATCCAGGTCATCCAGAACGTTCACCAAGGCGTTGGCCCCTTGAATGGCGAGCCGGTCATGTAGCTCACCTCCCGTGGTGCGCGAAGTGATGGGGGTACGTACTTCATACAGCATGGCGCCAGTATCCAGGCCAGCATCCATCTGCATAATAGTGACACCCGAGGACGTATCACCAGCCTCAATAGCGCGCTGGATGGGAGCCGCTCCCCGCCAGCGTGGCAGCAGGGAGGCATGGACATTGATGCACCCCAGGCGTGGCGTATCTAACACCGCTTGGGGAAGCAGCAAGCCATACGCCACGACCACCATCACATCCGCATCCAGTGCTGCCAGCGTTGCCTGGGCGTCAGCCTCTTTCAAGCTGACAGGCTGATAAACAGACAATCCATGCTCAAGTGCGAGCTGTTTGACTGGGCTGGGGGTGAGTTTGCGCCCTCGGCCAGCTGGCCGGTCAGGCTGGGTGTAAACCGCAACTACCTGATGTTGGCTTTCCAACACGGCAGCCAGGCTTGAAGCGGCAAAATCGGGGGTGCCAGCAAATACAACGCGCAACTGTGACATGTGGGTGGCTACCTAACATTGAATGGGATAAGCGAAAGAGCAGTGCATCGAACGTTAAAGGCCGAGAGGCAAAGCCGCCTGGCACCGGGGCGAACATCCGTGCTTTGGCAGCCTGACAGCTCGGCCAGCTGTGACGCCCACAGTGATGCGTTAAGCGTCCTGCATCAGTTTGTGACGCTTTTGCATCTTTTTCATTATCCGGTCGCGTTTAAGCGGCGATAAGTAGTCGACAAACAGCACGCCTTCCAGGTGGTCGTATTCATGCTGAATACAGTGGGCCAGCAAACCCTCGGCCTCAAGCTCATAGGGCTCGCCGTTACGGTCAAGCGCATTGAGTTTTACTTTGAGATAGCGCGGTACTTCGGCATAGTATTCAGGTATCGACAGGCAGCCTTCAGAAAGTGGCTCTTTTTCATCCCCCATTGGCTCGTAGCGGGGGTTGATAAGCACTAGCGGCTGGGAGTTGTCGTCGCTGACATCCATTACCACCACGCGGCGATGAACATCGACCTGTGTGGCTGCAAGGCCAATGCCGCGGGCGTCGTACATGGTCTCCAACATATCGTCGACAAGCTGGCGGACCTCATCGTCAACGGTTTCCACCAGTACCGCCTTGGTACGCAGGCGCGCATCGGGGAATTCGAGAATGGGAAGTTTGGCCATGGCGTTACAATCACCGTTATGCTGAGTCTTTAGATGAGCAGGCCCCATACGAGCTGTGTCGGCGGGCCTAAGTACTTTACTATTATCCACTATATCATGCTGTCGGTGTTCCTGGGCACGTGCTACCCCATGCGGACCGTGTTCAGCTTATGCCAATGACAACTGCCTGGGGAGAATAGGATGGTGGCTAAAAAGCCCTTCTATTATAGCGCTATCATCACACTGTTACTGTGTATTGCCTTACTGTGTAGCCCTGCAATGAGCTGGGATCGTTTTCGCAGTGACGCTCCAGAACGCTATGCAGTGGCTCGTGGTGATACGCTATGGGACATTGCCGCACGATTTCTGAATTCACCATGGCAGTGGCCTGATCTCTGGCAGGCGAACCCTCAAATTCGCAATCCACATCTTATTTACCCTGGCGATATTCTGGTGTTGGATAATTGCCAGGGAACACCCTGTCTATCGCTGGAGCGGGGCCAGGGAGTGGTGAAGCTTTCACCCCAGATGCGTACGGTTCCCCGGCGCGAAGCGGTTGCTCCGCTGCCTATGGAAGTGGTGAGCGCGTTTTTGCGTGAGCATCGGGTACTGGACGAAGGGGCTACTCTGAACGAGTTAGCCTATGTCGTAGGGGGGGATAATCAGCGACTGATCAGCGGGGCGGGTGACACACTCTATGTGCGTGGTGAGCTGCCCGCCAGAACGCGCCTGGGTATCTATCGCCAGAGTGATCCTTATGAGGCAATCGATGGCACGCCGCTGGGTATGGAGCTAATTAATATTGGTGAGGCCCGTTACTTGAGTAGTGAGGGGGATATTGCCCGGGTGGAAGTGCTAAGTGCCCACCAGGAGGTACGCAATAACGATATCCTGTTACCGCTGGAAGAGCGTGAGCAGGCAGAGACCTTTCAGCCACGCGCGCCCTTGAATGACGTAGCAGGGCATATTATTGCGGTGCCGGGCGGTGTGCGCTTTATTGGTCGATTACAGGTCGTTGCATTAGATCTGGGGGCTCAGGACGGGATTCAGCCTGGGCACGTACTACGCGTTGACCAACAGGGTGAACGGGTCCATGACCCTCGCTCCCAGGAGCTGATCCAGTTACCCGCAACAGAAGCGGGGCTGGTGATGGTCTTTAAACCCTATGATCAGGTCAGTTATGCGTTGGTGATGCAGGCAACCAATATGCTTGCCGTAGGGGATGTGGTTCGCACACCGAGCCAATAAAATGCCATCTGGCCTGGATGAACACTCGGCAGGTAAAAAATCGGTCGATAAAAGAGCACAGAGGGGACAAGTATGGACGCCAGGGAGTGGCTGGTAGTTAATGCCCTACCCAATATAGGCCCGCACCGCATTGCACAGCTGGTAGCCCAGGAGTTGCACTGGCCCCAGGGTTGGCTAATGGCACTGCCCAGCAGTGCTGCTGCGGCTTTACGGTTATGGCTTGAACATCCTGCGCGCAGCCCGCTTCAGCGGTTGGTAGCTGATACCCAAGCATGGTTGCAGGGAGGGCCAAACCGCCATCTACTGCATCGTGACCACCCTGCATGGCCTGCGTTGCTTAACCAGTTGCCAGACCCGCCGGCAGTGTTATGGGCTCAAGGAGATTTATGCGCTTTAGAAGGCCCCAGGATGTCCATCGTGGGGACCCGCAGGCCCACCTCCGAAGGTAGTGGTAATGCCCATGCTTTCGCCCAAGAACTTGCCCGGCGAGGTTGGTGTATTGTGAGCGGTATGGCGCTGGGGGTTGACGGTGTGGCCCAGCATGCGGCACTAACGGCAGGCGGTAGCTCAATTGCTGTATTAGGGTGCGGCGTTGATATTATCTATCCTGCCCGCCACCGTGATCTGTATGAGCAGCTCAGTACAGCAGCGGGCGGCCTGTTGCTTTCTGAACACCCACCGGGAACCGTTGCACGCCCAGCGTTTTTCCCACGTCGTAACCGTATTGTGACCGGCCTCTCGTTAGGAACGTTAGTGGTAGAGGCTACCGAGAAAAGCGGTTCGCTGGTCAGTGCTCGTCTGGCACTGGAGCAGGGGCGTGAACTGTTTGCACTGCCAGGGTCGTTGCATAATGTTCAGGCGCGAGGTTGCCTGCACCTGCTTCGCAATGGCGCGACGCTGGTACGCCATGTGGATGATATGTTGGCAGAGCTACAGCATTGGGCAAGTGAGTTTTTACCCCGTGAGACAAGCAATCCGCAGGCCCCCGAAGAAGAGCACCCACTACCCGATGCGTTATTGGCATCGTTGGGAGTGCGACCGACACCGATTGATGTGCTGGTTCAAACGACCGGGGTAGCCGTTGGCGAGTGTCAGCAGCGGTTATTGATGCTGGAGCTCGAGGGGTATGTGGCGCAGCAGGCTGGTGGGTGGGTACGTCTAACGCGACCATGATAGGATGCCGTGACACTATTTTCATTGGCTTGTGGCATGCCATGATTTTCCACAAGGAGCGTCTATGACACCGGCTGAACTCAACGCGGCTGTCAATGCACTGCGTGCGGGTGGCGTGATTGCATGCCCAACAGAAGCCGTCTGGGGGCTAAGCTGCGATCCGGATAATGATGAAGCTCTGGCACACTTGATGCGCATGAAAATGCGTGACCCTGCCAAGGGCGTCATCCTGGTCGCCGCCAGTATTCATCAGTTTCAGCCCTGGTTACATCAACTGCCACTTGCACTTCATGCGCCGTTGGCAGCCAGCTGGCCAGGGCCCAATACCTGGCTGGTGCCCGATAATGGCCGCAGCCATGGGCTGGTGCGTGGCGCCCATCAATGCGTTGCGCTGCGGGTAACCGATCACCCTGTGATGAAGGCATTATGCGAAGCGTTTGGTGGGCCACTGGTATCCACCTCCGCTAATCGCGCAGGAGAGCCGCCTGCTATGAGTGGTCATGAAGTCTCCACCCTGTTTGGTGATGAACTTGCCTATGTGGTTGAGGGCGCTCTTGGTGGTAATGCCAAACCCAGCAGCATCCGTGATTTAGTCACGGGCAAGGTGGTGCGTTCATAACGTCACCTCGCTTGCTATTAACGATTAAGCTTCGCGGTACCTTGTTTACGATTCACCTTTAAACCCTCTGGAGTTAACGTGGCTCACGAGCACCTAGATGATGTCAAACACTACCTGTTAGACCTGCAGGATCGGCTGTGTAGCGGCCTTGCCGCTGCCGATGGTCGCGCCAGTTTTCAGGAGGATAGCTGGGAGCGTGAAGAGGGCGGTGGCGGTCGTTCTCGGGTGATAGAGCACGGCGCTGTATTTGAAAAAGGCGGTGTTAATTTTTCACATGTGTTCGGCGCCCAGCTCCCCCCCTCCGCGACAGCCGCACGGCCTGAGCTTGCCGGGCGCAGCTTTCATGCGGTGGGTGTGTCCTGGGTCATGCACCCGGAAAGCCCTCATGTGCCCACCAGCCATGGTAATGTACGTTTCTTTATTGCCGAAAAAGAGGGCGAATCGCCAGTATGGTGGTTCGGGGGCGGCTTTGATTTAACGCCCTACTACCCGGTGTTTGAAGATGTTGTCTATTGGCACACCGTTGCCCAGGCGGCGTGTACTCCCTTTGGCGATAACGTTTATTCCCGTTACAAAGCATGGTGCGATGAGTACTTTTACCTCAAGCATCGCGGTGAAACCCGTGGTGTGGGGGGGCTGTTTTTTGACGATTTAAACGAAGGCAGCTTTGGAGAGTGTTTCGCCTTTTTGCGTGCGGTGGGAGATAGCTTTCTTGACGCCTATCTGCCCATTGTAGAGCGACGTAAGGGGGATGCCTGGGGAGAGCGGGAGCGGGATTTTCAGCTATATCGGCGTGGTCGCTATGTCGAGTTCAATCTGGTGTGGGACCGGGGCACCCTGTTTGGCTTGCAAAGCGGCGGGCGTACGGAATCCATTTTAATGTCGTTGCCGCCGCTAGCTCGTTGGGAATATGCCTTTACACCGGAAGCGGGAAGCCCTGAGGCGCGCTTGAATGAATACCTGGTGCCACGGGACTGGTTGCATGAAGCTGATCAGCAAACGGGGGCTTAAGGAGTAGATATGACTGATCACTACTGTGTATTTGGCAATCCGGTTACACACTCCAAGTCACCGTTGATTCATGAAGAGTTTGCCCAGCAAACCCAGCAACCTATTCGCTATACCGCAACATTAGCCCCTATCGATGGTTTTGCCAGTGCATGGCGAGAGTTTGTTGCCAGTGGGGGGCGCGGTGCCAATGTAACCGTGCCATTCAAAGGTGATGCCTATGCGATTTGTGATACGTTGAGCCATCGTGCCAAGCGGGCTAAAGCAGTGAATACGCTGATTGTTGGTGGTAATGGCCGCACATACGGCGATACAACGGACGGTGT
The DNA here is from genome assembly GCF_023507745.1 of Vreelandella olivaria. Lineage (GTDB taxonomy): Bacteria > Pseudomonadota > Gammaproteobacteria > Pseudomonadales > Halomonadaceae > Vreelandella > Vreelandella olivaria_A. Next base: position 1,195 of record NZ_JALPZO010000065.1, on the reverse strand, counting down.
TGGTTTGGTCCGTGATCTTGCCTATCACCGTATTTCCCTCCAGGGCAAACGCCTGTTGGTGATTGGTGCGGGGGGAGCCGTGCGCAGTGTGCTGGAGCCGCTGCTTGCCGCGCAGCCCAGTGAAATCGTCGTGGTGAATCGTACTGCAGCTAAAGCCACCCAACTGGCCCAGGACTTTGCTGACCTGGGTAATATCGTTGGTGGCGCCTTTGACACACTGGAAGGGCAGTTTGATCTTGTGATCAATGGCACCAGCGCCAGCCTCGTCGGTGACCTGCCTCCTTTACCTGATGAGCTGTTTACAAAAGGTGCCTGGGCTTACGATATGATGTATGGGCCAGAACCTACCGTATTTCTGCAGTGGGCGGGGCCGCGAGGCGCCAAGCTGCTGGATGGCCTGGGTATGCTGGTGGAACAAGCCGCTGAGTCATTCTTCTTATGGCGGAATATACATCCTGAAACCGCTTCGGTGCGTACCTTGTTACGTCAGTCGCTAGAGCTGGCCTAGTGGTGTATTGTCGAGCGGCACCTTATTTATGTACACGCTGGTAGCCGCCATACCAGCCGTAGTGGGCCATAGGTGTGCCAGCTCAACGCTGGCTACTTCCCCGAACAGGCCTTCGTTTACGGAATCTCGCGCCGATAGAGTGAGTAGCCCGCCACGCGCCAGCGTTCGCCTGTGTTGGTATCGTAGTAGCCCCCTTGGGCACTACGGCCTTCATCCTCTATTCGCCAGCGGGCACCACCATCGTAGCTGACCGCAGTCACATCCTTACCCAGCAGGCTGCCTTCGTTCACCCCATCAAACAGCAAGCCCTCTTCCGGGGTGATATACAGGGCATAGCCCACCAGATCGCTATCGAATTCATGCAACTCGGTGAGTTGGTCACCACTCCAATGCCAAACAGAAGTAGGGTGCTCCACCAACTGCTCCTTGGGCATTAGCGTGATGGGCCGACCTTTGCGGGCCAGAATATACACCTCGCCGTGTTCGTTAGCGGCAATATCGTTCACGCCATAGTCGCCTACGGCTACCTCAAAGCGTGGCTCGGTTTCCCCCCAAGGCAACGAATAGATAACGCTTTCACCCCGGAACTGATCGAAGAAGGCCATGCGCAGTACGTTATCCTGCCCCAGGGCGACTAAGTCGAAGCGCTGACGTTCATTCTCGGGGTTACGAGCGCCTGTGGGAACG
>NZ_JALPZO010000064.1 GCF_023507745.1 Vreelandella olivaria | reverse complement strand
AGCTCACCAGTATCGGCAGCGCCGTGGGGGTTGGGCTGGATACCTACGCGACCCGTGACACTATCGCCGAAGCCTGCTCCACAGGGCGCGAGGAAGAGTGCCAGCGTATCCAATATGTCGAGTATGGCAAGCTCACCGGGCGTACTTTTGGTGGGGTCGCTGGAGTCAGTGCTGCTGCTCGCAGTAGCGTATGTTTAGCTGTCAGCCTTGATCCACGCGGTAAAGTGATATGTGGCGTGGTGGCCGCAGGCGCCGGTGCCTATGGGGGTGCCAAGGCACTGGAACCGGCTGGTGAGATGTTTGGTTCAGCGATATATCAGTGGCGGCACGGTGGTGGTGACCATGATGCCAACTAACGTCATCATGGGGCTTGCTGGGGCTGCTTTCGGCCTGCTCGGCTTGGCGTTAGCATTTATCGCCAGCATTGTCGCGCTTTTCAAAATCGATGAAGCGGACCGCTATTTTGGAGCATGGGAGTCTCCTGAGCAGCTTTATCTCAAGGGACTGCCCTTTTCCCTTTCGCGTATGACCGGATATGGCTTTAACATATTATTCAGGAAAAACCGGTTTGTGCAGCGTTTTTATATGAAAGGCAAGCCGGAGTTGATCGATCAGGCGCCCGTGGGGCTAACGCGCCTGTTGGTATGGCTCT
>NZ_JALPZO010000063.1 GCF_023507745.1 Vreelandella olivaria | reverse complement strand
TAACGCCGCCAACACGCGCGGCTTTGTAGTGAAGGCAAAGCCGAAACGAAAAAGCCGTCGCCGTGCTTGGCCTTGTTAGGGCTTTTGCCGTATACTTGTACGGAATTCCCGTACATCAAGGTGCCTTTATGGACACAATTAGCGTAAACAAATTCAGAGATAACCTGAAAAGTGTTGTAGAGCAAGTAGTTAGCAGGCATGAGCCGCTCAAGGTAACACGACGAGCCGGAGAGGCTTTCGTGGTGATGAGCGCCGACGACTGGGAGCGAGAACAGGAAACCCTTCACGTTCTCCAAAGCAAGAATCTCATGCAGCAGATTACCGACTCTCTTGAAACCCACACCCGTGGAACAGGCTATAAACCAACTGGCGAGCAAATGGATGAGATCACTGGTATTTGAGGGCAACACCTGGGAAGCGTATGAGGTTATGCGCGCAAAGGACAAACGATTACACAAGGCCTTGTGCAAATTGCTCAAGGAAATGCTGCGATCAGATGACCCTTCCTCCGGCCTTGGAAAACCTGAACCTCTAAAGCACAACCTCTCTGGCCTGTGGTCTAAGCGGATATCACAGAAAGATCGTTTGATATATCGATTCGATGACAAGTTCATTTATATCTTCGCTATTGGTGGTCACTACGATCAGCCCTAACGCC
>NZ_JALPZO010000062.1 GCF_023507745.1 Vreelandella olivaria | reverse complement strand
CCGCTACCCACCAGTGGCAGCCGCTGGTTAAAGAACGTTGCCACCCGGATGGTCCCACCACCCGGCTGTATGATCTGGAAGTCGCCAAGGGCCTGCATCAAGACAATACCGATACCTCTACCTCCAGTGGCTCAGGGCAGTAATGCAGAGTCTTAAAAACACCTTCGCCACTCTTTCACAGCAGCTCGGGCTGGCCGATGAGCTCATCCAGCTCTCACCCAAACGCCGGGCCGCCCGGCAGCCCATGCAACTGGGTGAAGTACAGGAGCAAACCGAGCACTACCTGGACCTTTCCAGCGGCGCCGAAGAAGGCAAGGGCGTTTTTACTGGGGTATGGGGGATGGGGGCGATCTATATGTTTTTAATTATGTCGCCCGTTTTCTTTCAAGGCAGAGGGGGGGAAGTGCTAGGCACCGCTGCCGTTATGTTTGGCATTACTTTTGCTGTCTTTCTGCTTGAGGTCTTCTGGCCCACCTCCTCTCCCCTGCGTTTTAATCGCCGCACCCGGGAAATCTATTTTCAGGATAAGGGCAAGCTCTACCATGCCCCCTGGGATGAGGCCGTGGCCTGGATGCAGGAGAGCCGCACGGTGACCCAATACACCGGCGCCATGACCGAAACCCCGCTGCAACTGCTGCTACAACGCTATCACCACCCCCAGGATGTGATTG
>NZ_JALPZO010000061.1 GCF_023507745.1 Vreelandella olivaria | reverse complement strand
CATGAAAGACTCCAAGGTGATCGTTGCGGTGAACAAAGACGAAGAAGCACCGATCTTCCAGGTGGCGGACTATGGTCTGGTGGGCGATCTGTTCGAGATTCTGCCGGAGCTTGAGAGCAAGTTGTAACGCTACTTGCACTTACAATAATAGCCAGCGAGTACCCCATGTTAACCCGACTGATCGCTTCAACAACTCTGCCGGTAATTGGCTCTCCGATGTTTATTGTCTCCGGGCCTGAGCTGGTCATTGCCCAGTGTCAGGCTGGCATTATCGGCGCTTTTCCAGCACTTAATGCCCGGCCCGCCGAAACGCTGAGGGAGTGGCTACAACAGATCACCGGTACCCTGGCGGAGTATGATGCATGCCACCCACAACAGCCCGCTGCCCCCTTTGCAGTTAACCAGATTGTGCACCCCACCAACGACCGCCTTGAGCACGATGTAGCGCTGTGCGCTGAATTTAAGGTGCCACTGGTGATTACCAGCTTGCATTCACCTGAACGAGTGGTTGAGCAGGTGCATACCTACGGTGGGTTCGTCTTTCACGATGTCACAACACTTCGGCATGCCAGAAAAGCGATTGATGCAGGAGTGGATGGCTTGATTTTGGTATGCCATGGTGCTGGCGGTCATGCCGGGCGGTTAAACCCTTTTGCGTTTGTGGCCGAAGTGCGCCGCTTTTACGATGGCCCCCTGGTGTTGGCGGGTGCCATCACCAAGGGTGAACAGATTGTGGCTGCCCAGGCGCTTGGTGTGGACCTGGTGTATATGGGAACACGTTTTATCGCCACCCAAGAGGCAAACGCGCAAGCGGCGTACAAGCAGATGGTGCTTGATGCAGCAGCGGGGGATATTGTTTATACCAACTTGTTTACCGGCGTGCACGGTAACTATCTGCGCCAAAGTATTGAGCAGTCGGGGTTGGATCCTGATGCCCTGCCTGAAGGTGATAAAACGTCAATGCGCTATGGTTCTGGCGGCAGCAGTAAAGCAAAAGCGTGGAGAGATATTTGGGGGGCGGGGCAGGGTGTAGGAGGGATTGCCTCTATGAGCAGCGTGGCCAATGAAGTGGCCACGCTACGCGATGACTATCATCAGGCGCTGGCTCAATTGCGGCGGCGTTGACGAAACGCTGCCACTCGTGACTGGAAATCCTCAGACGCTTTACACTGATCCTGAAGCTCGCCCTCCAGTATCATGGTGTCATTAAGGGTGTGTTGGGCCGCTTTTCTGAGCGCATATTTGGTAGCGCTGAGCGCCTGGGGTGACTGAGTGACCAGTGTGTGTGCGAGGTCGCGGGCTTCCTCCAGCACACGCTCATCGTCGACAACCCGGTTGGCCAGACCCAAAGATAAGCAGTGCGCGGCAGAGATAGGTGTGGCCAGTGCCGCCATTTCAAACGCCTGGGTATGGCCGAGCTGACGCACCAGATGCCAGCAGGCACCGCCATCGGGAATAAGGCCAATATTGATAAAGGCCAGTTTCAGGTAGGCAGAGCACCCCATCACCACCATATCGCTAGCCAGTACATACGAGACGCCAATACCCGCGGCGGCACCGTTGATGGCGGCAATCACCGGCTTTTCCATTGTCATCAATAGGCGCAGGGCCGGTAAAAAAAGGGTCTCTAACCGCTCGCTGGCAGGTTGCGAAGAGGCTTTTTCAAACTCAGCCAGATCCGCGCCAGCGCAAAACGAGCTACCTTTTCCATGCAGAATGGCACAGCGTATCTGATCGTTATCCGCAACGGCTGCCAGGGCTTTGTTGAGTGCCAGGGCGGTAGCTTCATTGAGGGCATTGCGGACGGCAGGGCGTGCAATAGCTACTTCGACAATGCCATTTTCAATAGTGCTGACATGAATCAATTCACTGTTGTAGTCGGGCATGTAACGCTCCCTAGGCCACTTGTAAACCATCGCTGACTGTTTCCAGATGGTAGTCGCTATCGCCCAGGTAGTGATCGAACATCACCAGCCGTTTGGCATAGTGGGCAACATAGCACTCTTCCGTCATGCCTATTGCGCCATGCAACTGAATGGCCTGTTCGGCAATAAAGCGCGCGGATTCACCGCAGTATGCCTTGGCCGCCGCAATCTTGTAATCCCGTTGCCTGGCCGGTAATGAAAGGCTGGTGGCCGCCAGGATGGTCATTGAGCGTGATTGTTCCAGGTGTAAGTGCATATCCACCATGCGGTGCTGCAAGGCCTGGAAGCTGGCTAGTGGTAAACCAAACTGCCTGCGCTCTTTCAAATAGGCCAGGGTTTGGTCGCAGGTTGCCTCCATGGTGCCGATTGCTTCTGCACAGAGCGCTGCACGACCCATAGCGAGTACCTCGGCAATGGCATCACTGACATCGTCACTTAAACAATGGTCTGCCGGAACCGTGACATTTGTCAGTACCAGGTCGCCAGCGGGCTGATCATCTATGGTGTGATAGCAGTGCTGGGCGACTCCTGGTGTGTTGGCGGGCACGATAAATAGGCCCAATTTGCCGCTTGGCAAAGTGGCGGTGACCAGGATAGCGGCGGCGGCTGCCAAATTCATCACTACATCTTTTCTGCCGCTTAATTGCCACTGGTTGCCGTGCTGGCTCGCTGTGGTAACTGCGAAGGTGTCGTAACGGGCGCTGTGTTCCTGCCAGGCAAGCGCCAACTGGTGTTCACCTTCCAGTAGTGGTGCGAGCCAGCGTGCCTGTTGTTCACTGTTGCTGCTAAGCGCAAGCAGTTGTCCCGGTAGCACTAGGCCAGCCAGATAGGCTTCGGGTACCAGACCTTTTCCCAGTGCCCGCATAATGATCATCAGGTCGGTGCCATCGCCGCCTAACCCACCTAGCTTTTCGCTAAAGGGCATATGCAACAGGCCAAGTTCTGCGAAAGTGCGCCAAAGCTCGCTGGTTTCCCCGGCGGGCGTTGCTAACATTGTACGCCGCTGCTGGGGGGATACCTGGTCGGCCACCAAACGGGTGAGGGTCTCTTCGAGCATGCGTTGTTCGTCGGTTAATGCAAAATCCATGGTGACCTCCTTACATACCTAAAATGGTTTTGGCGACGATGCTTTTTTGTATTTCGTTGGCGCCGCCATAAATCGAGAGCTTGCGGCGGTTAAAGTACTGGGCGCTGGCGGCAGCACGCAGGGCGAGTTCGCCGTCCAGTGGTTCATCGCCGTACAGGAAAGCGGGGAAGAACGGCAGTGCCGCAGGGCCCAGGGCACGTCGGGTAAGTTCACTGATCTCTTGCCGCAGCTCGGAGCCGCGCACTTTTAGCAGCGAACTCTCCGCGCCCGGCACGCTGCCATGCCGGGCAGCGGCAATCACTCGTAGGTTGGTGACTTCCAGCGCCATTAACTCAATCTCGGCCTTCACCACTCGTAGACGGAAGCTGGGTAGTTCCAGTAGCGGTTTACCGCGATGCTTAATCTGGCTGGCAACAGATTTCAAATGGCGTAGCGCCTGCCTGGCGTGGCCAAGCCCAGCAATACCGGTGCGTTCATGAGTGAGCAGGAATTTGGCGCAGGTCCAGCCTTCCCCTTCTTCGCCGACGCGGTTTTCAACCGGGACACGGACATTGTCGAGAAAGACTTCGTTAACTTCATGGGCACCGTCGAGAGTAATGATAGGTCGCACCGTAATGCCAGGGCTCTGCATGTCGATCAGCAGGAAACTGATGCCTGCCTGTTTTTTGGCCTGTGGGTTGGTGCGTACCAGGCAGAACAGCATGTTGGCGTGCTGCCCCAGGGTGGTCCATGTCTTCTGACCATTGACAATATAGTGGCCGCCGTCCCGCACGGCACGGGTATTAAGACCCGCCAGGTCGGAGCCTGCGCCTGGCTCTGAATAGCCCTGGCACCACCAGTCCTCATTGTTCAGAATGCGTGGCAAGTAGTGCTTTTTCTGTGCATCGGTGCCGAATTTCATAATGACCGGAGCCACCATATTGACACCAAATGGCACTATGCTTGGCGCATGAGCAGCGGCACACTCTTCATCAAAAATGTGCCGTTGCACAGGACTCCAACCGGGACCGCCGTACTCTTTTGGCCAGTTTGCAGCCAGCCAGCCGCGTTTGCTGAGAATATTCTGCCAGCGAGTATGATCATCTGCTCTTAAATAGCGCCCCAGACGTACGCGTTCAGTAATGTCGTTGGGTAGCGCGTCGGCTAAAAAGGCACGTACCTCTGCACGAAAGGCCCGCTCCTCGGGAGTAAATGTGAGGTTCATGACAATGTATCCTTCTTGGCAGCCGCAGCAAGTGTGGCCTGATGGTATGGTCCACCTAAGTGGCGTGGGTAACCCAGGGCTTCTACCGCCAGCAGGTCAATGTCGCTTTCTCGGTAGCAACAGCCGTTTTCCGCAAGGCTCAGGGTGGCTTGCTCCAGCGAAGCATTTTTATCACGAGCCGCCGCTGGCTCGGCTGCAGCATGCAGCGTGTTGAGAAGACCACTCTTCCGGCTTACCACCACATTTACCCGTAGCGCTTTCAGCGTTAGGGCAGCCCGTTGCTGAGTGACAGCATCTGCACTTTGGTTAACCAACTCATGAAACGGGCCACTTTCGGCGAGGACCAGAGTTAGCTCGGTAGCCGGGGCAGGCTCTGTTAAGACTTGCAGCGCGATGGCGGTGGCCGTTGAGGGGTAGTCGGCGTGAGAACCAGGGGAGAGTATGCATAGCTCGGTTGCGTTATGCGGTGCGTTGGTAAGCTTGATATGGGCACGCTGGGCGGCTTTATGAAGCTGCTCAAACAGTGGATGCTCACCCATTAACGCAACATGCTCAAACGGTGTGGCGTTTTCGACACCAGGCACGATGTGCGGATTTCTGGCAGCAAAAAAGAGGTGGATAAGCCCAGCGCGCTGGGGGGAGTCCATACACGCGAGAAACAGCTCCCGCTCCCGCTGTAAACCAGCACTGAGCGATTCTGACGTCATGCAGGCCTCAATCGCTTCGACAATGCGAAACGGTGAAAAAAGCTCGGGAGCTTGTTGTTTGAGGTGTTTATGAGCAGCGGCGATTGCCTGGGGATTGGCGTTGGGAGTGGGTAATTGGCCGGTGATACGTGATGTTTGTTTTCCCGCCAGGATGCCCTGGGCAGCTGCTAGTCCCGCTTCCAGGGGTGTTCCGGCATCGCTAATAGTGTCAATAATGCCGGTTTCCAGCGCTTCATCTGCCCCAACAAAGCGTCCGCTGGTAATCATTTCTAATGCAGTTTCCACACCAACCAGGCGCGGTAAGCGTTGGGTGCCTCCGGCGCCGGGCAGGAGGCCCAGTTTTACCTCCGGCAAACCTACACGGGTGCCTCTCAGCGCAGTGCGGTAGTGGCAGCCAAGTGCAACCTCCAGGCCGCCACCCAGCGCAGTGCCGTGTAGAACCGCAATCAGCGGTTTGGGGCAGGCTTCTAACTGGGTGATGACATCGGAAAGCAAAGGCGTTTGGGGAGGCCTGCCAAATTCACGAATATCCGCACCGGCAATGAAAGTACGCCCATCCGCCATTACCACCAGCGCCCTGGCCTGCTGATCGGCAATGCCCTCTGCAAGTGCGTTGACCAGGCCACTACGCACAGCATGACTAAGGGCATTAACCGGAGGGTTGGCGATGCAAATAACGCCAACGTTGCCGTGGCATTGGTAAAAAACAGACATGACAAACTCCCGTATTCCGCATGATGAAACTAGTGGTTGTTTATTGGAATTTATTAATCATGGCGGTAGTTATTGGCCGAGTCAATATTGTAAAACATCATTTCGCAATGCAGAACAAAAAGCCGCCCGTAGGCGGCATGGGGCAGGGTGGTTTTGCGATAAACGCGTTATGGAGTCCACTGGGGTTAGGTGCCAGTCGCTAATGTTCGCTGATGGTGACGCTGGCTTATACGCGCCAGTAGAACGCCAGGGAGTAGTGCTGCAAGCGATAGGCTAATCAGCTCCAACTGACTAAGCGGCACCATTCCGCCGCCCGGTAACGCCAACAGTAGACCTGCGATTAACACCAACCCTCGAATCACTGGTTCCTGTAGTGCGCCGTAGCCGAGCCGACCCACGCCCATCAGGTAGCCCTGCATGGCGGAGGCAAACAGGATGATGCCGATCACAGCCTGAATAAAGACAGCCACAATCATAAGCGGTGCACCCTGCATGATCAGTGCCGGGTTGAGCACAAACAGGAAGGGGATAAAGTAGATCACGCTACCCAGCCGCATTGCCTGCAAGCCGGTCTCCATGGGACGTGCGCCTGCAACAGTGGCGGCGGCAAAAGCACCCAGTGCCACCGGAGGTGTGATAAAGCTCAGCATGCCCCAGTAAAGGATGAACATATGCACTGCCATGGGGTCCAGGCCACCACCTTGAATCAAGGCGGGAGCCAGGGCCACGGCGAGGAAGATATAAGCCGCGGTCACTGTCATGCCAATGCCCAACACAAAGCTGGTCATAGCCCCCATGATCAACAGTAGCGGCACGCTACCACCGGCGATATTGATAAAGTCATTGGCAATGGTGCCGGAAAGCCCGGTCATGGAAAGTGCGCCAACGAGCATACCAACACCGGCGAGAATCGCGATCAGTTCCGCAAACAGCTTGGCTGCCGACGAAAGGGTGTCAGCGACATCCTTCCACCCCCAACGATTGTGTCTGGAGAGCTGGTTGAGTACCAACAACAGGGCGGTCGCATAAAAAGGTGCCACCGCTTCACGTTGCATAATCAGTAGCATCCATACCAGTAGTCCAAACACGAAGATGAAGTACCAGCCCTCTTTCAGCGTTTGCTTAAGAGATGGCAGTTCAATGGCGGGTAATCCCTTGATCTCGTGGCGCGCCGCATAGGCATCAATTTGGATAAACAACCCCAGGAAATAGAGAATAGAGGGGATAACGGCGGCAAGTGCTACCGCAGAGTAAGGAATATCCAGAAACATGGCCATGACAAAGGCGGTGGCACCCATTACCGGGGGCATCAGTACGCCACCCGTGGAGGCGCAGGCCTCCACACCACCTGCAAAAGAACGGCTCATGCCAATGCGGCGCATAGCGGGGATGGATAAAACACCGGTGGTTAGTACGTTACTGATTACACTGCCGCTCATGGACCCCATCAGGCCACTGGAGAAAATTGATACTTTGGCCGGGCCGCCGCGAACATGGCCCAATAGCGCAAAAGCCAGATTAATGAAAAACCTGCCGCCGCCGCTTTTTTGCAGCACCACACCAAACACCAGAAAGCCAATCACAAGACCGGCGAATGCTTGCAGTGGTACCCCCATGATGCTTTCAGTACTCATGGTGTGGTACATGGCTGTTTCTTCAAGGCTGGAAGGGAATGCCTGAATGGGACCAGGGACAATATCGGCAACCAGCGGGTAAAGTGAAAATAGCCCTGCGATAATGGCGATTGGCAAACCGCCTGCCCGTCGGGCTGCTTCTATGATCAGCACCCAATAAGCGTAGCTGGCATAAATGGCGATATCCGGGGCGGCAAAGGCCCAGCCGCGCTCCAGAATGGGTAAGGCGTTATAGACAAAATAGCTCCCGACAATCAGGGTGACCGCGCTTAGCAGATAGTCATACCAGGGAATCGGTCGCTCCTGCTGTGTGGCGCGCATCGGCCAGAGCAAAAAAACCAGCGGTAACAGTAATGCAACCACTGCATAGTAGAATTGAGTTTCTAAACCAGTAACAAAAGTGAGCCAGCCCCAGTTAAACAGGTAATCCAGTGTTATCAGCATCAGCACAATGGTAACCGCGGCGGGAACCCAACTGATGACATTGGGTAACTGGCGAGTTTGGCTGATTTTTTCTTTAACCTGCTGGCTATCAGCAGATATGGTATCTATGCTCATAGGTCATTCCGTCAATCAGCAGGGCGGCCATGGCCGCCCGGTTGGCGTTACTCAAAGATAGCGTCGAAGTTGGCAGCGGTTAGCGCGGTGGCCCGGGCGGCCATCCACTCGCTGGCGAAGGCATCGTCATCGCTGGGCGCGTCCTGGATAAATTGCTCCCAGGCGTCGAGAAGCACTTTTTGGCGCTCAACCAGATGATCCTGATGCGCTTGCATCTCATCGGTCCATACATCGATCTCTTTGTAGTACTCGACGACGGCATCATGGAACGGAACCACCCACTGCATATCCTGGTATTCCAGTGCGTAGCCGACGGCTCCTGGTGCATTATTCTTATAGTCGTCGTAGTTTTCCTGCATTGCTTTGATCAGACCATAAGCCACGTTATCTTCTAGGTCATGATTGGCAACCACGATTGGGTAGGGGTAACTGGCACTGGGGATAGGATTGTCGGCATTAATACCACCAGCACCGGCGGTGACTTCATGGGGGCGGAAATAAGGAGCAACCGTCATCATGCGCTCCCAGCCCGCTTCATCATCCGGGGCCAGTACTGGCCAGCTAATACCACGTCGGCTACTGGCAAGCTGCTGGGCTGGTGGAGTGACGGTAGTGGTAAAGGAGGCGTCCACATCACCGGCAATAATGCCATCGAACGAACGTCCGTAGCCGGGGTAATCCACTCGCTCCACGTCATCCCATGTCAGGCCACCAAAGGCTAAATAGGCTTCGGTTCCTTTGTTGAGAGCGTCGTCCCCACGGATATAGGCAATACGCTTACCAGCTAAATCCGCAGGTGTTTCAATCTCTAAATCACCTGCGACCGCAAGTGAGAGACCAAAAGAAGCCGTGGAGGTGGTAATAACCCGCAGGGGTTGAGGACCCCAATCCCGGTCGGCAAACATCATGACACCTTCTACGCCGTAGTAGCTGGCAATTCCACAAGCGCATAGGTCAACACGGCCCTGTTTAAGAGGGGTCATACGCGATACATCATTATCACCAGGGAGGATGCGTACCGAGGAGCCGTAATTATTCTGCAGCATATTGCCGATGGCGACCGCCTGTGCATAGCCGCTGGAATTGGTGCCGTAGGCTGTCCACGCCATCGTGCTGGGTAGTTCTACATCGTTAGCGTAGCTTGCGGCAGCGCCCAGCAGGGAGAGTGGTAGGGCTGTCATCAGTAGATAGTGAGCTAATGGGCGCATTTGAATGCTCCTTTATTGTGGTTGTCTTTACAATTTGCTACATCTTGTTTTGCTGTGCGGTATCTTGTTTTGCTTGGTGGTCGGGTGATAGTAGGTAAGCCAAAGGGGGGCTGTCAACGCTGTTCTGTGAGCTACACCAAAATGGTTTCGTCTTCATGCAAAAAAGCCAGGAAAATTCCTGGCTTTTTAAGTGGCTGGAATGGCGTGGGCTAGGAAAACTCTTGCCATGCTGCGTAGTTGCTCAAGAATACCCGGCCCGTCAGGGCATCGAGGAAGTCGCTTTTTTTAAGTTGATCCATGACGGGCCCTTTTACTTCAGATAGATGCAGTTTTACATCAGAGTCCTTTAATCGGGCATTAATCGCATCCAGGCTTTCCAGGGCAGAAGCATCAATCAGGTTCACCGCCGAGCATATCAGCACCACATGCTCAAGTTCCGGATGGCTGGCAACCAGGTTATAGACAGTATCTTCCAGGTAGCGGGCATTGGCGAAATATAGGCTCTCATCAATACGCAGCAGCGCCACATTACTGATTGTCTCAACATTGTGACGCTCTATATTGCGGAAATGCTCTGTGTCCGGCACCCGGCCTATCAGCGCGCTATGGGGGCGGCTGGTACGATAAAGAAACAGTGCGATGGAGAGAGTGATGCCACCAATGATACCAGCCTCAATACCTTCAATCAGGGTCAGCAGAATAGTAACCGCCATCGCGGCAAAGTCACTGCGGGAATAGCGCCATGTCTGGCGCAGCATGGGGATATCTACCAGGGTTAAAATAGACACTGTAATAGTGGCAGCCAGGGTGGCAATCGGTAAGTGGTAAAGCCAGCCAGTAAACGACATCGTCACCAGGGCAATGCCCAACGCTGCAAAGGCACCAGCGGCAGGCGTTTGTGCACCGGCATCGTAGTTTATGACAGTGCGGGATAATCCACCGGTTACAGGCATGCCGCTGGTAACGCCTGCTGCCAGATTAGCCGCACCCAAGCCTATCAGTTCCTGGTTGGGGGAAATTCGTTGGCGTCGTTTTGCTGCCAGCATTTGCCCCATGGAAACAGACTCAACAAACCCCACCAGACTGATCAATAGCGCTGGAATCAGCAAGGCTCGCCACAGTGATGTATCGCCCCAAGGGAAACTAAGTGCTGGTAGGCCGCCGGGGATAGTGCCGACAACCTCAACACCTGCGTCCGAGAGTTGCCAGTGCCAGGTGGCCAGGGTGGTGACAACAACGGCAAACACCGGGCCTGCTTTGGTGACCAAGTCGGCCAGTGAGGGTGGCATACCCGCTGCGCTCAGGCTCTGTTTGCCATAACGGCGCATGGCTACAAGAAACACCAGAGTGCCCGCGCCAATAGCCAGGGTATAGGGGTTGAAAGTGGACAGGTTGGGCAGAAGTGTGACAGCCCGCTCAATCAGAGTAAAACCGCTGCTGGTTACACCGAGTAAACTACCGAGTTGACTGATGGCGATAAGGATGCCTGATGCCGTTAAGAAACCGGAAATAACCGGGTGGCTTAGAAAGTTGCTAAAAAAGCCCATTTTCAATGCACCCATAATGATCAGTATGCCTCCCGACAGTAGCGACAGTACCAAGGCTGCCTGTAAATAGGCATCACTGTCAGGGGGGGCCACTGAAGAGAGTGCAGCACCGGTCATCAATGCAATAATGGCCACGGGCCCCACGGCTAGTGTGCGGCTAGTACCTAACACGGTATACAACAGCTGGGGCAAAATACTGGCATACAGGCCGACAACGGCGGGCAATCCTGCCAGTAAGGCGTATGCAAGTGACTGCGGAATGACCATGATGGTCACGATTAACCCTGCCATCACATCAGCACCAAGCAGTCGCTTATGGTAGTGGGGCAGCCAGGTCAGAATGGGCAAATAACGCTTGAACATAAGCTCCCAAGGTGTACGCCTGATGACAAAACATGTGTGTTTTCTTCAAAGCGCTAGTTTAGCGCGTTATGGAAACGTTTACGGCTCTATTTAAGCGTTATCTCTGCCCCCAAAGTGCTACTTCATTCATCAGCACAACCCGTTAAGCTGACTGAGAAAGGTACGCTAATCCTTTCATATCGCCAGCGCTGCTCAATAACGTCAATTAAAAAAGAGTACTTCATATGCGACTGTTTCGTTTTCTGCTGCCTCTGGTACTGCTGGGTGGTTCCACCTGGCTGGTGTCACAAAGTAACTTGTTGTCCTATGTTGCTTTACTGGGCGCTCTGCTCGCTGGAGCTGGCCTGGTATTTAATGCGCTGATGGGGATTTACCATGCAAACCCACATCGTCTGGATACCTCAATACGTTGGATCGGCCCACTACGTGATTACGGCCTGCTACGCGCAATGGCTTATCGGTTGATGGCGCGTGCCAGTAGTACCGCAATAGCCTCAGCAGAGGTTTCTCACTACGCTGATCTTATGGATCAACGTCTGGCCAAACAGGAAATCATGGCCAGAGATGCATCTTCCAGCATGAATGCCATCAATGCTGCCATTATGCAGGTAAGCAGCAGTGCCACTCAGGTGGCAGCACTGGCTGAAAGTGCCCGCGAGGCCAGCCACCATAACCATAGCGAGCTGGCAGATATCATTAATGATCTGACCGAGGTGGCTGAGCAGTCCGATCAGGCGTTGGCGATGCTGACGGCGCTGAATGATAAAATTGAGCGGGTACGCAGTGTGACCTCTATGATCGAGGGCATTGCCGAGCAGACCCACCTGCTTTCATTGAATGCCTCCATTGAGGCAGCGCGGGCTGGGGAGCATGGCAAAGGGTTTGCGGTTGTTGCCGGAGAGGTACGCAACCTGGCGCATAAAACCTCAACTGCCACTCAGAGTGTTGATGAACTGGTGAAGGACATGCATCAGAGCGGTCATAGCGTGGTGTCAACCATGGGAGCGTTAATGACCCGTATTCGTGAGCGGTCCCAGAGTATGACGAACGTGGGGGGAAGCCTGGCGACGATCACCCAGGATTTTGATCAGGTGCAGCAGGAAATTACCAGTGTTGCCAAAGCAATGGCAAACACAAAAGAGCATAGCCAAACGGTTGCCGATAGCCTGCGCCAACTGGAAGCGGATGTGGACGAAGGAAACCGCAACATGCATGACTTGGCGGCCCAGGCCCGTGCGCTAATGGACGCAGCGGAAGGTGTCGATGGTGAGCTGGCGCAGCAACGTCTTGAAGGACGGCATCAGCAGGTATTTATCGCGGCGCGACAGGTAGCAGACAGGATTGGAAAGTTATTTGAAAAGGCACTTGGCAGTGGGCAGATAACCCAGGCGGCCCTGTTTCAACCGAACTACCGTGATATCCCCGGTACACAGCCTCCCTTGTATCACACGGGATTTGATGAGTTTACAGACCAGCATCTACCTAGCCTGCAAGAACCATTACTGTCTCAATACCGTTTAAGCTACGCGATTGCCTGCGACCGTAACGGCTATGTTCCGACTCATAATGAGGCGGTTAGCCGAGCGCCCACAGGTGACTATGAACATGACCTGGCCTACTGTCGTAGCAAGCGGATCTTTAACGACCCCACCGGTAGTCGCTGTGGTGCCCATGAAAAGCCACTGCTGCTGCAAACCTATAAGCGCGATACCGGTGAGATTATGCATGACCTTTCGGTACCGATTTATGTCAACGGCAAACACTGGGGTGGCTTCCGGGTGGGGTATCAGCCTGAGCGTACCCATGACAGTAACGCAATAGTGTTAACGGTTGCGAAACCGAACGTATCAGCTCACAGCCTGGCGCGTGCGTGATTGCCAGGAGGACCAGGAATAGAGGGCCAGCCCTGCCCAAATCATCATAAAGGTAGCCAGTTGAACCATACCTAATGGCTCACCGAAAATGAGGAGTGCAATCAAGAACTGGATACTGGGATTGATATACATGAGAAACCCCAGTGTGGATAGGCGTAGACGTCGGGCGGCACCAGCGAACGCCATCAGGGGCAGGGCAGTTAATACACCACTGACCATGAGCAGTATCGACGTGAACGTGTCATGTGAAAAGTGGGACTCACCCTGCCAGCTAAGCCAGGTGAGTGCCATTAATGCCAAGGGGAATAACAGTAGTGTCTCCACAAACAGACCTGATAGCCCATCAAGGGGTATCTGTTTACGAAACAATCCATAGCTGCCGAAGCTAAGTCCCAGCAGCAGGCTGATCCAGGGCAGCTCTCCAAGCATGACAAATTGGATGGCAATGGCGAGGCTTGCCAGCCCTAGTGCGACCAATTGCAGGCGTGCCATGATTTCACGCAAAACCAGCATCCCCAGCGCCACATTGACCAATGGGGTCAGGAAGTAGCCTAAACTGGCCTGTAATACCTGCTTGCTTTCCACCGCATAGATATAGATTCCCCAATTGAAGGCAATCAGTAGCGCACAGGCCAATACACGTCCCAGACGTTTAGGATGAACCAGTGCAGCAACCACAGGCGGCCAGCGCCTTAACACACTAATGAGCCCTACCAGGAAGAGGCACGACCACAAAATCCGATGAATCAAAATTTCAAAAGCGGGAATGCCATCAAAAAGGGCAAAAAATAGCGGGAAGCACCCCCACATGGTATAGGCAGTTAAACCAAACATGACGCCTTTCACCGCGTCAGGATTCCGTGGCCCAGGTGGAAACATAGCAGCCTCATTAATTAAAAATGCTAATCTATCACACATTTGGCGAATACACTGGCACAAAGGAGGCTGGCATGAGTCAACTGAAAACGAGCTTGGTACAATGCGATTTACGTTGGGAAGACCCCCAGGCAAATCACGCTCATCTTGAACAACTACTGGGCGAGCTGGATAGCCGCGATACCGACCTGATTGTCCTGCCCGAGATGTTTGCCACCGGCTTTACCATGAATTCGCGGGAAATGGCCCAGCCTATGGCAGAAAGCCAAAGCGTTGCCTGGCTTAAACAGCAAGCGAAGGCACGGGGCTGTGTAGTAACAGGCAGTGTCGCTATTGTGGATGGAGGGCAATACTTCAACCGTATGGTATGGGCGACGCCGGACGGCAGTGTAAGCTATTACGATAAACAGCACCTGTTTCGTATGGCAGGGGAGCATGAACGTTACGGCATGGGGAAACACCGCCAACTTGTTGAGTTAAAGGGATTTAAACTGCTGCTAAGTGTGTGCTATGACCTGCGGTTTCCCGTGTGGATGCGCCAACAGCCAGCGGAAGATGAACATTTCGAGTATGATGCGCTGCTGTGCGTCGCCAATTGGCCCGCCCCCCGCAGGCACCCCTGGCGGACACTGCTTCAGGCCCGAGCGGTGGAAAATCTTGCCTATGTGGTGGGAGTCAACCGTGTTGGAGAGGATGCCAAAGGGCTTGCGTACAGCGGCGACTCCATGCTGGTCGATTTTAAGGGTGAGCCACTGATCGACTACCCCGCAAATACTCCGTTTATAGAAACGGGGACACTGAACAAAACGGACCTGGATGCCTTTCGTGAAAAATTCCCAGCCTGGCAAGATGCCGACCGCTTTTTATTACTGCCAGGAGTTGGCTAATCATGCGCCTTGATCGCTTTCTAAGTGAAACGACGCCGTTAACCCGCAGTCTCGCCAAACGCGCGTTAAAGAATGGAGAGGTGACACTGAACGGGGAACCGGTCAAGCAGTCTGCCACTCGGGTGGATATCGAGCGCGATGTTGTAAAATTCAATGGAGAAACGCTGACATTAGTCGGGCTGCGTTATCTTATGATGCATAAACCTGTCGATGTTGAGTGTACCGCACGGAGAGGACTGTATCCGCGGGTGATTGATATGATTGACCTGCCGAAAGTAGAGCGCTTGCAGCCAGTGGGGCGGCTGGATGTTGATACCACGGGGCTGTTACTGTTAACCGACGATGGACAGTGGTCCCATCGCGTCACCTCCCCGCGGCATCGCTGCGCCAAAGTCTATATAGCCGATCTTGGCGAGCCTATGGAAGGCGAGGCCGCCCAAGCGGCAATCAATCACGTCGCGGAAGGAATCCTCCTGGACGGTGAGGAGACGCCAACTCAGCCAGCAGTACTACGCTTTTTAGCCCCCCGGCAGGCGGAGTTGACCATAACGGAAGGGCGTTATCATCAGGTAAAGCGAATGTTTGCTGCCCTGGGTAATCACGTCAATGCGTTACATCGGCGGTCGATAGGTAAGCTGGTGTTGCCAGATGACCTGGCCCCTGGTGAGTGGCGGGAGCTGACGGCAGAAGAGGTTGCCCGTTTTTAATAAACAAATTGTATTTATACCGTTATCTTGTTTCTCATAACATCCATCACCTACTTACTAAAACTATCTTCAGGCAGGAAGATCCTGCAAATGAGCGGCCTTGATCAGCGCTTTGGTATAAGAGTGCTGAGGGGCTGCCAGTACCTCAAGACAAGGCCCTTGCTCGACGACTTCGCCATCTTTTAACACCATTACCCGATGCGCCATTGCCCGCACTACCGCAAGGTCATGGCTGATAAACAGATAGCTTAACTGGCGGCGGGCCTGTAACTCGCGCAGTAACGTTACCAGCTGTTTTTGCACGCTACGATCCAGTGCCGAGGTAGGTTCATCCAGTACCAACAGCTCCGGCTCCAGAATAATAGCCCGTGCTACCGCTATACGCTGGCGTTGGCCGCCTGAAAATTCATGGGGGTAACGGGCGGCGCAACTTTCCGGGAGCCCCACTTCTCTCAAGGTTTGATGTACGCGCTGGGTCACTTCGCCCGCCGTTAGCTTGGGATAGTGAAAGCGTAATCCTTCGCTGACAATATCGAAGACGGGCATGCGTGGTGAGAGCGCGCCATAGGGGTCCTGAAAAAGGGTTGCCCTCTTCGCGCAGCAGGTTGAGTGAGAACACCACGTCATAAGCGGTTACCGGTTCGCCATCCTGAAAACGCGCTTCTGGTCTCAGGTCAAACTCTATCCATTCCCGATGGGGATCAAGACGCACACCTTCCGCCAGCAAACCGTACAAGCTAAACGGTTCGTTTGGGTTGCTGGCCATCAGGGTGTCGTAAATTTGTGAAATACCGGTAACCGGCGTACCACGAATGATAAACGGGTTTGTGGAGTCAAAGCTGCTGCCTACCGCTGTGTGAGTGATGGTGCCGCCTTTCGGAGCCAGCGGATTGACGTGAGGGAAGTAGGCAAAATCTGCTGGCAGTTCAGGGCTATCGTAAAGGGATAGCCCGTGTACCGTCTCCACTGGGCCGGAAGATGGCGCGCTGTTCCCGACCCCATCCGAGGCCGGAAGTGGGATGCTTAGCAGCAAGCTGCAGGTTAACAAAAGTGTTTTGGCAAACAACACACCGCGTGGCATTGGTAACTTCCTGTGTAAACAAAGCCTGTTTTAAATCCCCGTCTTAACGCCCTGAGAGGCTAATTAGTTGACCTGGCTGAAGCATCTCTGGTCGCTCCAGGGCATTCCACCTGATCAAATCTTGCTGATCCAGATTATAACGCGCAGCAATGGCTGACAGGCTGTCGCCATTTTCAACGCGGTGGATATCCGCGGCGTTCGCGGAAGCCAGGGTGCTGCTGCCAGGTTGCGAAAGCTGAGCTAATACCTGGGTATCTACTTCGTCCGGCACTAATAGGGTTTGTACACTGTTAGGGTCGATGCTGCCGTTAAGCAGGCCAGGGTTTAGCTCGGCCAGCGCGGATTGGTTGATATTTAAAAGCTGCGACGCTTGTGCCAGACTGACCGGTTGCGCAAGCTGTACTTTGGCGAAAGCCGGGTCAGGATGGATGTCGGGAAGGCTGACTCCGTACTGCTCTGGATCGTTGATAATGGTTGCAATCGCTTTTAGCTTGGGAATGTACTGCATCGTTTCATGGGGTAGCGACAAATCCCAGTACTCTCCTGCCAAGCCTTGATTATGCGCCTGCTGTCTGGCTCGGTTAACCGTACCGGCTCCAGCGTTATAGGCTGCCAATGACAGCATCAGGTCGCCTTCGTACCATTCGTCCGCCTGCATTTCCAGGTAATTCAATGCAGCTTCGGTAGAGGTCACAACATCCAGACGACCATCGTAGTTGCCATTACGCACAAGGCCCAAGGCATCACCGGTCCTGGGCATAAATTGCCATAATCCTGCCGCCCCCAAGTGGCTGCGAGCGCTGGGGTCGAAGGAGCTTTCCACAAACGGAATCAGTGCTATCTCTCCGGGCAGGCCGCGTTCGCTTACCTGTTGAGTGATCCAGGCAAGCCAGGGTGTGGCGCGCTCAGTGATAGCGACAATATTTTGTGGGCTTGCCCGATAATGCTCAATCCACTCATCCACTCTGGACTGGGCCTTTGGAGAGAGCAGTTTATCCTGCCATTGAAAGCTTGAACGTAGTGAGCTCCAGGCATCCTGGGGCTCTAACACAAGCGCTTCCCAAAAGTGAGTTTGGAAAGAGGTCGGGCGAGGCGACGTGGATGAGGTCTTACCAGCCGCGGAGGAGGAGTAACTGCTTGTATAGTTGGGAGCAGAGGCTTGTGAGCTTGCGGCCGCTGCCAACAACAGGCCCATAATTACGCTACTACCAGTGCTCAGTAACAAGCGCTGGCGAATCGTTCGATAGGTCATAGTCGGTTCGTTTGGTTTCGATAGCGTTCTTAAAAACGGTTCTTCCACTCACGTAGAGTGGTGAACGTGGCGAGTTCATCATCATTAGCTCCCTGAGTGCCTGCCGCCTGGCGCACGCTATCTGTGCCCACACGGAGATAGGGATTGATCTTCAGCTCGCGTCCTATCGTGCTGGGTAAGGTAGGCCGCTCCAATGCACGGGCCTTCTCACACTCCTGCAACGCATATTTGACATCTTGATTGTCAGGGTCCGCAGCACGCGCAAATATCAGATTCGCTTGCGTATATTCATGGGCTGCAAAGACCAGCGTATCATCAGGGAGTTCCGCAAATGTTTTTAATGATGCCAACATTTGTGCTGGCGTGCCTTCAAAAAGCCGACCACAGCCAGCGCAAAAGAGTGTGTCACCGCAAAACAGCAGTGCAGGAATCCCGGGGGTGAAGTAGCTGATGTGGTCCAGGGTGTGGCCGGGTGTTGCCATCACTTCAAACAGGCGGCCCATGATTCGCACTTCATCGCCATCGCCGACCTGTTCATTTATCCCTTCGATAGCTGGGTTGGCGGGGCCGATAACGCGAGGAGAGTAGCGACGAATCAACTCCTGGAGCCCACCCGTATGATCATGGTGATGATGCGTGATCAGAATGGTATCAAGTTGTAGGGACTCACGTTCAAGAAGCTCAATCACTGGAGCGGCTTCACCGGGGTCCACCACGCAAACTGTTTGACTGGTATCTTGTCTTAATAGCCAAATATAGTTGTCGCTAAGGGCTGGAATCGGTGTCACGCTCATCATGGGCGAGATCCTTTAAAGTTCAAATAAACGCGGGTGCGTGCGCAGAAGTTGGCGCACAAAGACGTTAAAAAGTCGTTACTGTGGAGGGAAGCGCTGTTCATGTCAAATTCGTCGATGGCACCTATGTTAGCCGAGCGTATGGCGCTAAGTCAGGCTTACTGGCAAACAGAGGCTGGTCGTTCGCTGTGGGACGTGCAGCGTGCTTGCCTGGGCCCTGTGGTAGAAGGTCGGAAAGGGGGGCATAGCCTGGAGATGAGCATGGGGTCGCCATTAATGACAATGTCTGAAATCCCCCATGTGATTCGGTGGGCTCCTACACGTGAGTTGGCAGAGTCCCCCTCTACGCTGGTATGTCCTCCTGATCAGTTAGCTCTGCCTGATCGTTGCCTGGATACCGTGGTTATTCACCACTGGTTAGAGCATCTTCAGGATGCTCACTACACGCTTCAGGAAGCCGCTCGGGTGACCGCTGATAATGGCATGTTGGTACTGTTTGGGTTTAATCCGGTTGGCTTAAGTGGTTTAACCCAGCGCTTGAGTAAAAAGCAGCCACAGTTCCCCTGGAACGGGCGGTGGCGTACTGCAAACCGGCTTCGCGATTGGTTGGCATTTGTCGATTTTGAGGTGGAGCGCGTAGACTATTGCTGTTTTCGTGGCGTGATGAGTGCCACCTGTGGCGAACGTTGGGAAGCATGGGGGCGAAGGCATAATTTGCCGCTGGGTGAAAGCTACATGATCCAGGCTCAGCGTCGCCAGCGACATGCGCCGGTAGAACGCCTCAAATTCGGGCTGCGAACTCCTGTGTCCTCCTCCTCTCTGGGCGCTACACGAACGGGGGCTTCTGTGCACTGCGAGTCTTCACGTCAAGGTCGTTTGAAAAAGGATAGAGAGAGTGAGTAATCAAGCAGCCGGGGAGTGGCCCAAGGTGACGGTATACACCGATGGGGCATGCCGAGGAAATCCAGGCCCAGGTGGCTGGGGAGTGGTGCTCTCTAGTGGCAAGCATGAGAAAGCGTTAAAAGGTTATGAAGCCGAAACGACCAATAACCGTATGGAGCTGATGGCGGCCATTATGGCGCTGCGAGCGCTTAATAAGCCTTGTAATGTGGCGCTCTGGACAGATTCACAATATGTACGGCAGGGTATTACCCAATGGATTCATAGCTGGATAAAGCGTGGTTGGAAGACTGCAGCAAAGCAGCCGGTAAAAAACGCGGAGCTTTGGAAAACACTCCACGAAGAGACTCAGCGGCATAATGTTGAGTGGCACTGGGTGAAAGGGCATAGCGGTCACCCTGGCAACGAGCGTGCTGACGCCCTGGCCAATGAAGCAATTGATGAGCATCAAAGGAGAGCATCATGCGCCAAGTGATCTTGGATACAGAAACCACCGGTATCGACCCGAAAGAGGGGCACCGTCTGGTAGAGATCGGTGCGGTTGAAGTCATCAACCGGCGTTTTACGGGCCGTACTTATCATCAATATATTAATCCCGAACGACATATTGACGCTGAAGTGGTGGCAGTTCACGGAATCGACAATGCCAGGGTGGCTAACGAGCCTGTCTTTGCTGAGATCGCTGATGATTTTTGGGAGTTTATCAAAGGTGCCGAGCTGGTTATTCATAATGCCCCCTTTGATGTGGGGTTTATTGATCATGAACTCTCAATGCTTAACCAGCGGCGTAATGCGCCGCCGCTAGGTCCTGTTCGTGAACACTGCCGTATCCTTGATACCCTGGCGATGGCACGGGCGATGCACCCTGGCCAGCGTAATAGCCTTGATGCACTATGCAAACGCTATGACATAGATAATGGTCACCGTGTTTTACATGGTGCTTTATTGGACTCCGAGATTCTGGCAGATGTGTATCTGGCCATGACGGGTGGCCAAACAGCACTAACGCTGGATGCTGAAGCCTCCTCAAACAAACAGCAGAATACTCAGATGGATGAGGGGTTGTCTGTGCAGCGCCTCTCGATTACCCCTGGTCAATTGCGAGTCATACGGCCCAGCGCCGAAGAGCAAGCGGCGCATCAAGCTAAATGCCAGGCACATCAACTGCGCTGGTTCGGGGGAAGTAATACCGATGCTCAGGCGTGAAATCCCTCATCATGCCCGCGAGGGGCGCGTCATTTGTGTATCGCGCAGCCATTTGGCTCCCGCACCACTGGTCGAGGGAGAGGGGCTTAGCCCCTTGCAGCCGATACAACCCTGGACTGAACGGATGCAACCCCTCTGCTATTGGCACGATGAACCCGTCGCGCTTTTGGTTGAAAGTAAACCCGGAGAGGATTGGATAGAGGGGCGTCAGTGGTTGGGAGAGTTGCCCGCCACATGGTTCGGCCTGCTTTCAACAGCTCTGCAGGTGGGGGCCTGGTTGGAGAACCATCGCTTTTGCGGTCGGTGTGGCGCAGAGGCTACCAAGCTGGAAGCCGAGTTTGCGATGCACTGCCACGCTTGCGGGCACCGTAATTACCCGAGGATTTCGCCCTGCATTATTACGCTAGTAACCAGTGGTGAGGCCATGTTGTTGGCACGAAGCCCGCGATTTCCGCCTGGACGTTACTCGACCCTGGCGGGTTTTGTCGAACCTGGGGAGTCTGCGGAAGAGGCGGTGCATCGAGAAATATTTGAAGAGGTGGGTGTACATGTCGATAATTTGCGTTACCACCAAAGTCAGGCTTGGCCATTTCCACACTCGCTGATGTTTGGCTTTTTTGCAGAAGCAACTACCCGACGTATCAAGATCGATGGTGTCGAAATCCAGGACGCGGCATGGTTTTCGCCACGCCAGTTACCGGCGTTGCCGCCCCCTTACTCTATTTCCCGTGAGTTAATTGAAACGCACCTGGCCCGCTGGCGCTAAGCGCGAGCGGGCGGCACCGTGACTATTGATTAGGGAACAGTGTCGTGAGTTTGGTGGCCAGCATGACGTTGCCAGTGGCTTTTAATTTACCGGTCATGAACGCCGTCATGCCATTGATATCGCCATTCATAATGCCTTTTAACGTGTCGGTACTCATACTCAAACTGACAGAAGGATCATCGTGCTCACCCTCCTGGACATCCAGGGTACCGTCCTGAATATTCAAATAGTGACTGCCTGCATCCGAAAAATGAAACTGAAACACCTCATCCATTCCTTGCGCGGCCTCTGGGTTAAAGCGGGTCTGCAACTTTTCAAGCGTATTCGATGACATAGTAGGCTTCCTGATGGCTTGTATGTGAGTTAAAAAGGGGCATTGTTAAGGGGCTCGATAGTGCTTCAATGCGTTATCAATGAGATTATTTTAAACAACCGTTTTAATCAAGCGCCGCTGCCCATAAGCATATAAGTATGTGACTGGATAGGTGGAAAAGCTGATTGATTTAATCGTTTAAACACAGTGGTGGGAGAGAGTAGATGAGCGAATGGGTCGCTGACATGGCAACGTTTCTGATCCAGACAGTAATTGTTGTGGCACTGCTGGGTATTGGGTTGCTACTGGTAATGCGTAATAAGGGGGCGGGGGATAGTGGCCTTAAACTGCATGTTGAATCGTTGAATCACCAGCGTCGCTCACGGGGACGCAGATTACGTATCACCACCACTGAACATGGCGCGCGAAAAAAACTGGCTAAAACGTTTCGCCAGGAGGAAAAAGCGCGCCATAAGGCAGCCAAGCAAGGTAAAAGTGAGCGCCAGAATGTTCCGAAAGTGTGGGTGCTGGATTTCCACGGGGATATAAAGGCGTCGCAAACGGAGCAGTTTGCCCAGGAAGTGTCTGCCATTATTGATGTTGCTGGAGCTGACGATGAAGTGATTGTACGCCTGGAGTCCGCCGGTGGGCTGGTTCATGCCTATGGTCTGGCGTCTGCACAGCTTGACCGCCTTCGTTCAGCAGGTTTAATAACCACGGTATGCATCGATAAGGTTGCTGCTAGCGGCGGTTACATGATGGCATGCACCGCCAATCACATTAAAGCCGCTCCGTTTGCGGTGATCGGTTCCATTGGTGTTGTCGCTCAGGTGCCCAATGTACATCGCCTGTTAAAGCGCCACGATATTGATGTTGAGCTGCTCACCGCTGGAAAATATAAACGTACGCTGACGGTGTTGGGAGAAAATACCCAGGAGGGGCGCGAGAAATTTATTGAGAATCTGGAAAATACACACCAGTTGTTCAAGGACTATGTTTCTGATCATCGTCCGGAAATGGATATCGATAAGCTGGCCACCGGAGAAATATGGTATGGCAGTGAAGCCCTTGAGCAGCAACTCGTTGACAGTGTAGGTACCAGTGAAGCGTATTTAGTAGAGCGAATGGCAGAAGCGGATGTGTACCACGTTAAACTGGAGCCGCCGAAAACCATCAGCCGTAAAGTAGGCCTGGCGATTTCGGCGGGTGTTGAGCAGGCCGTTATCAAAGGACTGGGCCTGATTGACGCAGCTGGCTGGCAACGTCGATGAGCTTAGGGTTGGCCTGTTAAGCGGCGTAGTGATGCGCCAAGGTATTGATAATTGCCTTGGCGCTTTCGCTGCTGAGGGAGTAGTAAATAGTTTGCGATTCCCTGCGGGTATTCACGAGCTGGTCACGACGCAAAATTGCCAGGTGCTGTGAAAGCGCTGATTGACTCAGTTCCAGCTGTTGATTGATTTGAGTTACCGAAAGCTCTTTTTCAGCGAGCAGGCAAAGAATTTGCAGGCGTTTTTCATTGGCCAGGGCTTTAAGCAAATTAGTGCCTGCTTCAATGGCATGGCAATTATGCTCAAGGAGGCGTGAGGCGGCGCTTGTAGAAGCTGACATGGGAGATCTCCTTGCCTACACTGTTGTGACAGCGTTGTTATGGTTGTTTAGGCACTTTTAGTTAGTCACTGTTTTATAGACGCTGTTGCGCCGTAAAGACTATATTCAGCGCGAAGACTATGTTGAAGACTATGGTTCATGAATATCTATGTTATTTAATGATCAGTAAATTAGCGGGTTTTGTCCAAACCCCAGTTTAACGATTTATCAATGGTAGGGTTCTTACCATATTTGTCGACAATTCCTGTTATCCTGTAAGGCTTTGGTCGCATTTCATCCCATAGTATGAGGGTATGATCAGTTTTTACTTTATAAAGTGTCAACAATCAGTTTCGCTTCGTTGACACTATAAAGACAAGGTCACCATGAGCCATTATCAGCGCACCTACCAGCCGTCTGTAAAGCACCCCGAAGCCTTTTGGTCAGAACAAATCAAACGGGTTCCGTGGTACACACCTCCCACCACCATCCTAAGTTACGATGAACAGCAGCATGCGCGTTGGTATGGCGATGGCGAGCTGAATATCTGCTATGCCGCTATCGATCACCATGTCGCACAGGGACGAGGCGAGCAGCCGGCTATCTTCTGGGACTCACCTGTTACTCAGTCCAAGCAGACCATCACTTACCAGGAGTTGCGTGATCGCATTGCTTGTTTTGCCGGTGGCCTTGAACGCTTGGGTGTTACTAAAGGTGATCGAGTCATCATCTATATGCCGATGGTGCCTGAAGCCTTGATTGCCATGTATGCCTGCGCACGTCTTGGGGCTGTGCATTCGGTTGTCTTTGGTGGTTTTGCATCTCACGAGTTGGCCGTGCGCATTGAGGATGCTGAACCCAAAGTGGTGGTAATGGCATCCTGTGGTATCGAAGTCGATAAGGTGCTGCCTTATAAACCGATAGTTGAGCAGGCCATTGCGCAGAGCAGCTTCAAGCCTGAAGCGTGTGTTGTTTACCAGCGAGATCTTCATCGGGCGGTTTTAGGCCCGGATGATTATGATTGGGATCAACTGATTACCGATGCTCCTTTTGTGGACTGTGTGCCCGTCAAGGCGACCGATCCGCTCTATATCCTCTATACCTCGGGGACTACCGGCAAACCAAAAGGAGTGATTCGGGATACGGGGGGCTATGCGGTAGCGTTGGCGTACTCAATGGAAGTCATTTATGCCTTGAATCCGGGTGATGTGATGTTTACTGCTTCGGATGTGGGCTGGGTAGTGGGGCACTCCTATATTGTCTATGCACCGCTGTTACGAGGATGCACGACGGTCATATACGAAGGTAAGCCGGTAAAAACCCCGGATGCGGGGAGTTTCTGGCGGCTCATTGATGAGTACAAAGTAAAAAGCTTTTTCACTGCGCCGACGGCTTTTCGGGCGATTAAAAAAGAGGATCCTGATGCCCGCCTGCTGGATTGTTACAATATCAGCTCGCTGCAGCACCTTTATGTCGCTGGAGAGCGTTTGGACCCACCGACATTCCACTGGTTGGAGGGTTTGCTGGATGTACCGGTGATTGATCACTGGTGGCAAACAGAAACCGGCTGGCCGATCGCTGCCAATCTGCCAGGCATTGAAGCCGTGCCCGTTAAGGCGGGTTCGGCAACTTACCCGGTGCCGGGGTTCAATGTGCAAATACTTGACCGGGATGGAGAACGTGCTGGGCCGATGCAGCAGGGCAGTGTAGTCATTAAACAGCCGATGCCTCCCGGTTGTTTAGCCGGTATATGGCGTGACCCTCAGCGCTTTCATAGTGCGTATATGGCTGCATTTCCTGGTTACTACCTAACTGGTGATGGTGGTTATTTTGATGAAGACGGTTATCTATTCATTATGGGTAGAACCGATGATGTCATTAATGTGGCAGGCCATCGACTCTCCACAGGTGAAATGGAGGAGGTTGTGGGTGGGCATCCTGCAGTTGCTGAGTGTGCGGTTATTGGCATTCATGATGAGCTAAAAGGGCAATTACCTATTGGCCTGGTGATCCCTAAGGATACCTTTGATGGAAATGACGTGACGCTGGAGGCGGAGTTGATTGCCCTCGTCCGTGATCGCATTGGTCCGGTAGCCTGCTTTAAGCAAGTTCTGGTGGTGAGCCGCCTACCCAAGACCCGCTCTGGGAAAATTCTGCGCAAGCTGCTGCGAAATATTGCCGATGGCAAAACCTATGGCATTCCCTCCACCATTGATGACCCCACCAGCCTGGAAGATGTATATGTCGCTATGTGTGAGCGCTCCGTTGGAGCTGCTGATCAGGCCAAGCCCATAGACCCCTAAAGTGGTCACTGTGCCAATCACAAAGCTGCCCAATTGATCGGGCGGCTTTTATTACATGTCGGAAGGCGTATAATGCGCGCCCCAGTGGCGTTAAAGACGCATTTGTGAGGGTTCCCTAACCCCTCGTGGCATTAATAAAAAGGTCGTCTGCATGTTTGCACTAACCGATACGCAATACCACCGTTGCCTGCTGGTGATGGTCACCTTTCATATTGGCATCATCGCTGCTAGTAACTATCTGGTTCAGCTACCTTTTACGCTGTTTGGTTTTCACACCACCTGGGGAGCGTTCAGCTTCCCCTTTATTTTTCTTGCCACCGACTTAACCGTACGGTTATTTGGCAAAGGCCCTGCACGCTCCATTATTCTACGTGTGATGTTTCCGGCATTGGTGATTTCCTATCTGGTTTCGGTTGTTTTCCCACGGGGAAGTTTTGCAGGCATTGAAGCACTGGGCGAGTGGAATATGTTTGTCGCCCGAATCGCTCTGGCCAGCTTTTTAGCCTATGTGTTAGGTCAGTTGCTGGATGTCCAGGTCTTTGACCGCTTGCGTCAGTGGTCATGGTGGGTAGCCCCTGTATGTTCAACGGTATTAGGCAATTTGGCGGATACCTTTGCCTTTTTTTCGACTGCCTTTTACAACAGCCCGGACCCCTTTATGGCCAAGCATTGGGTTGAAATTGCCGCTGTTGATTATGTGATCAAACTCGGCATTAGCCTGCTCTTCTTTTTACCTTTATATGGCCTGCTACTCGCCTGGCTAACCCGCCGTCTGGTGGTATGGACAAGTCAAGACGATGTGTCACCTCGCACCGCATAGCGGTTAAGGAGTCTGCATGACTGAATTTGCCACTGTTGATCTCCATGTGATCGATCAAATGAACGAGACAGCAAGCGAAGATCAGCTTCCATTAGTGGTAATTCATGGCCTGTTGGGCAGCGCTGATAACTGGCGGTCGCATCTCAAAGTGTGGCAACGTCGCCGCCGGGTCATTGCGGTCGATTTGCGTAATCATGGACGTTCACCCCATGCCGAGGGCATGAGTTATACCGTGATGAGCCAGGATGTATTGAAAGCGCTGGACAACCTGTCTATTGAGCGTGCTCATATTCTGGGCCACTCTATGGGTGGAAAAGTAGCGATGACGCTTGCCTGTATGGTGCCGGAGCGTTGTGCATCACTGATCGCTGCGGATATAGCTCCTGTGGCGTATCAACATGGCCATGATGATGTATTTGCCGCGCTTGAACGGGTAAGGAAGGGCAAGCCCACCAACCGCCGTGATGCAGATGCATTGCTTGCAGAGCATGTGGCGTCGAGACCGACGCGGTTGTTTCTTGCCACCAATCTGGTGCGTAACAGTGATGGGGAGATGACCGTACGGGTTGGGCTGGATGAAATCCAGCGCGGTTATGAGTCTATTATCGGCAAGCCCGATGGAGATCCCCCTTTCGAAGGGCCAGCGCTGGTACTGCGCGGAGCTGATTCTCGCTATGTCAGCGACGACATGTTGCCTGCGTTGCGCGGGGTGTTGCCCAAGGCTAGAGTCGTTACGCTTAAACAGGCTGGCCATTGGCTCCATGCCGACCAGCCTGAAGCATTCCAGCAGGCGGTTGAGGCATTTATTACCGCCCAGTAAGAGGGTTAAAGCGGCATAAGCGTTAAGTTTATGCCGCTCTAGTGGGTGTAAAAAACGATGCAAAATACGCATCCTCGAAGGAGGGACAACGTGGGTGTTCAGGTGCTTGATGTTAAACGCTATAGTGAATGTGGATCGATAGCCAGCCGAGAAATGGGCAATACCTCGTCGATAAGACCATTCTGCAGCAGAAAGCTTTCAAATGCCTTATAGCGTCTGGCGTCAAGCGCGGCGGGGCTTAGGGCCATCCGTCTCAATAGATCTTCCCAGGCAGCAGCATTGATAGTGTTATCCAATACGGGGTGGGAGGTGGCTAATAAAGTCCAGGCTGCATCAGGATTGTCAATAATCCAATAACTTGCTTCTTCCAACGCAATCAAAAAGCGTGCCCATGTAGGCGCCCTGCGAATCACTGAGTCACTATTGGCAAGCACAATTAACCCATCATGATGAGGTATTTCTACATCGTGGTATTGAATGACATGGGTAGTGATGCCTTCGGTGGCAAGCTGCGGGGGTAAGTAGTGGAAGTAGCCATCGGCAATGGCATCAATCCTGCCTTCCCGTAGTGGGCTGGCCGCATCAAAGTGAACGCTTTCGGGTGGAAGAAAACCATCTGTTTGCCTTATTGAGCGGGGCAATAGTCGCTCTATCACCACATCTCTACCCTCCCTGGTAGCAAACCCATAATGCAGGCCCGCTAGAAGAGTCGGGGTATCCTCTATTTGCTCTGAGCCTGCCACGATAACCGCATTTAGCGGGGTTTCAAACAAGGTGCCGATGCGGCTGACCGGCACGCCATCGTGGGCATTGAGATGAAGTAATGGCTGGCGTGATAACGCAAGATCCACTTCACCCGCTGCCAGTAATTTGATAGCAATGGAAGGGTCAGCAGGGGTTTGCAGTTCCACCTCCAGCCCTTGAGCTGCAAACAGTCCGCGTTCCTGCGCAACTATTAATGCCGCATGCTGGGGGCTCAGGTACCAGTCCAGCATCAACGTAAGTTGCTTGAGCGGCGGAGGCTCTAAAGGCGGTGGTGGTATTAACGCCATGGTTGGTGCTGCTTCATCAATAGAGTCCTCTGGCGGCTGCCAGAACGTTTCTGGAACCACTACCTCACTTTCGAGGCTGAGTATCTCAGTGGTGAGAGCTTCTTCATTGTTCTCTTCATTTGCGTAAACAATTGAATTTGAAAATAATAAGCATAGTGCTAGAAGCACCAGTGGCCAGGAGCGGGAAATAGAGTGCAACATAAACAGTAACTCCAAACGTCGTGACGGCGGAGTGTAGCCGGGTGATTAAGTGTCTGACCAGCCCTTTGATACGCAAACGATTCTAGATGACACAGTAAATTAACGGGTGACATGTAATAATAGGGCAGTATTGATGTAGAGATGGAGAGACATGGACGCAATTTATACGTTCTTTTTAGTTGGCGGTTCCCTCATGGCGCTCAGTATTTTAGCGAGCCGCCTTTCATCAATGGTGGGCGTGCCACTGTTGTTGATTTTCCTCGGGCTTGGCATGCTGGCCGGCGAAGAGGGCGTGCTGGGCGTTGTGTTCGATGATTACTCAATGGCCTTTACGATCGGCCACCTGGCGCTGGCCATGATCTTGTTAGATGGTGGCTTGCGTACCCGCTTAAAAACGTTCCGTGTTGGTTTCCGGCCTGCACTTTCTTTAGCTACTTTCGGGGTTTTTATTACCAGCGCCATCGTTGGCATTATTGCGATGTGGGTGTTTGACCTGACCCTGGTTCAAGGCCTGTTGGTCGGGGCCATTGTAGGCTCAACTGATGCGGCCGCCGTTTTCTCCATGCTTAGCGGCCGCGGTGTTAACCTTAACGAGCGGGTGGGTGCGACGCTGGAAATTGAATCGGGTACCAACGACCCGATGGCCATCTTCCTGACCTTGATGTTTGTTGAGCTGCTGGTGGGGGATATCGGTGGTGTCACCGAGACGACGTTATTCTTTATTGCTCAATTTGGTATTGGCCTGCTTGTTGGTCTGGGGGGGGGATGGGTAAGCGCGAAAATTCTGCGCTGGCTTGACCTCGCACCGGGCCTTTACTCCATGCTCGCACTGGCGTTTGGGTTCAGTGTGTTCGGCCTTACCAGCGTGCTGGGAGGCAGTGGCTTCCTGGCCATTTATCTTGCAGGTCTGATGATTGGTAACCAGCCTGGTCGCCATCTCAACTTTATTCTGCCGGTGCACGATGGCCTGGCATGGCTAAGCCAGATTGGCCTATTCCTGGTGCTGGGGTTGCTGGTAACCCCCAGTCAGTTGTGGGATGTCGCGTTACCCGCCAGTTTGGTAGCCCTGGCCCTTATTTTTATTGCCCGGCCATTGGCGGTGCTGATCACCATTAAGCCTTTTTTCAAGTTTCGTTGGCGCGAAACGCTATTCATTGCCTGGGTAGGGTTACGTGGCGCAGTACCTATTGTCCTGGCTATTTTCCCTGTGATTGGCGGGGTGGAAAATGCTTCGCTCTACTTTAATGTTGCCTTCGCAGTAGTGTTGATGTCGCTGCTGATACAGGGCGGCTCGCTAACGGTGATGGCGCGCTGGCTGAAGGTTGAGGTGCCGGTAGGCACCACGCCTGACCGCAGGGGGCCGTTAGGGGTCCTGCCTGAAAACGACTTTGAAATGTTTGTTTACGTGGTGGAAAACCAGGATCTGGAAGATGTACCCATCAGGCTGCTGCGTTTTCCATCAGGCGCGCTGATCTCTGCACTGTTTCGTAATCATGTCATGCTTCATCCCAAGGGCAGCACACGCCTTAAGTTAGGTGATGTCCTTTGTGTGATCGGGCGTTCGGAAGACTTGATAGCGCTAAACCGACTTTTCAATGGCGATGCCAAGCTAAAGCAAGAACGCGCGTTCTTCGGCACCTTTACCCTCGAAGGTACCGCCCAAATGCAGGATGTTGCTCAGGCGTATGGTTTAACGCTCAGTCCTGGCGAGCAGAATATGACACTGGCGGAATTCGTCTCTCTTCGCGTAGGTGGACACCCTGTAGTGGGTGATGACGTTGACTGGCATGGCATACACTGGGTAGTTAGTGAAATGGAGGGCGGAAGTATCACTCGCGTAGGTCTCAGGCTGTACTGATGTGCGCAAAAGGCGTTGACTTCCAAGGGAAAGCTGTTAGTATACGCACCCATAAGCCGGAGGGATGGCAGAGCGGTTGAATGCACCGGTCTTGAAAACCGGCATAGGTGAATAGCCTATCCAGGGTTCGAATCCCTGTCCCTCCGCCATATTGATACTAAAGCCTCGTTTTTACGGGGCTTTTTTCATTTCTAGGCTCTACGCTTCCTGTTCAATAGCCCTTCGATTAAATGTACCGGTTTTTCAGTGTGTCCAGATTGTGTCTGGGAATGCTCGACCACCTCTGCCGGTGTGCTGCCTGTTGTGCGTTTACCCAACTGATTAACTGCATCGCGGGCGCGGTGGGGTGCTAAGTGTGCATACTTCTCTGTCATCTTGATGGTCGAATGCCCCAGCACTTCTTTTACATCCAGCAGAGGGACGCCTTCGCTGACCATCCAGCTGGCGCAAGTATGTCTTAGGTCATGAATGCGGAAGTTCTTAATCAGCGCTTTTTTGCACGCACTCTTAAACCCTTCACGTAGACACCCAAGCCGCTCGCCGTTCGATTTTGCAAATACCCATTCGCTGTGCGGGCAGACATTAGCTACCCATGTCCAGCGCCGCTTTAATGCTGCTAATGCCGCATCGTTCAGCGGTATCGAGCGGCGCTTAGCGCTCTTGGTGTCTTCACCTTCCAGGTGAAGTAGGGCATTATCGAAGTCGACCCGTGACCAATTCATCTTTAACAGCTCGTTCATTCGAGCGCCGGTGTTCAGGCCCAAAAGAATGAAATCTGCAAGTCGCTCTCCGTTTCTCTGCATTTTGGCTTTTGCTACTAGCCGATCCGCTTCTGCATGAGTGATCCATCTCACGAGTCCCTCTGGCTCCTTGAGCTTCCTGCCGCGAACAGGATTGCTCATGGGCCACTCTAATTGCTCAATCGCGTGATTGATCATCGCGCTGAGAATCGATAGCTCCCGGTTAATAGTCGCAGGCTTAACGCCATCGGCTTGCCGAGCAGAGATAAACTCCCGCACGTCCTTTCCTGCCATCTCTTCCATGATTACGTCTGGCCCAAAGTGGTCATACAAGCGTCCGACGCGACGCTGTATATCCTTAAAGGTGCGCTTTTCCTTGCTGACCACTAAAAACTCGGTAGCAACCTCGGCAAAGCTGTGCTGGGGCGATTTACCCCAGGCATTCTGTTGGTAGAGTTCTGACCGCCACTTTGCTTCCAATGCTTTCGCTTCCCGGTAGTCTACCGTCCCAGTAGAGCGTCTAACCGGCGCACCGCCTCCCGGCGGGGTGATTTTGGTCCACCAGTACGGTGAACCCTTACGTTTGTGGGGCATGGTGTTTCTCCTTTCACCACGCCGGGCGCGTAATTAGTTTGCTGCCCAGCGCAGTCGGCGTCCAGTTTTTGCCGCAATCGCTCAGCGTGAATCATCCGGCGCTTACCCATCCGCACAACGGGAAGGGTGCCGTCATCCATCCAGCGGTACACGGTGGCCACCGACACGCTCAGCGCTTTGGATGCCTCTTTTGGGGTGTAGGTAAGCACCGACATATCAATCTCCTGTATACCGCTGGCCACCGGGGCCGTGCCCCTGACCGTCTCGCCATGCTTGTTCATTGCGCGCCGTGCTGTCGTTAACCACCTGCTGGCGCTGCTGTTCGATGATCGCTTGTACGGTGTCGTTGTCGGCGAGCTTGCGCAGTTGGTATAACTCAGCCTGCTGGCGCTCGATGATTAGTGCGGCAATGCCTGCCACGTCCCACATTTCAGTAGGCCGCGCGCCGTTATCCATCACTTTTCCCAGTCCGTAGCAGTGGCCGCAGGGCATCTTTGCGTTGCCTTTGATGTGATCGGTGCCGGTACCCATGCATACCGTGCAATCGTCTGGGGCGATTTCTCGCCAGTTTTCTAACCAATCCTCCTGCGTGGTCACGCTTTGTATGCTCAGGATCAAGTCTTCGTAGGCAACTAGCCACTGCCCCTCTAATGGGCCGGTTCCTTGGTACTGCTGCAACTCGGCGTATTTCCCACCGCTTTCGCGGTGGGTGTGGGTGGGCTGGGTCATTGATGGCCCTCGGCTTGCTTACGAAACTTCTTCTCTTCCCGTAGCAAATCATCAACGCAATGCCCCGCGCCCATCGCCTTGTTGCTGTACGGAATGCCGTATTCGTCAACGTATTCTTCCCCGTCAGGGGAGACCGCTTTGTGCATCCAGGCGAGGCTATTCTGGCCTTTCTGCACCTTGCGGCAGATGGCTGCCGCCTCAGTGAAGGCGTCGGCCTTTGTCATAAAATCACGGCGATCGAGGCTGGTTTCTGGCGCCGCCCCAAGGGCCGCTTCGGCATCACTCATCATCGCCCGGTGGTCGCGCGGCGGTGGATAGTCCGGGTCGGCATCCATCTCGTAGTTGCGCATTGCTGACACCAGCCTGCGCAGCAGCTCGGACTGCCGCTCTACATGCGCCGCCAAGGCATCGCGCTCCTCGACAAGCTCTCTCACCAGCGCTGGTTCTATGCCTACTACGGTGCTGCCCAGCGCCTGCTGGATGCTGCCCAGCGCCTGCTGGATGCTGCCCAGCTGCTGGCATGTCGCAGCAAACAGGCGCTTATGCCTGGCCAGCTCTTCCATCAGTGCATTCACCCCTTCATGGGCGGCGCCAATGTCGCCCGCGTTGCCTGTCATTTCAGCGATGACGGCTAAGTGGTTTCGGTATTCGTCGCGCTCGGCTTTCACTTCTTCCAGCTCTTTCAGAGCATCGGTGTACTGTTGATCCATGCTCATACCGTCATTGCCTCCTGGATGGCCTCGCGTGGCTCAGGCCGATTGACCACCTCAAAGCATTTGATGTGGGGGTCAGGCGCGTGGGCGTTGCAGATCTGCGTGGCGAACACCTGCACCCCGTGGCGGCTGCATTGGCCGTAGGGGGTGCGGCTGGGCTTGGCCAGCAGGCTGGTGCGCTGCTGAAAAGGGCAGTGCTTGTCTTCATCGAAGCCCTGGTGTTCGTAGCTCTGGCAGCTAACGCACGCCTTGGGCGAGTGCATGAAGGGCTCTACGTTGGGCTTTTGGTAGTTCACTTCCCGCCTCCCAGCGCGGGCAGGCCGTCGCCATTGATCAGTTCGCCGGTGGGCATGAAATCGCTACCAGGTGCGCGGCGCAGAAGCTTGAGCCGTTCGTTTTCGGCGCGGGCGCTGTCAACGATCTGGGCGGACACGTCGCTGACGGCCCGGGCGCGCTGGATCTCTTCTTTCAGCGCGTCGCCCTTGAGGTCTTCATCCCCCAGGCGCTCGAGCTGGGCAAACAGGTGGTTGCGTAGGTCGTCGATCTTGTTCTTCATGCCTGCTGGCTCCTGCGGTTGATCTTGCGGTTCAGGGCCCCGCGCAGCTGCACGATCTGGGGCAGCGGCTCGGGAAGGTTGAGGTAGCTGTTGCGGCGCATCAGGTCGGCACGGCTGATCAGCTCAAGGTTGCTGGGGGCGAAGTTGCGGCTGTTGCCGTCGCGGAACACTATGGCGTGGCCCTCGGGCACTGGTTTGCCGTGGTGCTTTTCCCACTCGATGTGGCTGACTGGCACCCAGTCGCGCGGCGGGTAGCCGGTATCGGTCATCTTGCGCTGCAGGTAGCCGTCCTTGGTGACCCGCTCGCTGCCGATTGGCTGCCAGGTATGTGGCTTTTGCCCTTTGCGGAAGCGTGTATGTTCGCTGCCCGGCGCGACGTAATGGGTGCCCTTGTTCCAGGGCGTTAGGCCAGGCTTGAAGCAGCCGGGATTTTTGGCCATGTGGGCGGCAGATTTACGCCAGCCGTGGTTGGTCGCCTGATTCTGGATGCTGGATTCACTGCGCCGGAAGATGCGCCCCAGGGTGGCGTTGTCGGTGTCTGGGTACACCTTCGCCAGCGCTTCCAGGTCTTCCGGAGACCAGGGCTTGCCATTGTGTGCGAGGTAGTCGGTCATTGGCGGGCCTCCACGTCTTCGGCGGTGATGATGTACTCCGTCACGTTGCCGATGGTGTAAAAGTCCGGAGTGCAGTAAGTCGTTGCCCATGCGTCGATCAACGCTTGCAGCACTTGCTCTTCATCCTTGCCTACTTCCGGATAACCTTCCCCCACTTCGCCTGCGTCGTCTTCGGCCTGCACCTGCATATTTTCAATTACCGATTCAGCCAGATTGATGGTGTGGTCGGTCGCCTGTGCGGGGCGCTTGGTTCCTGTGTATATAACGTCGCCCGCTTCGCGTTCTCGGTCTTCGATTAACTCCTGCAGGTCGCCATAGATGTCGCTTTGCCATTCATCGTCTGTAGAGAAAAGCTCGGGCGCTGTTGGCGATTCAGTAGCAGCCGCATCTGCCCGTTCGATGCGGTCATATTCAGCAGCCAACAGCGCCATGGCTTTGATGATGTTTCGCTTGGGGTCGGGGCTGGGTTTCCACCATGCTATATGCCAAGGCCAGTTAGCAGGCTGCGAATGACCAACTAGCTCAGGGTGATTCTGCTGAAATACTGAATGGTTAGCGTAAGCGGCCGCAGCGATTGCCATCTTCCCATCGGTATTATTATCGTCGTGTTTAGCGGTGAAGCCTTCTTCGTCAATCTGACGAAGGCGCTCTTCCATCGCTTTGATAATGGCTTTAGACATGATGTTTTCCCCCAACCATTTTGCTGGCGCTGGCAATATGCTTTATCGGGCGCAATAGGGCGGCGCTGTTAGCCTCGATGATGACCTGCTGGCGCTCGGCCTTGGCCCGCCATTCGGCGTGCTTGGCTTTGGCGCGATCTTCTTTGCTGGCCAGCGCGACCAGCTCGGTACCGCGATAGCCGCGACGGTACCGGCGTGACAGAGCACCAGTGGAGATGCCATAGCGGCGGCTCAACTCGCTGAGCGTGACGCTTTCGCCGTTGGCAGGGTCGTTGACGTAGATGGCAGTCATGACTGGCCCTCACTGTTCGCTGGCGCCTCTACCCGTTGCGTTTCACCGCCCAGCCATTCCACTAGCCGTTCGACGCTGGCGCGCAGGCAGCCCGACATGATGACGAAATCGCTTTCCATGCGAGCTAGAGCGTCGTCGTCATCTTCGGCAAAGTCGGCGACTTCTATCACTGAGTCATCAAAGCGAATGGACTTAAGCGCTAGATCGTCGTGCAGGATGAACGAAAGCTGGCCCTCGATAC
This sequence comes from Vreelandella olivaria, assembly GCF_023507745.1. GTDB lineage: Bacteria > Pseudomonadota > Gammaproteobacteria > Pseudomonadales > Halomonadaceae > Vreelandella > Vreelandella olivaria_A. The sequence goes on along the minus strand of NZ_JALPZO010000061.1, from coordinate 39,404 downwards.
TCAGTGCAAGTTTGCTGGCTTGGAGTCCGCTTTCGAGCAGCTGCTGCATTTCGTCGCTGTCGAGATCCACCTGGCGCCCACACACTACGTCATCATCGCCTTTGGCTTTCAGCTCTACGTTATCGCCTAGCTGCAGGTCAGCAGGGCGGCTGGCCATGTCACCTAGCCACGTTGTCATAGCGCGGATGGGTAGCGTTTGCGTGGATAGCGGCGTGACCTTGAGGCTGCCCAGCGTTTCGCGTAGTAGGTCGAGCACGTCTTCAGCGCGTGCGCGGCTGCTGGTGTTGACGCCGATCAGCTGACGCTCGGTGTCCCACCACAAGTCTATCTTCTGGCTGCGCACGAAAGCGCGGGGGAGTAGCGCCTCTGTGACCTGTTCTTTGAGTGCCGCTTTCTCTTTGCGTGTGACCTTGCGGCCTTCTGTGGCCTCGATCTCTGCTACCTGCTCGTCGACTTCCTCTTTCACTACGGAGGCGGGGAGTAGGCGCTCTTGGCGTAGGGCGCTTATCAAACGGTGGCCTTGTATCTGGTGGAGCATCTGGCCACCACCCAAGCGCCCTGCTGGTGGCGTCCAGCCAAGGCGGCGAGCGTCGGCATTGCCAAGCGGCTTAGCCGAATGCTGTACAAGCAGCGCGTCCAGTTCGCCAAGGTTGTGAGGCAGCACGCCGTGCAGGCGGTAGAGGTGTAGGTTTTTGAACCACATGCTAGGCGTCCTCTTCTTCGAGTTCTTTTTTCACCGCTGGCCAGCAGCGCGAGCAGTAGTGATACCCGCCGTTATTAGGGTCACAATGCCAACCCGCAGCGGTTACGCTTGAGTCGTAGGCGTCTTCAATCTCGGTTTCTGCGTGGCATTTGAAACCGTCACATGTCACGTTGGTTGTAATGGTCATTTGTTTTCACCTGGCTTGTTCTGGTCAGCGCCCTTAGCTGGCGCTGGCTGTTTGAAAATTCGGTCAAAGGCGGCTTGGTCGATCATGTGCGGCTATCCAGTTCCGCCAGCGCATCGCCGCAACTAATGGCGGTGACTTCGCAATCTGGCGCGTGGCTGGGGCTCTCAAACAACGGGAAGGCTTCGACTGCTTGCTTGATGGCTGAGTCGGGGCTTTCGCTTCTCACTGCAACGATCACGGTTAAGTAGCGCGTGTTTTGCTGGCCGGTGTAGGGATGGAATTCGCTGGGCGTCATTGTGTGTACTCCTGCCAAACGGTTTTGGTAACGGGCTTATTGCGCTTCATGACCTGCACTTTTTTCGGGAACATGATGCGCAGGTCTCGCGCTCGCCCTGACCGCTTCGCGATCTCTATAAATTGCTTGGCGTACTGGGGCGCATCGAACGGCGCACTTAATGGCACCTTGCGCTTGCTTTCCATGATCACGTTGAAGCGCTCCATTACCCGTTCCTCGTATTCGCTCGCCGACTCCCCGGCTTGGGGGGGTAGAGCGCGGGCTAGCTGCAGGGCTTTGCATTCGGTCATGCCGTATACGCGGAAGGTGCTCATGCTGCCTCCTTAGCGGCGTCGTACTGCTGGATAGCCCAGACGATGGCGTAACAGCACCAGAGGTAGTGGCTTTTCCACTGCTTGCAGTCGACTTCCCAGAAGTCCTGAAACAGATATTTATCGTTGAAGCGGAATTCCAGAGCAGCGTTGATAGCGGTGTATTCGTTGTCCGCCTCGCTTAACACTTCGATCTCTACCTCTTCCCATGCTTCCCGCTTTTCTTCTTCTCCCCATTCCTCGGTGGCATCGTCAAACCAATCTTTGATCCTTGCTTGGAACTTTGAGGACGCCCATTCCTGGGCAAGATCGCCAGGTGCGGCACCTGGGCCTGCCTGTAGCTTTCCTGCCCAATAGCTGGCATTGATGCCTAGCTCTTCATTGCGGAAAAACTTGAACATGTCATCAGCGCGCTGGAAGACGTAGCAGCCCATATCACCGCTGATGCACAGGAAGCCCGGCCATGTAGTGATGTTGAAATATCTGTTGCTGCTTTGAGGACGAGCGCAGCGCAGGTGACGATGCAGGCCGTCATCGTGAATGATGGTTAACTGGTGCTCGCTAATGGATTCTTGGAAGCGCTCGAGGGGCGTTTTCTGAATTGCGGTCATCATCACCTCAAAACTGAACAATCTGGTTAACGGGAACGATGCTCGGCATCGCGTAATCATTGAGGGCGGGCAGGGCGGGGCGCATGCCTGGGCATTGCTGGGCTACATCAATACGGTTATCCCAGTCCAAGTGGCCTGCCCGCTGGTCACGCGGTACACCACGGGCCTTTTCGGCTTCCCAGATTGCAACGCCTTCGCAGTACATGAGTAGTGAGCGCTGGGCGTCTTCGGCTTCGCCCTCGGCGAGCATGCCTAGCGCGGCGATCACGGCTAGTAGGCCCACTGCCCACACGGTGTTAGTGCGTTGTTTGCTCATGCGGCTAGCCCCTGTGCTGTGCCATCGGTTTCAAGGGGGTGGCGCTGTAGGCTGATACGGTTCTCGATATGAGCGCCCCACAGCACGTCACGTAGCGCATTTCGTGCGGATAGCTCGGTGGGTAGCGGGACGTTCATGCGAACGATGATCTTTGTGCCTTCTTTGCCGATAAAAGCAGGCAGATAGCCCCCGCCTAACACCGCTTGGGCATAAATCACCGTGCTGTAGAGGGTGTAACCGTCTTGCATTGCGAATAGGCGCCAGTGATTGATGACGAATCTGAGGCTGATGACCATGCTCATTGGGCACCGCCTTGCACACGGGCATCGTTGACAACCTCTATCACGGCGCGTATCTCGCTCATGCCGATGGTGCAGCCCGTTTTTTCAGCGCTTTTGACGCAGCGCGCTAGGCTCTTCATGACGGTTTTTAGCCAAACCGTGTCGTCGTTGGTTAGGCGCTGTTCGTACTCAAACGCCACCGCGTCGCGGGCTTTATCGAGCAGGGCGGCGTGGTGCTCCAGCGCTACCGGCTCGATTTGCGCGCCATTGGTGCGCGCTTCTTCGGCCTCTTCGCGCAGCGTGCGCACGATGCCCGTTAGGCTCAGCAGCGCTTGTTGGGTGTGGTTGCTCATTGGGCACCGCCTTTGCGCGTGTAGGTGCGCACGTCTTCCAGCATTTTCTCCAGCCCTTCGAGCGCGCGCTGTGGCGTCATGCTCGGGGGAAGCGGGGTGTAAAAAGATGCTGGCAACGCATCCTCACGCTTTTCCCACAGCGACACGCCGTCGGCGGTAACAGTTAGCCCCGCTTTCCGCCCTTGCTTGATGTTCATTTCCATCACGATGTCGGAGAGGTCGTGAACGCGGTTAAGCACCAGCTGCCCGATGGTTTTGTCGGCGATGCTCATACGTACACGCTCCCCACGTCACGGCGTGAGACGTTGCGGCTTGTGCTAACGCGGGTTTGGGTGCGTGCAGGTGGGCGATGGCGAGCGGTGAGCGCGTCTGGGTTGATGCCGCTGATGAGTAGGGTGCAGACGATCATCAGGTGGATGAGCTTCTGAGCAACCGACAGTGCGACTAAGTGGGTGGTGTTGCGCGCTTGCAGCCGTTCTTTAGCAAGAAGGATGTGTCGCTGGACAGTGGCGACGGAGCGGTGAAGCGCTTCGGCGCACTGGTCAGCGGTATGGCCTTGAGCGAGGAGTAGGACTATCTGGGATTGCCGAGGGGTAAGGTTCATGGCTTGGCCTCAAATACTGTATATCTATAAAACTACGTAGATATACGTATTGAGTCAAGCATCGAACGTACTTTAAAGTTGTTGTTACGTACTTTGTCCGCCTGAAATGCTTATCAAGTCAGTATTTAACACGGTCTATAAAGGCGGCTATCGCCCTACGGCACGCAGGATCAATAGGAGCAGTGGTAGGCCGATGCTCTGATGCAGATTGTTTTTTTCCTTCTGAGATCTTCTTTTTAGTGCTTTTGATTATGGCCGGCATGCCCCTACCTCTAATGCCTGTATAGTGTATTTATATACAGTATATTGGAGTGCGTGAGAATGCCAGTCATGAAGCTAGAGACATAAAAAAACCCGCTATTTTAAGCGGGTTTAGGAAATGCTAATTTTTGGCTAGTCGGTAATATCTTCGGCTTCGTTTATGAGTGTGCCCAGTATGTAAGCTTGATTCTCGCCTTTTGAAAGCATGCTAATAGCTATAGAGCATAGCTTGGTCGCTTTTTTTGCATCGACGGGGCGGCTGGACTTTTCAATAGCCCTCTCAACTAGCGCCGCCATCACAACATTAATCTCGGAAGCGTCTTGAGGAGCTGCTTGGTCGGGGCTGTCAGTGAAACCGGCCAAATAACCGACGCCAACCTTATAGAGGTCTGCAAGCTTGGTAAGCTTTGCCATAGGGATAGGGGAGCGCTCCGCTTTCCAGTCTGACACGTACTGCGGTGAGGTTTGAGCGTCAATAGCAATAAGCTTCATGATGCCTCGCTCAATTGGATGACCATGATATTTCTGAGCACAGCTTTTGACACGCTCCCAGACCACCCCTCTATCAGGCTCCGAGAGTTTGTTGTCATCCATTCCGGCGCTACTCCTTAACCGAGCGTTATATAAAGAAGCGTTATTGCGTTATTTAACGCAGTCTAGCGGCTATAAGCGCACATGTAATTGCTCAAAAATACGCAATTCTTGCCTTAGTACGGTTATCTACGTATATTCTACGTATTAACTGTGATTGAGGCGCCTGCCGTGACTCTCCCTACTGAATCGCTAACGCCGATGATCGCTGATCACGACGTTCCTCTTCGACCCATCACTCTTTACGACGTAATCAAGGACTGTGGCGGCCCCAATGCCGTGGCGGATCTGCTTGGCGTCTCACCTAGCACGGTTACAGACTGGACTCGCCGTGGGCGCATTCCCGACTCAGACCTTCGCCTTGAGGGCGGTACGAACTACTCCGACCAGTTAGCCAAGATGCAGCAGGAGGGCAAGCTTTCGGCTGCCGTTATCCGTCGTCTTGGCCGTCGGCTTTGAGGAGGGCGAAACGATGCTAATGCTACTAAACCGCATTTCAACCGTAATTCGCCTGTCTCGCTCAGGGCGTGGTGAAGACCTTGACCGCGTTATGAGCGCAATGGAAGAGGGCGCACGGTTTGAGGGTGCCGCTGGCGTGCTGTTGCAGAAAGAACCTGCTGGCGCCGAGGTCTACAACGATATGGATAGCGAGATCGTTAACGTGTTTCGCGTCTTGCGTGATCCAGATAGCGCTAAACGCCTTTCTCATGCGTGCAGCTACACGCCGTATGCCCGTGAAGAGTTCAACCTTTCCCAAGTGCCGTGCGACGACCCGATCGAGCAAGCGCGCCGTACGCTGTTGCGTGCCTGGGCAAGCTTTGGAAGCGCTGGCGCTACTCGTGGGCGTTCAGGCATGCGCACTTACACGCGCCCAGATGGCAAGCATTCAGACGTAGCCAAGTGCTGGGCACGTATCCCGGCCGTGATCCCCCAGTTCAGTGAGCGGTTCCGAAACGTGGTTATCGAGAACCGCCCAGCCATGGACGTGATGGCGCAGCACGATACGCCCGAGACGTTACACTACATCGACCCGCCGTATCTACCGGAAACACGCAGCAGCGGCAGTACCGGCTATTACCGCCACGAAATGACGCTGGCTGACCATGAGGCGTTGTTGGAGTTCGTGAAAACCCTAAAGGGCTTTGTGCTCATCAGCGGCTACGATTCCACGCTCTACAACAACCGCTTGAGTGGCTGGCGCCGTGTAACGCTGCCCACGTCCGGAAGTTCACGCTATGGCAGCGTGCCGCGTACTGAGTGCTTGTGGCTGAGCCCCTGCATCGTTGAGCAAGAGCGTCAGTGCGACATGTTCGCGGCAGGGGGTGCGCTATGAGCGATGAGCGCGCCTTTCGTGGTGTCTGGATACCCGCCGAGATTTGGCTGAATCATGCCCTAACTATGCAAGAGAAAGTCATGCTAGTTGAGATAGACAGCCTGCAGCATCCCGAGAAGGGCTGTTTCAAGTCCAACAAGAAGCTTGCTGAGTTCTTCGGTTTGTCTCCTAACCGAATATCTGAGGTCATCGGCTCCCTCAAGAAAAAGGGCTGGATTCGCGTAGAGCAAATCCGCAAAGGCAAAGAAATTGTTGAGCGCCGCATCTTCATGAAGCGCCCGCTTGAGGCAGCGCCAAAGGGTACTCGGAAAACCGAAGAGGGGTATTCGGAAAACCGTGAGAACCCTATTCGAGATTCCGAAGAGGGGTATTCGGAAAACGGGGAGAACCCTATTCGAAATTCCGAAGAGGGGTATTCGGAAAACCGTGAAGAGAGGGGTTCAGGTTTAGGGGTTCAATTAGAGGGGTCCAGTATTAGTACTGTTGCACCGGGGGCAAGCCCCGATGCATCGGAGGGTGAATATCTGGGCGCTGACGAACCTGAACCCACCCCGCAAGCCTCGCAGGAATCTGCCGCTGATTTGCTGGCGCGTATTCCTGCCGACATGCCCGGTACCCGCGACCCGAAAGCCAAGACGTTCAAGGCGTGGGCGAACTACGCCTGTGCTTACCGTAAGCGTTATGGCACCTGGCCTGTGTGGAACCAGAAGACGGCGGGGCAGATGGCGCAACTGGTCGACCGCGTGGGAGGCAGGCTGGCGCCCAAGGTGGCGGCGTTCTACCTGCAGATGAACCATCAGTTTTACCTCAGCAAGGTACATGCCGTGTCGCTGTTGCTCGCTGACTGCGAGGCAATCGCCACCCAGTGCACCACCGGTGTGCAGGTCACACAGGCCCAGGCGCGTCAAGTCGATAGTACTCAATCCAACCTCAGCAATCTTGAGCAAGCGAAAGCCATGCTACGGCAGCGCCGCGCCCAGCAGGAGGGATTGTCATGCCACTAACCGACGCTCAGCACGAACAGGTGTTGGATCTTGTTTACGCCACAGCGGAAGTGCTCGGGCAGGAAATGCGGCCCTCTGTCGGGATGCTGATGGCGGAAGACCTGAGCGGCTACCCGTTTGATGAGATTTGCCGTGCACTGGCCCGCTGCCGTGCTGAGCTACACGGAAAGCTGACCCTGGCGGCCATCATTGAGCGTTTACCCAGTGCCAATGCACACCTGACTGGCAATGAGGCGTGGGCGCTGGCGCTGCATAGCACAGACGAGCAGGAGACGGTGGTTTGGACGCCTGAGATTGCCCGCGCCTTTGCCGTTGCTAAGCCGGTGCTGGCTGGTGGCGACAAGGTGGGGGCGCGTATGTCGTTTTTGGCGGCGTATGAGCGTGAGCTGGAGGCGGTGAAGGCAGAAGGGCGCCAGCCTGAGTGGGTGGTTTCGTTAGGGCATGACCCGCAGCGCCGCGAGATCGTCCTGAACGATGCAGTGAGTGCTGGCAAGCTGCCCGCCCCCAAGGTGGCGCATTTGCTGGCCCCGCCTGACAAGCCGGTGACAGAGGAAGGCAAGCAGCAGCGTAAGCGGGTGGTTAGCCATTTGCGTGAGCTGATCAATAAGCCCGCTGACCAGAAGGCTGAGCAGCGCAGAGAGGCCCGTGAGCGTGAAGAGGCACGGCGCCGTGAGCTGTTGGCGCAAGCGGGTGTGCCGTTGACAGTAATGGGAGGACGTTAATCATGGCTTTTTTCATTGCCGAGTGGGAGCGGATCGTCAGCGAGGGCAGCAGAGAGGTGCCGCATGACCATATTACAAAAACCGCGCCGCCCACGTGCGCTCACTAAGAGCGGTACACCCCGCAAACGCCCAGTTGATTGGGAAGGTAACGAGCAAGCTGTACTAATACGCTGGCTGATGGGCGAGAAGAAACGCGGGGAGCTGGTGGGGAAGCTATACGACGCTATCTATCATGTTCCTAATGGTGGCCAGCGCAGCAAGAGCACCGGCGCGGCCATGAAGCGCCAGGGTGTGAAAAGCGGTGTCAGTGACTTGGTGGTGATGGATGCTAGAGGCGGTTGGCACGGACTGTATATGGAGTTTAAAGCTTCTCCACCTCACACCGCGCCGCTTGCAGACAGCCAGCGTGCTTGGCTGGCGATGGCAGAGGCTCGCGGCTACTGCGCCGTGTTGGCCGTGGGGCTTGAAGAGGCAAAGCGTGTGCTTAAGCGCTATGCGGAGTTGATGCCTACGTATCGCCACCATGGTGAGCGACCTGCTGTAGGCGGCACCGAGTGGAGAAAGGGATAATGGTGTTGAAAGAGGTGGGGACGATGGCGCGCAACTATGAGCATATGGGGATTCGTGAGCTGCGCGAGCGAGCGCGGATCAGTCACCCAGAGCACGACCCGGAGGCAGGGCGTGTATTCGTGGACCGCATGCTGGACATGGAGGCAGAGCGCCTGACCTGGCATTGGCATGAGAATCAGGGTTACCAGCCCTTCAGTTCAGCCGCCACCCTGGGCGAGCAGCCCGGGGGCGGTACCGCGAGTGCCGACCCGCTGGCCATGGCGTATGACCGCGGTATCCGCATACACAGAGGCCATGAATATGCCGAGGCGTGGCTGGCGCAGGCGCGGCTACGCCCCCGCGCTCGCCTGGCGGTGCTGATACGGGCGGCCAAGCTGCACCCTATGCCGACCCAGCAGGGCCAGCCGTGGGCACGCCCTTATGATTTCATCGCCGAACACTTGCCGATCTATTCGCGCATGTTGCAAATGGGGTCGCTGGCAGTGATGGGGGATATTGCCAGCGTGGTGCTGGTTGAAAGCCCCGCGGGCATCAAGCGCCGCATCCCTAACCCGGCGCCGTCCGTGCCGATCTTCAAGAATGGCATGGCCATTAAGAACGCGGCCCGTGAAGCCAGGGTGCAGCTTTTGCTGCTGGCGCAAATTTAGGAATACCACATGTTGTATTAACTACACGATTGGCCTACCATGTTTCTAGGCTGGCGCTCAATGTCGCTAGCCGCCACACATCATGAAGCCCTGCTGGCCACCCAGCGGGGCTTTTTGCTTTCCGCTGTTCCCATTGCGTGCCACCTGGTGCGCCTTGCCCGGTCGTGCCGGGGCTTTCTTACATCAAGTGACTGCCCATGCCTGTTATCACTCCTGCCCAAGCGGGCGGCGTCAACGTGTGCGCCTTTCTCGATACCCTGGCGTTTGCAGAGATCGGCAAGCCCATGCTGAGCGACCCGCGCACCGATAACGGTTACCGGGTCATCGTGGGCTCGCTGCCCAGTAAATTGATTCTGATGGACGACTACGGCGACCACCCAAATCGTCTGGTGCGGATCCGCAAGGGGCTGAGTTCGACGGCGGCAGGGCGTTACCAGCAACTGTACCGCTACTGGGGTCATTACCGCGCCCTGCTGGCTCTGCCGGATTTTGGGCCGCTCAGTCAGGACCGGTGCGCTATTCAGCAGGTCCGCGAGCAAAAGGCGCTGCATCTGATTCAAGAGGGCCGCATTGCCGATGCCATCCACCGGTGCCGCAACATCTGGGCGTCGCTGCCCGGGGCGGGGTATGGCCAGCACGAATATTCATTGGAGCGCCTGCTGTACGAATACCAGCGGGCCAAGGGCGTCCTGTGTGACGCCGACAAGACCTGGTATGAGCGCGCTCTGCTGGAGCGTCGCCACCCTGCCTGACCTTCCCGCCCGCCGAGGTGGTCTCTCATGAGTCCGAAACGAAAAGAGAAGCGCATCATGTCAAACCGCGACCCGAGCAACTGGCAGTGGCTGTTGGATATGATGCCCTGGCTACAGCTTATTGCCGCAACATTCACTGTTGGCTTTATCACTGTACTGCACAACGGCGGCCCTTGGACAAAGGCTCTGATGAGCGCGACGGTGGGAACGATTCTTTCGCTATCACTATATCCAGTATTTCTCTGGGCAGCCGATTACTACGAAGTGCCGGATGCACTAGCCATGGCGCCATGCGTGTTTCTGTCGATCATGGGTATTGAGTGGGTGCGCAACAAAGCAGACGCGTTATATGAGGTGCTGCTGGCATTTGTTAAGAAGTGGCTCAAATGATTGCTTCGCTCAAGGGGCGGGTAATGGGTTGGGCGCTGGGTGGCTTGGCTCTGGCAAGCGCTTACCTCTACTGGCAGCACATCATCACCCAGCGGGACGCCTACCAGGGCGAGGCAGAGCGCCAGCGAGAGCGCGCCGAGATCCTGCGGGAGCACCAGCAATGGCAGCGCCAGCAGATTGAAACGCTCAACTCAGCCATGGCCGAGCGTGACCGCGCCCTGACTATCATTGCCGACGACATGCGCGCCAGCACTCGGGCGCTTGAACAACTGGGAGAGACCGATGCTGAATCGCGCGCGTGGATGGATAGCGATCTGCCAGCTGGCATTAATGACTGGCTGCGCGAGCTCCAGCGCCCCGGCGCCCTCGATGGCGTGCGACTGCCCGACGGTCCCGCATCACCTGGTGAGCGAGCTACCCGCGCCAAACCTGATACTCAATAGCAATCGCGGCCTGTTGCTGCTGTTGGCGGAGTATGAGGCGCTGCGGCGTCGTGCTAACGCGGATCGCGGGGCGGTGGTTGAGATAGTCGGTGTAGGTGATCGAGGTGTTGATGATGAGTGAATCAAGCGATATGGCAGCCCTGGTCGCTGCACTGCAGGCCCAGACCGAGGCCATTAATCGCCTGGCGGAGAGCAACCAGCAGGTTGTCGATTACCTGCTCTCTCAAGACGTTGACGTGACGGACGACGGCGCGGGCGGTCCGCAGTTCCTCGAACCTGACGAGATTGATTAATGCCAGCCCGTACACCCACCCCATGCCGCGACAAGCTGTGCCGCAAGACCACACGGCATGCCCACGGCTACTGCGATGAGCATGCCGACCAGGCTAAGGCGTGGAGTCGTGGCCGCGCTGGCCGAGGTCGCGGTGGTCGAGCATGGCGGCGAATGCGTGAAGCGGTGGCCGAGCGCGACCGCTACCTGTGCCAGGAGTGCAAGCGCAACGGCAGAGCCACTCCGTTTGAGTCGGTCGATCACATCAAGCCAGAGGCCGAAGGCGGGCTGACTGTGCCCTCTAACCTTGAGGCGCTATGTGGGCCTTGCCACAAAGCCAAGACGCAGCAGGAGGCGCTACGCGCCCGCCACCGCGGCGGCTGACAAGGGGGGAGGGGGGGCAAATCTCTACAGGCATCGCCAGCGGACACCGCACCCCCAGGCTTATTTTTTTACGCGAGAAATAACGAAAATTTTTCCGGAGGCACGGATGGGAAATGCCGCGCCCGTTCGGGCATCGGGTGGTGGTCGAAAACGCAAAACCTCGATGCAGCACCAAAGCTCGATTTCACGCATCGCCCCGCCGCCAGAGCTGATTGATGAAACCGCCGTCAAGCTGTGGAAGAGCCAGAGCAAAATACTCATCGAGCGCGGTACGTTTGAGCCAGAAGACGCGCCATTGCTCTTGGCTTACTGCAACAGCTTCGCCTACATGATCAAGGCCGACCTGAAAATAACCGACTGGGCGGCTAAGGACGGCGGCATGGTAGTGACCACCGCCGACGGCAGTATTAAGAAGTCGCCCTATGTCGCTGCCCGTAACGATTACATTGCGCAGCTATCGCGCCTCGGCTCATTGCTCGGCCTAGATCCGCTCACGCGCCTGCGCATGCTGGGTGCTGGTAGCAGTGAATGTGGGGGCGAAGAGGGTAACGAATTCGACGAGTTCTAATCTATGGCCGCATATCCCAACGTCAACGCGGCGCAGAAGTACGCGCGAGACGTGGTGGGCGGCAAGATTCCCGCATGCCTTTACGTTAAGCAGGCCTGCGCTCGACACCTCAACGACGTAAAAGCCAGCAAGGCCAAAAGCTACCCTTATCGATTCGACCGCGACAAGGCCGAGCGGGTGTGCAAGTTCGTCCAGTTACTACCCCACACCAAGGGCGAGTGGGCGCGAGGTAACCAGCGCATCACGCTTGAGCCTTGGCAGTTGTTTAGCCTTGCCATGGTCTTCGGATGGGTTCGCAAAGCTGACGGCCTGCGTCGCTTTCGAGAAGTTTATGAAGAGGTGCCGCGCAAGAACGGCAAGTCGATCAAGGTGGCTGGCGCAGGGCTTTATGCATTCTGTGCAGATAACGAATACGGGGCTGAGGTCTACTGCGGCGCGACCAGCGAGAAACAAGCCTGGGAGGTATTTAGACCAGCGCTAAAGATGGCCCAGCGTCTACCGAGCTTGCGCAAGCGCTTTGGCATTGTGCCTTGGGCTAAGAAGCTGCAGCGTACAGATGGCAGCGTTTTTGAACCGGTAATTGGTGACCCCGGCGACGGCTCCAGCCCATCGCTGTCGCTGATTGACGAGTACCACGAACACACCGACTCACGTCTTTACGACACCATGATCACCGGCATGGGTGCCCGATCCCAGCCGCTTGTATGGGTAATAACAACGGCAGGCTTCGATATAGCCGGGCCCTGTTACGAAATGCGCGACCGCGCCATCGAGATGCTGGAGGGTATCAGCGTAGATGATGAGCTGTTCGCCATTATCTACACCATCGATGAAGGCGACGACTGGACCACTGACGAGGCGATCTTGAAGGCCAACCCCAATGCTGGGGTTTCCGTAAAGCTGGACTACCTGCGTAGCCAGCGTGACAAGGCAGTGGCACGCGCTCGCCTTGCCAACAAGTACAAGACGAAACACCTCAATATCTGGGTGTCGTCAAAGGGCGGCTTCTTCAACATGGAAGCCTGGCGCAAGTGCGAAGACCGCACGCTAACCATCGAAAAGCTCCAGGGCGTTGACTGTTACTACGGTTTCGACCTGGCGCGAAAGCTGGACCTCACCGGCATGGTTCGCGTGTTCACCAAACAGATCGATGGCAAAGCCCACTACTACTGCGTAGGGCCAACGTTTTGGGCGCCCGAGGAGACCGTATTTAACGACGAGGATCGCCGGACAGCAGAGCGGTACCAGGGATGGGTAGAAGCGGGGCAGCTGGAAAAAACCGAGGGCGCGGAGATCGATTACCGCGAAGTGCTGGCGCAAGCGACAGAAGCCCACGAAGAGGCCCCGGCTAAAGAGTCGGGCATCGACCCACACGGTGCTGCCAACCTGTCGCACCAACTGGATGACGCGGGCATGAACCCGGTCACTATCCAGCAGAGCTACACGCACATGTCGGACCCCATGAAAGAGCTGGAGGCGGCGATTCTGACAGGCCGATTCCACCACGACGGCCACCCCATCATGACCTGGTGTGTTGGCAACGTTGTGGGCAAATACCTGCCAGGCAATGACGACGTGGTGCGCCCTATCAAGCAGGGCAGCCACAACAAAATCGATGGCGCGGTGGCGCTGATCATGGCCATCGGCCGCGCGATGAATGCGGCCCAGGAAGGTGGCAGCGTTCTCGAATCCCTTACAGACGACGACATTCTGGTGATGTGAATGCGCCAATTTCTACTAGACACCCTGGGCCTGATTGGCTTCGGGGCGCTCAACTACGGCCTGTTTTTGCGGTACGGCCTAGCTGACGCCTTGATCTATGGCGGCGCGCTGCTGCTATTGCTGGCGTTGGCGGCAACCCGCGCGGCCAAGCGCCGCGCAGGGGAAAAGGAGCGTGGCACATGATTCTGGACAGCCTGTTCTCATCGCCCAGCCAACGTAACAGTATCGAGAGCCCAAGCACGCCCCTGACCGGCCAGAACCTGGCGGAGTATTTTGGCGGTGACATGGCTATCACGGTGAACAACCTTTCCGCCATGCGGCTGGCAGCGGTTTACGCCTGCATCTATGTGCTGAGCAGCTCCATTGCGCAGCTGCCCCTCGGGGTCATGCGCAAGCAAGGGGGAAACATCGAGGCCGCCAAGGACCACCCCGCGTACTGGCTGCTGCACGACGAGCCCAATATTTGGCAAACCAGCTACAAATGGCGCGAGACCAAGCAGGCCCACGTACTGGGCTGGGGCAATGGATACACGCAAATCATCCGTTCCAACCGAGGCGAGCTACGCGAGCTGGTCAGCCGCTACCCGTGGGAGACCGATCTGGTCAAAAACGGTAACCGCTGGATCTACACCAATCACGACGAAGACGGCAGCCGCGCCATACAGGTCGAGGACATGATTCACGTTCGCGCCCTGGGCTCGTCGTTTCGCGTAGGCAAAAGCCTGATTAGCCAGCACCGCGACACCATCGGCCTTGGCCTGGCGGCGCAGCGATACGGAAAAGAGTTCTTCGAAGGTGGCGGCCGCCCCACGGGCATTGTGGGCGTGAAGACCCAGTTGCAAAAGGACAGCTGGGAGCGCCTCAAGGAGGCCTGGAAAGAGTCGGTAGCCCGATTGCGCAGCAGCGAAAACAAAACGCTCATGCTGCCTGCCGACCTCGACTACAAGTCGATCACGGTGCCACCCGAAGACGCCCAGTTCCTCGAAACCCGTAAGTTCAACCGCTCGGAAATCGCCGGCATCTTCAACGTGCCCGCGCACATGATCAACGACCTGGAAAAAGCCACTTTCAGCAACATTAGTGAGCAGGCCATTCAGTTCGTGCGGCACACCATCATGCCCTGGGTGAAGAACTGGGAAGAAGAGATTAACCGCCGCGTGTTTACGCGCAGTGAGCGGGCGGCGGGTTACTACGTCAAGTTCAACGTCGCAGGCCTGCTGCGCGGCACCCCGAAAGAGCGCGCCGAGTTCTACCACCGCGGCATCACCGACGGCTGGCTGGACCGTAATGAAGTGCGCGCCCTCGAGGACATGAACCCCCGCGATGGCCTCAGCGACATGCTGATGAGCGTCAACGCCCAGCCGCTTAGCCAGCTTGGCCAACCCAACGAAGAGGAACCCACCTCATGAGCGAGACCGAAAAGCGCGCGCTGGCCTGTGAGGTGCGCGCGGAAATCGAAGAAGGGCAGCCCGCCCGCATCATTGGCCACGGCGCTGTGTTCAACAAACGCTCTGAAATGATCATGGGCCTGTTCAAGGAGGAGATCGCCCCCGGCGCGTTCGATGACGTACTGGGCGATGACGTGCGGGCACTGTTTAATCATGACGCCAATTTTGTATTGGGGCGCACCCGAAGCAGCACGCTGGCGCTATCGATTGACGCCGAAGGCCTGCGCTACGAAATCACTCCGCCCGACACTCAGACCGTCCGCGACCTGGTGCTAGCGCCCCTGAGTCGCGGCGACATTACCGGAAGCTCCTTTGCGTTTCGCGTTGCCCCGGACGGCGACGAATGGCGCGAAGACGAAGACGGCTTGATCGTGCGCACCATCAACCGATTCAGCCGCCTGCTGGATGTGTCCCCCGTGACATATCCGGCCTACCAAGACGCGGGCGCCGCAGCGCGCTCCTTAGAAGCACGCTGCAGCGAGATCAAGGGTCTTGCTCAGCGTGCCATCAACCAGCGCCGCGCCCGCGAGCGCTTTTTAGACATGATCGGAGCTTGAGGCCAAACCATGACACTCGCCGAACTGAAAGCCAAATACAACGCCATTGCAAAAGACATGCGGGCGTTGAACGAAACCATTGGTGACAACGCTTGGACCGATGAACAGCGCACCACCTGGAAGCAGATGAAAAGCGACATCGATGCGCTGAACGCTAAGATCGAGCGCGAAGAAGAGCTGCGCGACGCCGACAACCGCTTTGCCGAAGAGTTCCGCCGCCAAGGCGGTGCTAACGGCGGCGAAAGCGGCGACGAGCACGGTGCAGGCGGCAGCGCGGACGAGCAGCGCGCCCAGGCGTTCGATGCGTTCCTGCGCCATGGCGCGGCAGAAATGACGCAAGAGCAGCGTCAGATCCTGCAGGAAATGCGCGCTAACGCCACAAACCCCAACGAAAAGGGCGGCTACACGGTCCCCCGTGAAATGCTCAACCGTATTCACGAAGCCATGAAAGACTATGGTGGCCTCGCAGGGGTGGCGCAGATCCTCACGACGGACAGCGGCAACCCGCTCGACTGGCCCACCAGCGACGGCACGGCGGAAGAGGGCGAACTGCTGGGCGAAAACACAGAAACCACCGAGCAGGACGTTGAGTTCGGTACAGTGGTGCTGGGCGGCAAAAAGCTCAGCTCCAAGGTCATTCGCGTGTCCAACGAGCTGCTGTCAGACAGCGGCATCGACATTGAGGGCTTTCTGGCCTCTCGCATTGGCTCACGCCTGGGTCGCGGCGAAGCCCGCTACCTGGTGAAGGGCACTGGCGCTGGCACGCCGCTCCAGCCGAAGGGTCTGGAGGCGTCCGTCACGCAAGTGACCACGGCGGCCGCCACTGACGAATTCACCTGGAAAGAGGTGAACGGTCTGATTCACTCGGTTGACCCTGCCTACCGTCGCGCCCCTGGATTCCGCATCGGCATGAACGACAACACGCTCAAGCTGATGACGGAAATGGAAGACCTGCAAGGCCGCCCGCTGTGGCTGCCAGCGGTCGCAGGCGTGGTGCCTGCCACCATTCTCGGCAAGCAGTATTTCATCGATCAGGCCATTGCCGACCTGGCAGCCAACGCCAAGTTCATGTACGCGGGCGACTTCCAGCAGTTCATCATCCGCCGCATCCGCTACATGGTGCTGAAGCGTCTGGTTGAGCGTTATGCCGAGTTCGATCAGACCGGCTTCCTCGCCTTCCACCGCTTTGACTGCGTACTGCAAGACGTGGCGGCCATCAAGGCGTTACGCGGCGCGGCTGAATAACGGAGTCGATCATGCTCGAGCTGGACATCATTAAGCAGCACGTCCGGCTTGAGCCGGACGACGACGAAGACGATGCGCTGCTGGAAACCTACAGCGGGTCCGCCGCCCGTATGGTCGAAAACCACACAGGGCGAACGCTCTACGCCACCGCCTCGGCAGTGCCCAAGGATGCGAGCGGGAACCCGAACAATCCTCATGCCCTGGTGCTCGATGACGACATCAGTACCGCCATGCTACTGCTGATTGGCCACTGGTACGCCAATCGGGAGAGCGTGGTACACGGCACCACCTCAGAGCTACCCATGGGCGTGAAGGCACTGATTGAGCCTTACCGCCACTACTTCTTTTAGGAGGCCCCATGGCTGCCAAGAAAGAGACTGCCCAAGCGACGAAGCCTGCCGCCAAGACCGAAACTGCCACCGTTCAAGCTGCCCAAACGGCCGCGCAGTCAGCAGGTCAAACCGCCGCCGACCCGGCAGCAGAAACCGCTACCGAGACGACCAGCCCCGAAAAACCCGCACCCCCAGAAGGCGCGGCGCCCGAAGATGAGCCACCCCCAGCGCCGCCTCCTGAAAATGTGCCGCCTCCCCCAGCATCCGCCAAGAAGGGCACGGCTGGATGGGTGTGGGCCACGCTGAAAACCCGCCACTGTGACGGCGGCGTGTGCAAGGAAGCGGGCGAGAAAATGCGCCTCACACGCGGCACCTACGAACGCCTGAAGAAATACGGTCGGGTGGAGTAAATGCAAGCCGGAAAACTCTGCCACCGCGTCACCATCGAACGCCCCGGCAACGAAGAGCAAGATCCCGACTCGGGCGCCATGGTCAAGGGCTGGGTCGAGGTTGGCAAGGCGTGGATGGCCATTGAGCCTGCCAGTGTGCGGGCGTTCATGGCAGCGCAGGCGGCGCAGAGCGAAGTAAAAGGGCAGTTGGTCATGCGCTACCGCCCAGCGCTGCAGGTGGATAGCACCATGCGCGTGCGCAAGGGCAACACGATCTACAACATTGAAGGCGTGCTGCCCGACAACCGCAGCGGTCGGGAGTATTTGACGCTGCCGTACAGCGAGGGAGTGAACGATGGTTGACCCCGTCACCGCCAACGTCGAGGGCCTGGAGCCGCTGCTGGCGCGCATGGACGGCATCAGCTACGACCTGCGCCGAAAGGGTGGGCGCTTTGCCATGCGCAAGGCGTCCAACCTGATTCGAGATCGAGCAAGAGAGAATGCTCGTCGGGTTGATGATCCCGAAAGCCCGGAGAGTATTGCCGACAACATAGTCGTTCGATTCTCGCCAAAGGATTTTCGCCGCTTGGGCGACCTTGTGTTTCGAGTGGGCGTGCTGGGCGGTGCTCGTGGCTATGCCGCCGCCAGCGGCGAGGTGAAGGGAAAGGGCGCAGGTAATCCGGGAGGGGATACCTTTCACTGGCGCTTTATCGAGTTTGGCCGTGGAGCGGTTCAAGCCAAGGGAGATGGCGCCTTGGCCAACATTGAGTCAGGAGAGTTCTTTGGAAAAGAGGTGGCACCAGCGCCTGCTCAACCCTTTATGCGCCGTGCCCTGAGCGAAAACATCCAGGCTGCCACCAGCGAATTCATCACCGCCTACAACCAGGCACTCGACCGCGCCATCAAGCGCGGGCAGCGCTAAAGGAACCACTATGCCCCCACTGTTTGCCATTTGCGCCGCCAACGCGGGGGTAACCGCGTTGCTGGGCGTTGGGCCGACACGGCTCTTCCCGTTCGGCAAGGCTCCTGAAAACGTCGCCACGCCCTACGCCGTGTACCAGGTGTTGAACGGCGTGCCTGAAAACTACCTGGACGAGCCGCCCGACGTGGATGACTGGAACATCCAGATCGACATCTACGGCACCACGCCCGCCAGCGTGACCGCCGTGCTCAACGCGCTACGGCGCGCCCTGGAGCCCCACTGCTACATCGAACGCCTCGGCGGCACGTCCACCGAGCCCAACACCCAGCTCGAAACCACCAGCTTTGATGTGAGCTGGTACCACCCCACGCAATAAGAGGAACACCCCATGCTCACGAAAGGCACCAGCGTATTTTTTCAGCACCCGGAAACGGGCGAAATTGTACGCCTGAAACGCTGCACCGCGTTCAACCCGGGCGGCAGTCCGCGCAGCCAGGTAGAGACCACCGACCTGGAAGAGCTGGACGCCATGCAGTACGAAGCGGGGCTGGCGCAGCCTGGCCAGGGCACCATGTCCATCAACGCCGACCCAGGCGAAGAATCGCACCGACTGCTGCAGGAACTGGCCGAGGGCTCCGCCACGCCCACCATGAACTGGTACGTGGGGTTCTCCGACGGTACGCCAGACATCGCCCCCACCATTACAGGCTCGGGCGAAAGCGCTGAGGTGACGATCCCCACGACCCGAACGTTCTATCACTGCCGCGCCTACGTCGCCGACTTCCCGTTCGATTTCCAGCTTAATGCCAACGTGACCGTTTCCGGCAGCCTGCAGCGCAGCGGGCGCGGCACCTGGCATTACAAGAACGGCGACAGCAACGGCAGTGGCGGGGGTGAAGAATGACACCGTTCAATCTGGAAACGCTGGCCGCCCAGAGCGGCTTCGTGTCGCGGCAACCGGTGCAAAAAGAGATCCAGTGGAAGCACGAAGGCCAGGAGTTTCAGGCCACGGTGTTCGTGCTGCCGCTCTCTTACGCCACCGCCAAGAGCGACATCGTCTACACCCAGCTCCAGGGCGACCCGCTGGCCGCCCGCATCGCCCACTGCATCGTGGACGAAGCAGGCAAACCGGTAATGACGGTGGCCGACGTGCTGGGCGAGGCCGACCCATCACGCGGCCCCCTGAGCGCACCGCTCACCAATGAACTGCTGCGAGTGATTGGCGAAGTGAGCGGGCTGGGAAAGCCCCGCCAGAGCTCGACGACGAAGACGAGCTCTGGCACGAACTCGTCCTCAACGGCATCGGCGGCAACACCATCGAAAAAGCGCAAGTCACGCTCAGCCACCCCGAATACCTCGGCTGGGTAGCGTACCGCCGTAAGCGGGGCAGCCTGCACCCCGGCATGCGCATCGAACGCGCCGCCGCCCTGTTGGCCTGCCAGCAGGCCAACATGCACCGCAAGCAAGGCAGCCCCGCCATCAAGCTCACAGAGCTGATGCCCCACGCCGACCAACCCGAAACCACCATGGAATATGCCATGGAGAACTGGGGGTAGCTGTGGATGTAAACAGGTCAATACGTAGGGTTGGGAACGGCCCGCAACGCCGCCATAATGAACAGGCAGCTTGACGCCTGCGCCGAGTTGGGCCAACATTCCCTTGCCGCTGCAAAATCAGTGGCTCGGGTGTAGGAACCCTGGCAAAGCAAAAGGCGCACAGCGCCCAAAGGCGCTTTTTTTGTGCCCGTTATGGCGGGCCGTGCGTGGGACACCTTCGGGTGTGCCGGGTTTCCTTTTGCTCCGGTCTTCCTACCCCGCGTACGGTTCGCCTCCATTCTGTAGGAAGGTTGGTGGCGGACTCTTTACTAAGCAAAAGGAGTCTCACCATGTCAGCACTTGCAGCTTCTCCAGTTTCTATCAACTTCCATGGCGCCAAGATCCCCACCTTCAATGTTGAGGGAGTGGTGCGTGTAGCCATGAAAACGATTTGCCAAAGCATCGGTCTTGATTGGCGCTCACAGCGTCAGCGTATCCTGCGCCATCCTGTGCTTTCCAAAGGGGTGGTTATCATAACCACCCCTTCAAAAGGCGGTCTTCAGAAGTCCCTAACACTGCCGCTCACCAAGCTGAATGGCTGGTTGTTTGGTGTGGATGCTTCACGCGTAAAGCCAGAAGTGCGTAGCAAGCTGGTCGAGTACCAGGAAGAGTGTTTCGAGGTGCTCAGCGATTACTGGCAGAAAGGCCAGGCCGTCAACCTGCGCACCGCCACCCCCGACGAGCGGGCGGGCCTTCGCGCGGCCTACAGCCTGGTGCACCACCGGTTCAATGTGGAGCACATCGACGAACTGACCCCCGAGCAACTGCCCGAGGCCGTCGAGTACATCCACCGCATGACGCTGGAAGGCGAGTACCTGGGCAAGGCCGCGTTGCCAGCGCCCACCGCCGAGCAGATCGACTACCCGCTCACGCGCCCATGGAACGAATGGCAGGAACACCACCTGGTGGGGATGGATGCGATGTACTACTCCGACATTCGCCGCCTCATCAAGCAACTGCTGGAAGCCGCCCGCACCGGTGCCACTCTGAAAGTGGGCAATGTGGCCGGTATTCAGGAAGAGCTGAAAGCCCTCACGCACCTATGCCAAACCCGTGGCATCCAGCAGCGCAAGGCAGAGGAAAAGCTGGCGCACATTCAGAACTTCGTCGGCTCGCTGGCCAAAACCACCACCTGCCTGCAAACCACGCTGGCGCGGTAATCAGGAGACAACGGCATGCCGAACTACGAAGCCATTGGCCGCTGCACCAAGTTGAAAGAAGAGATCGACGCGCTAACGCTGGCGCGGAATCAGGCCGTTGTCGCCATCCGCCGCCAGCTCCACGGCACCCTGGGCGCCAACGCGCCCAGCCAGGTCGTGTACACCCTGGATGCCGAGCAACTGCACCGCCATACAAAGGCGCTGGAGCAGGCCAACGCCAAGCTGATGGCTGCCATTAGCGAGTACAACGAATACGCGGCAGAAGGCGAGGGCAAGCCCTACCAGGTGCTGGAGCCTCGCAACAACTAGCCAAACTTAACCAATTGCGCTACGTTCCCTGTTGGGTTGACTCAACGGGGGCTTGTCGTGGCTGAATACTGTCGAGATTGCGCTGCTAGCCTGTTTGGCGAGAAGGTGGCAGCAAAGCATTTTCGCGGGCTCTGCAAGCCGGGCGAGACCTATATGGAGCTTTGCGAAGGGTGCGGTGGCTGGGTTGAGTTGAATCACTTGGGCTGGCGCACAGATAGCAAGCGGTGCAATGAAGGTGAAAGCGGGGGTGGTAAATGGGCATCGTTTGGAAGATTGTTGCGGCGCTGGTGGGAGGGCTGAAAAAGGACTTTCGGAAAATTGCGGTCTGCATTGCTCTTGCTTCTCTTGCGCTGGGTCAAAGTTCGCTTGTGCTTGCGGAAGGTGGTAATGAGGTCGAGGAGGCTTTCAATGCATCTATTTCTGAGATGCTAGACGGCATGAGCGAATCAGAGGCAATAGCTTTTCAGCAAGGGCTTGCTTCGCTAATGTTATCTAAAGTGATGGGTGAAAGGTCATTTATTGAATTTGGAAATATGTCTGAATCTGAGATAGAGATTGCACAAAATGAAGCAATGTCAGAAATATTGGAAATGACTGCGTCAGAGATCATGGGTTCTGCCATCAATATTAACGATCAAGAGCCTGAAAGAAACAATGATATTTTGAGCGCGAGTCTTGATGGCTTCATTGTTCAGGAGGCAGTGTTCTATTTCAGAGAAGGCATGTATGGCAAAAACCCTGTTATTGAACTTACGGTAACAAATAGAACGGGACATGCGGTTTCAAGAGCTTATTTCGAGGGTGTGCTAAAAAGCCCCGGGCGAAGCGTGCCATGGGTGCGGGAGAGCTTTAATTACACTATACCGGGCGGGATTGAGCCGGGGGAGACTTTAACTTGGACTTTGTCACCTAATAGCTTTGGGCCATGGGCAAATCCTTCAATACCTGAAGATGCAGAGCTATCAGTTACAACCGTTCGTCTTGATGATGCTGATGGTGACAGTATTGTATCCCAAGAAGAATAGTAAGGTGACCAGATGGAAGGCTTGAAGAAAAAATGGCGCTGGATGGTCACCATGGCTTGGATCGTCGCCGCCGCCTCGGTCATTGCCTCGGTGTGGCTTGGGCTTCAGTTTGGCACGTATCAAGCGGTTGAGCTTAACGCTCATCTTCAAAGTGAGGCCGTCACAAAGATCAATATGGCGGTCATTATGGCGTGTGTTGTTCAGGCGATGGCGTCTGTTCTTTTTGGGGTGATGTTTACGGTGCTGAATGAAATATATGAAGGCACCATTGACATATACATGCAGAACCAGCGCGCCATTAGAAACAACAGTTGACGCTGACTGAAAACCATAAAACCCGCTTCGGCGGGTTTTTTTACGCCTGGAGTTTGTATGTCCGTCAGATCGCTTGGCAGTCTAACGCTGGACATGGTGCTGAAAACGGGGAATTTCCTGGGACCGATGGACCAGGCGCAGCGCCGCACAAGACGCACCACCAATTCCATGGTGAATGACTTCAAGAAAATAGCGGTGGGGGTGGCAGCGGCGGGTGCAGCGGCGGGTGCAGCGGCGGGCGGCATTGCAGCCATGACCCGTGAGGGAATGACGGCGATTGACGCTCAGGCCAAGCTCGCCAGATCTCTCGATGGCACAATTGATGGGTTGCGCACCCTCAACATTGCGGCATCAGACTCGGGTATTGACGGGCTGGAGGGCTCGCTCAACCGCATGAACCGCCGCCTGGGTGCGGTAGAAATGAACGGCGGGCCTGCGCTGCGCACGGTAGAGCGCCTGAAGCTCAACCTGCAGGAGATGCGTGACATGGATGTGGACGAGCGGCTGGCCTACGTGGCCGACCGCATCCGCGATTCTGGCGTATCGTCTCAAGAGGCCGCGCGCCACCTGCAGCAGCTCGGTTTCGAACAGCGCGGGGCCACGGAGATGTTCATGCGCGGAGGCGATGCTATTCGTGCCGCCCGCCAAGAGGTAGATGATTTCGGGCTATCCGTTTCCATGGTGGATGCTGCTGCCATCGAGGCCGCCAACGATGCGCTAAGTCGAAGCGGCCGCCTGGTAGAATCGACCCGAAACGCCTTGGCTGTCGAGCTGGCCCCTATCGTTCTTGAGGTGGCCAACTACTTCAATGACGCTGCTCGCTCTGTCGGTGGCATGCAGTCCGCCGTGCAGCAGGGCGTCGATACGTCGATCATCTACCTCGGCACGTTCCTCGATGCCGTATGGCAGATCGATAATGCCATTCAAACCGCTGGCATTACGACCCGGGAGTTTTTGCTGGTGGTAGTGCGCTCGATGGCCTCGGCGGCCACAGCGATTGTCGAGGGGCCGGTTAACGCCCTGAACAACCTGATTGGCACTCTCAATCGTATCCCGGGCATCGACATCGATTTTGCCAACCAGCCCGACTTGGTTTACGGCATGCGTGACCAGGTAGAGACGCTGGAGCGCGCTATTCGAAACGCCCGAGCAGAACTGAACGAGCTGGCGGCAGGTACTGCACCCTCTGAGCGGCTAAACGCATTTATCGCGCAGGCTCGGGCCGCTGCTGACGAGTTGGCGGCGGGCATCAGTAATGATCCCGGGCAGTTCATCGGCGGTGACGGCGGCGACATCGGCGACACTGCCCCCAGCAGCAGCTCGGCCCGCAGCGCCGTCGATGCCATTGCCAATCAGGTGGCCGCGCTCGAGCGTCAGGCGGCCACCCTGGGCATGACACAAGAGGCCGTGCGCCTGTTCGAGCTGGCGCAAGACGGCGCCACCGACTCCCAGCTCGCCGCCGCCCGTGCCGCGCTGGAGGCCATCAGCGCTTACGAATCGCAGGAAGAAGCCGCCCAGGCCTACCAGAACCTGCTGCTGGACCTGCGCACCAACGAAGAGCGCCTGACCGATCAGATGCGCGAGCGCCTGGCGGTGCTGGATGCTGTCAATGTCTCCAGCGAAGAGTATGCCGATGTTGCCGCGCGGATTGCGGCGGCATCGTTTGATAACGAGCCCAGCTTCGGCGGCCTAAGCCCGGTGGTGGGCGGGCCGTTCAGCGAGCTGGCGCGCATCGGCGAGGCCGAAGAGCAGTTGCAAGAGTGGTACGACGCCCAGCTCGGCATGCTGGCGCAGTATCGCCAGGAGCGGGCCGACCTCAACGAGCAATGGGACGCCCAGGAGCGCGAGTTGCAGGAGCGACACCAGGCCGAGCTGGCGCGCATCGAGCATGCCCGTCAGATCGCCCAGCTGGCCGCCGCTGAATCGGTGTTTTCCGACCTCACGGATATTACCCGCACGTTTGCAGGCGAGCAGAGCGGCATCTACCGCGCCATGTTCGCCGTGCAGAAAGCGGCGGGCATGGCCCAGTCTATCGTGGCCATCAACACCGGCATGGCCATGGCGGCTGCAAACCCATGGCCCGCCAACTTGGCTGCGATTGCCTCGGTGGCCTCCGCCACGGCGGGTCTGGTCTCCAATATCTCCGGCACCCAGCTAGTGGGGCAGGCCCACGACGGCATCATGTCGGTGCCCGAAAGCGGCACCTGGAACCTGCGAAAAGGCGAGCGGGTGACTACCCCCGAAACCAGCGCCCGCATGGATGCCGCGCTCGACAATACCGATGCCCTGCTGGCGCGGGTAGAACAGCAGCTCAACCGCCCGGGAGAATCCTCGGGTGGCGTGAGTGTGAACCTCTACGAAAACCCCCGCCGGGCTGGCCAGGTCGAAGAACGCAACGGCCCAGACGGCGAGCGCATTATCGACGTGTTCGTCGCCAACATCATGGGCGACGGCAAGGCGCACAAAGCGCTGGCCAGCAAATACGGACTCAACACCAGGGCGACCTAATGACGATCAGCTACCCCAGCGGCCTGCCTATGCCCCTGCGGGCCGATTACGGCCTCCAGCACACCGATAACGTGCTGCGCACCGCGCTGGGCAATGGCCACGCCCGTAAGGAGATCCTGCACGCCCCGGGCCCCACGCGCATCACTGCCAAGTTCCGCATACGGCCGAGCCAGGCCCAGGTGTTCGAAGGGTTCTACTGGCGCACCCTGAACAGCGGCGTGCTCACGTTCAGCATGCTGCTGCTGACGCCCCTGGGCATCCAGCAGTATGACGAAGTGGAGTTCGCCGAGCTGTACACCGGCCCCACGCCGCTGGCCAACTCGCGCGGCGGCAACGGGCGACTCTGGGAGTTCACCGCGCAGCTGCAGATGAACCGCCCGCCCATCATCAGCGCCGAAGAGGCCCAGTTCCCCGACGAGGTCCTCTACAGCAGCATCTTCGACCGCAACATGAACCGAGATTGGCCGCCCAGCGACTGACCGCAGACCCGATTAAACACCCGCCCACCGAGGCGGTTTTTTTATGCCTGGAGATACGCATGAGCCGTTTTAACACCGGAAACCCCATCGACAGCGACGACCCCCGCGACAGGTCGGATAACACCAAGAACCTCGATCAGACGATGAATAGCCAGAGCGCAACATGGAGGGATAGATTCGGTGTAGAGCGCCCCACACTAAAATCGGCTATTGACCCTACAGGACTGGCTCATAGGGCTGCCGAGTCAGCAGCTGAGGCCAAATCAGCTAGAGACTCGGCGTTCATTGCCGCAGAAACCTACGAGACGCTGGCAGATGGTTTAGCTAGTGGAAACCCTCAGTTCAACGTGGCAGAAGGGGAGTTGATTGTTCGGTACGAGAACGTTTCGGGTGAGGCGGTTAAACGCTTTGAAATTCTGTCGTCAGCGTATTTTGATCGCGTATTAAAAGAGGTCGATGAAGACGAGAGCGGCATTCGAGCCATTGTGTTAGACGCGCTGGGGCAGATACTGATTGGCGTTAAGGAGTCGGATGGCTCGCTAGTGGCTGACATTACCCAGTTGTTAGTGAATTACATGGGCAATGCGGGTATCGAGCTCAATTTTTCATCCGATGAGAATTTTGCCTTAGCGATCAGCGATGACATGGGCGGTGTCGTCTGGGGAGTGCGCCGCAATGGAACGTTATTTACTGAGTCACAAGTTCGGACGGGTGTTGCACCGTGGCTATATGCCGACGAGCAGTTTGCACTAGCAATTGCAGACAGCTATGGATCTGTGCTGTGTGGCATCAAACATGATGGCGTGCTGTACCTACCAGGTGTCTCTGAGCCACCAAGCGTGAGCGAACCCGTACTCTATTTGCCCCCCGTGGCTGACTGTCTCCACATCACAATTTCTGGTCAATCACTTTCAAATGGGCAGTCTGGCTCGCCTGCATTAAGCCCTGTCGATCCTTTTGGCAATCAGATGTTTGTCTCAGGTATTCGCCAGGAAGAGCTGATGGAGAATGAGCCCAACTATCCCGAAAACGGTCAGTTAGATTCATTGGTTCCACTGCAGGAAGTGGACCGAGAAACGCCCGCCAGTGGCCTTGCTGCCCAATTGTCTTTAATGACCGGCCGGACATCCCTGATTAGCTCCAATGGCGTGGGCGGTTCTCGCATCGAGACTCTGCTACGGGACGGTGTGCGTTATCGGCCTACCGGAGAACGAACGTACTACCCATACAAAGCTGGCATTGCGCAGGCAAAAGCGGCCCTGGCGATCACTCAAGCGGAAGCGAGAGTGTATGGGGCTTATCCACTGGTATGGATTCAAGGGGAAAGTGACGACGCCTCCCATCTAGCCCCTGAAGATTATGCGCGCCTGCTGATCGAGTTGAAGCAACAGTGGAATACGGACGTGAGAGCGATTGCCTCACAGGCTGCCCGTATTCCTCTGGTGACGTACCAAACAGCAGGGGCTACGTATTACGGCGAAAGCCATGTGCGTGCGTCGATTGGGCAGCAACTGGCAGCCGAACAAGACGGCGACATTGTGATTGCCACTCCTATCTACCACTTAGAAACTTTCGGCGGTGTGCACCTTACGAACCATGGGTATCGCTGGATGGGCGCGCTCATCGGGAAAGTGCTCGCCAACATCACAGTGGCTAATAGCCAACGTTTACAGGAGGTCTGGCGCCCACTATCACCGCGTCGAATCACTCGGCAGGGTCGAATCATTCAAGTGGAGTTCTGGATTCCCGAGGCACCTCTGGTGCTGGATACCGAGATGGTGACAGATCCTGGTGATTACGGGTTTGAAGTGTGGGACCAAACCGGCCGTATCGGTATTTCAGATATTCAACTTATCGACGATCGCATCCGCATCCTCACCGTTAACGAGCCCGTGGGTGATGTGCGGGTTAAATATGCTTATTCAGGCATCCCCGGTAATTCGGCTGGCCCGACTACTGGCGCAAGAGGCTGCTTGCGTGACTCCGATTCAACTGTGAGTCATTTCACAGACGCAATTGGAAACCCTTACCCGCTCTACAATTGGCTTATTCACTTCGACAAAGGAGTCGATCATGCTTAAAACAGCCGCCTTTCAACTGACAGGTGTGAGTGTTACTAACCCAGCATTGCCTATTCTGACCCCATTGGTGCCAGGTGTGCAGTACCGGTATCGCATGCTCCCTGTGGGGGCAGTCGCGCTGGAAGACAGCAGCCCTGCTGGCAATAATGCAGCGCTATTTGGTGGTATTTCTCCCGACACCAACGGACTGCTGTTTAGCGGTGATTCCTCGCAGTATGCAGATACAGGCGTTTTAACAGAGGGGTCGTTTACTATTTTGGGTGTTGTCCGTCCAAGCATTCCAGGCGCTGGCGTCCCGATCGGAACATTTGAGCTTAATAGCGCTATCAATTTTCGAGTTGGCACCAATGTTTGGTTCGCATTGTCCAGTGGAAATCCTGCGCTTTCTTGTGCGATAGCGGTTGTCCAGCCAGGCAGCCCTTCGACACACCGCAACTTTGGTCTCAGCATCCCTGGCGTCAGTTATACACCTGGCCAATGGCTGTTGTTTGCGCATCAATATGATGTTGCCAGCCGCACCCAGCGCTTCTTTGTTGGGAGTACAGACAATTTCCGCTCAGAGCAACACCCATCAAATGAAGCTTTTGTGCCTTCTGAAAAAACAACTCGCATCGGTCGAGTGCCTGGAGCGCCTAGCTACGCGTTCAATGGAGATGTTGCTTACGCCGCTCAATGGAACTCGATGTTAAGCCTAGATGATCTTGCTCAGCAGTTCAGCGCGGTTCGTTCCGATCTTGCACGTCGCGGTATCAATATACCCTGAGGCAGCTATGACCATCCTCTCCCAAATCCACAGCGGCCACGACCCCACGATCTACCGCATCCCTTGCCTTGAACTTACATGCCCCGCGTGGCCCGATGCGATACGCTATTGCCCCGGCTGGGACGATATAACCGTAACCCACGAGGGTGGCCAGCAGGCCACCTATGTGGGCTCCGGCCTCGATATTGCCCTGCCTGCGCGTAACGACAGCGGCCAGCAGCGGCTGGTGTTTGCTATCGGCGGCGTCACTGCCGATGCCGAGGAACTGGTCGAGGCGGCAGTCGAGGCGGGGGAGATCATCACGCTGACGCTGCGCATGTACGCCTCGAACGACCTGAGCGCCCCCGCCCAGCGGCCCAAGGTCATGACGGTAGATTCGCCGGAATTCCTGCCGGATGGAACGCTGCAGGTGCCCTGCACCTACCGCGACATTCTATCCCGTCGTTTCCTGCAAGGGCGCTTCACGGCCCACGATTACCCAGGCGTCGCCCTGTTCTGAGGTGTTCATGCTCGATCACTACCGAGATGCCCGCTACCACGACGGCGGGCGTGGCGAGTGCGTGGGCGGCGTTCGGCGGTTCGATTGCTACGGCCTGGTGCGCGCCGTGCGGGCTGAGCAGTTCGGCCTGGCGACGCTGCCGTGCTATGCGGGTGTGGCCACCACGGATGCCCGCCGTGTGTCTCGCTCGCTGGTTGAGGTGCGCGATGGCCTACAGCCCTGCGAGGCGCAGGCGGGGGCCATGGCACTGTGCTACACCGGTGCCCTGGCGCTGCACTGTGCAGTGCTGGTGGCCGTGGGTGGCCGTCTGGGCGCGCTGGAGTGCACCGTCGATCAACACGTTCGGTGGCAGCCGCTACGGCAATTCTGCCGCGATTTTTCCCGCGTGGAGTTCTATACATGAGTGAGATTCGGGTGTACCCCTCGCTGCTGCGCAGTGATGCGCGTGGGGCCACGCTGCCCCTGGAAATGCACCAGGTGGCCGAGGGCACCCTGCTGGAGTGGCTGCTGGCCAATGTGCCCAGCTACGCCGACAACCCCCAGCACAACCCGTGGGAGGTGGAGTTAGAGACGGCGCGGGGGCAGGTGGTGCCGCCGGAGCAATACGGCGCGGTATCGCTCGGCGGCGATGCCGTCGTGCATCTCTACATCAATCCACAGCGTCGGGCGATCAGCAGCGTGTTCAATGCCGTCGTTGACCTGTTCAGCTCGGTGTTCAGCTGGCTGATGCCCGACATCCCCACGCTCAACGCGAACGGCAACATCGAGCAGGGCGCGCAGTTGAACGATCCCAGCGTGACCGTCAATCGGCCCAAGCTCAACGGCGTTATCAATCAGGTGGCAGGGCAAACCAAAATCGCACCCTACTACCTGGCCCCGCCGCGCTCCTATTTTCTGGACCCCCGCGTCAAGGCCGTGGATATTCTGCTGTGCGTGGGCTGGGGCCCCTACCTGCTGCCCGCGTCGCAGATACGCGTCGGGGAAACCCCGATCACGGCGTTCGGCGATGACATCAACTGGCAGGCGTTCGGCCCTGGAGAGAACATCACCGGCCACTCAGCAAGCCAAATCTGGTACGTCGCGCCCGAGGTGGGCGCGGCAGGCAACGGGCAGGCAGGGCTCAAGCTCCAGAGCATCAACAACATCACCGACCGTTTGACGGCGTCATACATCGACGTGGACGCCAGCGAGATCACTGTGCTCGCGCCTGCTGAAATCCCTAGCGACTGGGACGTCGGCGTATTGCTCAACATCCTGATTCAGCGGCAGGTGGTGGCCTCGGCACCCACTGCGCCGGATGTGAGAGCCGTCTTCACGGGCCAGTTTGCTGACCTGGGGCTGGCTGTGGGTGACAGCATCGTCATGAGCGACAGCGGCATCGAAGGCGAGTACGTCGTGCACAGCGTCACGTCCACGCAGCTGACGCTCAGCTACCCCGACCTCTCGCCTGTGACGGGGCCGACGGCAGGAACGTACCAGGTGACCGTAGACCGCCTGGGCGCTCGATACCGCATCATCGGCATGTCTGGCCAGTCGATCACGGTTGAAAAATTGCTGGCGAACGGCAGCCCCGACACGGCCTGGTTGGGCTGGAGCGCGACGCGCTATCACCGCAACTGGCGCGTAGTCGTAGACAGTATCTATTCAGAGGGCCAGTGGCTGGGGCCATTCCAAGCCCAAAAGGCCGGCACCCTGGTAGACCGCATCGAGGCCACCATCATCGCACCGCGTGGGTTCGGTTATGGCCGAGACGATGGCGGGGTGGATTACAGCGAGCAGCAGGTGGAGCTGCAGTGGCGTGAGATCGGCACCGAGACCTGGAATTTCCAGCAGCAGGTGATAGGCGGCCAGACCCGCGACCAGTTGGGCTTCACCGTGGGCGTTGACCTGCCAAACCCCATGGCGGTTGAGGCCCGCCTACGACGGATGAACCCCGAAAATACCGACGTGCGCGCCTTCGAAGAGCTGCACTGGACCCAGCTAAGCTCTCGGCTCTCGGAATACCCCAGCAGCTACGCCGACATCACGGTGCTGGCCATGACGATCATTGGCAGTGACGCACTCTCGGCCCGCAGCGAGAACCGCATCACCTGCGTGCCCACGGCGATTCTGCCGACGATGGAGGGGCCAACCCAACCCACACGGGCCATCGCGGATTGGGTGCGCAACGCGGCTAACCAGGTGGGCATCACCGACGACGACATCGACATGGACGAGCTGCAGCGCCTGCACGAAACCTGGACGGCCCGTGGCGACACGTTCGATTACAACCACGATAGCGACGACACGGTGAAAGCCGTCCTGCAACGCGCCTTGCAAGCAGGCTTTGCCGAGCTGACCTGGGACGAAGTGCTGGTGCCCGTGCGCGACGAGCCACGCACCCAACTGGAGCAGATGTACAGCCCGCAGAACATGCGCGCCGATGCGCTGCTGACAAAATCCGTTCGGACGATCCGGCCCGACGATTACGACGGCGTTGATGTGGAGTACCAGAGCGCTGCCACCGGTACGGTCGAAACCGTCGAATGCCGTCTCTCCTCCGCCCCGCCGGAGCGCGTCGAGACGATCCGTGTAGAGGGCGTCACCGACCGCACCCGAGCCTGGCGCCATGGAATGCGCCGCCTGATGTGGCACCGCCATATTCGCAAGGGGTACTCATGGGGCACCGCGACCGACGCGCTCAACAGCCGCATGGGCAGCTACTGCCCCGTGGTCGGCCCGATCCCCAGCCGCGCACAATCCGCGCTCATCGAGCAGGTGGTGGTGAACAGCGAGGGCGTGCACCTGCTGTGCAACGAACCGCTCAAATGGCAGGAGATCGAGCAGCAAGTCGTGTACTGGCGCGACCCCGACGGCAAATCACACGGGCCGTACAGCGCGACCAGGGGCGAGAGTGACTATCACGTCATTGCCGCGATGGGCAGCGACCCGGTGCCGGAGGTAGACCCCACGAAAGAGCCGCCGCATTTGCTGTTTGGCCATGTCGAGCGCGTCATCATCAAATCCATCTCGCCCAGCGGGATGAGCGCCGTAACGGTGGAAGCGGAGGGGTACGATGAACGGCTGTATCAGTATGATGATGCGACGCCTGGGTAATCGTGGGCCGTGAAGCGCTTTGGTCGCAGTTTGGTCGCAGACTGAGCGCGACCAATGCGCTGTGTGTAAGCATGGTAAAAAGGTAACGTACTGTTTTTGCTGAAAAGCCTTGTGCAAGCGCGGCTTTTGAAAACAGGCTGCGCGGGTTCAAAATCCGCTGCGGCTAAAAATAGGCCATCGAGGTTTAGTAATGACACTTAGGCGTTCCCAGTGGCGATCTATGGCTTTAAGTTCTGCGTCTGTTAATTCGCGTAGCACTGGGTAAGAGCCTGTCGATGGATCATAGTTACCAAGCTCTTCAAGGCCTTTGATTCGTGATATTTCGCGTGCGGATGCATTAAATCTCGCCCATTCTCTCTCGCTAACAACTGCTTGATAAGAGGTTAACATTTGAGGGTGAGGCATAATGCGCTTTTGAATTTCAGTCCATATGCTCTCTCTTGCTTTGTTTCTTTGAGCGACCATGTCTTTGCCTATTGCCAACCAAGTACCTAGCAATAAGCCGATACCAGTTCCCATTGCTCCAAAAGCCCATTCGATCAAAGCAGAATCCTCTCAATGCGTGGTTGCGGTTTGGTTGCTGACTCACTGCAACCAATATAAGGAATGTAAGCATAGGAAGGTAGGAGACGTGCGGTTTAGGCGGGAGGCCGCATGGCAGGCGCGACCGTGGTTGATGCTGCTTTGCACTCATAATCCCATGCGAGAGACGGAGCTATTCAGCTGAAAACTAACGTGTAACCTGTTGAATGGGGTTGCAAGGAGTAGGGCTGACCAAGGCCAGCCCTAAAGGCGAATTAGTGATGAGAAATCTCCAGCTCTCCTTGTGGGAACATCTGCCAAGAACCGTCATCTTCAATGATTCCAGTAAATTGTGCAGTGCCTTTACCTATGCCCAAATATTCATCATTTTCATATACCGGTGCGGTCATTAGATAGGTATATTTTGGCTTAATTAGCGAGGTGTCAGCACCTTCATCGGGTTTGAATGATGGTGTGTATTCATCTTTTTTAGGTCTTTCAAAACGACATACGTCAAATTGGCCACTACCTGGAATACCATTAAAATCTGTCATTTGTTTCTCCTCATGTTTTAGTTTTAAGAATCATTCTCGATTCAGTGGATATGACAATATGAATTTTCAGGTTGTTGCATCAATTGGTGTTGGAAGACGGTGTGTCCAGAATGTGCCACAGACCTGCATATTAATGTGTCTAGCTGCCTAATTTTGAGAAAATCGATTAATATGTGCACACTGCGCCCAGCGTGTTTATGTTTTAAATTCAGCGGGTTAGGGAGCTATCTTCCTTAAAGAGTAGGTCTTGAAAACCGGCATAGGTGAATAGCCTATCCAGGGTTCGAATCCCTGTCCCTCCGCCACAACGCTTCAAAAGGCCCGCTAATCGCGGGCTTTTTTTCGTCTGTACTCCGCATAATCAATAGCTTACGTTCGCATAGTGTTTTATCGGGTTGCACGCCATCGCACACAAGCGCAGAATCTATGTTGGGTGGGATGTTGGGTAAAGAGTTAGGAGCCCGTTATGCCAAGACAGACGAAGCCATTAACAGCGCTGGAAGTGAAGCGACTCACGCAACGGGGACTTTATGCTGCTGGTGAAGTGCCTGGCCTTTATCTTCAGGTCGCCAAAACGGGTACTCGGTCGTGGGTGCTGCGTTACGCCACTGGTGAGACACGCTTAGCTGCATCCGGAAAAGCGTTCAAAGTGCGCCGTGATATGGGGCTGGGGAGTTACCCCGGCGTCACACTGGCACAGGCCCGCGACAAGGCCCGTGCAGTTCGTGAAAAGCTGGATGCTGGCATTGATCCAGTTACCGAGCGCAAAGCCGCTGGACAATCACGCCGCGCTGCTGAGCTGGCGCTTATCACCTTCACCGATGCCGCCGCGGCTGTTATCAAGATTAAGCAGGCAGAGAGCCGCAACAGCAAACACGGCAAGCAGTGGCAGTCCACGCTAGAAACCTACGCCTTTCCGATACTTGGCAAGATGGCCGTTTCAGATATTGAGCTGGTGCACATCAAGCAAGTGCTACAGCCAATCTGGGAAACCAAAACGGAAACCGCTACCCGCGTCAGGCAGCGCATTGAAGCGGTATTGAGTTGGGCAACTGTCAACGGCCACCGAAGCGGCGATAACCCAGCTCGCTGGAAAGGCAACCTCGACACCATATTGCCGTCCCCTTCCAAAGTGGCGAAGGTGGAACACCACCGCGCCATGCCGATCGACAACATGCCCACGTTCTGGCAATCCCTCGAGCTGCGCACCGGTGACGCGGCCAAGTGCCTGGCGTTTACGATCCTGACCGGCTGCCGTTCTGGTGAAACCCGTGGCGCTCGCTGGGATGAAATAGACCTGGCCAACGCCACATGGACGATACCCGCCAGCCGCATGAAGGCAGGCAAGGAACACCGCGTCCCCTTATCCGCGCCAGCATTGGCCTTGCTCAAAGAGCAGTCTCAGGCGCGGGAATACGTCTTTCTAAGCCCCCAAGGCAAGCTGCTGTCTGATGCAGCCATGACTGCCTTACTCCGCCGCATGAAAGAGGATCACCGGGCAACGGTTCACGGTTTCCGGTCAACGTTCAGGGATTGGATGGCAGAGCGCACCGGCACGCCTCACGAAGTAGCAGAGGCAGCGCTGGCGCATAGCATCCGCAACGGCACAGAGGCGGCTTACCGCCGTAGCGACCTATACGCCAAGCGTGCCCGCGTCATGGATCAGTGGGCCGTGTTCATCACCAAGCCTGCACCGGCTGGCGCTGGCAACGTTGCACCGATCCGAGGAGAGGTGGCCACCGATGGATAGTGAACTAAAGGCGATCCAAGACGACTTGGACAGCGTGCTAGAGCGGCTAGCTAATTACATGGGAAAAGAAAGCCAGGTAAGCGAGGGCATAGATCCGCGAACTTACAGCAAGCAAGACGCAGCCCGCGCGGCGTTGAGTTATCTGGAAGTTGAAGGCGTCACGCTAGAAACTTCACTTCGTGTCGGACGCTTTAGAGAGAAACGACTTAACGAGAGTCATCCTGAAGGGACAATGCTTCACCAACACGCCAATAGTGAGGGGGAGGTATCCTCATTGATAGAAGCGCTTAGAGCCATGGAGGACTGGCTTTTAACCGCGTGGCCCCCCGAGAGTTGCCATTTAGAAATCTTAGCTAGAGCTGTAAACGAGTGGTCAAGCAAGCGTGGTCGTTTTATTGGTGAAAGCATGGGGCTTCCAATCACGTCTGGGCGCTTAGATTCAAACAAAGACGCGAAGCAAATGGCGGTTGCATGCGTATTCGCATTAAACAAAGTTAACCCTAAAGTATATCCAATAGACGTGGCTTTGTTTGAATTTGTAGGTGAGCAATTTGGAGGCATGGGCGAAAGAACCGTATCCCGAGCCTTTTACAATGAAGAAGGAAAAGTGGCGCGTGAAGTTTATGAAGAAGTTTTAAGCGACCCTAATCTAAGGGAAGCCCTAATGCCAATGGCTTTAGAGATGTTTGGTGAAGCGCTAGATGACAGTCATGGAAAAATAACGTATTGGAAAATGGCTATGGATCCATGTTCATGGAGGGTATTCCCAGATGCTCCACGGTTGAGGCTATCGCCAGACGAAGAAGAGTTGTTATTTGCCCCTATCGACTTGTCAGAAACTGACTAAAACTGACAATTACTACAATCTATCACTTCGCCATGCTTTACCCCGTCACCCAATACGACGAGGTAAAGCAACATGGCAGCGAAAACGAAACCCCAAGCATCCGCCAAGCCCGGCAATGAGTTCCTAAGCGCTGAACAAGCGGCTAATCGATATGGAGTCCACCGCGCCAGCATTTACCGCTGGGCAAAAGAGGGCGACTTCCCGACACCCCAAGAGCAGGAAACCCGCAAGGCCGCTGGCGCTGGGGGTGATGCATGAATACCCGCCAAACACACCTAACCCTAGACCAAGTAAGCGCTTTGATAGCCATTGGCGATAAGGTGGACGACCTAGCCGATGAGCTTGAAGCCGATGGCGTAGATGCTGAAGCCGATGGCGTAGATGCTGAAGCCGTGGCCCACTATGCCCACGCTTGCCAACACATATCGGATGCGGCCAACGCGCTAATGGAAGTGATGAGCCTTACCCAGCACCCAATCACTCAGGCGTCAAAGCGTGTGGTGCTGTCGCTGTGTGCTGACGATGCTCACGATCTAGCGCACCTGCTGAAAGAAACCGCTAAACAGCTCGATCAAGGCCCACGTGAGCTGAGCGTCACCGCTGAGGATGCAGACCTTCGCATGGGGCGTGATGGGCTTATGGTGGGCACGCTCAAGGTGGCCGAAGCCGATAAGTCAGGGGGCAACGATGCAAGCTAACGCCCAAAATAAAGCAGCCCAGCGCAATGGCCGGGCTGTCGCGCCACCTACCAAAGTAAACGCGAAGTATGAGCATAGCACGCGCCCTGACGTTTACGCCTTGCTGACTCGTTTGGACAAGGTAAAGGAGAATGGGCCCGGTCGTTGGTTGGCGTGCTGCCCAGCCCACCAAGACCGATCACCTAGCCTTGCAGTACGTGAGACGCCAGACGGCACCATCCTAGTGAAGTGCTTTGCTGAGTGCCCTACAGCTGACGTATTAGCCGCCGTGGGTCTAGAGCTGAAAGACCTGTTCCCACAGTGTGACCAGGATGACTACCACGCCAGTAAGCGCCCTGGTGAACGTTGGGTACCCCGCGACGTGCTAAGCGCCATCGCACAAGAGGCACTGATTACCCTGTTGGCGGCGGAAGCCACCCATCGTGGTGAACGGCTGGCGCGCGCGGATCTTGACCGACTGGCCACCGCTGCCGGTCGTTTGCGTAACGCAGCAAGGGAGGTGGGTTGTCATGTATGAGGCCGCACAAGTAAGAGGCGCTACCTGGCTTGATGATTATGCCCAGAGCCGTCAGCCCGGAGCGCCAAAGCCATTGCTATCGTTGCCTAGCGCTTTGGCCCCGGTGGCCTCGTTTCAGTCTGACATGCTGCCTGATGCGATCAGCGCTTATGTGATGGACGTAGCCGACCGCCAACAGTGCCCGCCTGACTTTGTAGCCGTAACGGCAATCTGTGCGCTGTCTGCGCTGGTGGGCCGTAAGGTGCTGGTATGCCCCAAACAGCGGGATGATTGGACAGTTACACCCAACCAATGGGGCGCGATCATTGGCCGCCCCAGCGCCATGAAAAGCCCCAGCATGAAAGCCGAGCTTGCCCCGCTGGTGCGTATCCAGCAAGACGCCAGCGACAGCCATAGCCAAGCCCTTCAGCAGTACAAGGCAGAGCAAAAGCTGTCGGAACTGGAAAAGAAGGCCACAGAGGACAAAGCCAAAAAGCTACACCAGCAGGGCAAGCGAGAGGAGGCGCTAGCCGTTTTGGTAGAGGCCGAGCGCGAAGCACCGCCCCCAGGCAAGCCGCGCCTTATCGTTAATGACGCCACCGTGGAAAAGCTGGGGGAGCTGCTAAACGAGAACCCCAACGGCCTTATCTTGGTGCGTGATGAGTTAGCGGGCTGGTTAGGTAAGCTGGCGCAAGATGACTACCAAAGCGACCGCGCCTTTTACCTCGAGTGCTTTGACGGTAACGGACGCTTTACCTATGACCGCATAGGCCGGGGCACCATCGAGATAGAGAACTGCACCTTATCCATGATTGGCGGCATTCAGCCCGACAAGATAGCCCCTATCGTGCGCAGCGCCAGTAATGGTACAGCCAACGATGGATTGGTTCAGCGCCTTCAGCTAGCCGTGTGGCCCGACGATCTGAGGCAATGGCGCTGGCGCGACCGTGCCCCGGATCCACAGGCACGGCACGCATACGAGCAGACCTTTTTCAGGCTGCAAGGGCTGGCGCTAGAAACCGATGTCGAAGGCGATCCGCCCGCGTGGCGCTTCACCCCAGAGGCACAGGCGCTATTCATTGAGTGGATGGAAGGTATCAACGCTGAAGCCCGTGAAAGCGATCTGGCACCAGCGCTAGAAAGCCACCTACTCAAGATGCCCCAGACCATTGCAGGACTGGCGCTACTGTTTGAGCTGATAGAAGGGGAAGGTGGGGCCGTGGGCATAGTAGCCGCTGCACGGGCTTTAGAGTGGGCCGACTACCTAAAGACCCATGCAGAGCGCCTGTATAGCGCTGCCACCAACCGAGGGGCCATAGGGGCTGCGCTGATAGTCAAACGCCGGGATAAGCTGCCAAGCCCGTTCACCTCGCGGAACGTGCGCCGCAAGCAGTGGGCAGGACTGGACAGCACAGAGGCCGTGCGTGATGCGCTTGATGTACTGGTGGAACACCATCACCTGACCGCGCTGGAAGTGCCGACCACCACCAAGCCTAGAACCGATTACCACTGGCACCCAGAACTGGTACCGGTTGGGGAGGTGCGCTAATGGGACGTTGGCTATCTAAAATCCAGAAAACCCTATGTGTGCAACTGACAAAACTGACTTATCTGAATCTGTCAGAAAAGTCAGTGACACAACTAGGGCATTCACCGAAATGGCAAGCGATACCGCTTCAATCCAGAAAAGCCCTATGTGTGTAACTGACAAAACTGACTTATCTAAATCTGTCAGTAAAGTCAGTGACACAACTAAGGCATTTCAGGAAAAACGGGGGGGAGGTGCTGGCGATGTAGACGCCATGCTAGGCACGCTGAAGGTCATAGGTCGTGACCTGGGTGACGATCTTGAGAGGCTGGCGCGTGAAAGGCTGATGCTGTTGGCTAACCCTGTGCGTGCTGAAGTTATCGCAGTCCTAGACGATGCGTTCACGGTAGCACCTGACCTACCCAGCGCCCGTAAGCAGTGCCGCCACCTGCTAACCGATATGGGCACTATGGACGCCGCCAAAGCCTGCTGGCCTGCACTGCCTGAACCTGTTGGCGAGGTGCCCGACACAATCCGCCGGCAAACCGTCACGCCCATCATAGAACCATGGCTGGCGATGATAGAGCGGCATTGCCCGCTGGTGCCTGAGGATAAGCGCTTTATCCGCGTGAGGCTGGTTACACTGGCCCCAGGTCACGCCATGCGCCTAGCCCGCCAGTACGTTGAAGCGTGGCAACAGGCAGAGCAGCAAGAGCCACGCAGCCAGGCTAAAGACAACGCAGGCCGCCGCGCTGCTAATAACCACCTGCTGATGAGTGGCCATAAGTCTAAGCGCCTTCAGTAACCAAGGCTTATCGAGCGATACAACTCTGATCCACTCGACGTCACCCCCAGATTGAGTAGCGCTACACTTTAGAGTCCGATCCTATGGGTAAGGAGGTTGGACATGAAGAAGCGTTTCAGCGAAGAACAGATCATTGGTTTCCTGGGCGAAGCCGAAGCGGGA
>NZ_JALPZO010000060.1 GCF_023507745.1 Vreelandella olivaria | reverse complement strand
CGCCAAATATGCCCGCCAGCGGGCCGCTACCCACCAGTGGCAGCCGCTGGTTAAAGAACGTTGCCACCCGGATGGTCCCACCACCCGGCTGTATGATCTGGAAGTCGCCAAGGGCCTGCATCAAGACGATACCTCCAACGGTGCGGAGGGATAATGCAAAGTATTAACAACACCTTCGCCACCCTCTCACAGCAGCTTGGGCTGGCCGATGAGCTGATCCAACTCTCACCCAAACGCCGGGCCGCCCGGCAGCCCATGCAACTGGGTGAAGTACAGGAGCAAACCGAGCACTACCTGGACCTTTCCAGCGGCGCTGAAGAGGGCAAGGGGATTTTTACTGGGGTATGGGGGATGGGTATCCTTTACATGGCAATTATTGCATTACCAGTCCTTCGCCTAGAGGGAGAGGCTATAAAATATGTAATGGTATTTGGTGGCGGCTTCGGTATTACTGCACTCCTCTTTATGCTTGAAGTCTTCTGGTCCACCTCCTCTCCCCTGCGTTTTAATCGCCGCACCCGGGAAATCTATTTTCAGCATAAGGGCAAGCTCTACCACGCCCCCTGGGATGAGGCCGTGGCCTGGATGCAGGAGAGCCGCACGGTGACCCAATACACCGGCGCCATGACCGAAACCCCGCTGCAACTGCTGCTACAACGCTATCACCACCCCCAGGATGTGATTG
>NZ_JALPZO010000059.1 GCF_023507745.1 Vreelandella olivaria | reverse complement strand
GGATGCTATGCGGCATTTTTGCGATAGCTATAGGTAGCGCCGGTATGCTGTTTGGGGTTTGGTAGGTGTTGCAGCAGCGTGCGGCAGTGCATAGCCTGCGCACCGCGCCGCAAGGCTTCCGCCAGTTTGAGATACCCACAGTGTCCGAGGCGATAACGCGCGTGGGGCTGGCCGCCAAACTCACCAGTATCGGCAGCGCCGTAGGGGTTGGGCTGGACACCTACGCGACCCGTGACACTATCGCCGAGGCGTGCGCCACAGGGCGCGAGGAAGAGTGCCAGCGTATCCAATATGTCGAGTATGGCAGGCTCACGGGGCGTACTGTTGGTGGGGCAATCGGAGGCGGTGCGGCTGGAGTCTGTCTGGCGGTCAGCCTTGATCCACGCGGTAAAGTGATATGTGGCGTGGTGGCTGCGGGCGCGGGTGCTTATGGGGGCGCCAAGGTAGTGGAACCGTTCGGTGAGCAGGTAGGGTTATTCTTCTATCGAACACTACATGGCGATAATAACAATGACAATCGCTGAAAACATTGTAGGGTTTGGTACTGGTATCTTCGGCCTGCTGTGCTTGGCGTTATTATTTATCGCCAGTGTGGTGGCGCTTTTCAAGATCGATGAGGCGGATCGCTATTTTGGAGCGTGGGAGTCTCCCGAACAGAAATATCTCAAGGGATTGCCCTTTTCCCTTCATCG
>NZ_JALPZO010000058.1 GCF_023507745.1 Vreelandella olivaria | reverse complement strand
AAAACAGGTCGATCACCACCGCTAAGTAAAGCCAGCCTTCGTACGTTCGGATGAATGTAATGTCCGTCACCCAAGCAACATTGGGCGCTGTTACTTCAAACTGACGGTCTAAATGGTTGGGTGATACAACAGCCGGTTTTCCGCCGCCATAGCAGCCAGGGCGTCGTCGATAGCCCGTCTGAGAGCGTAAACCTTCCCTACACATCAGGCGGGCCACTCGGTGCTTACCGCAGGCTTCGCCAGCCTCACGCAAATCCTGATAGACCTTGCGATAGCCATATACACCGCCACTTTCAAGCCACGCATGCTTGATCAATCCCAATAGACGCTGATCATCCCGGTCTCGATTAGACAGTGCTTTTTTACACCATGCATAGTAGCCACTAGGATGCACGGCCATCATGCGGCACAAGCGCCGTATCGGATATTGGCTCGCATGCTTTTGAATAAACGCGTACCTCAGTCGGACTCTCTGGCGAAGTACGCGGTGGCCTTTTTTAATATATCTCGCTCTTCTGATACGCGTTTTAATTCAGCCTTTAAACGACGGTTTTCAGCTTGGAGATCATCGTCTTCTTGCCGTTGTTCTACCGGCTTATCGTAGCGTTTGATCCAGTGGTACAAGCTGTGGCCTGACACGCCCAAACGCTCAGCGACCTCGGCAACTCGATGGCCACGCTCTACCACCTGTTTAACGG
>NZ_JALPZO010000057.1 GCF_023507745.1 Vreelandella olivaria | reverse complement strand
CTTCGGCCAATTGGAATAATGGCGAGGGATTCAATCCTATCGGCTCTTGGACGAGTCCTTTTGAGGGTACCTTTGATGGCCTGGGGCATGTCATTACCGGCTTGACTGTTAACCGACCCACTCAAAGCTACATAGGTCTGTTCGGCGCCACAGACAGTGCGATGCTTCGTGGTATCGGCCTTAGAGAGATCAACATAACGGGCAACGCTGCTGTTGGCGGGCTGGTGGGGGTCGCTGCCAACAGCGATATCGCCGCCAGCTACGCCACCGGGCAGGTAACGGGCAACGGTACTGTTGGCGGGCTGGTGGGGGGCGCTAGCCTCAGCAATATCGCCGCTAGCTACGCCACCGGGCAGGTAACGGGCGGAACTGGGACTGCTGGCGGGCTGGTGGGGCGCGCTATCAACAGCGATATCGCCGCCAGCTACGCTACCGGGCAGGTAACGGGCGGGACTTTCGTTGGCGGGCTGGTGGGGGACGCTCTCAACAACAATATCGCCGCCAGCTACGCCACCGGGCAGGTAACGGGCAACAATAACGTTGGCGGGCTGGTGGGGTGGAATGGGGGCGATATCAGCCATAGTCACTGGGATGTAGAGAGTACCGAGCAGTCCAGTGCCGTAGGCGGTGGCACTGGCAGCCAAACGAACGTCACATCCATTGCCGCCGCCAATCGTTACACTCCCACGGGCTATGC
>NZ_JALPZO010000056.1 GCF_023507745.1 Vreelandella olivaria | reverse complement strand
AGCACGAGTACTCGACCTTGGTAGCGGTTCAGGCGAGATGCTGTGCACTTGGGCACGTGATCACGACATTGTCGGCACCGGCATCGACATGAGTTCGTTGTTCACCGAACAGGCGAAAAAGCGCGCTGAAGAACTCGGTGTTTCACATCAAGTCAAGTTCATTCATGACGATGCAGCGGGTTATGTTTCCGACGAAAAGGCTGATGTGGCAGCTTGTGTCGGTGCTACCTGGATTGGTGGAGGCATCGCTGGCACCATCAAGCTTCTTGCGCAAAGCCTGCGCGCAGGCGGAATCATCCTGATCGGTGAGCCTTACTGGCGGCAATTGCCACCAACAGAAGAGATTGCCAAAGGGTGTCTTGCCAACTCAATCTCTGACTTTCTCAGTCTTCCAGAGCTTATCGCGTCTTTTGGCAACCTCGGCTATGACGTTGTAGAGATGGTTCTAGCCAATCAAGACGGTTGGGACAGGTACGAAGCGGCCAAGTGGCTCACCATGCGCCGATGGCTTGAAGCGAATCCTAACGATGAGTTGGAGGAGGAGATTCGGTCTAAACTCATCTCGGAGCCGGAACGCCATGCAGCTTACACGCGAGAGTACTTGGGCTGGGGCGTGTTTGCGCTCATGCCACGGCTCTGTATCAAAAAGGCCTAACAATTCATTCAAGCCGACGCCGCTTCGCGGCGCGGCTTAATTCAGGCGT
>NZ_JALPZO010000055.1 GCF_023507745.1 Vreelandella olivaria | reverse complement strand
GCTGGGCCGCCACCCGGAACGAACGCGGCAACACATCACAGCCCATCCGCTTCCAGGGCCAATGGCACGATGAAGAGAGTGGCCTCTACTACAACCGCCACCGCTACTACGACCCACAGCAGGGGCGGTATATCAGCCAGGACCCGATAGGGTTGAATGGCGGTACCAACCTATATGGTTATGTGACCAATCCAACCGGGATGGTGGATCCGTTGGGACTGAATCCAAGAACCATTGTGACAGCTGCGCAAACAGCGGACAAAGTAAGAAATACAGCCTGGTGTATTGGTCAAGACGTTGCTTTGAGCAGTAGTAGGTCGCAATTACCGGACATTCTGGAAGAGGAAATGGATGCAGCAAGGGCGTCTAAAGCTAGCGGTATAGCACAATGTCAACGAGAGCGTAATAGTAAAGAGGCGTTTGGTCTCCCTGATGAAGTCGTGCAAGGTCAGTTTAATGCTTGTGAAGTCGATGTGATTCAAGAATATAACGATAGGGTTGGTAAGCTGGCTCAACGAGACGCTACCCGTCATGCAGCTATTGATGATGGTTTAAATGGAATATTTACAGGCTGTGTTATGCCCACGACGTCACCCCCAGATTGAGTAGCGCTACACTTTAGAGTCCGATCCTATGGGTAAGGAGATTGGACATGAAGAAGCGTTTCAGCGAAGAACAGATCATTGGTTTCCTGGGCGAAGCCGAAGCGGG
>NZ_JALPZO010000054.1 GCF_023507745.1 Vreelandella olivaria | reverse complement strand
CCCTGCCCCCCATGCGCGCCGGTGAGCGGGAAAGCCGTGCCGGGGGCGAGCAGTACTGCTTAAGCCCCTTGCCGCTGCCCACCGAGAGCGAGTACGCGGTGGACGTGGCGCATATCGATGTGCGCCACGATGAGGTCAGCATGGATATTCGCCAGGGCGCCAGCCCCGATAGCCTGATGACAGCAGGGCATGTGTTTAGCGTGGGGCTTGTGGCGATGAACAGCTTTGGCTTACTACTGTTAATCATGGCAGTAATCAAAAACACTATGT
Organism: Vreelandella olivaria; assembly: GCF_023507745.1. GTDB lineage: Bacteria > Pseudomonadota > Gammaproteobacteria > Pseudomonadales > Halomonadaceae > Vreelandella > Vreelandella olivaria_A. The sequence goes on along the minus strand of NZ_JALPZO010000054.1, from coordinate 444 downwards.
ATGGAGTTGCGTTTTCCGTATGGGGGGGGGGGCTCTATATGGCTTTTCTGTGGATGCTGATTTTAGGCATCGTCTGGATCAATACGCTGCTCAGGCGCATCCCGCCCATTCGCCTGAATCGCCAGCGCCGCGAAGTGGCCTTTGTGGTGGAACCATCGGGCCGCTTCTGGCTACCCGCACCGCAAAATCTTTGGTTAATTTCCACCGCAGGCACTGCTGCCATCATCTCTGGGCTCATGGGGATTATTGAAGTTGGTGAATGGTTACGCGGTGCTCGGGAGGATTTTCCGATTGGCCTGACGCTGATGCATATCGGTTCCATGGCTTTTTTGTTTGTTTACCCGCCCATCTACGATGCCATCTGTCGGCTCTTTAAGCGTGAGCGCCGCACGGTGCTGGTGCCCTGGGAAGATGTGATCGCGGTATGCGGTTTTAACCCCAGCC
>NZ_JALPZO010000053.1 GCF_023507745.1 Vreelandella olivaria | reverse complement strand
GTAACAACTTCTTCAGGACGGCTGATTTACGCTCTGCAGAATAACGTGGCACAAGGACTCCATGTCGCTCCCTCTGGATTAGATTTAGGCGATATCGCCAACCGGACAACTAGGCTGACAGAGGGGGATAGGTTGGGCTTGGTGATTAGCTTTTGGTCTTGGGGTAGGGCTTGGATATTCATATGAGAGTAGCCATGTGTATGGGTGACTCTCCTTATTCTTCACATATTAAGTAATTCTCAAAAACAGCCCGTGTAGAACAAAGCCGGTTATTCTACACAGCAGGCCAGGCAGACAGTCTAGCCTTAGCCTCAGGTTCCAGTGTGGCGAGCGTAGTATCAGCCAGGGGGCGGCGCTTAATCTACGTGCGTTTCATTTGTATGCCTCCGTTCTAATACTTCAGAAGCATACACGGTGCGCAATGCTGTAGGGTATAAAGCATACAGACACAAGAAAACCCGCAATAGGCGGGCTTTCCTGGATCACTCAGACGTATACAGGAACGTATGAATTTCTTTAACTGGTCGGAGCGACAGGATTCGAACCTGCGACCTTTGCAACCCCATTCCATCTACCCCAAATTTAAGTAGTGAATCGCCCCAGGTTTCGTAGACACCTCTAGGCCTTATACTAAAGGTATCTAGGAGGATCCATGAGCCGTCCCCGTTACACTGAAGAATTCAAAATCGAAGCCGTTAAACAGGTGGTAGAGCGTG
>NZ_JALPZO010000052.1 GCF_023507745.1 Vreelandella olivaria | reverse complement strand
TAGCTGGGCGCTCAAGTGGCTAAATGCCGATATTAAGATGACTCAGCCAGATGACTGGCTGAGTAAGTAAATTAGGACGAGAGGCGGTGGAGACGACTCGAAATCGGGTTTTTCTACAGCCTCGTTAGATTTATATTTTCAGCTAGAACCACGTCAAAACAGTACTGATGAGCCTGCTATACAAGAACTTAGCCAACTATTAGCGGCCATACCTCCATTAGAAAATGAATCTAGGCAAGAAAATTATCGCTCGGCAAATAGTATTACGATGAAAATTGCCAACTTACAGTACATTGATCCCGATAGGCCTAGTGGGCTTGCGGCTGGCGGAAAACTAGACCGTGAAATATGGGAAGAATTTGCTTACGACCGCCCCAGACTTAGACAAACAGCTGCTGCAATTCGTGAAGTGCTTTCAACTGGGCAAACGAACGCGAAGATAGATGTGAGCGACGATGAAGAAGCCAGCGAAGGTCGTACCCTAACGCGCCTTCATAAAAGCAAAGAACGTAATCGCGCTCTCGTCAAAAAGAAGAAAGCGAAGGTGTTGAAAGAGTCAGGTAAGCTCGCCTGTGAAGCCTGCAGCTTTGACTTTACCGAGGTATATGGGGCACATGGGGAAGGCTTTATTGAGTGCCACCATACTCGGCCGCTCCACACGCTAGACGCTATAGGCAAAACCAAGCTAAGCGACTTGGCTTTACTCTGCGCTAACTGCCACCGTATGGTGCATGCCAAGCGGCCTTGGTTAACAATTGAACAGCTGCAAAAAATAGTCACTCAAAATTTAACAGCAACATCATTTTATTAATAACAATATAACTTTCTTAAATTTTGCGCCCGCCAACACAAAAGAAAATAAAGAAAAAACCAACATTGAAGATGCCGAGGATATAATCAAATTCTTATAAAACTCATCAGCAACAACATGACCACAAAGAGCTAATATTGCGGAAATCAAAAGCATCCCAGCAGTAGAAAAAAGCTGAGACACTAGCACCTTGTAATGGCCTGTTAGCCGTAAATTTCTTATGAAATCTCTATCAGATATAGCGATAAGAATTGATAGAGATGTCATTAAGAAGCCAAACAAGGTCGCGCTAATTGTGGCAAAAGTAGTGGCTGTTAGTCTTACATCCTCATAAACCTTTAGAGAATCATAAGTCAAATAACCAGCACCAATAGCTACAAAAACACTAAGTAAGACGGCGACCCTGCTCTCCAAAAATTTCATTTATATCTCCTTTCCGCTCACTGTATGCTTCCTGCAAAGCGGAAAACATAGAATCGAGAACAGGATACCTTCCACGCATTTCAACGCCTTTATCTGTTGTCATTCTATCTGCAATCAGGTCAATTGGGTAATCGTAAACATCATCAGTTAATTTAACTCTGGCGACAGTGGTTCTACGATCATTGGCCAAAGCGGCAACAGAATCCTTTATGCGCTTCGTTAAAGAATGTTTATCAGAATCTGAAGATCGACGATCAGCGCTTAAGGAAACCCTGATACGGGAGCCATTTGCCATATCTGAAAGCATAGCCATTTTTTTCCCCCAGTCATCTTCGGGGAAAAGATCAGGGTTTGTAGGTGTAGCGTATGAGAGCTCTAAGCTAATGGGCTTTAGATTATCATCCAACAATCGTTCGACAGAATCTTTTTGGAGAATAGGGTTAAATACTATTGTTTCACCGGTATAACAAGTTAAATACTCTGACAACCTTCCCACTCGTGCCGCATGGCCATTTCTTTGAAAAACTATCACACACTTATCTTTTTTAACGATAAAGTGATTTTTTTCAATCAACCCCTCCGAAGCCTCTAAGCCAAGCTCACGTTCAGTACCATCAGGGCTACCGGCATGTGGCAAATCAGAGGTTCTAAACTTAGCTAACACACCTTTAATCGTATTTCCTGACTGGAGCAAAGATCTCAACTGATAATCAAAAGAGCCAAGTCTATAATGTGGTGTCACATCAAGCTCGCCAATCTCTGCCAAGATAGAAAAAATGCAAAAATCGGAGTCCTCTGAATGATGGAGTCCGGAAAAGAAATCAAGATTAAAGCTTTTTCTATCGTAGTTTGTATCATGCATAAAAAAACCCTATTAATAATTATAAAACTAACTATTTACTACCTAACAACCCACACTCACACAACCCGCCCAATCCGAATCTCACACCGCCCCAGAATCTCCACATCATGCATATCCTGCGGCTTGATCACCTCAGGCTGGTAATGGTCGTTATCGCTAATCAAGTACAGCGCCCCACCCGCTAACCTCTGCACCCGTTTAATCCGTCGCTCCCCACTCACCAACAGCAAAAACACGCCTTCCTGTTTGGGGTCGCGGTTACTGCGATCCACCAGTATCCAATCGCCATCCGCCAGGGTGCCGTCCATCGAATCACCGCGCACCTTAATGCCCACCACTTGGGCAGGGTCTAGCCCCTGTTCGGCCAGTTCTGCACTGGAAAAGTACAGCGTGGTCTTAATCGGTTCGCCTTCAAAGCTACGGCCAGCGCCCGCTGCCGCTTCAATGTCGTACACCTTCACTGGTGAGAGATCCGGCCCTGGTTCGATAGCTGGCAGCCCTAGCGGCTGTGCATTAGCCGTGCCTGGGCGATCCCCCGTCAGCACGTAATGCGTATCTACACCGGCTTGGTGTAAGGCCTGCAAATAGTCGGCTTTAGGGCTGCGCTGGTCGGTTTCATACAGGCGCTGCGTGTTTTTAGTGATACCCGCCTTATCGCCAAGCTCAGTCTGAGTTAGCCCTAAGCGTTCCCGCTCTTCACGTAGCCTGCCACCAATAGAATCCATTTAGATCCCTTACTCCGCTTGATAGGTAATCCAAATGAATCCATCACTTGAATCACCAACACTCTGAAAGACATTCAAAACAATCCATTTGGATCACTCAGGAGCCACTGCCATGGTCACCATTATTGCCACGATCTTTGTACCGCCTTCCCCCACCACCCTGTTCCGCGGGGTCGAGGTGGAGCTCGACCGCTGTTCGCCGCGTACCCGCCGCGCCATTGAAACGGCGCTTACCCAGGGTACCGAGAAGCCCAACCCACTGGCCGACCTGGAAGCGCTGGAAGAACGCGCCACTGCCCAGGCGGTAAGCCAACTCGCTGCCACGATGCTGGCCCAAAACACGCCGTTTGAGCAGGTAGAAGACGCCCTGTGCGAACTGCGCACCCACATGGATGAGCACTTCCTGCAGCGCAAGCTGGTGCGCTTGTACGAGCGCTAAGCCACTACGTGCAAAGTCTTTCACTCTATAAAGGAAGCCTAACCCATGGCCACCGCTAACACCATTACCCCAAAGCCAATTTATGCCCCTAAGGGGTGTAACTGCCCAATCATGGTTCATATCACGGAAAGCGAACGGGAAGAGCTGAAGCGCATTAAACAGCTGAAAATGCGCTCCATGTCGGCTACTGCCCGCATGTTGCTGCTGCGCGGTATCGCTCAATACGACCAAGACACCCTCAGTGCCGAATGACCCACGCTTCTCACACTGCATAAGGAAACCCCTCATGTATCAGGACACTAAGCGCCTCCGCACCAAGAAAAGCGTTTACCTGGATGAGTACGAAGACGCTGTTATCACCGCTCACGCCAATCTGTACGGCATGAGCAAGGCCGCGCTCATGCGGGAAATGATTATGAATCAAGCACGCGAGTTGGTTGGCCTGGGCGATTGGCACGAAAACAGTATGGGGAAGCGCGCGGGGTAAAACCGTCCCTTATTAAACCCTTGTTCAACCCCCTGAAAAGGTGACGCATGCCCAGAGATAGGCGAACGGATATCACGATGGATGCAGAGCTAGAAACCATGCTCCGGCGGGTTCGTGCAAAAGAAGGGTTGGATTCCGACGAGGCCGCCATCGAGTACTTGCTGTCGCGTGGCGTTCGGATCGGCGGCTACCGGATGACCGGCCGTGGCCGCGCCCTTTACCCCGTTGGGAGAAACAATTGATGTCGAACGCTTCCAAGCACCGTATGCCCTGCCCCCACTGCGGCCAAAACATGCGCATTCGCAAAAGCCAGGGGCTAACACCGGTGTACCGCGAAGCAGTAGTGGAGTGCCGCAACGCTGAATGCGGCTTTAGGGGCAAGGCGGGTATCGAGGTCACCAACACCCTGACCCCCAGCGATATCCCGAACATGCGGGTGAACCTGCCCTACGCCCCGCGCCTGCTTCAGCAGATGCAGTCGGACATCACCCGCCCAGCCGCCAACGACGAACGTTATGAGGGTTAAGACGATGCAGAGAGCTGTCCATCACCCCCGGCCCCCGCGGCCACAACGCCCCTTTCGGCCTGTGTGTTATGCCCGGCCGAAAGGGGGCACCCACGGCCCAACCGGTGCCGTGGGCTAAGCCCAAGCCCAGCCCCATCCATTTGTTGAATAAGGAGGCGAGCGTGAATTCATCGCTGCGCCAGGACATTGTTGCGCGCTTAATCAGCGATTTTGAGGCGATTGAGCGCGGCCCCTACCTGCAACGGGTGCGCTGCCCGGCGTGCGGTAAGCGCGAGGCGTACATCAACGCCGATGCGCCGTGGATGCTGAAGTGCGGGCGGGAAAACAACTGTGGCGCACAAATCCACGTAAAAGCGTTGTTCCCGGATCTGTTCCGTTCCTGGAGCGAGCGCTACAGCACCAAGGTGGGCGAAAAGCCCACCTCTCAAACACCGGTGGCCGATGGCTACCTGCGCGACGGTCGCGGCTTTGAGCTTACTCGCATTGAAGGCTGGTACACCCAGGAGAGTTACTGGAAGCCTGAGATCGGTGGCTCCGCGACTGTGCGTTTCGCCCTGCCCGGCGGCGCTTACTGGGAGCGCCTGCTAGATAACCCGGAGCGCTTCGGCAAACAAAAGGCCAATTTCGCTGGCCGCTATAAAGGCCAGTGGTGGTGCCCGCCTGCGCTCACCGCAGCGGATCTGGTCGCAGCCGAGGAAGTGTGGATTGTAGAGGGCATCTTCGATGCGATCGCCCTCTACCACCACGGCATCGCGGCGGTGTCCGCCATGAGCTGCGGCAACTACCCGGATGAAGCCTTAAACGCACTATCGGATGCTGCCCACCAAGCAGGTACCAGCCGCCCCACCCTGGTGTGGGCGCTGGATAACAACCGCGCTGGCCACAACGCCATTCACAAGCATGTAAGGCGCGCCCGTGCGGCAGGCTGGGATTGTGACGCGGCACAGATTCCCAACGGTGACCACGACTGGAACGATGCCCACCAGCGCGGCGAACTGACCGAGAAACACCAGGAAACCTACCGCTATCACGGCGACCTGCTGCTGGCTCCCACGGCCATGGCCAAGGCGCTGTTGATCTACAAGCGCCGCGAGCAGCGGGAGTTCTGGTTCGAGTTCAAACGCCAGCTGTGGTGGTGGAAGTTGGATATGGATGCTTTCGACCGCGCCATGCGCGCCGAGGGGATGGACGGTGCCAACCAGCAGCAGATCGACCCGGCCATGCGCGATGCTGCCCTGGAGCAATCCGGCAGCGTAAAGCGGATCTGTACCTGCTTCCCCACGGCGCTCTACTACCAGGCTAACGCGGTGACTGATGAGAGCTGGTACTACTACCGCGTGGAATTTCCCGACGGCCGCCCGCCCATTAAGAACACTTTCAGCGGCGGCCAGTTGGCCTCGGCCTCTGAGTACAAAAAGCGCCTGCTGGGCGTTGCCCCCGGCGCAGTGTGGACAGGTACCAGCCAACAGCTGGATAGCCTGCTGCAGGATCAAATCGGCAATATCAAAACCGTCGAGACCATCGACTTTATCGGCTACAGCAAAGAGCACGGCGCTTACGTGTTCGGCGACCTTGCCGTGGCCGGTGGCAAGGTGGTGCCGATCAACAGCGAAGACTTTTTCGAGCTCGGCCCACGCCGCCAGCTGAAAACCCTGAGCCAATCCGTGGCGCTGCACATCAATCCCGACCGCAAGGCATTCAATACTGAATGGACACAGCAGCTGCTTGGCGCCTTCGGTACCCGTGGCGTGATTGCACTGGGCTACTGGCTGGGCAGCCTACTGGCTGAGCAGATCCGCGCCGAAATGGGCAGCTTCCCGTTTTTGGAGATTGTAGGCGAAGCCGGTGCCGGTAAATCCACCCTGATTGAGTTTCTCTGGAAACTGTGTGGTCGGCGCGACTATGAAGGCTTCGACCCCAGCAAGGCCACCATGCCCGCCCGTTCGCGCAACTTCGCCCAGGTGAGCAACCTGCCGGTGGTATTGATCGAGTCCGACCGGGAGCAGGATGGCGGCGCTAAACAGAAGCAGTTCGATTGGGACGAGCTAAAAACCGCCTTTAACGGCCGCTCGATCCGCGCTCGTGGCGTAAAGAACAGCGGCAACGACACCTACGAACCGCCCTTTCGCGGCAGCATTGTGATCAGCCAGAATGCTCCGGTTCAGGCGGGCGAAGCCATCCAGACGCGTATTTGCCACCTGCACTTTACCCGGGAAGGCCAGAACAAACAGACCAAAGCACTCGCCGAGGCGCTGGAGCGCAGCGAGATCGAACACGTTAGCCAATTCACGCTCAACGTTGCCCAGCGTGAAGCTAGCTTGATGGCGTTAATCACCCAGCGCGCCCGCCACTACGCCGACCACCTGGCAGACGATCCGGATATCAAGGTGCTGCGCATCGCCAAGTGCCACGGTCAACTGATGGCCCTGGTGGAGTGCTTAGGGCCGGAAGGCTTAGGTCTCTTCGACCAGCAAACCCTGGATATCGCCCTTGGCCATGTAAAGCAGATGGCCCGGGAACGTCAGCAGTCCATCAACGCCGACCACCCCATGGTCGCTGAATTTTGGGAAGCCTTCGACTACATCGAAGGCCTGCGCGATGAGCCGCAGCTCAACCACTACGGCAAGGGCAGCGAGCATATCGCCGTGAACCTGAAAGACTTCGAGCGCACCTGCGCCGAGTACAAGCTGCGCACCCCCGAACTGCGCGAGCTGAAGCGTTATTTGAAGACCAGCAAAACCCGCAAGTTTGTCGATTCCAACCGCACCGTGAACTCCCGCGTCCGCCTTAACGGCGGCAGCGTGAAGTGCTGGGTGTTTCAAGCATGAAGGAGCCTGTGATGACCACTCAACCCAGTATGCCCCTGGTAGTTCAGCGTATTCGCGAGCGCAACCGCCAGGCGCTGGAAGCCAAAGTCGCCGCTGAAAACGAAGCCGAGATGCAGAGCACAAAAGTCACCGTAGCTGGCCTGCTAGCCCTGCAGGAACTGGCCGAGACCGCCCAGGGCGATACCCAGCAACCTCAGCACTGCCGCCGCGTGCTGCTCGCTGTTTACAACAGCTACGCCTGGCCACTGAACCTAACCAGCCTGCGGGTGCTGGATGACGACCTACGCCGCGCCGCCCTGGCGGTAATCGAGTGGTCAGCCGTGAGCGATCGTGAGCTGCACGAATACCTGCCGGATGGCCACTACCTAATGCAGCGCTTTGCTGCCATTGAAAAACAAGAGGAGCAGTAACCCATGGCAGATAACGCTGACATCGCCACTGAACTTATGGAACGCCGCATGGAGGCCGCGCTAGCCAAACGACCCATTTGGATTGGCGTAGACATGGCCACCAGCCCCGAGTGTGAAGACTGCGGTCATGAGATCCCCCCGGCCCGCCGCAATGCCGCGCCTTGGGCCACCACCTGCATCGAATGCCAGGGGATTCGTGAACAACGGGGGCGCTATGTTCGCTGAAATCCGAAATTTGCTAATGCTATTTCTTTGGATCTTTGGGGTGATCGTTGCGCAGGGGTTCTGGTCCTCGTTCTTTGCGATCACGCTATTTCCCTATGCCTGGTATTTGGCGGTGGAGCACTTACTGAAATATTGGGGGGTGATATGAGCCAACAAGAAAGATCGCCAATCAAGGGCGGTACCTTGGCACGGCAAGCCGCCATGCTCTGCCAGGACAGCGCCTTTCAGCTCTACCTGGACCGCCGCCGGCGCGCCAAACACCGCATGACCGAGTTCCAATTACCCGACGACACACATAACGAGGAAGACGCCCGCGACTGGCTCTGCGCCGCCTGCCAGATCCAAAGCCGGGCTGAGTTAGATCACAACCCAACCGCGGCGGCCACGTTCCGCCGCATTCGCCACCGCCTCCAGGTGTGGAAGCAGCGCCCAGGGAGAGAACAATGAACACGTACTTTGGCTTGATGGCGGAGTTCAACGGCCGCACCGAGCTACCGCTGGAGGAAGTCGCCCCGCGCTTCTTCCGGTATCAGCCCCCGCACCGCCGCCTTCCGCGCCGGTGCCCAAGCCCTGCCAGTACCGGCTTACCGTGCGGGGGATTCACAGAAAAGCCCGTGGCTGGTCAGCGCAATCGACCTGGCGCAGTACATCGATAAGAAACGGGCCGAGGCGAGGGAACAGTGGAAGCTAGTGAATGATTGAGGGTTGCGCCGGCTGGCCTTTACCTCTGCCCCACCTGCCTGCACCATTTCCTTAACTTCCCTTCATCCACATCGCACTACGGAGCCAGCCATGGACCAAAGCCTTATCCCCGTTTTCCAAGCCAATGATCAGCAGCTGCTTTGCAACGCCCGCGATCTGCATGCCTTCCTGGAAGTGGGACGCGATTTTTCGACATGGATCAAAGATCGTATTAAGAAATACGGCTTCGTCGAAGGTGAGGACTTTTTCACTATCGATATGACGCCCGGCGAAGGTCACAAAACCGTTTCCCAAAGCGAAGAAGCCCTAGAATCAAACAATTACGAAGGCGAGGAAGCTCACCAGAATTGGCGAGCCCTAGAATCAATCACTTACGCTGAGAACTTCGGCCAACAAGGTCGGATTGAGTACCACCTTACGGTTCAGATGGCCAAAGAGCTGGCCATGATCGAAAACAACGCCATGGGTCGTCGCGTGCGTCGCTACTTCATCCAGCGCGAACGCCAGGCAATTGAACTGCTGCAACAGCAGGCGGACAGCGTGCGACCATTAGAAGAAGTACGCGCAGAGATTGGCGATACACCCAAGTTGCGCTACCTATTGATTTTGCAGGAACAAAGTCGCTCATGTGCTCGCCAGTTAGATCAATCGCAGGGGTCACATGAGCGCTTTACTCTTCATTGCCAGCTACGCCAAATTAATAATGTACTGGGTATTCCCACTCAACCACTCATGAAAAACGATGAAGTTGGTAAGCTTTCCTGCACCCCCTCCGCCACAAACAAACTGGAGCACTCACGTGGATAGCATCATTGAAAGAACCCTGGCTACAGCCAGCAAACGCCCCCTCTCAAGCGTTGAAATTGAACGGCTCACTGCCTGTATACGCGCCCTGGAAAGTAACCAGTTGCCGCCAGAGGATGTATTGGTAAGGCGCATAAAGGAGCTGGAAAAACAGCTGACCGACTGCCGTGCCAGAGTGAAAAAGTGCGAGCGCAATGGCTACCCTGACTAAGCATGCCGCCTTTAGGGGCGGTTTCAGCATACTCAAGATAACGGTATAAGGCTAGCGCAACTGCAGCTTTTCCGGCCTCAAGTAGGTATACCGCTTCAGCACATCCCAGCTTTCGTGGAGCGTGAACTGCTGCACCTCCACGATCTCATAGCCTGCTTCAAACAGTCGTGACGTAGCCTCGTGACGCAGATCGTGAAAGCGCAGATCCTCGATGCCTTTGGCGGCCGTCGCAGCCCGAAAGCGAGTGCCTATCGATTTAGCAGCATAGGGGAAAATACGCGGTTCGCTTTTGGCCCTCGGCTGTCGCTGAATGATGGCCATCGCTTCATGGGTGAGCTTGAAGCGTTTATGGTTGCCCCACTTCTGGCGTGGGTGCTTGGCGTCACGCACCCAGCAGGTCATGGCCACTTCATCCAGGTCATCCCAGGTAAGCCGGGTGATCTCCTCCTGGCGGCGTGAAGAGGCAATCGCAAAGTCCATGATGTCTTCCATGGGAATGATCGCGCTCGGCCGGATCTTTTGCGAGCGCTGGAAGTAGGCGCGAAGCTGCTCGATCTCCTCCAACGTCGGCCGCCGATCCCGCGAAGCTGGCCGAGTTATCAGCCCTTTGCTACGCAGCAATAGCTTGGCCGACTCGAACTCGTTCAGGTCCACCGGCATACGCCAGGCAGCGACCGCCGTTTTTAAGATGATGCCCAGCCAGGTGATATCTTGCGCGGTGGTCGAAGGCTTTATGCCACTGCGCCGCCGCATCTGGGCGTGGTCGATGATCTGCTCGCTGCTGAGCTCGGTGATCTTGACGCGGGCAATAGGAAGCGCTGCAGCTGCTCGATGGTGGCTCGCTTGCTACGGCCTGCCCCGTCGGCAAATTCATGCAGGTAGCGCTTGATCGCATCGTGTAAAGTAACGCCTTTCCACTTGGCGGTAAGCACGCCACCAGGCGCGGCCAGCTCCAACTCCCGGCGCTTCGCCCACTCAACAGCCATCGATTTCTTGGGGAATGTTTTCGACTCTGAGTAGTCTGGTTGCCCACGGCGGGCAATGCGAATTTGCACCAGATATGAGAAACTACCGTCCTTCTTACGGCGCTTGCGAATCGTTACCATACTTGCCCCCCCTCGATGTACCAAATTCAAAGCGGCTCAAGTACCAGATATGTACCAACGAACCATGTAAAACGCCGCTTAACCACTGTAAATATGAACAGTTATGAATGATACCACAAACGCTCAAACCCGCATGAAGTCTGGCACCGCCCGCCCAGCGCTGGATAGGACTTTCTCCGTCGCCCCCATGATGGATTGGACTACCCGGGACTATCGTGCGTTCGCACGTACGTTAACCAAACGTGCGCTACTCTATACAGAGATGGTCACCACCGGCGCCATTCTGCATGGCTCACCCCGCGAGCGCTTCCTGGGCTATAACGATGTTGAGCACCCTATCGCCTTGCAGTTAGGTGGCAGCGATGCGGGCGAGCTTGCCGAGTGTGCAGCGATTGCCGAAGCCTGGGGCTATGATGAAGTTAACCTGAATGTGGGCTGCCCAAGCGACCGCGTGCAGAATAATATGATTGGCGCCTGTCTGATGGGCCATCCCAACAAAGTGGCTGATGCAGTACGGGAGATGCAGAATGCAGTGTCGATTCCTGTCACGGTTAAGTGCCGGATTGGCATTGATGATCAGGATGAAGATGTCGACTTAACACGATTTATTGATGTCGTGGCAGATGCAGGCTGCCAAGTGTTTACCGTGCATGCCCGCAAAGCGTGGTTGCAAGGCCTGTCGCCCAAGGAGAATCGCGATATACCGCCGCTTAACTATCCACGCGTCTACCGTTTAAAAGCGACCCACCCAGAACTCCATATTGGTATTAATGGTGGACTTAAAACCCTTACCGAGTGCCAAGCGCAGCTTAAGCATGTAGACAGTGTCATGGTGGGACGTGAAGCCTATCAAAACCCGTGGCTTCTAGCGGGTGTGGATGAGCAGCTGTTCGGTGAGAAAGGGCCTGTCGCCAGCCGGTTAGAAGCCGCAACAGCCTTCCGCCCCTACCTTCAGCAACGGCTGGAAGAGGGGGCTAAATTGAACCATATCACCCGCCATTTGCTGGGGCTGTTTCAGGGTTGCCCAGGCGGGCGCCGGTTTCGCCGCCACTTATCAGAACATGCTCATAAAGAGGGTGCTGGCCTGCGCCTGTATGATGAAGCGCTGAGTTTGGTACGTGAACCATCGACGGATGACCAGGAAACAAAACAGCCCGCCACCTCTTAACGTGACGGGCTGTTGCCTGGGCACTTTAATCCTTTGAGTGGGTGAGGATTTTAGCTGCCCCGTACACCTTTCTCGATTCGCTCACCGATTTCCTGGTCGACATTGCGCCAATATTCGAACGCGCGCTCCAATACCGGCTTAGTGACACCACCGGATAAATGCCCAACCACATTGGACACCAACCGGTCGCGCTGGGCATCATCCATTACCTTACGCACCAAGTCGTTGGCTTGACTCCAGTCGTCGTCATCCTGGCGCAAGGTGTAGGCGGCGCGTACCAACTGTCCATCCGTTGACCAAACCGTATCCTCCGGATAACGTTGCGGATTTGCTGCTGGCCCTCCTTTACTGTTCGGTGCATATACCGGATCAGTAGAGTGGTGAATACGCATGGCACCACCCTGGCTATAACTATGCACAGGGCACTTGGGCGAATTAACCGGAATGTGCTTGTAGTTAACCCCCAAGCGGGCACGGTGTGCGTCCGCATAGGAAATCGAGCGCGCCAACAGCATTTTATCGGGAGAAAGCCCGGTGCCCGGCACCATATTGTTAGGCTCAAACGCCGCCTGCTCAATCTCACTGTGGAAGTCAGTCGGATTTCGGTTCAGGGTCAGTTTACCCACTTCAGTCAAGGGATAGTCATCATGGGGCCACACCTTAGTTAAGTCGAAGGGGTTAATGCGATACGTCTTGGCGTCTTCGAAAGGCATAATCTGCATTTGTAGCGTCCAGGTGGGATAGTCGCCCCGCTTGATCGCTTCGAACAAATCCCGGCGATGATAATCAGCATCGGAACCGGCCATCTGGTCAGCCTGCTCCTGGGTCATGCACTTAATCCCCTGATCAGTCTTAAAGTGATATTTCACCCAAAACCGTTCGCCCTCTGCGTTAACCCACATATAGGTATGGCTGGAATAACCATTCATATGCCGCCAGGTCGCAGGGACACCGCGATCCCCCATCAACCAGGTCACTTGATGTGCAGACTCCGGCACTAATGTCCAGAAATCCCATTGCATATCATGATCGCGCAAGCCGTTATCAGCGCGGCGTTTTTGCGAATGGATAAAGTGTTGAAACTTCATGGGGTCACGAACGAAGAACACGGGGGTATTGTTGCCCACCATGTCAAAATTGCCTTCCTCCGTGTAAAACTTAATCGCAAAACCGCGAGGGTCGCGCCATGTATCAGGGCTGCCACTCTCACCCGCTACGGTTGAAAAACGGATCACCACATCAGTTCTGACGCCCTGCTGAAGAAATTTGGCTTTCGTGTACTTACTTACATCGTGGGTCACTTCAAAATGACCAAAGGCACCGCCACCTTTAGCATGCGGTTGGCGATCAGGAATCATCTCCCGATTAAAAGCCGCCATTTGCTCCATTAAATAGTGGTCATGCATCACAATCGGGCCATCAGGGCCGACAGATAGCGCGTGCTCATCGCTGGATACCGGAATGCCAGCATCCGTAGTGGTATTTTTAGTATTACCGCTCATTACACATCCTCCATGTCACGGTCGACGTGGTACACAGGCACCACTGGAATTAGTAAAGTCGTTTTTAACTCTTTGTTTTTAACTTCAGCTAATGTACTACCCAAATAGGTATAGTCAATGAGCCGGGATAACGCCATCCATGGCGCCAACTCCCAAGCTATGGAATCCATAGCCTTTGCTTATTAGCCGCCTAATACAGTGCATCCGGTAGCGGTGTAAGACTTGACTGAAAGCTCTCAATAGCCGTCTCGGCTTCTTCAATTTCATCAAATCGAGCGATGTGATAAAGCGCTTCACCTTCGTTGGCCAATGGCAGGCGGCTCATTCCGATCACGATACCATCAGCCATTGCACGCACCTCGCCTTCATCGTTACCAAAAGGATCAGCAACTTTGCCCAGTATCTCATCTTTAGACACCCGTGCGCCCAGGCGCACCTTGGGGCGCAAAATGCCATCGATAGGAGCCCGAGCCCAACCGGAACCGTTTGCCAGTTCGGCAGGCGATGGAGCGCGGCGCCGCTGTTCCCCGGTAAGCATTCCCAGTCGCCGCATTACCCGTAAAACCCCTCTCACCCCAGGGGCAATGGCCCACTCATCGAATCTTAGTGCTTCACCCGCCTCATAGGTCAACACGGGGATACCACGGTGCTGCGCATAGTGGCGCAGGCTGCCCTCACGTAGTTCGGCATTAAGTATAACGGGAGCACCAAAGGCATCCGCCATACGCTCTGTTTCACCTCCCACGCCTAACTGTGCTCGAATCTGTGGCAAATTTGTGCGGTGAATGGCGCCAGTATGCAAGTCAATGATATGGGTAGCATGGTCAACGATCTCTTCGCGAAAGAGTGCCGCGATACGTCCCCCAAGCGAGCCCTTGTCACTCCCTGGAAAACAGCGGTTAAGGTCACGTCGATCAGGCAGATAGCGTGTTTGTTGCAAAAAGCCGAAGACATTGACGACAGGAACCGCGATAAGCGTGCCACGTAAGCTATTAATAGCCTTGGAGCGCAACAAGCGGCGAACAATTTCGACACCATTGATCTCATCACCATGGATACCGCCACAAACCAGCATCACAGGCCCCTCTTTGCGCCCATGTACTACTTCAACGGGTATGTGCAGGGGCGTGTGGGTATATAAGCGTGCCACTGGCACATCAATCTGTAAGCGTTGACCGGGCTGTATGGTATACCCAGCTAGTTCAAAGGGTGCTCGCACCATGCGATCCTTCCTATAACATGCGTTAATACGGTGCGCACACGCCGGGTATGCAATCACCTAAAACGTTTTAAAACGGCGTTTTCAAATTAGACTTATACGCTTTTTGGCCGTGAATAACGAGTTTGTTAACTCAAGATATGATCTTAAACAACTATCCATACAGTTTTGAATGTAAAATTGCACCCGATTCAGATAAAATATAACAGCCCGGTGTCGACAGTGAGGTTACGTTTCCATGGCAAGAAAGACCAAGGCAGAAGCCGCAGCAACTCGCGAAGCGCTGCTGGATGCTGCTGAAGAGGTGTTTTTTTCAAAGGGTGTAGCCCGCACATCGCTTGAGCAAATTGCTCGCCACGCCGGTCTCACCCGTGGGGCGGTTTACTGGCACTTCAAAAACAAGGGCGACCTTTTTATGGCGCTGATTGAACGTGTCCGCATGCCCTTCCAATCGCTAATGGAAGAGGTTCACAACAAAGCCGACACAAACATCTCACCTCTGGAAGCCATTCGCCTTGCCTGCTATGCCGGACTTGACCATATAGAGCAGCCCTCTCGCCAGCGCATACTCTCTATTCTGCTGCACCGCTGCGAATTTTTTAGCGACATCAATCCGCTTGAAATGCAGGACGATATAGGCGAAGAATGTTTCGATGAAATGCTTGCCGTCTTCAGGGTTGCCCATGAGCAGCAGCTGCTGCGTGAGGATTTAAGCCCTGAAATTGCCACACGCCTCATGCAATCAGCATTAGGTGGATTATTCCATGACTGGCTGCGGACTCCTGAAGCATTCTCCATTCGAGAGCAGGGCGGGGAAATTATTGATGCGTTGATTTACTTGATGAAACGCTAGTCTCAACACTTCGCTGCATCGCAACAAAACATCTATACTGAGCACACCGCCGGTCTAGGAGCGTGTTATGTATGCACTGGAGTTTATCCGTGTACGTGAACTTGAGATCGCTGTACGTGTTTGGAACCCTAATGCTTCACGCACTCTGGTCACCTGGCATGGTCTTGCTCGCCATGGTGGTGACTTCGCTTCCCTAGCCGATCAATTGGGCCATGAATGGCGCATTATTGCGCCGGACACACCTGGCAGAGGCCTCTCCAGCTGGTCACTTTTTCCTGCTCATGACTATCTTTATAGCCACTACATAACCGTCGCTCTTGCTGTTTTAGACCACTTCGAATTAAAACAGGTCGACTGGCTGGGCACCTCAATGGGTGGGTTACTGGGGATGCTTATTGCCGCAGACCCCCAACATAGCCAGCGCATAGTGCGGCTGATCCTTAACGATGTCGGCCCAGAGCTTAACCAGCAAGGGTTAATCGCACTCTCAAGCTATTTCGGTGTTTCACATCGTTTCAGCAGCTTTTCCGACCTACAGGCAGAGCTAAAGCGCCATTACGCCAGTTTTGATATTAGCAGTGATAAAGAGTGGCGCGACTTAGCACTCAACAGCGCCCGACGCTTGCCTGATGGCAATTGGACCTACCACTTTGACCCTCGCATCGGCGAGCAGTTTATCCACGACACACCCAGGGATACGTGGGCGGACTGGGCCAATATTACCTGTCCCATCATGGTCATTCGCGGGGCGGACTCCACCTTGCTCGATGCTGAAACACTACCACGCATGGCTGAAAAGCAACCGTATCTTAGGACCCTGACAGTACCTGGATGTGGACATGCGCCCATGTTGAATCAGCCTGGCCAGGTAGCGCCTATACGACAGTTTCTTGATGAACCCATAGCCAGGCGGCTACACACCCCCTCGTCAGCTCACGCCACCACTGCCAGGCGGCCTATTGGTCAGTGGTTAATTAAGCAGTGGCGGCGTTTTTTCGGTCAATAGCCTAAAAGTCGTTAGGTTGAGTAGCTGGTTGAATGCTGCTTATGATGTAAACGCAACTTATTCAGGCGAACCCGCGTATCCAGATAGTGCTGCTCTACAACGCTACGGTACGCGCGCTCTTCAGCCAGGTATTTTACAAGAACACGACGTTCCCCTTCCTGAGGGAAGTCGCCCGCTTTACAGTGCAGTTTAATAACACTGTTTGGTTCATCGGCAAGCGTCGCTGTTGCATACTCGTCGTCCTGGCACTCAGCCACTATCACGGTAGCCCCCAATAAACAGCGCCGCTTAAAAGGCTGATAACGGTGCAGCGCCCGCTGCAAAGCGTGGCAAAATCCTGATGCAATAGGCGATGCAGCGGCCAACGATAACCACAGAACCAGGACTCCCACAGGTACCCTTAGCATACCTAACGATAACCAGCGTAATACCAGCAACTCAATAGCTACTGAGATAACACCCGCAACAAGTATCAGCAAACTTAATGCGAACGTTGAGGGTACCCCTGCGAAGCCCAAAGACACCAGCGTGCTGGCCATGTGGTCATCACGCAGGCTATCACGCTCAAATAGCTCAAGAGGTGCTAATCGTATTAACACCAATAACCAATAGAGAGCGGCTAGAGCCAATAAAAGCGTAAAAACAACGGTGGGAAACTGCGTTGCTGCAGATATAAATGATTGCATGGCGTGTCCTCCTCCAGACGAGTAGTCTGGTTATGTCTTCGCTTGAAGTTGTCTTTATTAGTGCAAGCTGAAAACAGTGGTCTCTTTTAACATAGTCCAACTTACGCTTTTATGCGCCTAACGACATTGACCTGTATCACCCAGGTATAAAAAAGCAGGCATCACGTTGCCGTGATGCCCGCTGGCCGGTGAAGGCATTTACTACGGGTTACGCTCAATCAACGCTTGTTCATCCTTATCAGTATCACTATGCCGTTTACGCTGTAGCCAATCGGAGACAGAGGCAATCATGGCGTAAAAACTGGGGGTAAATATGCTTCCCAGCACCGCAACAGATGCCATGCCCATCGCTACCGTTGTACCGATATGGTGACTACTTACATCACTCGCGCCCGACGCCAATGCCAACGGCAAGGTACCAAAGATGAAGGCCAGCGAGGTCATGACGATAGGACGGAAGCGCAACTCAGCTGCGGTAATAGCCGCCTCACGGATCGACTTACCCTGCTCCTTACGTTGCAGCTCAGCGAACTCCACGATCAAAATAGCGTTTTTCGCTGCAAGCCCCACCACCACCAGCATACCAATCTGAACATAGACACTGGTATCCAGCCCTCGTAACGCTATGCCACCAATGCCCCCCAGGAAGGCAAATGGGGTGGAGGTAAGGACCGCAAGAGGTAGCGACCAACTCTCATACTGAGCTGCCAGTATCAGGAAGACCATGAGGATACCAAATACAATGGCCAGCATGGCGGTATTACCCAGGTTCGCTTCCTGGTAAGCCGTACCGGTCCACCCCATGCCCCAGTTAGGTCCAAGCGTCTCCAGAACCACTTCCTCCATAGCCTCAATAGCCTGGGATGAGCTATAGCCTGGTGCGGCCCCACCCTGGAACTGGGCCCCAGTGTAAACACCAAAGCGAGAGACAACAGAGGGGCCAACCTGGCGCTCCAGAGTGACGAACTCAGAGAGTGGGATGCGTTCACCACTGCCACCGCGAACATACACATTGTTAATGTCTTCAGGGGTCTTACGGAACTCATCCTCGTTCTGTAAATAGACCTGGAAGTTGCGGTTCTGGTAGCTAAAGAAGTTAACAAAACCATTACCAAAGGTATTGGAAAGCGCCGAAGAAATATTCTCCAACGCTACTCCATAGCTAAGTGCTTTCTGCTGGTCAATTTCAGCACGGAACGAAGGTACGTTAACGTTGAACGTTGAAAACACCTGGTTCAAGGCCGGATGTTGATTGGCAGCTCCCATAATTTGCAGCGAGGCTTCGTAAAGCTCGCGTGGAGAAGCCCCATCAAATGATTGCAGATAACCGGTGAACCCACCCGTAGTAGAGAGACCCATAATCGGTGGTACGTTAAATGCCATGGCAGAACCACCATCGATACCGGCACCTAGCTGCATAATGCGGCCCACCAGCTCATCGGCGGTCAGCTCCCGCTCTGACCAGGGCAGCATGTTAATAAACATAATGCCACGTGCGGTGTTAACGGCACTTGACAGAATGTCATACCCCGCCACAGCTGAGGAGTACTGCACACCAGGGATCTCTTCAACGGCAGCACTGAGCTTGGCCATGTAGTTTTGGGTACGGTCAAGTGATGCAGCATCTGGCAGCGAAACACTCACCAGAACAATACCCTGGTCAGTTTCAGGCACCAATGTCGAGGGGGTATTGGCATACAGCCAGTAGGACCCCACGCCGGTTGCCACCGTCAGCGCCAGTGCAAGCACCCAGAAGCGTACCAGCTTTTTCACACACCACATATAAACCGCCGTGATACCGGCAAACAGACGATCAAACAGGCGTAGTGGCGTGGTGATCGCACGTTTAAACGCAGATTGCTTCGTTTTATGCAGGTTGTGTTTGATGAAAATGGCCGATAGCGCTGGTGTAAATGTCAGAGCCATCAGAGCCGACAGTGACACCGATATGGCCACAGTAATGGCAAACTGCTGGTAGATTTGCCCGGTAAAACCACCCAGGAAGGCTACTGGCACAAAGACAGCCGCCATAATGAGCGATGTGGCGATAACCGGGCCACCCACTTCTTTCATCGCCCTAATAGTCGCATCACGCACACTGATATCATCATCTTCGCTGAGCACACGCTCAACGTTCTCCACCACCAGAATGGCATCATCCACCACTATTCCTATCGATAGCACCAGGGCAAAAAGTGTCAACAGGTTGATAGAGAAGTCAAACAGATAGAAGCCTGCAAATGTACCAATAACGGACACCGGCACTACCGACATCGCAATAACCGTAAATCGCCAGTTCTGCAGGAAGATGAACAAAATAACGATAACGATCAGGAAGGCTTCAATAAAGGTATACAAAACCGTTTCTACTGAAGCATCGATAAACAGCGTGGTGTCATAGGGTGTTACGTACTCAAGCCCCGGTGGAAAGCGCTCGGACAGCCCTTCCATAGTGGACCGCACTGACTCAGCGGTCGATAGCGCATTAGCGCCCGGCTGCTGGTTAATAATGATAGGCGTCATCGTAGAGCCGTTTAAGCGGGCATCCACGCCATAGAATGAAGCCCCCAGCTCGATACGCGCCACATCCTCCAGCCGCAACGATGAGCCATCAGGATTGGTACGCAGATAGATATTACGGAAATCGTCAGCATCCGATAAGCGTCCGCCAGCCGTAATGGTATACGTGTAAGCGCGCGGATCACTTTGCGGTGTTGCCGCTAAATTACCTGCAGGAATTTCAGTGTTTTGGGCACGAATGGCACTTGCTACCTCACTGGGTGTGAGGTCGTACTGAGCCAGCTTATCCGGGTCCATCCAGATCCGCATGGCAAACTCGCCGCCGCCTAATACCTCAGCATTCCCGACACCAGGCACTTGGCGCAGTTCGTCAAGGATATTGAGCGTGGCATAGTTCTGCATATAAACGTTGTTGTAGTCTCCACTGGGAGACGTCAGAGCAACCAGCATCAGGATCGAATCCGAACGCAGCTCTACGGTTACCCCCTGAGACTGCACAGCCTCAGGTAGCTGCGAGAGGGCTCCTTGAACCCGGTTGTTCACATTGATGGTGTTAATATCGCCATCAGTGCCGATATTGAATGCCACGCTCAAGCTCATAAGGCCATTATCAGCACTGTTCGAGGTCATATAGAGCATGTCCTCAACGCCGTTGATAGCTTCAGCCAGGGGCGCAGCGACGGTTTGTGCCACGGTTTCAGCATCGGCCCCTGGAAACTGGGCCTGCACTGAAACGGTGGGGGGCACAACGCTGGGGTACTGCTCAATAGGCAGTATCCGCATCGCCATAGTGCCTACCAGCGTCAGGATAATCGCCAGTACCGTGGCGAAAATCGGACGACTGATAAAGAAATTGGAGAAATTCATTATTGAGCGCCCTCTTCCCCTTCATCCGCAGGCACATCACCAGCACCTTCGGTCATTGCGGAGGCGGCTTCAGCCTGCTCCTGCTGCTCCTGAGCTTCAGCCTCTTCAACGGTTTCCACCAGTTCTTTGGCGTCGCCATCAAAACGGACAGGGTCAATCACCATCCCAGGCTCAATCCCCGCTGGGTCACCGACGATCACACGTTCGCCCTCTTCCAGACCGCTAGCAATGATTTGCCATGGGCCTGCTACATCGCCTAACTGTACGGTATGCTCGCGCGCTTTATTCTCGTCATCCAATACAAATACGCGTGGCCCCATCAGCCCCTGAGTAACGGCGATCTCTGGCACTGCGATAACGTTGAAGCGTTTTAGGCCGTCAAGACGAACACGCACGAACTGACCTGGCAAGACGGCACCATCGGGGTTGGCAAAGGTGGCAGATGCCTGAACGGTACTGGTACCGGTATCCACACGGGAGCCTAAATAGTCCAACCGACCTTCGAGTTCAGCAGTACTACCTCCGCTGATGCCTGGAACGGTAAGGCGCGCAGTAATATCTGACGTATCGCCACCGTCACTCAGCTGACGGCGCAGCTCAAAAGCATCTCGTTGGGGTAATTGGAAGCGAACCTCCAGCGGATCCAGCGGCGTAATGATGGCAAGCTCTGTTCCAGAATTAACCAGATTGCCCACATTGATCTGGCTTAAGCTGATCATGCCAGAAACCGGGGCGGTCACATTCGAGTAGCCCAGGTCCAGATTGGCACTGGTGAGCGCTGCTTCGGCTTGGGCAACGTTAGCCTGAGCCACACGCTGTTCAGCCAATGACTGATCATACTGTTGACGACTGACCGAGTTTTGGCTCAACAGCTGTTCAAAACGCTGGGCATCACGCTGGGCACGGGCCAACTCAGCACGGGCGCTCTGTAAATCCGCTTCGCGCTGATTGACGGTCGCCTGGTAGAGATCAGGTTCAATGGTATAGAGCCGATCCCCCTGCTCCACCAACTGCCCAGGCTCAAAATGGCGCTCCTCCAGGAAGCCACTCACCCGTGCCACCAGAGTAACTTCACCATCACTACGCAGCATAGAGGGGTAAGACTTATCCAGTGGCAAATCCTGGCGAGCCACTTCTGCCACTTCCACCGCATGGGGCGGAGCCTCCTGCTGCTGCGACTGTTGCTCTTGCGGCTGCTCTTGTCCACATGCGGCTAGCGCCAGTGTAGCTATCAGCGTCACTAGACTCGCTCTACCTGAGTGAATCACTTTCTTCATACGATGAATTCCCATACATTTTTGAATATTGACGGGTAGCAACACAGCGTTCGTGGTAACTCACGCTAACCAATGACTATGCCCCAGGGGTAGGTGGGGCACCGATATCCATCGCCCTCTGATAAGCGTCTGCTTCACCACTTTCAGGGAGCGTAAAATTCACAGTGTCACCGGTTAGCCACGCATTCACTTCCTCAATGGCGGCGACATCCAATAAGCCGGCCTGCTGGCGCAGAGCGAGTAGATTCACCACATAGTCATAGCGCGCTTCTGCATAGTTGGCGATCGCGTTATAGAGGTTTTGCTCGGCGTTCAACACATCAACAATATTACGCGTGCCCACTTCATAACCAGCTCGTGTGGCCTCCAGGGCACTACGATTGGAAACAATCGCCTGCTGCCGTGCTTCCACGGTTTCAACATTATTGCTGACCTGGGTATAGAGCGAACGCACCTGCTGGATGGTGGTACGTCGTTGAGACTCAAAGTCATACTGGCTGCTTTCCAGCAGGAAAGTCCCCTGACGGATGCTCGCGCTTGTGCTTCCACCGGTATAGATGGGTAAACTGGCACTTACACCTACTTGGCTTGACGAATCGTGCCCATTAACCAAGTCACTATCACTTTCGGCATATTGGTAATTAGCAAACGCCTGAACACTGGGTAGGCGGCTAGCACGGGCAATTTCCACCCCCACCCGGGAAAGCTCAATACCAGCTCGCTGCGCCAATACCTGGGGGTTTCGTTCAATAGCCTGCTCTACCCAGTAATCCCGATTGCTCGGCGACGGCAGTGCAATCGGCATATCGCCCAATGCATCAATGGCGGCATAACGACGCCCTGTGAGTTGCTCAAGCAGCTCGAAAGCCACCTGAAGGTTACTTTCAGCAGCAATACGGTCAGCCCGGGACTGGTCGAAACTCGCCCGCGCCTCCTCGACTTCCGTGATTGCGATCAACCCAACCTCAAACTGCTCACGAGCCTGCTCTAACTGGCGGCCAATCGCACGCTCCTGAGCCATTCGTGCATCGAGCACTTCATGAGCACGAAGAATATCGAAGTAGGCGCTCACCACATCTATTAGCAATTGTTGCTCGGTCGCTGCCAACAAATAAACCTGCTGGTCAATTTGACGTTCCGCCTGGTTCACTTCCTGGCGGGTAACGGCATTAAACAGCGCCTGGGTAGCTTCTAACGATAATGATGCGGTGTTATAGCGATCATCGCTTAACCCCACACCCGGTATATCCACTGTATCACTATCATTTGTCCTGACGGTGGATTGGCTCTCATGCTGCCGGTTATGCACCACATTTCCGGAAGCATTTACCTGCGGCAGCAACCCGCCGCGCACCACATCACGCCCTGCTTCAACGCTGGAAAACTCCGCACGGGCAGATGCCAGTGCAGCGTTATTATTCAGTGCATCACGGGTGATGGTCACTAAGTCTGCCGCATGGGCAGGCAATATAAAGGACGATGTCAGCACTGCTAACAACAGGGGGCGAAAAGGGGCATTGACTGCCCAGTGTGCCAGTCGCATGGGATTGCCTCTAGGTGTCAACGTAGGATGGCGCAACAGCGATGCCATTCAGAAGAAAGAGTGGCATTATAGTTACATTCATGTATGTATGCTAGAGTTGAACGTTAACAAAATGTGTGGACATGGACGATGTCAAGCTTGGCCTTATTAACCTAGACCAGGGTCACCCCTCGCGCACGCATGTCCTCGGGTGTAAGCACGCTCAGGGGATAACATAAACCACACAAGCTGCCTTTGCATGCTACCTGGGGTACTTGGAATATATAACCTATTCCCACCCAACAGATGTAACACTACTGTCATTAATTAGCGGGCTATCTGAAATCGCATCTGGGTACCACTCATAACGAATGCTTGTATACACGGCCCAACTGAGGGTCAACGAGAGCAAAGCCTACTCCCACATTGGGAATGTCGTTACGTGAAAAAAACAACTGGCTACTACCGAAATACAGTCAGAGGAAAAATACTCAGTTCAGTACCTGCGCCAGTATAGGGTGAGTTTGCGTATCTCCCACATCCCCTAAGCACCACTGCGTACTCTGCTCATCTGATTGGCTAGAGGACCCTTCTTGCGCATATGTAGAGGTACATCCCCCTCCCGCAAGAACAGTACAACCAAGCAGATTTTCTGCCACATTCTTCAATAACATACTTTTCTCCACAATTTAATGGCATAGCGTCTCTAGATAACTGCGATATGGTGTACTCCTGACCTTCCTCCTATACTATTGCATATTTATTTTTCTGGATTATTTCTTCATTATTTCCATCCAGAAACAATAGTTTCAGATAACAACATGCTTCAGGTAAAAGAAAAGCTATAATAGACTGACCTTTACATAGGAAACCAGGCTCATGGCCACAATCTTAGTCATCGACGATGACATCGACTTATTAGATTTAATGCGAGATTTTTTAACCAGGCATGGTTTTAAAGTTGAAACCGCTTGCTCAGGTAAAACCATGGATCAGAGAATGGAACATACCAAGTTTGACATGTTAATTCTCGACATCATGTTACCAGACGAAGACGGCATCGCTATCTGTAAACGCATACGCGAACACTCGAATATATCCATCATCATGCTCACAGCAATAACAGAACTTCCTGACCGAATCTTAGGGCTAGAGTTAGGTGCAGATGATTATGTAGCAAAGCCTTTTGATCCTAGAGAGT
This sequence comes from Vreelandella olivaria, assembly GCF_023507745.1. Classification (GTDB taxonomy): domain Bacteria; phylum Pseudomonadota; class Gammaproteobacteria; order Pseudomonadales; family Halomonadaceae; genus Vreelandella; species Vreelandella olivaria_A. Next base: position 51,843 of record NZ_JALPZO010000052.1, on the reverse strand, counting down.
TGTTAGCAAGAATCAGAGCCGTCCTCCGACGGACCTCTCAACGGTCATATACCCACACATCCACACCTCATTTTCATTTCAACAACTGGAAGCTGGAAATAGGTAAACGAGAGCTGAGAAATGAAAATAACACACTCATCCCCATATCTGGCGGAGAATTCGAACTACTTTTAACCTTTGTAAATCATCCTGGAAAAGTACTAAGTAGAAACCAAATACTAGACCTAACAAAAGGAGCAACATATGATGTTTTTGATAGAAGCATTGATGTCCTCATCAGTAGACTTCGTAGAAAAATCGAACCAAATCCAAAATATCCAAAACTGATAAAAACAGTTCGTAACTCTGGATATATATTTACTCCGTTGGTTTATCGAAAATGAGGTGGAACAGTCAATTCCCTGGAAATATCAATGCATGGTTCGTAATACATGTCATCGCTGCAATTCTAATTGCTTTGGTGATGAATTTGGTTTTCATATGGTCAGCAGGCACGCTATCACAGCCTCCTCTTGAAAGAAGCGATCAAATTGTCATGGTAGCAGGCATCACTAAAGTGATTAATCAGCTACCGCCAGATCAACGCCGACAGATTGCCAATAAAATTTCCGAAGAACCTGTAATGGTGAGCTGGTTCCCTGATCGTACAAGCCTGCCGCTTCCACCCACCCCTAACGACTATGATCCTCTCTATTGGGGAAACTTCGCCAATATATTAGGCTATCCAAATATCAAACTACTTCTAATTGATCCGGCTGATTCTGCTTGGCAGCAAGCAGATATTCCTATAGAAAAGCGCTTATATGCACTTGCAATTCGTCTAGAAGATCATTCTTGGCTCATGTTCAATAGCACTGAGCGCCTATGGGGACTAAGTTTTCCATATCGTATTCTTTTGTATATTACTTTTTTTCTGGTATCCACTTTTCTAGTTTCCTGGTTTTTTGGTCTTTCCGTATCCCGCCCCATACGCTTATTTGCACGTGCTGCTGAACAGTTTAGCATAGGGGCAAGAACTCAACCGATTGAGGAGCACGGCCCATCCGAAATCCGTACGGCTCTCTCAATTTTTAATTCTATGCAAACCAGAATTCAGCGTTTAATAGACAGTCGCATAGAGATGTTGACTTCAATATCACATGATTTAAGAACCCCACTAACACGCTTGAAGCTACGCAGTGAGTTCATTACTAACGAAATGCAAAAGAAAAAATTTTCTGCCGATGTTTGTGAACTTCAATCCATGGTAGAGGCATGTTTAGATCACTTCCAACTGGAATCAAAATCAGTTGAAATGACCCCATTTGACCTTAGCGAACTTTTATATACTGTAATTGACAACTTTTCTGACATGGGTCATGACATTAAACATCAACACTATAAAAAAATCACTTACTATGGGCATCCAGATTCTTTAAAAAGAGCTTTAACCAACCTAATAGATAATGCAATAAAATATGGATATGATGCAGAAATAACGTTATCAATAACACAATCACTTATCATCATTGCTGTAATGGATAATGGCCCTGGAGTTCCTTCCTCTCAACTCCTTCGGATTTTCGACCCTTTTTACCGTGGAGAACCATCACGCAACCATAAGACTGGGGGATATGGGCTAGGGCTAGCTGCCAGTCGCTCCATTATCCATATGCATGCAGGGGAGTTGACACTTGAGAACCGACAACCACAAGGACTCATTGCAAAAATCACACTTCCTATACTAAAAAGCTATTCCTCCTAGACTCATAACATAATCACAGTGCTTTGGGCTAACCGGTAAAAGCAAGAGGGCCAGCGGCAGATCCTGAGAGTCTGACACCCACAGCAGTACGGCTATTTAGACACCGGCACAGGTGTTCTCCTGGGGAGCCCCAGAGCACCGCCCAGGTGCTGTATCTATGGCTTAAGTTCAGGCCTTAAAACCAAGTAATTCTATAAAAGCAACTGAAGTGCCAATTTCAGATTATTGCCTCTTTATACGATAGAGGTGCGGGTCGACCCCCCATTTATGCAGCCGCGAAGCCAGTGTCGTCGGTTTTACTCCTAGCTGCTCAGCCGCCCCACCAATTCCCGATACCTTTCCATTGGCAGCAATCAGAGCGGCAATGGCATTATCACGTTGCTGTTGCTGAAATGCCTGTTCAGTTTGGACGCTTTCCTGAGGCGATGGCACATCACTCCATTTTCGGGAGACGCTCCCCCTCATGCGCGAAGTTTCACCCAGCAGCAAATCATCAAAGGTCAAACGACGATCCTGTGTCACAATGACCTGTCGCTCTATCACGTTTTCCAACTCGCGAATATTTCCCGGCCAAGGGTAACGTTGCAGTACCTCCAGTTGCGCGGGGGGAATGCGTACGCCAGGCTTGTTGAACTTCAGGCAAGCCCTGTTCAGAAAATGCCGCGCCAACAATGGCACATCTTCAATCCGTTTGCGCAGTGGAACGGAATCGATCGGGAAGACGTTAAGGCGGAAGTAGAGATCTTCGCGAAAATGCCCTTCCTCAATCATATCCCGCAGGTCGCGGTTAGTAGCAGCAATTACCCGTACATCGACTTCCCGTGTTCGGTTATCACCTACCCGTTCAAACTGCTGGTCTTGCAGTACGCGGAGCAATTTACTTTGTAGCTCTAATGGAATTTCGCCCACCTCATCCAGAAAGAGCGTACCACCATGGGCCAACTCAAAGCGGCCCGGGCGATCCTGTACAGCGCCCGTAAATGCTCCTTTCACATGGCCGAAAAATTCGCTCTCAAACAGGTCACGGGGGATCGCCGCACAGTTAACCCGAATGAGCGGCCGGTCGCTGCGTACACTACCGGCATGAATCGCCCGGGCAATTAACTCTTTACCCGTACCGGACTCACCACTAATCAACACGTTAGCGCTGGTCGGTGCGACCATTTCAATCTGCTGAATAAGCTTGGCCACCGCCGGGCTGTTACCAACAATATTACGGTGATTTAGCTCCGCCTTAATCTCCTCCTGAAGGTACTGGTTCTCAAGCTCTAAACGACGCTTGAGCGACTCCACTTCCTCCAAGGCGTCACGCAGCTGCTGCTCAGCCCGCTTGCGCTCGCTAATATCACGAAACAGCACAACGGCTCCCACCAACCGTCCCATCTCGAAAATCGGCGTGCTGGTGTATTCAACCGGTATCGCCTCGCCGTTTTTATGCCAGAACACTTCGTCATCAACATGATGCACCTGGCCATCACTAAAGGAGGCATGGATGGGACACTGTTGCACTGGAAAATGACTGCCATCCGCGTGGGTATGATGGAACATCAGGTGGGCATCGTGCCCCACCATATTCTCTGTGCTCCACCCTAAAATACGCTCCGCTGCCGGATTGACGAAAGTAGTTTTCCCCTCCGCATCCAGGCCGTAAATCCCCTCTCCGGCGGCACTTAAAATCAACTGGTTCTGCTTTTCGATCCGCTCGAATACCTGCTCAACCCGCTGCCACCCCACCTCACCCTGGCGGTGCTGACGGATTAGCTCGGCCTTTGCGCGGCGCTGCTCAGCCTTATTGCGATCGATCAATGTCAACAGTAGCAGCGACGTACCCTGGATTCGCTGGCCGTATACTTCAACCCGATGTGGCTGGCGCCCCGTATCAAGAAGGATCAGATCATCAGACCAGCCACCAGATTGGGTTAGCACTTCATCAGTAAAACTCACCCATAGTGGCAACGACGCGCTGAGCCGGTGACTGAACGGAGTGTCAGGCGGATTTTCCGGTTCGATAAGTAATAGCTGACATGCCGCCTCATTTGCCTCGACCAACTGGTCTTCTAACGGATCAATGACCACCATGGCGAGCGGAGTCTGACTAGCCATTAGCGTCAAGGCGTGGCCAGAACCATTTAATGCCATTACAGCGTCCTTTTGAGTCACCCAATTTAGAGGATGGTTAACACCATACAAACACTGGGCCAATTACGACATTTCGTCATTTTAACAACGAAATATCGTAATTAACGAAAAATCGTTAACCAATAGATTCATAAATCCTTATCATAAAACAACATTAAATATTTGAAATAAAAGGCATTATCCAACAAAAGAGCATTATGGCACATAAGTGGCTACCTAACTCTGTAGCGCCGCAGGGAATTTTTCGCACCAAGACGGCGCAGCCAACACCCTTTTTTGCTCCTGTGAGGTGAACGTCCATGAAAGAGAACAATGACCATAGCAGTCTTGGTAATCCCTTTGATCATCACCAATCACTGATTCACGGACGAAAATGCAATTGCCATCAGTGCCTCCCGGCGTCCCCATCTACCACTAGACCACCTACTGCCGCCCCCTCCCATCAGTCAACTACCTTGAGCAGCGCAGACGATGTGATGGACAGGGTGGTGGAGAGCACGTTGGTACGCGGCATGTTCGGCCATAGTGACATACACCGCCGCCAGTTTATGAAGCTGGTGGGCGGCGGCACCGCCGCAGCGGCCCTCGCCAGCCTGTTGCCGATGGATGCGATCAAGGCTGCGGTCAAAGAGGATCTGGGGCCACTGGAAAAAACGCAGCTTGATATAGGTTTTATTCCCATTACCTGCGCCACTCCCATTATTATGGCGCATCCCATGGGTTTTTATGAGCGTTACGGCTTGGATGTCAACGTGATTAAAACCGCCGGCTGGGCGCTCATACGCGATAACTCACTGAATGACCGTTACGATGCAGCCCATATGCTTTCGCCGATGCCGCTGGCAATGAGCCTGGGCGTGGGCTCTTCGCAGCGCGCTTTCATCGCACCGGCGATTGAAAACATTAATGGTCAAGCGATTGTTTTGCACAACGACCATCAAGATAAACGTGACCCTCAGCAGTGGAAAGGCTTTACCTTTGGCGTACCCTTTGAATACTCAATGCACAACTTCCTACTGCGTTATTACGTCGCCGAACATGGCCTGGACCCAGACCAGGATATTCAAATCAGGGTGATCCCACCGCCCGAAATGGTGGCCAACCTTCGTGCTGGCAATATCGACGGCTTCCTCTCACCTGACCCCTTTAACCAACGTGCCGTGTTTGAACGCATTGGCTTTATCCATTTGCTCACCAAAGAGATATGGGATGGCCACCCATGCTGCGCCTTTGCCACCAGCACACGCTTTGCGAGAGAGAACCCCAACACTTACGGTGCTCTACTGCGTGCCATCATTGATGCAACCCAGTACTCTTCAGACCCTGCAAATCGTTCTGAAATCTCGGAAGCCATTGCGCCCACCAACTACCTTAACCAGCCGGTTACCGTTATCGAGCAAGTGCTAACAGGTCGTTATGCCGATGGCCTGGGTGGCGTGCAGAACGTACCGGATCGTATCGACTTTGACCCCTTCCCATGGCACTCCATGGCGATATGGATTCTTACCCAGATGAAACGATGGGGCTATATCGAAGGTGACATGGATTACCAGCAAATTGCCCGGGATGTCTTCCTTGCCTCCGATGCCCGTACCGTTATGAACGAGCTTGGTTACGACGCCCCTGAGGAGTCTTCACGCCAATACCAGATTATGGGCAAAACCTTCGATTACAACGATCCCGAGGGCTACATTGCCAGCTTTGATATCCGCAGGAGCTGATCATGGACCGCACCACGATCGAATGGAAATTAAGCTTGAACATGCGTGCCGGGCTGCTGGCCATCGTGTTACTGGCGCTGCTCCTGGGCTTGTGGGAAGGGTTACATAGAACGCCTTTACTTGGCGGCGGCGAGGAGCTCAGCGAGTATGAGATGCTACTGGGGGGAGCTGATGAAACGGCCAGCGTCCCCCCTCCCTCCGCCATCATAGAACGCGCATGGGAGCAGTTATCCAACCCTTTCTATGATGCGGGCCCCAACGATAAAGGGATTGGCATTCAACTGGGTTACTCGCTTTACCGAGTGCTCAGCGGATACTTGATGGCAGCCGCTGTCGCCATTCCCATCGGCTTTCTGATTGGCATGTCGCCATTGGCCTATAAAACCTTGAACCCCTTCATTCAGGTACTGCGACCGATATCACCGCTGGCCTGGATGCCGCTGGCGCTGTTTATCATTCGTGATGCAGAAGCCTCGGCAATCTTTGTCATCTTCATTTGTTCCATCTGGCCCATGCTGCTGAACACAGCCTTTGGCGTAGCGGGGGTGCGTAATGACTGGGTGAATGTGGCCCGCACTCACGAGCTTTCGTCTCTGCAGACCGCCTTTAAGGTCATACTGCCTGCTGCCGCACCGACCATTCTTACCGGCATGCGTATTTCGATAGGTATTGCATGGCTGGTGATCGTCGCCGCTGAAATGCTTGTGGGTGGAACCGGTATTGGCTACTACGTCTGGAACGAATGGAACAATCTTGACCTGACCAGCGTAATTTTCTCCATCCTGATGATCGGCGTGGTGGGCATGCTATTGGATATGACACTTGCCTATGTTGCCCGCCTGGTCACCTACGCCGAATGAAAAGGAGTTTACGATGAGTCATGCCTTTGTTGAAGTGCAGCAAGCCGCGAAACGCTTCCCTGGCGCAGGTAAAGACACCGCACCATTAACCGTTTTTGAAAACATTAGTTTTCAGCTAACGAAAGGTGAGTTTGTTTGCATTATTGGCCATTCAGGCTGTGGCAAATCCACCATTATGAATGCACTCGCCGGACTGGATCAGTTCTCGGAAGGCTCCATGGTGATGGAGAACAAAGAGATCAGTGGCCCTGGTCTTGAGCGTGGTGTGGTGTTCCAAAACTACAGCCTGCTGCCGTGGTTAACCGCACTGGAAAATGTCCGCTTTGGGGTTCGTGCCCGCTGGAAAACGTGGAGCAACCACGAAGTCACCGCACATAGTATGAAGTACCTGGAGATGGTGGGTTTGAAAGAGGTGATTAATCGTAAACCCGCGCAACTCTCTGGCGGTATGCGCCAGCGGGTCAGCATTGCCCGCGCCTTCGCCACCAAACCAAAACTACTGCTGCTTGATGAGCCTTTTGGCGCACTGGATGCGCTGACGAGGGGGGTGATTCAGGATGAGCTGATCAAGATCTGGAGCCAGGATCAGCAAACCGTATTCATGATCACTCATGATGTCGACGAAGCGGTACTACTGGCCGATCGCATCTTCTTAATGACCAACGGCCCCCAGGCGCGTATCGCTGATGCGGTGGAAATCGACCTGCCCAGACCACGGCAACGGGCAGAGATCGTTAAGCACCCCCATTTTTATACCATTCGCAATTATCTGGTCGATTTTCTGGTGAACCGCTCAGGTGAGCTACGCACCCAGGAGTTCGACGGGCAAGGGCTTCGCTATCCAACACCAGTGAACCCAGTGCACCTGGCGGCAAGCGATGAGCCTGGAACCACTTTACCCCCGGCATCCCCTGCCACCAAACCACAAGAGAACCTAGTCAAGTTCACTCCCAAGGAGGTCCGTCATGGATAAACTTGAAATGCGCCACACTCTGCTGGCCGCGAAAGCACGTAAACAAATGAGCTGGGATGACATCGCCAGTGCTGTTGGCATGTCACCGGTTTGGGTAGCCTCAGTCTGCTATGGAATGAATAGCGCCAGCACCGAGATCGCCCATAAACTTTGCGATGTTCTGGAAGTGGAAAGCGATGTAGCTGAAGCCCTGATCACCTTCCCCACCAAAGCCTGGGATGAAGCGATTCCGCAAGACCCATTTGTATATCGCCTTTATGAAGTCGTGGGTGTCTATGGCGAAACCCTGAAGGATGTCGTCCAGGAGAGGTTTGGTGACGGCATTATGAGCGCCATTGATTTCACCATGGAGGTGGACAAAATCGAAGACCCCAAAGGCGACCGGGTATTGCTAACCCTGAATGGCAAGTTTCTGCCTTATAAATCCTGGTAGCGTTCCAAGGCTACAACACAGCGCTTCACGCCTCGGCCAATCGGCCGGGGCGTTACCGTCCCAGTAGGCATCAAAAAAGCCGCTTCTGGCGAGCCAAACAGTGTCAGCATTGCAAGATCAACCTCGGGGTAATGGCGATACACTGCTGGATCAATCAAGGCGGGGCCACGAGGCGTTGTCAAAACATTATCCGGCCACAAATCACCATGGATCAAACTGGCAAGAGTATCCGGCATCCATGTTTCCAACTGATCCGCCTGATGTTCAACTCGAGCCAGCAAGCCATGTTGGTAGCAGGCCTGACTCAGTGGACGCAGCCGTCTTTCACGCTGAAACACACGGCCATCTGCAACGGGGGCATTGGCTTGGGGGGGTACGTCCAGGGAAGTGAGCGAAGACAGCTGGAGGCAAGACCAGTCGTCGCCTTTCCGCTAACATAAGCGTCTCACATCGTTCATCATCAGGAGGCCCCAGCTATGTACAAGCTGGCATTTTTTGTTCCCGTTGAAGAGGCAGAAAACGTTAAAGAGGCTATCTTTGAAACGGGCGCGGGCAGGATTGGCAACTACGAAGCCTGCTGTTTTCAGACACACGGAACGGGCCAGTTCCGCCCGCTGAAAGGGGCAGCCCCACACATAGGTCAGGTGGATATGCTGGAAACGGTGGAAGAGATTAAGGTCGAACTGGTCTGTGAAGACACCCATATTCACGCGGCCATAGCGGCACTTAAACTCGCCCACCCCTACGAGGAGGTGGCCTACGACGTCTGGCAGCTTGCTGATCTTTAACCGCTTCACGCACTCCCCAAGTACCGCTCACGATCTTCAGGCGTAATCGTACTGATATGGAGAGGGTAATACGCGCATTTTCGATCTGCGTAATAGTGCTTCAATGTACGTTCGATGGTAGGGAATGCCAATATATCCCAAGGTATTTCATGCTCTTCGAATAAGGCGACTTCAAGGCTCTCAGGCCCTGCACTAAAGCCCCCCACCAGCTCTGCACGAAAAATCATATACACTTGATTAATATGCGGCAGGTCGATCAGGGTGTACAAATCGCCCAGCGTTACGTCAGCACACGCCTCCTCCCAGGTTTCCCGTGTCGCTGCCTGCCGGGTGGTTTCAGCATTTTCCATATAGCCTGCCGGCAACGTCCAATGCCCTTTACGCGGGGTAATGGCCCGTTTACACAGCAACACCTTTGACCCCATCACTGGCAGGGTACCTGCGACGATACGCGGGTTTTGATAATGGATAGTACCGCAGGCATCGCACAGGTAACGCGGGCGGTCGTCGCCTGCGGGAACGGCAAAACGGACTTTTTCACCACACTGACTACAAAAATTCATCGCGTTTTCTCTACGGCTGATGGGGTGGGGCTGCGAGATGCTTGACGTCAATAACCGCTGCTGGGTAAAAGAGAGCAAAGCAAATGGAACCTCTATGTTAGAGAAACTGCGCAAACAGCTGCAACAGCATACGCCTCAACAGCTAGACCACCTTGCCTTACCGGAAGCCGCCGTGCTGATGCCTATCGTCGAGCGCCCTGCACCTACATTGCTGTTTACACGACGAGCCAGCCACCTGAGTACACATAGTGGTCAGGTAGCCTTTCCAGGTGGCAAACGCGAACGCGGCGATACAGATCTATACGCTACAGCCCTCCGGGAAGCAGAAGAAGAGATTGCACTCACGCCCTCGCTGGTGCAACCCATTGGGCGCCTGTCTGACGTCATTTCGCTACACGGCATCCGAGTAGCACCGTGGGTCGGTATCATTCCGCCTGATCTACCGCTGGTTGCGGACCCTATGGAACTGGACGCTATCTTTGAAGTCCCATTAAGCCACTTTCTGGACGACAAGCGCACCCATACCGATGTGATTACCGTGGATGGCGTTGCCCACTATGTACCAAGTTACCATGTAGATGGCCACGTGATATGGGGACTCTCTGCCATGATGCTGGTAGAACTGCTGGCCGAAGGATTTGGTATGGCCATTGACCTCTACCAACGTCCGACCGGGGTATTACGCCACTATCCTGCAAGGCATAGCCCCACAACCAATAACATTGAACGCGATCGCCGTTCCAAGGCACAGCGTACGCCAGCCACGAGAAATACCAAATGATGAGTTCTTCTACTGCCTTAACGCCCCCAGCATTTGAGCCCAGTGCGCAGATTGACCTGGTGGATGCGCTGATTGAACAGGGCTGGTATGTAGGTCACAACGTTATTAACCAGGAACTCTGTTATGCGCTGCACCGTGAGCTGCATCATATGGCCGAACACGATGTACTGGATGAAGCTGGCATTGGCCGCGGCCAGCACCACCACCTGCGTAAAGATATTCGCGGAGATGCCATTCACTGGCTGGATAGGGAAAGTGACGCCCAGAGACGCTATTTAGATGCTATGGCGAACCTTCAGCAGGCACTTAATCAGGCGCTATTTCTCGGCCTGTTTGAGTATGAGGCCCACTTTGCTCATTACCCACCTGGTGCCTTCTACCAACGCCACCTGGACAGCTTTCGTGGTCGCGCCAACCGCGTCATCTCAACGGTGGGCTACTTGAACCCTCACTGGCCTAGCGACGGCGGCGGTGAAATGGTCATTTATCATCCTGACGACCCCAGCCGGGAAATAGCCCGCGTGGTACCGGAAGCTGGAACCTTTGCCTGTTTTTTATCGGAAACCATTCCCCATGAGGTACTCCCCACCCGCTGCCCCCGAGCCAGTATTGCGGGTTGGTTCCGGCGTAACGCGTCACTGGGTGGCGTTTTAGACCCAGCCCGATAACTGACACATGAATATCTTCGATAAAGCCGCCTTACAGGCAAGAATAACCGAGTTGGAATCACGCAATGCCGCACTGGAGGAAGAGAAACGCCACTACCAGTGGCTGGCAGAAAGCACGACCGACCTTATTTCCCGCCATGCCCGCGACGGCACCTTCCTGTACGCCTCTCAAGCCGCACGGGCTTTATTAGGCTATGAACCGGAAGAACTGATCGGTGTCTCGGCATACCAGCTCTTCCACCCGGCTGATTTAAACGACCTGCTCAATAAATCCCCGCAGGTGTACTATCACGATGGCTTTTACCAGCAAACTTACCGCTTTCGTGCCAAAGCGGGGCACTACGTCTGGTTCGAAACCACCAGCCGCACCCGACGAGACCCCGCCACTGGTGAGCTGCTTGATATTCTATGCGTTTCACGGGACGTAGGCCGGCGCATAGAGGCCGAAGCCACCCGTGAGCGGCTGGCTCAAGTCGTCGAGTCCACCACCGACTACGTGCTGTTTCTGGGGCCTGATCAACATATTTTTAGTGCCAATGAAGCTGCTCGCCGTTGTTTCTCGCTCCCTAAAGCAACCATGCAGATGGCGCTCGGAACCCTCTACCAGGGAGAGTCACTGACACTATTGCAGGAGGTTGTTTTTCCCGCGGTTGAACGTTACGGCTCATGGAGCGGAGAACTTGAGATGCGTGGTATTGATGGCAACGTTCCCGTTTTAAGTGTGGTGCTCAGCCATCGCAGCCGCGGCGCGGAACCTGGACACTTCGCCCTGCTCAATCGTGATATCAGCGTGAGAAAAGCATCAGAAGCCCAGGCACGCCGCCATCAGGAACAAATCGCCCATGCCAACCGCCTGGCCGCCGCAGGTGAGCTGGCATCGAACATTGCCCACGAGCTTAACCAACCCCTGGGCGCCATCGCCAACTATACTAGCGGTGCGCTCATCAAGTGCCAGCAGACCCCTGAATGCTCTGCCAGCGAACTTCGACTCCCTCTTGAGCGTATCGACCAACAGGTACAGCGCCTAGCTGAGCGCCTGCGCCATTTGCGTAGTTTCGTGCGCAAACGCAGCCATCGAGTCCGCCCGATGATGCTCGCCGATGTCGTCATTGCCGCCTGCCAGCTATGCGAGTGGCAATACCAACAGGCATCCATACTGCTTGTACAACGTACACCCTCTGAACTACCGCGCATTTATGCGGACCCTATTGCGCTTGAGCAGGTAATTGTTAATCTACTGCTGAATGCCCTATCAGCCAGCCGTGGTTGTCCAGACGCTCAGCAGGTAACAATCAGCGCGCAAAAAAGTGGACACCGCCAAGTCACGCTATGCGTAGAGGACCAAGGGCCTGGTATCGCTCAGGATCGGCAAAGCGCTATTTTTGATGCGTTTTATACCACCCGGGAAGAGGGGCTCGGCATGGGGTTGGCGATTAGTCGCTCGCTGATGGAAAGCATGGGGGGCGCACTTACCCTGCGCCCTATAAACACTCATGGCGGGGCGTGCTTTGACGTTACCCTTCGTGCCGAAACAACGCACCACCATGGCGCTCAGGCTTCCGCATCACCTTAACGCCACCCAGCACCAAGGAGATAGTCGTGCGCAGCAATGCCGAGTCACCATCGCCCGACACCATTGCCATTGTTGATGACGATCAGGCGCTACGGGAGTCGCTGGTATGGTTACTCGAATCAGTTGGCTTACCCACCTGCTCTTTTTGCGATGGTGAGCAGTTTCTGGCTGCCCAGCATGGAGGGTTTGGTGCGCTGTTGCTGGACGTACGAATGCCGGGCATGAGCGGCCTTCAGGTTCAGCAACAGCTGGTTGATCAACACTCTGCTTTGCCAGTCATTATGATGACCGGCCATGGCGATGTACCCATGGCAATCGCCGCGTTAAAAAACGGCGCTTTCGACTTTATCGAGAAACCATTTAATCACCAACAACTGATTGATGTGGTGCAACAGGCACTTGGCAGCGCTTTACAGCACCACCGCGTACAGCAGCAGCACGCGTTATTGAAAGAGCGCTATCAATTACTGCGGCCAAAAGAGCAACGCATTGTGGCGCATGTGGCAGAAGGTATGACCAGCAGGGAAATAGCTGAGCTTATGCAGATTAGCGGAAAAACAGTTGAGGTGTATCGGCTGCGGGCAATGAAAGCCATGGGGGCGGCGAACTTGGCGGAGTTAGTACGGCAGGCGGTGGCGCTGGAGCTGGTACCCGCACTCAGCACCACCGAATAATGACATGCCGTGTCTGCTATTCCGCTTAGCCAAGTGGGACAATCTGACCGGTGGCTTCTTCCAAAACCTCACGCACCTGCTCATAGTTAATGCTGCGCCCACTATCATTATCATGCTGTTCAATCAGCCCCACCACATCCAGCAGTGTTTCCATACCAAAGGCCTTCTCATCCGTGGCCGTAAATGCCTGTATATAAGCCTCACCATCGGAGTCCCAGCCTAGCTTGATTGGCGCATCAATGATATTTACCTGAGTGCCCACCGGCACACGCCAAAAGATCGATTCAATATCCTCTGAGTGCATCCGGATACAGCCCCGGCTGGCACGCATGCCGATACCATCTGGCTGGTTGGTGCCATGAATGAGATAACCGGGAATATCCAGCAAAATGGCAAATTGCCCAAGAGGGTTATCCGGGCCTGGCGGAACAACCGCTGGCGGCGGATCACCCCGTTCAGCGGCCTCCTGGCGTATAGAAGCAGGAGGATACCAGGCAGGACTTTCAAGCCGCATGGTGGTTTTGGTGATTCCCAGTGGCGTATTGTATGCATCACGCCCAATACCAATGGGATATGTCTCAACCCGGGGCGTTTCACCTTCACCTACGTCAGGGTAATAATAGAGACGCAGCTCTGCCACGTTAATCACAATGCCTGTACGTGGCTCATCGGGGAGAATGAACTGGCCGGGAATAACCACTTCAGTACCTTCACCTGGCATCCAAATACTGACATCTGGGTTTGCCAAACGGATTTCCTCGTAGCCCACATTATGTTCCCGGGCAATATCAAGCAATGTGTCGTCATCACTGGCAGTTACAGTGTATACCTGCCCTACCATGTTGCCACTTTCAGGCAGTATAAAATGACCTTTAGGTAGATCGCTGTCATTCGCCGTCGCAGTGGTCGCCAACAGCCAGGCACCTAGGGCAAAGCTCCTGATACATAGCTGTTTAATACGCTGAAAAGCCTGGTACCGCGTGATTATCGTCATGGGTTCTCCTTTTTTATGCGGCCTGAAGGCAGCGCCAACCGGACCATTTGAATAAGAATATGCCCACCGATACGGGATGGGTCAATTCGACAGACTGTCGCAGTAGTGTGCTATCACGCTGTGTTTCAAGTGCAGCGCCCCCTCGCTCACCAATACATTACGGACTTAGAGTATTCGCCTTATCATCCCATACACTTAATATGCCAGCATAAAAATTATTGTAATAATCATTGCAAAGTTGAGTGTAGCGTCTACCTTAATAAGTGTCTCAGCGCAGTGAAGCGCAGGACAGGGTCTACTATCTACCCCCGTAGTTTAGATCTATTTGTTATTAGATTGGCCTAAAGGCCACCAGGAGTAATAGTGAGCGATAGAAGCGTAATAGGGATATACGCTAAAGGGTTTTCCAGGAAGGAAAAGCAGGCCTTACACTAACTCGCTATTAATTTGTTTAGGCAGTGACGTAGGAACGTTATGCCTCAATGCAAGCGCAAGGAGCAAGAGCAATGAAAATGATCAAACCCGCATTTCTGGGAACATTAATGGTACCGGCTTTCATGTTTGCAGCTAGCGCAGTAAACGCTGAAGAGACCACCGTCATGGAAGCAACCTACCTGACCAGCACGCCTGAAAACACGTTCCACGCTGACTCCCTGACCGGCAACAACGTCAAAAGCACCGTGGAAGATGACGAGGATATCGGCACTATCTCTGATTTGGTGATTGACGAGGATGGCCAAATTCAAGCCGTCGTTATTGGTGTTGGCGGCTTCCTCGGTATGGGTGAAAAAGATATCGCTATTGAATGGGACTCTCTTGAGCTAACAAAAGATGACGATGGCGAAGATTACGTCATTCGCGTTAACGCTTCACAAGATGCACTTGAAGCGGCAGACGAGTATGAGCGCAACTGATTATTAACCATTAGTTCGCCTCTCTCATGGGCCCTGGCAACTGCCAGGGTCCTTTTCTTTTAATAAAAAAAGACGCTACATTTAAGTAGCGCCATAACCTATGTTAACAAATCAATATTTATATTATCCGTTAAGTTTGGCGGTCATTGTAATATCGGCATTCAGTACTTTAGAAACCGGGCAGTTTGCCTTTGCAGTTTCTGCAGCTTCCTTAAAAGCAGCTTCGTCTGCACCACTAACAGTAGCGGCAACATCCAGATGGATTTTGGAAATATCAAAACCTGAAGAACCTTGGGAAAGCGTCACACTGGCTTTTGTGTCAATGGTATCTGCGGTATACCCTTTTTCACCCAATATCATCGACAACGCCATGGAGAAACAGCTGGCATGAGCAGCACCAATCAACTCTTCTGGATTGGTGCCCTTTTCGTCTTCAAAGCGCTTTTTAAAGGAGTAGCTGGCATCCAGAACGCCACTTTCGGTGGAAACGGTGCCTTTACCATCCTTCAGCCCACCTTCCCAATGTGCACTAGCTTTACGATCCATGAAAAACTCCTTATTCAGTCATGTGCTTGATAAACGTAGCAGCACAGGAAATCAGTTCCTGTCAGCCACACACACAGCGTAGCTGATTTTCAGCAACGTGCCGCCGCCGCCCCAGGGATTGCTTCCATCTGTCCACTATGCACCGTAATCTAGTTCGCTCTCTAAGCGAATAGACGTTATTTCAAGTAAGGACACCTTATGTCATCAGCTGATGCGATACGCCTACTGCTACTCTCTTCCCTGTGGGGCTTATCGTTTATATTTATGCGCGTTGCCGCACCGGAGTTTGGTGCTGTACCGCTGGTACTGGTTCGCATGGGAATTGGAGCACTATTGCTGGTGCCGCTGCTGATGAGCCTGCACTACCTGCAGCTGATCTGGCGTCATAAGGGGCCATTAATGCTGCTGGGCATTATCAACCATGTTCTGCCCTTTTCATTACTAGCTCTTGCCACCACCCGGCTGGAAGCAGGCTTTACGTCGTTGCTCAATGCCACAACGCCCATCTTCACCGCATTGCTGGGAGCCGCCTTTTTTGCCACACCCGTGCAGCGCCAGCAGTACCTCGGATTAGCACTCGCCTTACTGGGGGTGTATGTGCTTTCTGCTAACCGTTTAGACTTTGCTATCGGTGGGGACGGCTGGTTTATTGTCGCGGTGCTGGGGGCCACATTCTGCTATGGTATTGCAGGCAACTATTCGAAAACCCGCCTTAGTCATCTACCCACCCGTGTACTGGCGGCTGGCAGCAGCGCAATGTCGGCGCTGGTTCTACTGATCCCCGGCCTGCTGCTTTGGCCAAGCGAGCCAGTCAGCATGTTGGCATGGGGAAATGCCCTTGCACTGGCAGTGCTCAGCACCACCCTTGCCTTCCTGCTCTATTTTGGCTTGCTGGCCAGCGCAGGCGCGACCGCTACTTCAACGGTCACGTTTTTGGTACCTGTCAGCGCTCTGCTTTGGGGCTACCTGCTACTGGACGAAACCCTGAGCCTTCAAGTGGTAGTGGGTATGATCATTACCCTACTAGGGACTGCCATTGCCACCAAACTGCTCAGAATTAAACGACGCGGGGTGTTGCCACCACCTCGCTCCCCATACGAATAGTGGCTCCATCACCCTGCGCCAGCGTTGCGTTTTGGCCAAAGTGAGCCCCCTTTAAATTGGGGAAAGTATTCAATGCCAACAGCGTTTTAAGCGGTTCTCCTGGCGCTGGTATCAGCGCGGTTTGCTGATCAATAGTGGTGATTTTGCAGCGTTGGCAAGGCTTACGTAATGCCAGTTGGAACTGCTGATCGCCAAGCATTGACCAGCTATTTTCAGCCCAGGCCTCATCGCACTCAATCACGATATTGGGACGAAAACGGTTCATTGGCACAGGAGATTGGCCGCCAGCGATAAGCGCTTGGTTTAAAGCCTGCAAAGAACCCGTGGTCGTGACCAGGAACGGATAGCCATCGGCGAAATAGGTATTCGCCTTATCACCGGCTAAAAAATCCGCTTCTACTGCGCGGGGAAAATCAGTAGCAAACCGTACCAAACTGATACCACGCGCCGGCTCGCCCAGGGCAGCTTCAAGCCAGTGGGTTACCTCCTCACTCTCGGGTAACGCCTTGCAGTGGTCATTCCACACCTTGACCAAGCGAAGGTTACCCTTTGGCTCTTTCAAAGAAATGGAAATGGAAGCTGCGTTGGGGTGTGTAAGCACTAACGCCTGCTCCGTTAACGCCACCTCTATAGTGGCAAGCGCAGGCAACTGGCGCTGGGTAACAAAACGTTGCTGGGCATCAACCAGCATCCAGCGGCGATCCCACGCCAAACCATGGGCATAAATATCACTCTGGGTAACACTGATGCCCTGCAACGATTTAACAGGGTAAATACACAACTGAGTTATCTTCAAGGCAACCTCACACGTCATTATTGCGCTACTTTAGCTATTTAGTGGGCCAGTCATCAGACGAGACGTAGGAGGGAGCCTAGAGCGTTTTACCCACTTCAATGCGGTATCCCAGATCCACCATCCGTTGGGTAAGCGGCTCTCCACGGATTCGTGCCAGCAATGATTCAGCCGCCACTTCACCAATCGCCTGACGAGGGGTCACCACACTGGCTAAACGCGGTGTCATCGCCTGCCCCACATCGTGACCATGAAACCCCGCAATCGCCATTTGCTGGGGTACTCTCACCTTGCGACGCAGACATTCAAAATAAGCACCTACCGCCACATCATCATTGGTACAGAAAACACCATCGGTCGCGGGGTAATCTCGCTGCACCTCCTGCATTAGCGCCGCCCCTACGCTATAGGAGGAGCGCTGGCTACTTTGCAAAGTAACAGGGGTCAAACCATGCGCCTCCATTGCCTGACGGTAACCTGTCTCACGCTGCAGTGTCCGCTCATCGAGACGCACCGCAAGATAAACCACGTTGCGCCGGCCACGGCGAATCATCTCCGTCACCATATCGTATGCGGCCTTCAGGTTATCATAGCCAACCGCCTGCTGAATCGGAGGACGATGGGTATCCATAATCTCAATAATCGGAATACCGGCGGTTTCCAGCATACGCAAACTGCGGGGGGTGTGATCACGGTCGGAGAGAATGACGCCATCCACATTATAGGAGAGTAAAGAAGCCAGGCTTCGCTCTTCAAGTTCGGGGCTATAACCGTAGTGGGAAAGCATTAAGTGATAGCCCGCAGGCTCAGTATAGGCCTCAATACCAACGATCACATCGGCAAACACCTGGTTGGTCAAAGAGGGAACCAGGACACCAATGGAGTGGCTGGTTGCCCGGGAAAGCAGTTCCGGCGCACGGTTAGGAATGTAGCCAATTTGTTCAGCGATGGAAAAGATGCGTTCGCGCAGACCTTTAGATACAGTCTCCGGGTCTCGTAAACAGCGGCTGACCGTCATTTTGGTTGCACCAACGCGATCAGCTATGTCCTGGAGGGTTGGACGTTTTTTCTTCGATGGCGTCACTGCCTTTTCCTATAGATATGCAGAGGCCCTTACCATAACGAATAATCCCCCCCTTCGCCTATCCCAGACTTTAGCTTAGGGCTTGGTGAACAGACGGCGCTAAAGTAGCCGTAAAGTTGTGAATGATGTCTTGGGGAGGTAGTGCGATAGAGACAGTCACTGCCTCATCGCTGCCGGGTGGTTCCAGGTCGGCGAGCTGGCTTGCCAGCATACTGTCACCTTTAAAGAAGTGGCCCTCCCGGGATTCCAGCCGCTCCTTTAACAGCGCCCGTGTTCCCTCAAGGTAAAGGATACGAAGTGCCGGGTCCCCCTCTCTCAAGAGATCCCGATAACGTCGTTTCAATGCAGAACAGGCGATGATAACCGTCGTGTTTTTTTGTTTATACTCTGCAAAGAGTCCCGCCAGCGTACCTAGCCAGCCCCGCCGGTCATCATCATTAAGCGGCGTGCCACTGGCCATTTTGGCAACATTTTCAGGGGGGTGATAATCATCGCCATCAATAAACCTAGCACCCAGCGCCGATGCTAAGTGCTCGCCTATCAAGGACTTACCGCACCCCGATGCACCCATAACCAAAATACGATAAGAAGTGGGGTTCATTGGCTTATCTCTCCCGACGTGCAGCCTATGTTGCAAAAAAACACGATACTATAGTGTATATGAAGCCCAATATGCAGCGAATTACGCCTTGGAAGCATATGCGCGAAAACGGCATTGTTACCGGTAACAATGCCAGCAGAGGCTAACGACCTCAACGCAAGGTGTCAAAACAAAACTATCTATTTGAGACCAACGTCTAGGGATAGCTGCCCGATCTGGAAAAAGGCACCACACCAACTCGCAAGGGCAAAGCACATATTGTCTGCCCTTTCTCCAGCACTACCTCTGGCTATTATTGATGTCACGCTAACGCAGGTTTAATCGTCCAGCGCCCAAGCCACCGCTTTACTCGCATGTAGCGCTGTGGTGTCGTAAAGCGGTACCGCGGTATGTTGCTGATTCACCAGTAGGGCTATTTCAGTACACCCCAGAATAACGGCCTGGGCGCCCTGCTGCTGCAGTGATGCGATAATATCCACATAGCGCTGCCGTGATGATTCACGAATATTGCCCAGGCACAGCTCGTCGAAGATGATGCGATGTACTTCCGCACGTTCTGCGGCTTCGGGAATCAGCACATCAATGCCAAACTGCTCTAGCAAACGTGCCTTGTAGAAATCCTGCTCCATGGTGAACCGAGTACCTAACAACCCTACCCTCTTAATGCCATCCTGCCGACACTGTTCCCCCGTTGCATCAGCAATATGGAGTAGCGGAATCCCAATGACAGCCTCAATAGCTGGTGCCACTTTATGCATGGTATTGGTCGCAAGAAGCAGGCATCCTGCTCCCGCGCCTTCAATGCGTATGGCCGCATCAGCTAATAACCCGCCAGCGGTTTCCCAGTCGCCCTGCTGCTGCAGTGCTTCTATCTCGGCAAAATCGACGCTAATCATCACAATGGATGCCGAATGAAAACCACCTAGCGCCTGTTGGACACCTTCATTGAGCGCCTGGTAATAGCTTTGTGTCGACTCCCAGCTCATCCCGCCCAGCACACCAATAACGCGCATCGCTCACTCCAGGTTCACAAAACCATTTATTAACGGGCTAACAATCTATTACCCTTGTACCAGCAACAAGCACCCCAATAACATCTGGCTAGCGGTGTACTCAAGCAAGGGCCACCGCACCGCCTTTTTTTCAACTTTTTTGAAGATGAGAATGCAATGAGCGACAACACCTATACTCCACCATGCGTATGGAAATGGGAACCAGGCAATGGTGGTAAATTCGCCAACATTAACCGCCCCATTGCGGGTTCCACCCATAACAAAACCTTACCCGTAGGTAAGCATCCATTTCAGCTTTACTCGTTGGCGACACCCAATGGTGTCAAAGTGACGGTTATGCTGGAGGAGTTGCTGGAGAAAGGCATGGAGGGGGCCGAGTACGATGCGCACTTGATCAAAATTAATGAAGGCGACCAGTTCGGCAGCGGTTTTGTTGGGGTAAATCCCAACTCTAAAATACCGGCACTCATGGATCACAGCACTAATCCTCCTCAACGTGTGTTCGAGTCGGGGGCCATCCTGCTCTATCTAGCCGAAAAGTTTTCTGCTTTTATCCCCACCGACTCCGCCAGCCGCACAGAGTGCCTCTCCTGGCTATTCTGGCAAATGGGCAGTGCGCCGTTACTAGGCGGCGGCTTTGGACATTTTTACGCCTATGCGCCGGAAAAATACCAATATCCTATTGATCGCTACACCATGGAAGTCAAACGCCAGCTTGATGTGCTGGATCGTCATCTGGCAGAAAATCGCTTTATGGCAGGCGATGAATACAGCATTGCGGATATGGCGATTCACCCCTGGTACGGAGCGTTGGTGAAAAACCGCGTTTACGAAGCTGCTGAGTTTTTAGACGCCCACACCTATGGGAACGTTTTACGCTGGACCGAGGAGATCGACGAGCGCCCAGCCGTCAAACGGGGCCGTATGGTAAACCGCACATGGGGCGATGAAAGCGAGCAGCTTCCCGAACGCCATGATGCCAGTGACTTCCGCAATAAACCCTAGCATTCTGGCCACCTACGTTAGGCCGTCAATGTGCCCACACCAAAGTGGGCCAGGCTCATCATTACCGCAATATCAATCGTGTGTTTACCAGAGGCAGTTCATGTTCGACCCAAAATACGCCCAGCTGATATTCTCCTCCCTGATGGCACTGTTTATGTCGTGCATTATGTCACTGGCCATAACGCTCTATAATGTCGGTTTTGTGGATGATATTTTAGGGATGTGGTTAAAAGCGTGGCTGTTCGCCTTCGTGGTAGCGTTGCCGGTGATTAATCTGGTGTCGCCGGTAGTTCACCGCTTGGTTAGGTTGCTGGTCAAGCGGCCACGCCTCTAAAAACGTCTGGAGAGTGTGATAGCGCCAAACTTATCCTGCTCATCCTGACCATCAAACTCACGTGTACGCTGTACAGCGGCGTAGGTTACCTGCCACTTATCCCAGGCGATAGCAAGGCCTGCCGACATATCTCCCACCCACTCTTTGCGATCAACCGAGTGGCTATTGGAGAACGTATTACCATCCAGGGTCAGGTTTTGCGCCATAAAATAACCATCTACATTGGCAAATACATACCACTGCCAACCACGGGTACCGGTCATTAAATGACGACTACCAGGATTAGGTGTCAGCGTGGGAATACCATCGGCATCATCTCCCCAGCGAACGCTATATCCTGCGCTTGCATAGGTATACAGGTTGCCCAGTGCCGCCCCTAGGCTTGGGCCATGGGAAAACTGCTTCCCCGCCAACGGTAGGTCATGCCACCACTGGCGACGCAGTGTTAAGTTGACCAGGGGCTCATCACCCAACTGGTTACCCCAACCACGGGGACGATCACTCTCCGTTACTCTATGTACCTCCCGCTGAATACTGTCCGCAAGCGATGAAGGCCCAACCAAACCGATATCCACATGCAGATCGGTCGCCTGCGTCCACGGGCCGACGGGTACGTCTTCATAAAGCGACATACCGCCATAAACCAGCCCTGCATAGGGGCGATCCTCTTCAATTAAACGACGCCGTTCAATGTTATCCGGGGTGTAAATCTGATGCACCACCCGAAAAGCCACGCTATCCGCCTGGTTAATCAAACCATCTGGTAGCGCTATGGCAAACCGCTGCATCCAGCTTTCATCACGTGGCTCAAAAGCCCAGTTGAGTTCAAAACCACTGGTAAAATGGCCGTCATCGCGGCTGGCTAGTCCATCATTCTCCAGTTTTAGGGTCACTGAGCTGTCGCTTGCGACGGCTAGTAGGGGTATACAGCAAAACGCAGTAACCGCAAAAAGCTTGTGCCATCGCAAAGAGGGGTTTTCTTTCATGGCTCATTCCTTGAGGTTAAGAGGACAGGGGAAGTAATGTTCAAACAAACATTGTTGATTGTATGTAATTGTGCAAAAAAATAGCAAGCACACTTACTTGAAAAATTCCCCTTCATCTGCCATCAAGTGCAGATAGACAGCCATGCTACAAGCGGATATCCACGCTACCCTGATGAGTGGAATTCACTCAAAATGGCAGGCTACCTCTCCCGCAGTAACCACTGCGGGGTAATTTCATGCTGGCCATTTTCATCAGTGATGAAGAGCGAACCGTCGCTGACCATCACCGCCCAGTTAATTGCCCGCGGTAGATCTGCTGCAATAGTGGTCAGGGCTTCCTGAGGCAGCCCTGCCACATGAACATTTTTAAGTGACGCCACACCTGGGAGCACTTTGTTTTCCCATAGGTCTACCCGCCCATATGCCAGTAGCGATACACGCTCAGCCCGGCGAGAGCACCATGTCAGCCGCTCTACACCCGGCAACCCCACTTCCACCCAGTGCAGTACACGACCGTCCAGGCTTTTTTCCCACAATGCAGGCTCGTCTACATCGGAAAGCCCACGCCCAAAGGATAGTGCTTCGCTGTACCACAGTATGTAAGCAATCAGCCGCGCGCACATCCGCTCTTCTGTTTCTGAGGGATGACGTGCCACCGTAAAGCGCAGCGTTTCAAAGACGTTGCGATCCAGGTCGGTGAGATTGATATCAACTTTATAGGGGGTAGCACTCAACGCCATGGGGTCATCCATCTAAAATTTGCGTCATTGTAGCGGATTTACGGGCACCCAGGGTGACAGGGCCTTAAACAGCGCGGTAATCCTTTAACAGGGTCGCATTTTTTAATGTTTCTCGCTCATGCATGGGTTCACGCCAGGTTTCTGCCAGTGCTGACTGGTACCACTCCTGCATGGCAGGCAGCGTCAGCAGCCGTTGCACATAAGCCTGCGATTCTTCACCTAATGGCAGGTTAAACGTCTGCACGCGAAAAGCCACTGGCGCGAAGAATGCATCAACGGCGGTAAACTGCTCGCCTGCCAGGAAAGGCCCTCCAAATTTCTTTAACCCCTCTCCCCACAGTGCATCCAAACGCGTCAGGTTGCTCTTCAACCCCGTAGAAAGCGTCTTCAGCTCAACACGAATACCACAGTTCATTGAGCACTCATCACGCAATACGCCAAAACCACTATGCATCTCTGCACTGGCTGAACGCGCCCAGGCACGGGTCGTTTTATCCAACGGCCACACCTGGGGATACTGCTCAGCAAGGTACTCGATGATTGCCAGAGATTCCCAGACGGCCAGTTCACCATCCACCAGGCAGGGAACCAGGCCCGAGGGGGAAAAACGGCTAAAGGTGGCATAGCTTTCCCCCGCGCCGCCTTCAAATGGCATTAACCGTTCGTTGAAGGGCAAGCCCAGAACCTTCATCAGCACCCAGGGACGTAATGACCAGGAAGAGTAATTTTTATTGGCAATATAAAGTTCCTGCATACGAATTTCCTTTTGGTAGGAAGAGAAAGACCATTTCGCCATAGTGTAGTCGAAAGGGTTGTTATTTTTTATCTGTCTCCCACTCGCTTTCTTAAACCAAGGTAGTGTGTGTATCGCTCATCTTCACATAGTAGGATGTTACCGATAACATTCACGCCCACCAACAACGACTCACACCTCACTCACCTTGGAGCACTCACATGGATGGATGGACGCAAACGATGTCAGCAGGCTCTCTGCTGAGCATTGCCGCAGCAGCCGTCTTGCTACTTCTGGTATTGATTATCAAATTCAAGGTGCATGCATTTCTTGCATTGATCCTTGTTAGTTTGCTGACCGCTTTTGCTACTAATATCCCTTTTCAAGCCATTGTTCCTACCCTGGTCAACAGTTTTGGCGGAACCTTGGGGGCCGTTGCCCTGCTCGTTGGCCTGGGTGCCATGTTGGGTAAGCTCGTTGAGCATTCCGGTGGCGCCAAGGTACTGGCTGACAAGATGATTGAGCTGTTTGGCGAGAAGCGGGCCCCCTTTGCGCTGGGTATCGCCTCCTTGCTGATGGGTTTCCCGATCTTCTTTGATGCGGGCTTGATCGTTATGCTACCGATCATCTTTGCCGTGGCTCGGCGGCTCGGTGGCCCCATTCTGCTTTATGCCATGCCGGCTGCTGCAGCGTTCTCCGTAATGCATGTGTTCCTGCCGCCGCACCCCGGTCCGGTAACCGCCTCGGAGCTATATGAAGCCAACCTCGGTTTACTGTTGCTGACAGGCGTCATTATTGCTTTTCCGATGTGGTGGGTCTCCGGTTATATGTGGGGTAAGTTTGTTGCCAAGCGCTATCCCTTCCCACTGGGCAAGGCGCTATTCGGTGAAGTAAAAGAAGAAGAAATCGTTAACCCACCTTCTGTTGGTACGGTCATCTTTATGCTGACCCTGCCGTTGATCCTGATTTTCATGAACACTGGCCTCGACTTCATGCGCTCTGTGGGCGTTGTGGATAGCGAGCAGGGCTGGTTTCAGCTCTTAACAGCACTGGGCAGTACCCCTATTGCTCTTCTTATTTCCACATTCGTTGCCATGTTAGTGCTGGGCCAGCGCCGTGGGGTGGAAGGCAGTGCACTCGAAAAAGTCCTGGACTCTTCTCTGGCTCCCATCTGTTCAGTCGTCCTGATCACTGGGGCTGGGGGCATGTTCGGGGGAGTGTTACGGGCATCCGGCATTGGGGACGCGCTCTCTGGCTCACTCAGCGACCTGGGGCTACCCATTATTGTGGCCGCTTACGTCATTGCCGTGATTATGCGTCTGGCCCAGGGCTCCGCCACCGTCGCACTGGTAACGGCAGCAGGCCTTATGGCACCCGCCGTCATCGGAGGTGATTTCAGCGCCATGCAAGTCGTCGCCATTACATTGGCCACTGCGGCGGGCTCTGTATTTGCCGGGCATGTCAACGACTCCGGCTTCTGGCTGGTTGGCCGTCTATTAGGCATGGACGTGAAAACGACTCTCAAAACCTGGACGGTTCAACAGGCACTTGAATCCGTCATCGGCTTCGTTTTTGCATGCATCATCTTCATGATGTTTTAGGTAGGCAGGCGCCCATTTCATGAGCAACAGGCGGGGTGTGGTACCCCGCTCTGTCAGGCATCGCCTGTTAGCGTACAGCCTGCGATAAGGTGTTACCTCCCAACCCCATCAGTACCCCACCACCCATACGCTGGATAAGTGAAGAAGAGCCACCGCTTTTTTGTAGCCATTTTCTCAGCGGGCTGGCCAGTAGCACTACCATCACATCGGCAGAAGAGAACAGGACATTAGTGGCGATACCTAGCCATAATAGCTGCCATGCAACGGGCATTGAGCTTTCAGGTTGTACAAACTGGGGCAGAAACGCCACAAAGAATAGCGCGGTTTTCGGGTTGAGCAACTCCACCAGAAAACTATCACGCAGCACCCTTTTGGTCGTTGCCAGTGGCACATCATCACCGTGGCCGCGAATACCCTGCTTCCATAAGCGCAGTCCTATCCACAGCAGGTAAAGCCCACCAACGACTTTCATGGCAATGTATGCAGGTGGAACAGTTGCAAACAAAAGAGCCAGACCCAGCGCGGCAGCAACCACATGAACGTAACACCCCATATGCACGCCAATCACCGCTAACCATCCTGCCCGTCGGCCGCGGCCCAAGGTTTGCGCAGCGGTATACAGCATTGCTGGCCCTGGCAGATAAGCAAAACCAAGTGCGGCGATTAAAAAAGCGGCCCATTGCATAATGGCGGTTCCAGAAAATCGGTGATGGATATTTGAGAATAAAACAGGGGTAGCGCAAGCGCCACCCCCTACATAAGCAAAATGTGAATGAGTGGAAGTTTAGAAATTAGGTTTGCGCTTCTCGACAAAGGCGCTCATGCCCTCTTTTTGCTCCTGACCTGCGAAGCAAAATGCAAACAGGCTGGTCTCAAGCGCCAGGGCGCTGTCAAGATCCTGATCCATCCCATCATGAACGGCTTGCTTGGCACCACGCACCGAGTGTGGCCCATTACCTCTCAGTTGCCTGGTCAACTCTGCCACATAATTCTCAAGTTCAACCTGTGGCATTACCTGGTTAACCAACCCGATACGTAGCGCTTCCTGAGCATCGATTTTCCGCCCGGTGGTTACCAGGTCAATCGCCATGGCAGGGCCTACACGACGAGGTAAGCGTTGCGTGCCACCGAAACCGGGAATAACTCCCAGCAGCACTTCAGGCTGGCCGAAAATGGCATTATCACTGGCTACCGCCCAGTCGCAGGCCAGTGCCAGTTCGCAGCCGCCGCCAAGGCAAAACCCGTTCACCAGCGCGACCACCGGCACGGGTAGTGTCTCCAGACGTTTAATCGTGCGCAGCGCCTGACTGGCGAAGGCACGCGCCTCTTCCGGCGTTTTATCGCGCATTTCCGTGATATCGGCACCCGCCACAAAGGATTTTTCCCCTGCACCGGTAATTAACACAGCACGTAAACCTGGGTACGCTTCCAGCTCCACCAAATGCGCGTCTAATGCGGCGAGTACTTCGCTATTCAGTGCATTCAATGCTTTGGGGCGATTAATCGTCAGGCGCACGACGCCATCGTTATCAACCTTTTCAATCACTGCATCGCTCATCTTGGCTCCTTGATTGTTATCGCGCGTTAAAGTGACCACCCATCAACCCTAGCGAACGCTTGGTTGGCAGGCAATCACTTCTTTTGTCGCGCTTGCAGACAAGCATCCAGAGGCCAATCACTCATCGTAAATATGGAAACCGCGGCCACTCTTACGACCCAGATATCCTGCATCCACCATACGCTTTAATAACGGGCAGGGGCGGTA
The DNA here is from genome assembly GCF_023507745.1 of Vreelandella olivaria. Taxonomy (GTDB): domain Bacteria; phylum Pseudomonadota; class Gammaproteobacteria; order Pseudomonadales; family Halomonadaceae; genus Vreelandella; species Vreelandella olivaria_A. The sequence continues at coordinate 24,713 of NZ_JALPZO010000052.1, read as the reverse complement.
CTTGGGATCACCAAAACCTTCCTGAAGTACTTCCATAATAGCCAGACAAACATCCAAACCAATCAGGTCAGCCAACGCTAGTGGTCCCATGGGATGGGCCGCTCCCAGCTTCATGGCTTCGTCTATTGCTTCGGGAGTGGCCGTGCCTTCCTGGACGATAAAAGCGGCTTCGTTGATCATCGGAACCAATAGCCGGTTGACCGCAAAGCCAGGGGAATCGCCAATGGGCACTGCTGTTTTACCCAACGCCTTCGTCAGTTCTTCTATCCGTGCCACCGTGGCATCAGAGGTTTGTTCGGCACGGATGACCTCCACAAGCTTCAGAACGGGCACAGGATTGAAAAAGTGCATGCCTACCACTCGCTCAGGGCGTTCGCACACGGCAGCCAAACGCGTAAGCGAAAGCGAGGAGGTGTTCGAGGCAAGAATGGCATCCCTGCTTAAGTGGCTCAGGTCACGAAACAGTTTTTCCTTAAGAGCGGGCTGCTCAGGCGCGGCCTCGATGATAATACCGCAGTCGCTCAGCGCTTCCAGAGCGGCTGTGGTGGTAAGCCGTGCCAGCGCCTCCCGCTTTTCTGCTTCGCTCATTCTCTCTTTCGCCACCAGCTTATCGAGCCCTTTGGCGATATTACTCTGGGCGCGCTTGAGCTGCTCATCAGCCACATCATACAGACGCACCGTATAGCCACTCGCTGCGACCACTTGGGCTATCCCCTGCCCCATGGTGCCAGCGCCTACCACGCCAATCAGTTGCTCGCTCATGCCGTTGCTCCCCTGAATCAGTGCTGCTTGGCTTCTTCACGCAGTACAAATTTTTGAATTTTGCCTGTCGATGTTTTGGGTAAATCACTAAAGATAATGGTTTTGGGCACTTTAAAGCCCGCCAGATGCTCGCGGCAGTGGGCAATGATATCTGCCTCGGTAACCTCACCATAACCGATTTTTAACTTAACAAAAGCACACGGCGTTTCCCCCCATTTTTCATCAGCTTTGGCGACTACCGCTGCCTCTTCCACGGCGGGATGGCTGTAGATGGCATCCTCTACCTCAATGGTAGAGATATTTTCACCACCGGAGATAATGATGTCTTTCGAGCGATCCTTGATTTCGATATAGCCATCCGGATGCCAAACGGCTAAATCGCCTGTGTGATACCAGCCTCCTTCCAGCACGCTGGCTGTTGCATCCGGATTCTTCAGATAGCCCTTCATGACATTATTGCCGCGCATCAGAATTTCGCCAACGGTCTGGCCATCTTTTGCGACCGGCTCAAGCGTCACCGGGTCGGCGACGCTGATTGCTTCAAGCATGTGATAACGCACTCCCTGGCGGGCCTTGAGTTTCGCCCGGGATTCCAGCGGCAACTCATCCCACTCCTCGCGCCAGGCACATACCGTCACGGGACCATAGACTTCTGTAAGGCCATACACGTGGGTCACTTCAATACCCAGCTTTTCAACCCCGGCAATCACTGATGCAGGTGGCGCAGCACCCGCCGTGGTGACCTTCACAGGATGGTTAAATTCGCGCTTCTGCTCAGCCGGTAGATTAACCAGCCCGTTTAGCACAATCGGGGCACCACTAAAGTGCGTGACCTTTTCATCCACAATAAGATCGTTGATCCGCTTGGGATCTACTTTACGCAGACACACACTGACACCGGCATTGGCAGCAATGGTCCAGGGGAAACACCAGCCATTGCAATGGAACATGGGCAGTGTCCAGAGATAGACCGGGTGATGGGGCATGGCCCACTCTAAAATATTACTGACCGCATTTAAGTAAGCACCCCGGTGATGGTAAACCACCCCTTTGGGCTTACCGGTAGTGCCCGAGGTGTAGTTAAGCGAAATCGCCTGCCACTCATCATCAGGCAACTGATAGGCATAGTCCGGGTCGCCTTCAGCCAGTAAGGCTTCGTACTCCACCTCGCCAATGCCTTGGGTGTCACCTAAAAACTCCGGATCGGCAACGTCAATAATCAGCGGTTTGTCATCCAGCAGGGCCACAGCATCGTTAATAACGCTGGCAAATTCAGGATCAACCAGAATGGCTTTTGCTTCGCCATGCGTCAGCATGTAGCTGATGGCTTCAGCATCCAGGCGAATATTCAGCGTATTAAGTACACAGCCCGCCAGCGGCACACCGAAGTGGGCTTCAAACATGGCCGGAATGTTTGGCAGCATGGCAGCTACCGTTTGGCCAGGCTGGATGCCACGTTTTTCAAGGGCCGAGGCGAGTTGGCGGCAGCGGGTCCAGGTTTCTGCCCAGGTGCGGCGCGTAGTGCCATGTACCACTGCCAGAAAGTCGGGATAAACAGCCGCCGAACGCTCGATAAAGGTTAGCGGTGAAAGCGGTACATGGTTAGCGGCAGTGGGTGATAAGCCTTGATCAAAAATAGAAGCATTCATAAATCACCTTGTATGTTAACGGTTAATTGCGTGATACGTTTTTTATAATTTAGTGCTGTTCATGTTCTTCCGTTGCTTTACCCGTCCCAGGCTCACGCCCAAAGAGGTTTTGCTTTTGGACTAACATGTACAGCACGACACCTGCTGCTAACCCCCAGCCCGCGCCATAAACGGCCAGCACAACGGCCATAGTGCCTGCCACCCCGCGCTCTGCTGTAGTTTTGGTCTGCTCAATCCCTACCATTAGGCAAATATAGCCCGTGAGCAACAGAGTGAGTGAAAGGGCAACAGGCAGTACCGGCTGAAACATGCTGACTAACGGCAGCGTAAATAGCGCAAAAAAGCCCGTTATCCAGAAGGTGCCACCACCGCTATAGATAGACTCCATGGCATTGCGGCCATTTTGATAGCGTTCAGCCATGGTTGCGGTAACGGCAGTCCAGATGGGACCTGCCAATCCAGGGTAAGGCGCAAAGAAGGCGTGCATGCCATTACGAATGGCCGTGACATGATGGATGCGGTTGGTGCTGTAATCGATTTTTTCATCGGTACGGATATGGTCGACACGGGACATTAACGTACGCCCCACCACAATATCGCCAAACGCGATGACATAGGCGATGACCGCGGTAGGTACAGCCAGCATAAATACATCAACGCCTGGAAAACCCACGACGAAAGGCAGATGGTTCCACATTTCAGTAAAATTCGGCTGAGTAATCCCCCACTCGATAGTAGGACGTGGATATTCACCAATCGCCCAGGCAATCAGGATGGCGACGACCATCCCCGGTACCATGCCGTAGTTGGCGATTTTGCGCATGATGGTGTGGTCTTCAACCCAGCGCTTAAAAGCCACTGAAAACAGCATAAAGATGGCAATTAACATACCGGCAATGAGTGAAACCGGGGTTTCAGCCAAACGTCCGCCCTGCTGTATCTCTCCGGTAATGGCGGCAATACCGGCACCGATGATAATCCCGGCTTGAAGAGAGTTAGGCACCAAATGCACGAGCTTGCGGCCTAACCCCGTCACCCCCAGAATTAAAAAGATCAAGAAGACCAGAAACTGCAGTGCAAATAGTGCCTGAATCGCCTCAGGGCCGGGTTCAAAATCGCCCAGAAACACCAGCACAACCGGTACCGCCGGAGTAATCCATCCTGGCACCATGGGGACACCCAACAGGGCTGGTAGCATAAAGCCAATGCCACACACCACCACAAAGGCAAGAGCCACATCATAGGGAAGGCCCAGGTACTGTTCTAAAAGGGGAATCATGGCCAGGCTGACCACAAACATAATCAGGGCTTGAATCATCTCCGCCATTTCCCAGCGGTAATGAATAAACGGGAGACGAATTTTAAACGGCCCGGCGGGCCAATAGGGCTGTTCTTCCCCATGTTGGCGGTGTTTTAACTGCATGAAATACTCCTTCGGGTTTTAGTCATTGTTAACTTGTTGTTTCCCACTGAAACTTACCCTGTCGGCTCCTCCACCCAAGCACGTTTTTTAAACGGCCGTTTCATTGTGTTTAATGTAAGCCGCCGACCCTTCAGAGTCGGCGGATAGGGGGCAAATGGGGAGCGGTAATACTGTCCAGGGCAGCTATGAAGCTGTGTCGAAGTCGCTCAGGCACTGCATGCCTGATTCGATAATGGCACGCTGAGCACGACCTACTGGTAGCCACTGGGTAATGGCAAAGCTGGCGCTGCACAGCTTGGCGGTGTAGAACGGCTCATCACTACCATTCTGGATGGCCTGGGAGGCATGCAGGGCAGCGATGCCCATTTGCCAGGCACACAGCACATGGCCTGCCAGATTAAGAAAGGGAGTGGCATAGGCTTGTACTGCATCGGGACCATTTTCTGGATGACGACCTTGCTCAAGCACCGTAGCCGAGGCAGCACGCAGATCATCGGCGCCTGCGGCCAGCGCATCGCCCAGCGTGGCTAAACCTGCGTCAGCACGCAGTGCCGCGGCAGTTTGCTGTACATCGTCGATCAACGCTGCTAGTGCGGCACCGCTGTCGCGTTGCAGCTTACGGCCTGCCAAATCAAGCGCCTGAATACCGTTAGTACCCTCATAGATGGGTGCAATGCGCGCATCACGTAAAAGCTGTGCAGCTCCCGTCTCCTCCACATAGCCCATGCCACCATGCACCTGGACCCCCATTGAGGCGATATCCACTGCCTGATCCGTCGAAAAGCTCTTCACGATAGGAATAAGCACGTCGGCACTGGCTTGGGCAGCCTGACGCACCTCCGGGCTTTCAGCATGGCGCGCCAGATCTAACTGGCCGGCACAGTAAAGCGCCAGGGCACGCAGGGCATCGGTACGGGCCCGCATGGAGAGCAGCATCCGCCGCACGTCCAGGTGATCGTTAATAGCACACTCGCTGCCGCCACGTGACTTGGGCGCCCGGCCCTGAGTCCTATCCTGGGCATAGGCAAACGCATGCTGACAGGCACGTTCGGCAACGCCAATACCCTGGATACCCACCTTATGGCGCGCCTCGTTCATCATGGTGAACATATGATTAAGCCCGCGTCCCTCTTCCCCGATCAGGTAGCCAATGGCACCGTCGTTCTCACCAAAACTCAGGGTGCAGGTGGGTGAACCGTGAATGCCCAGCTTATGCTCGATAGAGGCGCAGGTAACGTCATTACGCTCGCCAAGGGAGCCATCTTCATTAACCAGAAACTTAGGGAGCAGGAAGAGCGAAATGCCCTTATTGCCTTCCGGTGCATCGGGCTTACGCGCCAACACCAAGTGAATAATGTTGTCGGCAGCGTCGTGCTCGCCCCAGGTGATAAAGATTTTTTGGCCGCTGATGCGGTAATGATCTGCTTCAGGAATGGCTTTAGTGCGAACCTTGGAAAGGTCCGACCCCGCCTGTGGCTCGGTAAGATTCATGGTACCTGTCCAGGTACCTTCCACCAGCTTGGGCAAATAGATTGTTTTTAATTCATCACTACCGTGATGGGCCAGCGCTTCGATAGCGCCGGCAGTTAACATGGGACAGAGGCCAAGCGCCATATTGGCCCCGTGGAGCATTTCCTGTACCGCACTGGCCACCACTTCGGGCAGGTTTTGGCCCCCCAGCGCGTCAGCAACACCAATACCGTTCCAACCGCCTTCCACATAGGCCTGGTAGGCTGCAGCGAATCCTTCTGGCGTGGTCACACTGCCATCTGCATGGCGTTTAGCTCCGAGCTGATCACCAATGCTATTGAGCGGCCCCCACACATCACCAGCAAGCTTTGCCGCCTCTTCCAGCACCGCCTCAACAAGATCGGGAGAGACCTCTTCAAAGCCAGGCAGTGCAAGCGAACGATGCGCCAGCATCTCTTCGAGTACAAAGCGTAGGTCGCGTACCGGCGCGGCATAATAATTCATGGCAAAACCTCAGGCAAAGACGGTGATAATCAGCGATTAGCAAAAACACTACGCAAGATAGTAGTTTCACTACTTTTATCACGCCATTAGCCCAAGGTCTCACCCAGGCAAATAATGCCTGCTATTTATTTACGCTCTACCTGCTCCACATCATCGTAATAGGCAATATGTGTTTCATCCTCTGGTGGCGGACCAACGACCGGCTCAGCCACTTCCACCTCAGGCACAACGTCTGAAAGGTCTTCCAGATGCTCATGCTCAAGGGCGCCTTGTACCAATTCCTCAGTGACCACCAATTCAGCACCTGCTGCCGACATAGGAGTCGTCGGTGTAAAAGGAGCCACTGGCACTGGCGCCGGGCGCACACTACGCCGCCAGCTAAAGAACAGCACAAAGAACAGGCTGAGCGAGCCAAACGCCCAAAACAGTCCTGCATCGCCCATGGCGGTCATGACCGGAGAAATCATCAGTGGGCTGATAGTCGCGCCAATCGAGTTGATTAACAACAGTCCCTGGCTCATGCGCACCAGCGCTCCTGCGGGGGCGCGATCGGCCGCATGACTGACAGCCACCGGATAGAGCGCAAACACACCGCCTCCCAGCAAAAACAGCAACATCGCCAACAACGGGATCGAAAGTGGCAACCACAGAATGGCCGCAGAAATCACCACGCAGAAGGCGCTGATAGCGATGAGCACCATTTGACGGTCGTGGCGATCCGACCAGCGGCCAATGGGATACTGCAGCAACATGGCCCCCAGAATCACCACCGCCATCATCTGCCCAACCTGATTAACGCTCATGCCAATACGCTGCAAATAGAGGGGTAATAACGTATAAGCAGCAGCCACCACCATCCCCGAGCCGAGGCTACCTATCACACCTGTGGGCGTCATGGTAATCAAACGGTGAGGTGGCAGGGGTTCTGCATGTTCAATCAGTGGCGAAACGCGGGGGATCATTGCCATGGGCAATACAGACAACGAGGCCAATAAGCCTATCACCATAAAGGGAGCGGTATCCCCCATGGCACTGGTGACACCCAGCATCAACTGGCCGAGCACTCCGGCAGCGTAAAGGGAGATCATATAGAGGGCGAGCAAACGACCACGCACCTTCTGGTCACCTGCGGTCAGCAACCAGCTTTCAATGACCAGATAGACGCCTACGGTAGCCCAGCCACCAATCAGGCGCAGAGCGAACCAGGCCCAGGGGTCAAAAAACAGTCCTTGCAGTAACACGGTTACCGCCACCAATGAAGCAAAACTGCCATAGGCACGAATATGGCCTATACGCAGCAGCAGGCGGTCATTGAACATGGCGCCCAGGGCCAGGCCGATGAAATAGGCCGACGAGACAATCCCGATGACCGTGGCCGACTCACCTGCGGCATCCAGTCTCACGGTAATTAACGTAGCGAGAAAGCCATTGCCAATCCCAAGAATAAATAGCCCTAACAGGGGCGCCAGCGCCATGGCCAGCAGTTGCCGCGACATGAGTACCTCACCTTGCCAAGATTATTGACGTTTAGCCGCCTGCGCACCTGGCACACCGGCAGGCAAGAAAACGGGCGCGCAATTATTGCTTTAACCGGCATAAAGTCAATGCTTTTTCGCCCTTATAGCCACACCATTAGTGTTTTTTAAAAATTACCGTATCTTTACTGGGAAATTCCACTAAAAGCCGCTGTTCAGCCGCCCACCAACGAAACGTCGCTTCACTGAAAAAGCTGACATGGGTAGGGTCGTTAATATAATGCCAACGGGCAAAGGAGTCCTGGGTGGTCACACGTTTGGTCATCAGCCCAAGATAGCCACCTGGAGAGAGTTGCGCGACCAATTGCGCAAGCACCCTGCCCGGTTGTGAAAGATGCTCCATAACTTCAGTAGCCGTAATAAAATCGTATTGGTGGTTGAGCACCTCAGCATGGGGGGCGTAAAAAACATCGTAAACCGCCATCGAGTGCCCCCTTTCTTCAAACATGACAGAAAGCGTGGGACCAGGCCCTGAGCCAAAATCCAGCCCATGGGCCCCTTTAGGCAGTTTGGCAAGCAGTGGCTCAAATAAACGCCCTAAGAAGCGCCGGTATCCCGTATCATGCGGCGAATTCTGGTGCTGGTCGTACACGGCCTTTTCATCAGCCGCCGTTAAATGCTGCTCGACAGGCACAAACACCAGCGCACACGTGGCACACTGGTAGTAATCCCGGCGACGGTCCTGGTGGTAAAGCGCAGGCTTGGGCGCATCGCATAGCGGACAGCGTCGCATCATCGTATTCTCTTGTTCTACGTCTGTATTAAAGGAAAGTGGCATGCTCTCAGGTTTGGACCATCTTGTTGTTACGGTGACCGATATCGGTCGCGCTGTGGATTTTTACTCCCGTGTATTGGGGCTTGATGTACGTTATCGGGACGCGCAGCGGGTAGACCTGATGCTGGGGGATACCGCACTGCGATTGCACCAGACCGACACCGATATCGCTCCCGTTTCCGCCACCCCTACCCCCGGCAGCCTCGATTTATGCCTGCGCTGCCAGTTACCGCTGGATGAGTTCAAACAGCACCTGGATGCGCTGGATATCGAGGTTGAACTTGGCCCCGTCGCCCGTCAGGGCGCCAATAGCCCAATTGAGTCGTTATACCTGCGCGACCCGGATGGGAACCTACTGGAAATCTGTCGCCCATCTACCCGTTAAGCGACAAACCAACGCATATTAATGATAAGCCTCGCTGCCCACGCTATCATAGCGTGCTTGAACGGCATTCAAGAGATGCCATGTTGAAAAGCAAGCAATAAGGAAAAGTCATGAGCGACAACGCAAAGGGTGCGCCGATTGAGGGCGAAGTGATCAGTAACGAAACCAGCTCGGAACAGCCATCCAGCGAACAGTCACCGCAACCCGACACTACCATGGCCATGGTGATTTATGCCCTCTATTTAGCTAGCTTCGTAGTGGGCTTTACTTCTATTGTTGGGATCGTCATCGCTTATATGTACCGGGGCAAAGGGCCTGTCTGGCTGGATGAACACTATCGCTACCAGATTCGTACCTTTTGGATAGGCCTGCTCTATGGCAGCGTGGCTGCTCTGCTTACACTTGTACTGATAGGCTTCCCACTTCTGTTTGCACTGGCGGTATGGTTGATCATCCGCTGTGTGAAAGGGTTTAAAGGACTGCAGGAAAAACGCGCCCCCTCTAACGTGGATAGCTGGTTCCTCTAAGGTATGACGGAACAGGTCCCCCCAACGCGCAGGCTCTTCTCACAGGCCGGAGCCATCGCCTGGCTCTGGAGAATGCTTTCCCGCTGGCCACTATCCCGATTATGGCGCATTGCCGCCCGGCTAGGCCCACAGGTATATCGTTTTAGTAAACGGGAGCGCCAGGTAACCGAAATCAATCTTGAGGTGGTTTACCCGAATGCCACTACCCAGGAGCGAAAAGCACTCGCCAAGCAGAGCCTGCAACACTCCGCCGCCACCATGCTGGAACTTGGCCACGCCTGGATGGCCATGCCAGAAAAAGTAGAGACCAGTATTTTATCCGTACACGGTCGTGAAAAACTGGACAGCGCCCGTGCTGAAGGGCATGGCGTTATTGTGCTGGCCCCTCATTTTGGCAATTGGGAGGTGCTTAATTTCTGGCTCTCCAGCCATTTCCCTTTTACGGCCATGTACGAGCCACCAAAAATCACCAACCTTGAGCCTATTATTCGCCATGGCCGCGAACGTATGGGCGCAAGTTTGGTACCCACCAACCCCAGAGGGGTCGCCGCCCTGTTAAAAGCGCTTAAACGCAGTGAAGCAATCGGCATTCTGCCTGACCAGGAGCCAGATTGGGGTAGTGGCGTCTTTGCCCCCTTTTATGGTCGTGATGCCTATACAGCAACACTGCTCCCCAAACTGGTAGCCCGCACCCAGGCGCGGGTAGTGACAGGCGTTGCCTTACGGGTACCCGGAAAAGGGTTTGAAATTCACTTTCTTGATGCGGATGAGCGTGTGTACAGCGCCGACGATGTCGAATCTGCCACCGGCGTCAACGCCAGTGTCGAGGCATCCATTGCTCTGGAACCGGCCCAGTACCAATGGGAATACAAACGTTATCGCAAGGTAGTGGAAGAGCAGCAAGGACTTACCAACGCCAATGATTTCCGGCTCTATTAACAGCTCTATATAACACGGTTCTGAGGTAATTGATGACCCAGCACTACATCCCCAACGAAGATACCCGGCCACCGCAAATCATCTACGCGCTTTATCTGGCGGGATTGGTCACCGCCAATATATCACTGCTGATTGGGGTGATTATCGCGTATGTTTATCGTAAAGAAGCCGCCCCTTGGCTTCAGGCCCACTATCGCTATTTGATCCGCACCTTTTGGATGGGCTCTCTCTACTTTATCGTTACCTTTACCCTAAGCCTTATCCTGGTGGGTACCCTGCTATGGCCACTGTTGATGGTATGGTTGGGCGTGCGCTGCATTGTGGGCTGGGTAGCGGTACGTAAAGGGCAGCCACCGGCACGCCCCGGCAGCTGGCTCTGGTAATTGGCGAGATGGGCCATGCCTCCCAGTTAATCGTTCAGGCGACGCTGCAACGTATCCAGCTCCTGAGTGTGTGCTTCAAGTTCACGCGTCGCTTCTGATAATTTTGTACGCCGTTTCTGGATATCGTCTTCATCGCCATCACGTAGTGCAGCTTCCAGATCTGCCTGCCGCTCGCTTACTTCTTCCTGACTTTCACGCACCTCATCAGCGGCCTCGGCAAGCACGCTTTCATTGGTGCAGTTTTCCTCAATGGCATTCAGGGCACGCTGTAACCCCCGAATACGATGTTGATTGCCATGCTGTTGGGCATACTCAAGCTGTTGGCGTATCTCACTACTCTTGTCCTCGCACAACACTTCCTCAGCGTGCGCAACCGGTAGCAGTAAGAGGCCGGCGGTGACCATGACACTTAAACAACCTACCCACTGTTCTTTCATTACTTACTCCTGACACTTCATGAATACTGCCATGCCAGAGAAGTATAGCGACTCTCATCGCCACATGTAGCATATGTCTGCCACTGGCGTCATGCTGACGAGCTAATGATGCAAATGCGATATAGATAGCAGAAAATACAATTTATTGAATAAGAGGAAAATTTAATATTCTTTTTTAGAATATTAAAACTTACTGACAAACCAGGTATCGCTCGCAATGAATCTCCAGCAACTGCGCATCGTACGCGAGACAGTGCGGCAGCACTTCAACCTCACCGAGGCCTCGAATGCGCTGTTCACCTCACAGTCCGGGGCAAGCAAGCACATTCGCGATTTGGAAGAGGAGCTCGGCGTTGAGCTTTTTGAACGCCGGGGTAAGCGCATTCTTGGCCTGACGGTTGCTGGCAGCACATTGATCGACTTTATCGAACGTATTTTACTGGATGTAGAAAACCTTAAGCGCTCGGCGCATCAGCTTACCAATGAAGACCAAGGCAGCCTGGCAATTGCCACAACACATACCCAGGCCCGCTATGCACTGCCACCCATTATTGCACGCTTCAAGCAAGCCTTTCCCAAGGTACATCTTGAGCTGCACCAATGCAGCCCTGAAGAGATTGTGTCGCTATTAAAAGCGGGCAAGGTCGATATTGGTATCGCCACGGAAGCCCTTCATGAAGAGGGCCAGCTGTTCGCCTGCTTCCCGTTCTACCACTGGTACCACGGTGTCGTTGTACCGGAAACACATCCGCTTAACGACGGTACGCCACTAACACTTGAGCGTATAACCCAACATCCCATCGTTACATATCACGAAGGGTTTACCGGGCGGGCGCGGATAAATACGGCGTTCGCCGCAGCGGATGTCTATCCCGACATTGTACTCACAGCGCTGGATGCGGATGTTATTAAAACCTATGTGGAGCTGGGCATGGGCGTTGGCTTGATCGCCTCCATGGCCTACCACGAACAGCGCGATCAGGGGCTCAAGCTGTTAGATGCCAGCGCGCTCTTTCCGCGTAACACCACTTACCTCGCACTGCGGCGTGGGCATTTTCTACGTGGCTATGCCTACCAGTTCCTAAGGCTATGCCGCGACAACCTGGATGAAGAGACTATTCAGCGGGTGTTATCAGGACGTCAAGAGTAATCCATCAGTTCCTGCCACTCCTCCAACCCCGGACCCCGCGGGCAAAGTCTTTCAGGCCATGCTGGGGTGCGGGCATATTTTCAGGGTATCGCAGCCACCCCATACATAATCACAAAAAAATATAAGCAATCCATTTTTTATTCGTTAATTTGCATAATACTCACCGTTAGGCTGTTCCCATCCATCTAATGAAAGACCCAAAATGGTCTCACTCTGGAGCAGCCAATATGCAAATCTCGTTTTCCCATTCAAAGCTCTTCAACACACGGCACCTTTCCAGACTAACGGCTGCCACTCTGCTGGGTGGTGCCGCTTTAGCAGGCGCGCTCAGCCTTAGCGCCCCCGCCCTGGCACAAAGCGACCGGGTGGAACTACTCAACGTATCTTATGACCCCACCCGCGAGTTTTATCGTGAGTACAACGAGCTGTTCAACCAGTACTGGCAAAATGAGAACGGCCAAACCGTTACCGTTCGCCAGTCCCATGGCGGCTCTGGTTCTCAAGGTCGCTCTATCATCGATGGTATTGATGCCGACGTGGCCACACTGGCGCTCGCTTACGATATCGATGCCCTGCATGACCGGGCCAACCTGATCCCTGAAGATTGGCAGTCACGCCTGCCCAACAACAGCTCGCCGTACACCTCTACCATCGTTCTGCTGGTACGCGACGGCAACCCCAAAAACATACAGGATTGGGATGATCTGGCCCGCGACGATGTCGAAGTCATTACGCCTAACCCCAAAACATCCGGTGGGGCACGCTGGAACCTCCTGGCACTGTGGGGCTATGGCCTAGAGAAGTTTGATGGTGATGAGGAGCAGACTTACGATTTCGTGCGCCAGGTTTACGCCAATGTTCCCGTACTGGACCCGGCAGCCCGAGGAGCGACCAACACCTTTGTACAACGCCGCTTGGGTGACGTTTTCATCGCCTGGGAAAACGAGGCAATTCTGTCAGTGGAGCAATTGGGCGCGGGTGATTACGAAATTATCGTGCCATCTTTAAGTATTTTGGCTGAACCGCCGGTCACGCTGATTGATAACAATGTTGACCGTAAGGGTACCCGCGAGGTCGCTGAGGCTTATCTGGACTATCTCTACTCCGATGAAGCACAGCACTTGGCTGCCAAGCATTACTACCGCCCTAGCAACCCGGATATTCTGGCTGAGTATAGCGAAGAGTTCCCAGAGCTTGAGCTATTTACCATTGATGAAGTCCTGGGTGGCTGGCAGGAAGCGCAACAGCGGTTCTTTAACGATGGCGGGGTGTTCGACGATATTCTCGAAGAAATCAATACTCAATAAGTACTTTTGACTTTATTGCCAGGGGGCTACTGCCTCCTGGCATTTTAATGGGGGCCTATATGTCAATCACCCTTGCCAAACGACGGGTCATACCGGGATTCGGACTCACCATGGGCTTTACCTTGCTATATATGGGGCTGGTGTTTCTGATTCCGGTGGGTGCCTTTCTGCTTTACGCCACCACCATGAGCTGGGAAACCTTTTGGAGCGCCGTCACCCAGCGCCAAGTGGTGGCATCTTATAAACTCTCTTTTGGCGGCTCCTTGATGGCGGCGACCATTAACCTGGTGTTCGGTGCACTGCTTGCCTGGGTGCTGGTCCGCTACCGGTTTCCAGGCAAGCGCATCGTTGACGCGCTGGTCGATCTGCCTTTCGCGCTGCCAACCGCCGTGGCCGGTATTGCCCTGGTCACGCTCTACGCCAGCACGGGTTGGGTGGGCCAATACCTGGATGTCTTTGGCATCCGGGTGGCGTATACGCAGTTGGGTGTTGTCGTGGCGCTTACCTATATCGGCTTACCTTTCGTTGTGCGCACCGTACAGCCGGTGCTTGAAGACCTGGAAGCCGAGCTGGAAGAAGCCTCGGCAAGCCTGGGAGCTGACAGGCTGACGACCATTCGTCGGGTTATTTTTCCCGCCCTGTTTCCTGCCTTGTTGACGGGCTATGCGTTGGCATTCGCCCGCGCACTTGGCGAATACGGCTCCGTGGTATTTATCTCTGGCAACCTGCCTTTTCGCACTGAAATTACGCCGCTACTGATCGTTGCCAAAACTGAGCAGTACGACTATCACGGCGCGGCCGCTATCGGCACGGTCATGCTGATTGCTGCGTTCGTCATGCTGTTAATCATTAATGGCCTGCAGTGGTGGACCAGCCGGCGTCATGGATAAGGGGAGCAAACGTGACTACATCGACCACCGTGATTGAAACCAACGACACCATTGCCAAACGCTGGCGACGTGCGACAGAAGAGCCCGCCTGGCTGCGGATTGTGCTCATCACCCTCGCCCTGGCCTTTGTCGCGCTCTTTTTGGTGCTGCCATTATCAGTCGTACTTTACGGTGCCTTCGAGCGGGGTATCAGCGTTTGGTATGAAGCAATACGCGACCCTGATGCGATGTCTGCCATTCGCCTGACGCTGCTTATCGTCGCTATCGTCGTCCCCCTGAATACACTGTTCGGTATTGCCGCAGCCTGGGCAATCGCTAAATTTGAGTTTCGTGGTAAGCCCATCCTGATCTCACTGATTGATATGCCCTTTGCCATATCACCTGTTGTTGTGGGTTTAATCTTCGTGATTCTGTTTGGCTCTCAAGGCTGGTTAGGTCCCTGGCTCTTAGCCAACGATATGCGGATCATCTTCGCCGTACCCGGCATCGTCATCGTGATTGCCTTTGGCACACTGCCGTTTATCGCCCGGGAGTTGATCCCACTGATGCAGCAACAGGGGAAAGAGGAGGAGGAAGCGTCACTCACCCTCGGAGCTAACGGCTGGAAAACCTTCTGGTATGTCACCCTGCCGAACATCAAATGGGGTCTCATCTATGGGGTTATTCTCTGTAACGCCCGCGCCATGGGTGAGTTCGGCGCCGTAGCGGTGGTTTCCGGCCGTATTCGTGGAGAGACCAATACCATGCCGCTGCATATCGAGGTGCTGTACAACGAGTACATGTTTACCGCCGCTTTTGCTGTCTCATCACTGCTAACAGGTTTGGCACTGGTCACCATCGCGATCAAAAGCGTTGTTGAGTGGCAGGAAGAGCATCGACAACGCCTTGCCGCTGTCTGACCCCTGAGTGCTTCACAGAGATAAGAGAACCTTCATGAGCATCGAGATTGATCACGTTAATAAGCACTTTCGCGATTTTGTTGCGGTAGACAATGTCAGCCTCACCTTCCGTGATGGTGAGCTTACTGCGCTACTCGGCCCTTCCGGCTCGGGCAAGACCACGCTATTGCGCATTATTGCCGGCCTGGAACAGCCGGATACCGGACGTATTCGCTTCCACGGGGAAGACACCACTGACCTGCATGTCAGCGAGCGCGGCGTCGGCTTCGTCTTCCAGCACTATGCACTTTTCAAGCACATGACCGTTTTCCAGAACGTGGCTTATGGCCTGACCGTCCGCCCACGTAAAACGCGCCCCAATAAAGCTGAAATTAAACAGAAGGTCATGCGACTGCTGGAATTGGTGCAACTGGACTGGACCGCACATCGTTACCCACATCAGCTTTCCGGCGGACAACGCCAGCGGATTGCTCTCGCCCGGGCACTGGCGGTCGAACCAAAAGTATTGCTGCTGGATGAGCCCTTCGGGGCACTGGATGCCAAAGTTCGCGCGGAGCTGCGCCGCTGGCTGCGTCGGCTACACGATGATATCCACGTCACCAGTGTGTTTGTGACCCACGATCAGGAAGAAGCACTGGAAGTCTCTGACCGCGTCGTGGTGATGAATACAGGCCGCGTGGAGCAGGATGGCTCCCCGGAAGAGGTCTATGACCACCCAGCCAACCCTTTCGTGTACCAGTTCCTCGGCAATGTAAACCTCTTCCATGCACGGGTGCATGATGGGGTTGCCCGAATTGGAAACATACAGCTACCGGCGCCGGAGTTCCAGGGCTACCAGAATGAACAGGGCCAGGCTTACGTCCGCCCTCATGAGATTGAGGTATTTGCCACAAAAGAGCACTCTGACGCGCTCCATGCCAAGGTAGAACTCGTGTCGGTGGTAGGCCCAACGGTGCGCCTTGAACTACGTACAGATGATAGCGAAGCGCTGGTACATGCTGAAATTTCCAAGCACCGTTTCCGCGCACTGGGCCTCGTACAGGGCAGTGATGCCTGGATTCGCCCCATTTACAGTCGAGTCTTTCTACCCGATGAACGTGTGGCAAATGGTTAAACGCCTGATCAACACCTATGGCCGCTGGTGCAGGCTGTATCAGCGACCTGCCCCGGCACATGCTGATAAAGAGAAACCCAAGCCAGCAACCTGGTGTGGGCCCCGTGACATTATTGACTGGATTGATGGACCTTGAGTCGTTCATGACTGTTAAACTAGTGGGAAACTGACTACGCATGGGAGCCCTCAGTGACACGAACCCACCACGCAAAGCCTACTTTTCAGTTACGGGTAGCGCTACATCGTGATGTAGTGATCGGGCCTGGCAAAGCAGACCTGCTGGAGATGATTGACCAGACTGGCTCTATTTCAGCGGCTGGGCGCTCGCTTAAAATGAGCTACAAAAAAGCCTGGCAGCTTATTGAGACCATGAATAATCACTTCCTATCCCCTCTTGTTTCTACAAGCTCTGGGGGTAACGAGCGTGGAGGCGCCCATTTGACCGAGTTGGGCAAGCAGGTACTCACCCATTACCGTGCCCTGGAAAAACAGCTCACACCCGAGCACTCTGCTGATGCCCAGGCACTACTCTCACTGATGGTCTCCTAAGTAGCTCCCTAACCTTTAACACCCTGCGCATCTTTGGTCAGATGCTATCGACCCGCCTTCCTCATTTGCCGTTGAGCGTCACGCTACTTTTGTGTAATCTCCGCTATATCCATTTGGAAATAGCGGAATACCGATGATGACAATGCGCCCGATTAATCGCCACCTGCTTACCACAGCCTTTGTATTGATGCTGCCGACCTCTGCCTTTGCAACGGAAAATCTGCAAGTGGCCGCAGCCGCTTCACTTACCGATGCGCTGAATGACGCTATCGCCGTCTACGAGGCACAGCACGACGTGAAAGTGACCCCCATCTATGCCTCCTCCTCCACCTTGGCCAGACAGATTGCCAGCGGGAGTCCATCGGTGCTGTTTCTATCGGCCAATGTAGAATGGATGGACTGGCTGGAGGAGGAAGGTGTAAACGTTCAGCAGCGCAGTGATTTACTGCAAAACCGCTTGGCACTCATTTCCGCCAGCGACTCGGTACCAGAGCATTTTACTCCCGGTGATGACGCCCATATCGCCACTCTGCTAGGCGACCGCGACCGACTCTCTGTTGGAGACCCGGATCACGTACCTGCCGGTATCTATACCCAGCAGGCACTTGAAGCGCTGGGCGAGTGGGAAGAGCTACAGCCAAGACTTGCCCGTGGCAATGATGTGCGTGCAGCGCTAACACTGGTGGAACGCCAGGAAACGCCGGTGGGCGTGGTGTACCAGACCGATGCCTTTGCCAGCGACCGGGTGAGAGTGCTGGGGCTCTTCCCTACCGATAGCCATGCCCCTATCACCTACCCTGTCGCGTTGATTGATGCAGAGCAGAACGAAGCGGCAGTGGCACTCAGGGAGTGGCTGGAAAGCGAAGAGGCATTAAGTATTTTTGAGGAGCATGGTTTCGACACCATTACGAGCACACCGTGACACTCTCTCCAGCCGAATGGGAAGCTATTCGCCTTAGCCTGCTGATTGGCCTGGCGGCTGTCGCCTGGATTTTACCACCCGGTATTGCGGTTGCCTGGTGGTTAGCCCGCTACGATTTTCGTGGCAAGGCGCTGGTGGATGGCTTAATCCACTTACCATTGGTACTCCCTCCCGTCGTCGTGGGGTACCTACTTTTAGTGGCACTGGGCAGACAGGGGGTGGTTGGTCAGTGGCTATACGCCAGTTTGGGGGTATCCCTCCCCTTTACCTGGCAGGGGGCTGCGGTTGCCAGCGGGGTGATGGCATTTCCACTGCTGGTGCGGGCACTGCGCCTGTCGCTGGAGGCGGTGGACCCCAAGCTTGAGGCAGCGGCAAAAACCCTTGGTGCTAACCGCTGGCGAATATTTACCACCATTACGCTCCCCCTGGCCGTTCCCGGCTTACTGACAGGAACGGTCCTGGCGTTTGCACGTGCGCTTTCCGAGTTTGGAGCCACCATCACCTTCGCCTCAAACATCCCAGGCGAAACACGCACTCTGCCCCTGGCACTTTATACGCTGATCCAGTCACCCGGCCAGGAAGCTGCGGCGGCGCGGCTCTGTATTCTGGCTATCATCATCGCCCTGTTCTCACTGGTCGCTTCCGAGTGGCTGGCCAGGCGCACCAAACAACGCTTACAGGAACGTGATGTCTATTAATCCTTCCTCATCCACCGACATCTCGCCACTATCCCTATCCATTGATCAGCGCCTTGGTAGCTTTCACCTTCAGGCGGAATTAACACTGCCAGGACGTGGTGTCACCGGTATTTTCGGTACCTCGGGTAGTGGCAAAACAAGCCTGCTACGTTTAATCGCCGGACTGGAACGTCCTGAGACAGGAGCGATTCAGTTGGGCGATCAGGTATTGCTGGATACCCAGCGCCGTATTTGCGTTCCCGCACATAAGCGCAGAATTGGAGTCGTATTTCAGGAGGCCCGCCTGTTCCCTCACTACCGGGTACGCGGCAACCTTACCTATGGCATGCCCACCCATGCGCCAGACCGTTTTGATGAGATTGTCGAACTCCTTGGCATTGCCCCTCTGCTGGAACGCATGCCTGGCACCCTATCCGGTGGAGAGGCAAGGCGAGTCGCCATAGGCCGGGCGCTGCTCAGCGCCCCACAACTACTACTGATGGACGAGCCCTTAACGGGGCTGGACGGAGCCCGCAAGGAGGAGCTGCTGCGCTTTATCGCACGGCTCACCAAACAGGTCGACATCCCTGTGATCTACGTCAGCCACGACCCGGAAGAAATTTCTGCGATTGCTGATCATCTTGTACTAATGAAGTCGGGCAATATCGTAGCCAGCGCCCCCTTGAATCACCTGCTACAGCGTTTCGACTTAACTCAGGAATTGGGAGGGTTCGACGCAGCCTCGATTATTGAAGGGCGGGTGGAACAGCACGACACCAGGTATCATCTCACCCACCTTTCGCTTGATGAGCGTCACCGTTTAGTCATACCAGGTACCTCAGCCCCGATAGGCAGCTATTTGCGGATACGGATTCTAGCACGGGATATTGCCCTGGCACTGACGCCTCCGCTGGCTACCAGCTACCGTAATCAGCTACCTGCCACCATTGAAGCAATGACAACGCTCCCCATAAGCCCTCACTCGGTTGAGTTGCTCTTAAGCGTAGGTGCTAACCGGTTAAGAGCCCGCTTAACACGCAAATCCTCGGATGAAATGGCACTTGGGGTAGGCAAGCAAGTGACGGCGCTTATTCGTAGCGTATCGGTTTCGCATTATTCTTAGCACCGGAATAATAGCCGTCTGTGCCCTTATCGGGATAGTTCGAATCGTGCTCAGGGCAATCAAAGATTTTGTCAGCCGTCTCATCTGCAGGCACTACCCTCTGACGTTACTGAACGCTGGGTTACACAGGCAAGCATTACTCCTGCCACCATCGATCAAGAGGTTATCAGCTCCCTACAGGCAGCCGCGGATTTCTTCCATCGCCATGAAGTGCTTCCCGTTGCCGTTGATGTCAGCGATGCCTTCGATACCCGTTTCGCTGACTGGCTCATAGCTTCAGATAGATTCCCCCTTAGCAATCCCGAATAACCTTTTCTTTTTTAACTATTTAAGCCAGGAACAAGCACGTTGGTAGCATAAATCAACACGCTTACTGGCTTAATTCTTTCATTTTCATCGCGTTTTGTTACCCGTTCCCATCGGAGGACCATGTAATGGCCACTGTTTCACAGAAATTGGCTTCACACAGGCTGGCCGACAGTGCACTGCCCTGGGCAGTTCCTATCGCGTTAATACTATTGTGGCAACTTGCGGTCAGCTTCGGCTGGATTTCCAGCCGCATTATGCCAGCTCCCCTGGCAGTGATTGAGGCGGGCTGGCGGTTAACAGCAACAGGCGAAATTTTTTACCACCTAGGCATCAGCTTTCAGCGCGCAGCGCTGGGGTTTGTCATTGGTGGCGGCATAGGACTGCTGCTGGGTTTGATTAGCGGGCTCTCCCACTGGGGAGAAAGGCTTCTTGATAGCACCGTGCAGATGATTCGTAACATACCGCACCTGGCGCTGGTGCCTCTTGTCATCCTTTGGTTTGGCATTGATGAAACCGCAAAGATCTTTCTTGTTGTGCTGGGTACCGCCTTTCCTATTTACCTCAATACCTTTCATGGCATTCGTAATATCGACTCGAACCTGATGGAAATGGCACGCAGCTATGGCTTATCAGGATGGCCACTGTTTACCAATGTCATTTTGCCCGGAGCCATGTCGTCAATTCTGGTGGGTGTGCGTTATTCGCTGGGATTGATGTGGCTCACACTGATCGTTGCAGAAACCATTTCAGCCAGTGAAGGCATTGGCTATCTGGCTATGAACGCACGGGAGTTCTTACAAACCGATGTCGTCGTACTTGCCATTGTGCTGTATGCACTGCTGGGCAAGCTGGCTGATGAAGCTGCCCGTTTCCTTGAACGCCGCTGGCTGCGCTGGCACCCCGCCTACGTTAAGGGAGCATAACCATGACCTTTTCCACCTATTCGGAAACAAGCGCTTCTACCACCTCAACGGCTTCCAGCAGCGCCCGCTCATCCCACGCCCCAGCAAAGGGGGGAACGCACCTGCACTTAACAGGTGTGGTGAAGAAGTTTGGCGAACTGGAAGTACTTAAAGGCATCGACCTGGAGATCGAAAAAGGTCAGTTCATTGCCATTGTGGGCCGCAGCGGTTGCGGTAAAAGTACGCTTTTACGGCTGATCGCCGGGCTGGATAGCCATAATGCGGGCACTTTAAGTGCAGATGGTCACGCAGACCTGGCATCAACTGATATTCGCATGATGTTTCAAGACGACCGCCTTCTTCCCTGGAAATCGGTTATTGACAACATAGGCCTGGGGTTAAAGGGCGATTGGAAACCCCGCGCCAAACGTGTGCTGGATGAAGTGGGCCTGTCAGATAAAGCTGGTGTCTGGCCAGCCAAACTTTCAGGCGGCCAGCGCCAGCGAGTGGCACTGGCAAGGGCTCTCATTCATCAGCCGCAACTATTGTTGCTGGATGAGCCCCTTGGCGCCCTCGATGCGTTAACCAGAATCGAGATGCAGCGCCTGATTGAGAGACTCTGGCAACAAAATGGCTTCACTGTTTTGCTGGTCACCCATGACGTTCAGGAAGCGGTTCAGCTTGCGGACCGCGTGATCGTCCTCGAACAGGGGCAGATCGGCATGGACTTACCCGTTGATCTGAATCGGCCCCGTGAACCTGCCAGTGCCGACGTCTCTGCCATTGAAGGAAAAGTGCTGAAACGCGTTCTAGGTCAATAACCCTGATCCAATAACAAGTACCTCTCATCATTCCTTAGCTTCTCCCATCACACCAACGCACAAGGATCGTGCTGTTTAAGGAACTTACGCCATGAAACACTTCACTCTGCCCCAAACCTTTAAACGCTCTGCCATGGTGGCGGCTCTCGCTACTGCAACGCTCATTCAGGCGCCATTAACGCTGGCCGATGAATTACGCATCGGCTACCAACGCTCTTCTACCCTGATGAGTGTTTTACGCAATGATAACTCTCTTGAAGAAAAGCTGGCTGAGCAAGGCGTTACCATTGAGTGGTACGAATTCACCAGCGGCTTGCCCATGCTGGAGTCATTGAACGTTGGCAATATCGATATCAGCGCCGATGTAGCCGATACCGTCCCGATCTTTGCCCAGGCAGCAGGTGCCGACCTTACCTTCTATGCCAGTGAAGCCCCCTCACCTTCCGGTCAGGCGCTGATTGTGCTGGAAGATAGCGAGATTGAAACGCTGGAAGACCTCGCCGGTAAGCGTATTACCGTAACCCGTGGCGCAGGTAACCACTATCTGCTTATCGCCGCACTCGAAAGCGTTGGCCTGACGCTTGACGATGTACGCGTCTCTTATCTGCCTCCCTCCGATGCCCGCGCAGCATTCGCTCAAGGCAATGTAGACGCATGGATTGCCTGGGAACCGTTCCTATCAACATCACGCGCCACTCTTGAGACCCGCACGATTACGGATGGAAGTGATGGGCTGGCCAGTTATACACGCTACTACCTGGCGGCCACCCCGTATGTAGAAGCCTATCCCGAGGTGATCTCCACGGTTTATGAGGCACTGAATGAAGCAGGTAAGTGGGTAACTGAAAACCCGGAAGAAGCCGCAGAGCTGTTAGCGCCTTTGTGGGGTAATCTTGACCCGGAAATCGTACAAACCGCTAACCAGAATCGCAGCTATGATGTACAACCGATGACGCTGGAAGGGCTTAGCGAGCAACAGAAAATTGCCGACGCTTTCTTAGCTGCGGACATTCTGCCCCACGCCGTGGATGCTACAGGCTCCCCGATCTGGCAACCTGGAGAATAACATGACCGCCTTTGCTACTCCTTCCCAGCCAGCACCAACCGTTACAAAAGGGAAGTTTCTATGGTTTCTACCCACCCATGGAGATGGGCACTACCTGGGGACCGCCAAGGGTGGCCGAGAAGTCAGTCTTGGCTATCTGAAACAGATCGCCCAAGCGGCAGACCAGCTTGGCTTTTACGGCGTGCTGTTACCCACTGGCCGTAGTTGTGAAGACTCATGGGTTATCGCCTCGGCCTTGGTTCCCACCACTGAGCGCCTGCGCTTTTTGGTGGCTGTTCGCCCAGGCCTACAATCCCCCTCGGTGGCTGCCCGCATGACAGCCACGCTTGACCGTATTTCCAATGGCCGGCTGCTGATCAATGTGGTGACCGGAGGCGACCCCGCCGAGAACAAGGGCGATGGCATTTTCCTGCCCCATGATCAGCGCTATGAGGTCACCCGGGAGTTTTTGGAGGTATATCGTGGCTTGCTCGCGGGTGAAAATGTCACCTATAAGGGCAAACATATCCATGTCGAAGAGGGCCAACTCATCTTCGAACCGGCCCAGACACCCCACCCACCACTCTACTTTGGCGGCTCATCGGCAGCGGGCATTGAAGTGGCAGCGGATACCGTCGACAAGTATCTCACCTGGGGGGAACCTCCCGCCCAGGTTGCCGACAAAATAGCCACCGTTCGTGAGGCGGCTAAAAAGGCTGGACGTGAACTCACCTTTGGCATCCGGCTGCATGTGATTGTGCGCGATACCGATGCCGAGGCATGGGCCGCAGCGGATAAGCTCATCGAGCATGTGGACGATGAGACCATTGCAGCTGCACAGCAAACATTTTCACGCATGGACTCCGAAGGGCAGCGCCGCATGGCAGCCCTGCATGGTGGGCGCCGGGATAAGCTTGAGGTCAGTCCCAACCTGTGGGCAGGTGTCGGCTTGGTGCGTGGTGGTGCCGGAACCGCGCTAGTAGGTAGTCCTGAAACCGTTGCGGAACGTATCCGTGAGTATATGGCCGTAGGCATTGATACCTTTATCTTCTCAGGTTATCCGCACTTAGAAGAGGCCTACCACTTTGGTGAAAAAGTACTGCCATTACTGCCCAAAGCGCACGAACCGCCCCCTGCTATTGACACACTAAGAGCACCTGTGCGCGGCGAGATTGTAGCGAATAGCGCAAAACCTCGCTAAGCCTTATTTTTATCTTATAAACTTATTGCCCCCTTAGTAAAGGGGGCCTTTGTATAACCTCAACACCCTTTTCACCATAAGCATTTCTTTTATTCTTCTTTACACTGCATTGCTATTTACAGCCAGTACGACATACTTCATTCAATCTTATTTATTTCAACGTGGGGAGAGAAGAGTATGTCAATTGCAAACGAACACTACCTAATCGTACCCGGTTGGAACGGATCCGGGCCCGATCACTGGCAAAGCCACTGGCAAACACAACTGATTAATAGTTCGCGTACTCAAGTAAACAGCTGGAGCCACCCGGACTTACATGATTGGGTGGCATCACTTCACCATGCCATTTTACAAGCCAAAACGCCCATTATATTGATTGCCCATAGCCTGGGCTGTGTCACCGTTTCACACTGGGCTAAACGCTACCCGGCACTGGCTTCGAAGATCAAGGGTGCTCTGCTCGTAGCCCCTGCGGATGTTGAGCGTGGTAGCGTAAGTGAGCGCTTAGCTACTTTTGGCCCCATTCCATTACGCCCGCTTCCTTTTCCCAGTCTTGTCGTTGGCTCAACCAATGATCCTGCAGCGACTATCGAACGCATCCAGCATTTTGCCAATGAGTGGCATAGCGCTTTGCATATTATTCATGGTGCAGGTCATATTAACTCCCTTTCTGGACATACACATTGGAGCGATGGATTACGCTTACTCAAGTGCTTTAACTATTATCGTGATTTAAATAGCGATCAACGACGTATTGCTTAACATTTTTATATAGAGATAGTCCACTCGTAGGAGCCTGCCTAACCTGGCCTTCCTGCGTCATTTACATCCCTCGCCCAGAGGGATTTTTTTATTCTCTTATTGTGAATAACAACATCTAAAAAACTTCCTAGATACCATCTCTCCTAACCAGTCACAAACAACCCATTAGGTGGTTTGCGACCGATATTCGGTTTGGGTCTTGAGGATGCCATAGGCGATGTGGATTAGCTTCCGCATCGCCGCCCCCAAGGCC
>NZ_JALPZO010000051.1 GCF_023507745.1 Vreelandella olivaria | reverse complement strand
GCGCACAAAGATATCATTGACCCGCAGTGACCAGGCACTGCCCTGGGTGTGAATATAGGCGTTGTAGCGATACTCGAAGTTGTTAGCCATTGCCGTTCCTTGCCAGCCGACCGTGGCCAGCAGGGTAGCGGCCAGCAAGTTCAATAGTCGTGTCATGGGCGTGTCTCGTATTGCCGATCACCTTGGCCTGTCATGGGTTTCATACGCCGACCAATACTCGGGCGATCCGCCACTCGCCGTCATGGGTCCGGTAAAAGACCACAGGGAAACTCGCATAGCGTTCGCTGCCGCTCGGTGGGTGCTCCCAGAGAATCGGAGTGGGTTGAATACGCACCAACCGCCCCTCGGCAAGAAACTCCACCTGATCATCCTGCGGATCATCGCCCCAGAACAGCGGCTGCAGAACTTCACCGCCTGGGCCTATACGCTCATATACAGCCAACCCATGTTCAGTGCTATCAATGAAGTCCCGAGCAGAGGTTTCCTCCGTTAGCATATAGGCTGTGCGTGCCCACACCGGCTCCATTTCCCGGAAGATCGCTTCCGTATCATTGCGCGAGATCAGCCCATGGATATGGCGGTACGCCTCACGCAGTTCCCGGCGCAGGCGAGGAGTATCTTCCAGCGCCACCGCGTCGCGCTCCCAATGGAAGGGCGGAATCGGGTCGGTCACCGTAAAGCTAATATCCAGCCGGTAGCCATCAATGGTCCAGCCGCCACCGAAGATGATATTGT
>NZ_JALPZO010000050.1 GCF_023507745.1 Vreelandella olivaria | reverse complement strand
GATCGTCAGCCAGGGCGATCTGACCCTGGCGGCCCGGGATATCGTCCTCGATGGCGCCACCACCAGTGGCGAATCCATCGCCCTGGATGCCGATCACCTGAGCCACCGCCAGGGCGAGATGCTGCAGATCGGTGACGATAAGGACTTGGCGCTTTCCGCCCGGCAGTCGCTGGACAATACCGAGGGCCTGATCGCTAGCAATGCCGGACTCGATATCATTGCCGGTGAACTGACCAATACCGCTGGCACCCTGCAGGCGCTGGGCGCTTTCTCGCTCAACATCGAGAGCTTGACCAATCGCCAGGGCGAACTTATCGCTGGCGACGCCCTGACCCTGGTGGCCGCTGGGGACATCGACAACACCCAGGGCCAATGGCTGGCGGAGCGTATCGACGTCACCGCCGCTGGTCTGGACAACACTGGCGGCCTGATTAGTGCCGCCAGCGGTGAGTTGCGCGTGCGGGCGGACGAACTCGACAACACCTCGGGTCGGCTGGAAGCCACGGGCGATCTGGCCCTCGATATTGCTGAGACGCTGACCAATCAGGATGGCGAGATCATCCACGCAGGCGAGGGCGAGGCGCGCATCATTGCCTCACGCCTGGAAGGTAGCGAGGGTCTGATCGTCAGCCAGGGCGATCTGACCCTGGCGGCCCGGGATATCGTCCTCGATGGCGCCACCACCAGTGGCGAATCCATCGCCCTGGATGCCGATCACCTGAGCCACCGCCAGGGCG
>NZ_JALPZO010000049.1 GCF_023507745.1 Vreelandella olivaria | reverse complement strand
GCCCATCGCTGCCTTCCAGGCGCGTGGCGACGATGCGTGCCTCGCCCTCCCCGGCGTGGACGATCTCGCCGTCTTCATTGGTCAGGGTGTCGGCAATGTCGAGCGACAGGTCGCCGGCGGTTTCCACTCTCCCGTGGGTGTTGTCGAGTTCGCCCGCTCGCACGTTCAGTTCACCGCTGGCGGCACTGATCAGGCCATCGCTGTTATTGAGGCCGACGGCGGTGACATCGATACGCTCCGCCAGCCATTGCCCCTGAGTATTATCCACGTATCCAGTGGCCACCAACGTCAGCGCATCGCCAGCGATCAGGTCGCCCTGCCGGTTATCCAGGTCACCAACGTCCAGCCTGACATTATCCAGTGCCTGCAGGGTACCGGCGGTATTGGTCAGTTCACCGGCAATAATATCGAGTCCGGCATTGCTGGCAATCTGCCCGCTGGTATTGTCCAGCGACTGCCCTAAGGTAAGACTCAGGTCTCGGTCATCGCCGGTGTGCAGCATCTCTCCCTGGCGATGGCTCAGGTGATCGGCAGTCAGGGCGAGGGACTCGGCGCTGGTGGTGGCGCCGTCGAGGACGATCTCGCCGCCATTTAGCGAGAGCTGACCTTGGCTGACAATCAGCCCATCGCTGCCTTCCAGGCGCGTGGCGACGATGCGTGCCTCGCCCTCCCCGGCGTGGACGATCTCGCCGTCTTCATTGGTCAGGGTGTCGGCAATGTCGAGCGACAGGTCGCCGGCGGTTT
>NZ_JALPZO010000048.1 GCF_023507745.1 Vreelandella olivaria | reverse complement strand
CTTCGGTGTTGTCCAGCGCCTCCCCGATGGTGAGGGTCAGATCGCGGTCATCGCCGGTGTGCAGCATCTCCCCTTGGCGGTGGCTCAGGTGATCGGCAGTCAGGGCGAGGGACTCGGCGCTGGTGGTGGCGCCGTCGAGGACGATATCTTCTCCGTGTAGCGAAAGGTGTCCTTGGCTGACGATTAGGCCATCGCGACCTTCCAGGCGTGTGGCAGCGATATTCGCCTCGCCATCACCGACGTGGATAATCTCACCGTCCTGGTTGGTCAGGGACTCGGCAACGTCAAGGGTCAGATCGCCCGTGGCTTCCAGCCGACCCGAGGTGTTATCGAGTTCATCTGCTCGCACGCGCAGCTCGTCGCTGGCGGCGCTGATCAGCCCATCGCGGTTATTGAGGCCGGCGGCGCTGACCTCGATACGCTCCGCCAGCCATTGGCCCTGGGTATTGTCGATATCCCCCGACGCCGCCACGGCCAGGGCATCGCCAGCGATCAGTTCACCCTGCCGGTTATCCAGGCCACCAACGTCCAGCCTGATATGATCCAAGGCCTGCAAGGTACCGGCGGTATTGGTCAGTTCACCGGCAATGATATCGAGCCCGGAATTACCGGCGATAAAGCCCTCGGTATTGTCCAGCGACTGCGCTATTGTCAGCGTCAGGTCACTGCCCCCGCCGGTGTGCAGCATCTCGCCCTGGCGATGGCTAAGGTGATCGGCAGTCAGGGCGAGGGACTCGGCGCTGGTGGTGGCG
>NZ_JALPZO010000047.1 GCF_023507745.1 Vreelandella olivaria | reverse complement strand
CACGGTGTGGTTCATGACTGGGGTGAAGTCGTAACAAGGTAGCCGTAGGGGAACCTGCGGCTGGATCACCTCCTTAACCGATGCATTGCTCTCGCGGCAAGTGCTCACAATGAATTACCTGATCAGATAAAGAGAGCAAACAGTAGAGTCAAACCTTCTCTGATGTTTAGCCCCGTAAATGGGTCTGTAGCTCAGTTGGTTAGAGCGCACCCCTGATAAGGGTGAGGTCGGCAGTTCAAGTCTGCCCAGACCCACCATTTACTTCGGTAGCTCAGTTAGTTAGAGCGCACCCCAAGAAGTTAAATGAAGAGAAGGGTGAGGTGGCTGGGTTTATTCAAGTCTGCCCAGGCCCACCAAATTCCTGTGATGCTGCGTTAAAATGCTCCTCGTATAGCGGGCTATACGTCGTCGCATTTTGCCTTGTCTCACAGAAATTTGTGAAGTAATAGACGTATACGATGGGGCCATAGCTCAGCTGGGAGAGCGCCTGCCTTGCACGCAGGAGGTCAGCGGTTCGATCCCGCTTGGCTCCACCATTTCGCTGTCATGACATTTCCGTGTGGAACTGTTTGTTTTGTGACCATTGATAAGTCGCCACGCTTAGCGTCGCCTTATCACTGTTCATCGAACAGTCGCTCTTTAACAATGTATATCATGCTGACAATATCGAATGACGATATAAGCATCTCTATCTCTGTCTTGACAGAAAACGATGTTTATTAAGTGTTCGATATGCAATTGTTTTGTGATACGTCT
>NZ_JALPZO010000046.1 GCF_023507745.1 Vreelandella olivaria | reverse complement strand
AAAATATGCCCACCCTAAGCTAATGAATGCTAAAACGCTAAAAAGTATGTTTGCAACAAAGGTATTATAATTACGTGCCCGGATTTGCCAGCTTATTAGCGCTGGTTCATCGGCATGCTTCCAGGGGATTTGGGAGATATAGTCCTGCTGGGGTTGCATAAACCACATACACTTATCCTTGTGCGTTAGAGGTGAGGGGAACCGTCAGTGCAAAACGGGTCGGTACACTGATACCCCGGCTCTCCCTTAATTATCCTCTAAGCTAATTTTTTCGAAAGAAAAGTTGCTATAAAATAAACTTTTCCTCAACGATCTCTATATTGGGTAGTCTATTTTTAAAGAAATTTAAAATTTCTTTTCTCTCCCCTTTTTTGCAATAAACTTCTCTGATTCCCTCCGGTATAATCTCTTTAGCTTCGGGATGATACCATGGTATATTTAGCCCAATAATGTCTCTTCCTGGGTAAAGGTATATCTTGTCGGTTTTTCGCCAATCTAGTTCGTCATGGCGACTATCTCGAACCATATCTTGATAACTTTTAGAGGTTCCCATCATCCAAGCCATTAGGCCCATGCCCAGCGGCCCGATACCGGCAATCACAAACGCGGGGTCCTGCAATATAAGGATTACCACAATGGGCATTAAAATAATCGCCGACCACTTCAGAAATGGCTTAACGGCATCCATTTGTGGCTTCCAGGAACACTCCTCAGCAATATTTTCGGTAAAACGGTAGACAATAATCGTGGTCTGGTGAG
>NZ_JALPZO010000045.1 GCF_023507745.1 Vreelandella olivaria | reverse complement strand
AAACGCTCAGCGACCTCGGCAACTCGATGGCCACGCTCTACCACCTGTTTAACGGCTTCGATTTTGAATTCTTCAGTGTAACGGGGACGGCTCATGGATCCTCCTAGATACCTTTAGTATAAGGCCTGGAGGTGTCTACGAAACCTGGGGCGATTCAAAGAGGGCGAGCTGTCAGACTGCTATTGGGTGATAGGGTTTAGTGGTGCGGTGCACTCATGGTGTTGTCCTTCATCGCCTACCAGCCGCTGTGGTGGCTGGCTACAAGCGATTACGTTAAGGACCCCCGCGTGCTCGAACGGCAGCGATTCCAGCCACTTGACGGGGCGCTCAATATGCGCAAGACTGTAACCACGGCTCAACCCCGTAACGCAGCGATTCAATTCGCTGGCAGTCGGGGTGAAGGAACCGGCCACCGTGCCGGTTTCTTCGTTTCTAAATCACCAAGCACCTGTAATGAGGGCGACGTCACCTACCGCTGGCAGCTAAAGGTTTTGGTGCCTGCGGAAGTGACACGTAGCTCTAAGCCAGGAATCTTGGTATCGGTGTAGGTGGCTCGCTTTCCTTGAGGTGGTGGCTCTAGGCTATTAATGGCCTTTTAGGTGAAGTTGAGCTTTGGCATGTGTGGGCTCTCAAATATTTTTTTACTCAGAGTCAGTGGTTCTAAGCGGGTATACGCCGGGTCTATGAAATGTAGTAAATTACAGCGTATCAGAGAGAACTAGCAAACTTTACAATTAAGATAAGTGACTGTTTTATATTATTTAATAGACGTTTGTTAAACTCTAACGATTTATATGAGACCTTTCTAAATTTTACTTGAAATTAGTAGGCCCCGGGTTCGGCTCATGGTGTCGGCATCATCAAAAGATTTTTAAAAGCAACATGTTAGAGACTTAAAGAGGCGGCTTTTAAAGGTGGCCTTTTTTGTTTCATTCTCCAAGCCCTGCATCTGCAGGCCGTATCGCGTACCGTTTCTCTCAAGACCAATTCTACCTGTTCTATCAGATTTGCAAATCGTATCAGAGTAGTCGAAATCATTGGTAGCCTTCAGTAAGTCATACAAAACCTCTCATCATCTGGCTGGGCGGGTCCTTTAGGATTTCGCAGTGAGTTGCACTTTTGTGCAGCATAAATTCTTATATGTGTATCAAAAAGAGGCGAAACACCTGAACTAAATATGTTCAAAAGCCGCTGTTGTGGCAATTTATTTAATTGGCACACTTGTTGCTTTAATTTATGTATAGTTGTTTTAGTAGTAATGGCCTTCGACTTCAGCATAGCGTCAATGAGTTGACAAAGTTGATTAGGGGCCACAATTTAAGTTTAGTAATAGACATATTGTGCGTCGGCTCACGCCGAAAGGGCACAGAGCAATAGGGCTCCCATCGTTACCGTCAGGTTTCGTTGTGAGCCCTTTTTTTATGTCCGGAATTAGGAAGGTCAGTCAATGAACAGTCGTATCCCGGTTGGCATACTCTTCTCTACCCAAGGTCCTTACGCCACCGTTGGCCGCTCGATGCGTGATGGGGCGATGCTGGCGCTGGAAGAGGTTAACCAGGACAAACGATTCCCCTTTGAGCTTGTACCCATCGAATGCGAGCCAGCCGGTGATAACGCTGCTTATAGCACACACGTGAGGAGCTTGCTGCGCCACGAGGGCGTAAAGCATGTGATTGGTTGCTATACGTCTTCCAGCCGAAAAGAAGTGATTCCAATTTTCGAAAAATACGATGGTTTGCTTTGGTATCCGTCTCACTACGAAGGTTTTGAGACCAATAATAACGTTATCTATACCGGCGCTGTTCAGAACCAGCATGTTCTGCCGCTGATGGATTATGTGCTCACCCATATCACAAGCGATGTTTACTTCATCGGTTCTAATTATGTTTGGGCCTGGGAAAATGGCCGCATCATCAGAGAGCTTTCCAAGGCGCATGGCGGAGAGATAATCGCCGAGCGTTACCTGCAGGTCGGTGACCTGGATGTGGCCCGTATTATTGAAGAGATTCACGAAAAGCGCCCCGCTTTCATCATGAACATGCTGATCGGTGAGTCTAGCTATGCGTTTTACCGCGCATTTGCCAAGGCGCGCGATGAAAACCCAGCGCTACAAAATACGGTGGTTGGCAGTTGCACGCTTTGCGAGCCGGAACTCGCCCAGATTGGTTCTCAGGCGTGTGCTGGGCATCTCGCATCCAGCGTTTACTTTTCGACTATCGAGACAGAGGTTAATAAGCAGTTCGTCGCCAGTTACCGACAACGCTTCGGTCATGAAGCTCTGCCTAGCGCAGATGCAGAAGCGTCTTACAACACCGTTCATCTACTCGCCCTTGCCTTGGCTGGCGCCAATTCAGTTGATATCGACCAGGTTAAAAAAGCACTGCATAGGACGTCGTTCCAAGCGCCTCAGGGAAGGGTTCATGTCGATCCTGATAGTAACCACAGTTATTTGACCGTTCGGCTGGGAATATCCCGCGAAGACGCGACATTTCAGGTGATTTTAGAAGCCAACGCACCCGTTCGCCCAGATCCTTATCTGGTTTGGGCGGAAGTATGTGGAGCAGGCTCAGCTCAGCCTGCAGCGCCCATTGCCCAAAACAGTATTGGCTTGAGGGTCGTACGATGACGGTTACCACACGACGCAACTTCAAGGGCCATCGTGCATTGATTGTATGTGCCGCCGAAAAGGATCGAGCGGTACTGACTCAGTTCCTTTTGGAGCTGGGGGTCACGCCGGTTGTTCATGAAAGCCATGATGAGACAGAGTCTCATAGGCCGTTTGACCTGGTGTTTTTCGACGATGAATTAGGACGCCAGTTTGGTGGCATCACTCGCATGATCGATAGCGTCCAGGGGCCGGCGATTGCACTGATTGGTTCGGATGCGCCGAGCTCGGTCAATTGGTTCATCGAACGCCGCGTGTGTGGCTATCTGACCAAGCCGTTACGTAAGGCCGGTATTCTCGCAAGCTTAATCATTGCTTACCAAACGTTTAACGCGTCCTACGAGACGGAACAAAAGCTCCATCGTTTGGAGCAGCAGGTTCGTGCGCGTCAAGTCGTATGCACGGCGGCGATCAGGCTCATCGAGGATATGGATATTTCGGTCAATGACGCCTTTGCTCTGTTGCGTTCGGCGAGTATGAGCCGACGCCTGTCGCTTGAGGATTTTGCGGCAATGATCGTCTCGGGTGAGATTGCTGTTGCGGCGCTGAAAGAGGATGCCGACACCGTTCATCGTCTTAGGGAAACCCGGTTGAACCGTTATTTGTAGCGAACTCATTAGGATTAATCGAAGTGGAGCATCTAGAGCAGTATTCAAGAGCAAAAGGTCGTTTCTCGTTTCATGAAGAGACGGCTAGGGAGTTGTGTTGTTGCAGGACGGCGAGGAAGAAAAAGTAAACCTTAAACAGGGGTATACAAATGAAATACTCAACAATTCAGAGAACGGCAACCTTATCAACGTTGTTAGCGGGCTCTTTAGTGACCAGCGCTTCGGCGAATGATCCTATCCAGATTGGTGTGCTTGAGGATCAGTCCGGCAACTTTGCTGCGGTGACGCAGGTTAAGGTGAATGCCATAGAGTTGGCGGCTGAGGAAATAAACGCGGCGGGTGGTATTGCTGGTCGCGAGGTGGAGCTTGTCATTTATGATACTCAGTCTGATGATCGTCGTTATCAGGAGTTAATGCGGCGGGTTCTACAGCGTGATCAAGTGGATACCGTCTTTGCGGGTTTTGCTTCTTCATCACGAGAAGCGTATCGCCCGATTGTGAACCAGTTTGATGGGTTGGCGTTTTATAACAATCAGTATGAAGGCGGCGTGTGTGACGCCAACATGATTGTCACTGGCGCAGTTCCTGAACAGCAGTTCTCGACGCTGATTCCCTGGATGATGGAAGAGTATGGCCCTAACGTCTATACGATCGCCGCGGACTATAACTTTGGCCAGATTTCGGCGGAGTGGGTGCGTCAGATTGTAGAAGAAGAGGGCGGGGAAATAGTGGGCGAGGATTTCATCCCCCTGGGTGTTTCCCAGTTCTCGCAGACCATTCAGAACATTCAGGGTGAAGCTCCAGACTTTGTCGTGACGTTACTGGTTGGCTCCAATCAGGCGTCTTACTACGAGCAGGCAGCATCCGCTAACCTGGGACTTCCCATGGCCTCGTCGGTAAATGTCGGGCAGGGCTACGAGCATAAGCGTTTCGCGCCGCCAAGCCTGGCAAACATGTTCGTTACAACGAACTTTATTGAAGAAGTTGATACCCCTGAGGCGAATGCGTTTGTTGAGAAGTTCTATGAGCGCTTCCCTGATGCGCCCTATGTGAATCAGGAAGCAGCGAACTCTTATATCTCCATGTACCTTTATAAGCAGATGGTTGAGCGTGCCGACGGCTCTACCGACAAGGAAGACCTGCGTGCAGTTATTGCCGAGGGAGATGTCTGCTTCGATGGCCCTTCTGGCACCGTATGTCTCGACCCTAAGAGCCAGCATATGTCTCACAATATCTTTCTGGCGAAAGTGGATGAGAACCATGAGATCTCTTTTCCCGAAACTTGGGAAAATATCGAGCCGTACTGGTTGGGTGAAAATGGTTGTGATCTGACCCAGAACGACCCAAGTGCCCAGTACACCCCTTCTAGCCCTCCCAACGAGTAAATATCACGCCTCCTCCCGGCAGGGT
Source organism: Vreelandella olivaria (assembly GCF_023507745.1). GTDB lineage: Bacteria > Pseudomonadota > Gammaproteobacteria > Pseudomonadales > Halomonadaceae > Vreelandella > Vreelandella olivaria_A. The sequence continues at coordinate 77,281 of NZ_JALPZO010000045.1, read as the reverse complement.
GAAGCGTTTCACCCTGCCTGGCCTGTGAGTTTGCATTAAGCGGGAAACCTCGCTGTCGTTTCCTGCCCAGGAGCCTGGATATGGAATATATACATTTCGCGTTTACAGCGTTTTATCAGTTTGGGGATGCGTTTGCCTTTTTGGTGCTGTCCGCCATGGGGCTTGCGGTGATCTTCGGGATGATGGGCATCATCAACCTGGCTCACGGCGAATTTATCATGTGTGGCGCCTACGTAACGGTGGCAACGGCGCGCATGGGGGTTCCACTGCCCATCGCTATGTTATGCGGCAGCCTTGCCGCCGGGATGCTTGGCATTGTGCTTGAGCGCACGATTATTCATCGGCTCTACCATCGGCCATTGGACTCTATTGTAGCCACCTGGGGGATCAGCCTGATTCTTACTCAAGGCACGCTGATCGTGCTTGGCTCCAGCATGGCGGGTATCAGCACGCCGCTCGGTAGCTTTTCGGTGGGCAACTACAGCTACTCAACCTATCGAATGGTACTGCTTGGCGTGGCTGTACTAGTGCTTATTGGCTTGTATCTACTGTTTCACCATACGACGTTCGGTATCCACTCACGAGCAACGATTCAAGCACCGCACATGGCGAAGGCTGTGGGTATCGACACCGGGCGTATGTACTCACTCACCTTCGGACTTGGGGCAGCACTGGCGGGATTGGCAGGCGCTCTTTATGCACCCACGATATCCATCGTCCCGACGCTTGGCGCCAATTTCCTGGTAGAAAGCTTTGTGACGGTTGTTGTCGGCGGTGCTGATGTGTTCCTGGGTACGGCACCAGCAGCGGCTACACTCGCGGTTATCAAGGCTTTTCTGACTGGCTGGCAAGGGCAGTTAATGGGTCAGGTGGGGCTGTTAATCACTGTCATGGTGGTCATCCGTATTCTCCCACAAGGCCTGTCTGGCTGGTTGCTCAAGGGGCGTACATAAATGGGTAGTTTGCAAAGACAAGGTTCAAATACGGCTCGGTCAGCGTCTCGAATGCCACACTGGATGCGACTTGTTAATGGCCCGCAAACACTGGGCCACGGTCCAATATTTTGGGTCGGCTTTGCCTTGGCAATTGGTGCAGCCGTCGTTTACCCCGCTTTCGCGGATGCCTGGAGCGTTGGTAATACGGCCTACTTCCTTTGCTGGGTGTTTATGGCACTTGGGCTGTCGTTGATATGGGGATATACGGGGGCGCTCAGCTTTGGCCAGACCGCTTTCTTCGGGCTTGCCGGGTACACGTATGGTGTCGTCACGATCAACTTTGGCGCGGCGTACGGTATGACCCTTGTCGGCTTGCTGATTGGGGTTGGGATATCGTGTTTGGGGGCGGCGTTACTTGGTTACATGCTTTTTTATGGGCGCATTAGCGGCGTATTCCTCGGGATTGTCACGCTCTCTACCACGCTGGTTTTCGCCACCTTTATGGCACAGACGGCGGGATCCCAGTGGGCGATCGGCGATGCTCGACTTGGTGGCGACAATGGCATGACCGGTATGCCGCCGCTGACAATCCCTTGGGTTGGGGGGGATATAGCGCTGTATTCGGGTGTGCCACTTTATTACCTTCTTCTGGCCATGCTGGTGCTTTGCTATCTGGGTTTACGGGTTCTCGTCAATTCTAGATTCGGCAATGTGCTGGTCGCCATTCGTGAGAATCCGCACCGCGCTGAAATGCTCGGTTACGACATACGCCGCTATCAGTTAATTGCCTTTGTTATTGGCAGTGGCTTAGCGGGACTTTCCGGCGTGCTCTATACCGCTTGGGGGCAGTACATCAGCCCGTCCAACATGAATTTGGCGGCCGCCGCATTACCCATTATTTGGGTGGCCGTGGGGGGGCGTAAAGACCTCACCGCGACGTTGGTGGGCACCTTGGTAGTGCTTGGCATCTTCCAGAATCTGACGATCTATGGCAGTTACTACGCCTTCGTCATTATGGGGTTGCTGCTGGTTGTCGTCGTGGTCTACTTGCCGGAAGGTTTGATACCGGGGCTGGTCAGGCTTGTTAGCCGCCTTCGTAAGCGTAAGGAGGGCCTGTCGTGACCCTATTGCAAACCGAAAATTTATATAAACATTTCGACGGCGTAAAAGTTGCGCAAGATGTGAACTTCTCAATGGAGCCTGGTGAAATACGCTGCTTGATTGGCCCAAATGGCGCTGGGAAGAGCACGTTTTTCAAGCTTGTGCTCGGTGAGCACCAACCAAGCGCTGGGAAGATCTACTTCTCAGACCAGGAAATCACCCAGCTTCGTTCCTTTGAGCGCGTGAAACAGGGCATTGCCGTCAAGTTTCAGGTGCCGGGTATTTTCTCTGAGCTGCCCGTTTGGCAAAACATGCAGATCGCAGTTCAGAACCATCTGCATGGCGATTCCATGACAGCGGCTATCGACAAAGCACTCGCTTTTGTAAGGCTTACCGACAAGGCCGGAGAACTTGCGGGTGAACTCTCGCACGGCGAGCAGCAGTGGCTTGAGATCGGCATGGCGGTGAGCACAGAGCCGAGTTTGCTACTTCTTGACGAACCTACAGCGGGCATGACGCCCGATGAAACGGCGCGCACGGGCGAAATGATCAAAGCACTCAATCGCGAGGGTATGTCCATTTTGGCGGTTGAGCACGACATGGAGTTTGTACGCCAGATTGCTCATAAGGTCACCGTACTGAACTTCGGTGAAATCTTTGCCGAAGGCACGATCAACGAAATCGAGGCTAACGAAGAGGTCGCACGTATTTACCTGGGGACAGCCGATGACGACGAATAATACAAAGTTATTGAGCGTTGAGGGCGTCACGTCCGGCTACGGTACCACCTCCGTGCTGCAAGAGGTCAGCTTGAATGTTGGACGCGGCGAGATAGTTGCCGTTATCGGCCGAAATGGCGTCGGTAAGACGACGTTAATGAAAACGCTGATTGGTCTTCTCAAACATCGGCAGGGTGCTATCCGCTTTGATGGCCAGGATATCAGCGCTCTCGAATCTCACCAACGTGCACGCTTGGGCATTGGTTATATCCCTCAAGGACGCGAGGTCTTCTCGCGCATGACCGTCTGGGAGAATCTCAAGGTTGGCGAGATGCTCCAACAGCCCGGCGAGGGTGTCGACTATGAGCGGGTCTACGAATTCTTTCCTATTTTGCGCGAACGGGCTAATCAGCGAGCAGGCACCTTTAGCGGTGGACAGCAGCAACAGCTTGCTATCGGTCGGGCTATGGTAGGCAAACCGAAGCTGATGCTACTTGATGAGCCCTCCGAAGGCATCCAGCCGAATATCGTCAAGGATATCTCACGCAACATCCTCAAACTCAATCGCGAGCTGGGCGTAACCATTCTATTCGTCGAGCAGAACCTGGACATGATCATGACGGCGCAGCGCTGCTACGTCATGGATAAGGGGCAAATCACCCGCGAGCTCGCGGCAGAGCAACTCTGTGACCGTGACGCCATGCGTCGCATTCTGGCGGTTTGAGGGCGCGCGTGGCCTGAATGTGGTCATGCAAAGCGGTTTTTATTTAACCATGACACAAGCTCCCGCCTGCAGTTGCCGGAGCGATGACTGAACGTACTCAAAAGGAGTAGCACAATGAACTGGTTTGATCATTCCATTATGGCACGTCGCGCCGTCGCCAACGGTAAGCCTGGTACCACTCACTACCTTACCGAGGAAGCTCAAGGTCAGTACCACTATACGCTTGGGCCTAACCCCAGGCCCGTGCTGCATATCCAGCCTGGCGATATCGTCAGTGCGGAAACCCATGATGCTTTCGAAGGGAAGCTTCGCTCGGAGAGTGACAAGCCAAGCGAGCTACTTAATTTACCTTACCTCAATCCGCAGAACGGGCCGATTTACGTAGAAGGGGCGGAAAAGGGCGACTGCCTTGCGGTTTATACCCGCGACATGAAACCACGTGGTCCTCAGCCTTGTGGTACGACGGCGCTGATTACAGAATTTGGGGGGCTAGTGGCGACCGGGGATACCGCACTACTCAACACACCGATCCCGGAGCGGGTAAAAAAAGTGGCGGTTGACGCTGATATCGGCGTGAAGTGGTCTGATAAAATTACCCTTCCCTATCAGCCTTTTATTGGCACCATTGGAGTGTCGCCGGAGATTGAGTCGATTAGCTCGCTGGTCCCCGATTATTACGGCGGCAATATGGACTTACCCGATGTGGCTCCTGGTGCGGTGATCTATCTACCGATACATACCAAAGGCGGCTACCTTTATCTTGGCGACTGCCATGCAGCACAGGGAGATGGTGAGTTATGCGGCGTTGCTATTGAGCATCCTACCGTTACCACCGTTCAGGTCGACTTGATTAAAGATTGGACTTTTAAGTGGCCGCGCCTGGAAAACGAACAGTTTTACATGACCATTGGTTCAGCGCGCCCCATGGAAGATGCCACCCGGATTGCCTACAGAGAGCTGGTTCGCTGGCTAGCCGCAGAGTTCGATTTCGATGAAATAGATGCCTACATGCTTCTTACCCAGGCAGGACGAGTGCGGTTGGGCAATATGGTGGATCCAAAATATACATTGGGTGCTTCCATCCTCAAGTCCATTGTTGGGCAAGCACGCTAGCGGGCGGGGAGGTAAATATGAAATACCTTGCCGCCGCCGTGCAGTTTGAGCCTGAAATGTTTGCCAAAGAGCGGAATATTGATGCTTTGAAGCGATTGGTGGAAGAGGCAGCTGCGTCTGGTGCGCGGCTAATCATCACCCCGGAGATGGGGCTTACTGGTTACTGCTGGTATGACAGGGAAGAAGTAGCTCCCTATGTAGAGCCGGTACCTGGGCCTTCAACCGAATGCTTTGCCGCGCTGGCGGCGAAGCTTGACTGCTATATTGTTATTGGCCTGCCAGAAGTAGATGTGACCAATGGGCTTTACTACAACACCGCTGTATTGATTGGCCCTGAGGGCTATCTGGGCAAGCACCGTAAAAGCCACCCCTATATCGCCGAGCCAAAATGGGCGGCCTCAGGCGACAGCGGCCATCAAGTGTTCGAGACGCCGCTGGGCCGTATTGCACTGCTCATTTGTATGGATATTCATTTTCTCGAAACCGCACGGCTGGTGGCTTTGCAAGGAGCCGATGTCATTTGCCATCTGAGTAATTGGCTTGCTGAGCGCGCACCGGCTCCTTACTGGATGAGTCGTGCCAGAGAAAATGGCTGCTATCTTATCGAAAGTAACCGCTGGGGATGTGAGCGGGGCGTGCAATTCAGTGGGGGGAGCTGCGTGATTGAACCGGATGGACATATCCAGGCTAGCCGAGATAGTGGGGATGGTGTCGTGCTGGGTGAGATTGATACTGACCGCGTCACGGGCCCGTTGGCCAGCGAGCGCCGTCCAGCGCTCTATCATGAGCTGCTGCATCAAACATACGCTTGGAATCCACTAGACTTTTTCAGGCTTTATGGCCATCAACCACTGCCCAAGGGCAAAGTAAGTAATAGTGCCGTTGCTCAATTTTCTCCAACTAACAACCTTGATGATAACCTTTCCCAATGTCTCGCCCTGATCGCTCAGGCAGAGCATGCTGAGCTGGTAGTATTACCCGAGTTAGCCCTTACGGGGCTAGACGCTGGCGCTCTCAACCCCATCACACAGCATCACGGCGTTTTCGATACGCTATGTCAGCTTGCTCAGCAACATCGGCAGTACTATGTGGTTGGTTTCGCGGAGCAGGCGGATGGAAATCTCTACAATGCTGCCGCCCTAGTTGGCTCACAGGGCGTCTTAGCGGTTTATCGTAAGATTCACTTAAGCGATGCTGACCGAGAATGGGCGACGCCTGGCGAGCGTTGGGTAAGCTGTGATTTACCGTTAGGTCGCGTTGGAGTACTAATTGGCCATGATGCCGATTTTCCCGAAGCAGGGCGTATCCTGGCCCTGCGGGGATGCGACATAATCGCTTGCCCCGCTGCCCTACCGGGCCCCTTTCATTGTGCGCATCCTGGTACTCATATTAATCAGTCTGCTCCTATCCCTACCGGCCCGGATGATCACCATTGGCACCATTACCGGGTACGCGGTGGCGAGAATAACTGCTATTTCGCTTTCGCCAATGTCTATAAGCCCGAGTTGGGATTGCCAGGGATAAGCGGAATATTTGGCCCGGATACTTTCCGTTTTCCTCGACAGGAGGCTCTCTTAACCAGTGCAACTGGCTGCGTTCAGCTTACTATTGACACGAGCAATCTAGAGTCGTCTTACCCTAACAGCGCTGTACGCCGCAAGGACTTAGTGGCGATGCGTCTACCCCACCACTACCAAAACTTATTGGAGAGATAGTTCGCATTTCCTTTGTAATCCCCCCATTTTACGAATCAGCTATCCGTAGAAACTTAAGCTGTCATCAGTCGTTGCCGAGGTGGGGTGCCTCCGATAGCGGTATGGGGGCACTCGTTCTTGTATTGCCATCGCCACTTAGTCGCGAGTTCCTGTGCATGGCTGACCGAGTGGAACGGGTGCAACTCCAACTATTCATACCGTGCCGTCCGATTAAACCGCTCGATATAGGCATTTTGAGTCGGCTTGCCCCGCCACTCGATGACATTGAAGGTTCGCAGTGTTCGACCGTCGATCAGCGAGTTACTCATAAAATCCATAGACCATACTTGGCTGAGAGCCGTCGGTACTCTCAAGGCATCCGGCTTATCTCGCTTCAAGCGTCGCCTGGGCTTGATGCGCAGGTTCAACTCAAGCTCCCGATAAATGCGGTAAACGCGATTATGATTCCAAGTGTAATCCCGCACATTGCGCAAATGCTGGTAGCAAAGCCCAAACCCTCAGCGCTTATTGGCCGTCGTTAAGCGCAGCAGCAATCGGCCATGACGTCGTTCTCAGAACGCCGTTTGGGCCGATAGTGGTAGCAGGACTCACTGACACCCATGCACTCACAGGCTAGTACTAGAGAACATGAAAAACACGACATCCTTCAGGCCTCTAGGCCATAGTGCATAAGCGTTAGCGTAGATCCGATGCGCCGCCATGTACTTCCTGATGCTGGCACAGCCGATGATTACTCAACACCTCAATGATGCGGCAGCTTTCCACGCTGCCTCCTGAGCATTGAGTCACCATGCGCTGTAACTCCTCCCGTAGGGCTTCAAGCCGTTGAATACGCGATTCTACCTCTCTCAAATGGTGCTTGGCGATGGCATCTATTTGCTGGCAGTCCGTTAAGGGGCTATCCACCATATTCAGCAGTTCTCGTACCGCTTCTATCGAAAATCCAAAATCACGGGCATGACGGATAAACGTTAGGCGTTGCACGGTGGCCTCAGAATAGCGCCGTTGCCCACCTTCCGTCCGTTTGGCTTCACCCAACAGCCCAATTTGCTCGTAATAACGAATAGTTTCGGGCTTACAGCCGGTGCGTTTTGCCAGATGACCGATACTTATTGATTGCGGTGATGAATATGATGGAAAACTCATCAATGTTCTCCTTGAACCTCTAGCTACTATAGGTCTTAAGATTTAAACAGGTTAAGCGGATTTCTGGAGTAACGCCATGTCTGAGTCAACATCGCCGTTAGATTCCCATGTGCTCAATCTGAGTGTTCGTGGTATGGATTGCGGTGGCTGTGAAAGAAAGGTTGTTTCTGCTGTGGGCCGCATAGGCGGGGTCAAAGAGGTAACGGCCAATGCAGTGATAGGGGCCGTAGCCGTTGAGTTTCACCCAACTGGAAAGCAACCTCGCCAAGCAGTGAAGGAAGCTATTACCGGGTTGGGCTACGAAATCCTCGAGAGCAAGCATCAAGCAGTAGTGCCTTGGTGGAAAACCCCCAAAGGGCAATTGGTAATAGTAACGGGTGGATTGCTTGTGGCCGCTTTCTTATTCCAGTTACTGTGGCCTGTGCTGGGTCAATGGCCTTTCCTGTTTGCAACATTGGTCGGCTTGGCGCCCATCACACAGGCGGCCTGGAAGGCGCTGAAAGCCGGTACTCCCTTTACCATTGAAATGCTGATGACCATTGCTGCGGTGGGAGCCCTGTTTATTGATGCGGCTGCCGAGGCGGCAGTTGTGGTGTTCTTATTTGCAGTAGGGGAATTACTTGAAGGGGTGGCAGCATCACGGGCCAGGCGTAGTATTTCAGCCTTGGCTAACTTGACGCCTTCGACAGCCTATTTGATCGAACCTGATGGCCAGCGGGAGGTTGCCGTTAACACCCTACAGCCAGGGCAGAGAGTGATGGTGCGCCCAGGGGACAGGGTACCTTGCGATGGACTGGTCCTCAAGGGGACATCCGAGTTGGATGAGTCACCCGTCAATGGTGAGTCAGTACCACGGTTACGTGCTGAGGGGGATGATCTCTTTGCGGGTACCATCAACCTGAGTGGCACATTGGAGGTTGAGGTAACGCGTAGCAGTGACAATAATACCATTGCTCGCGTTATCCGATTAGTTGAAGAAGCCCAGGCAGCCAAGGCCCCCGTAGCTCGCTTTATAGACCGCTTTGCCTATTACTATATGCCAGCGGTCGTGGCTGCAGCGCTCTTAATGGCAATTATCCCCCCCTTGTTGTCACTGTTGAGCTGGAGTGAGTCAGTGTATCGGGCACTGGCACTGCTGCTAATTGCCTGCCCTTGCGCGCTGGTCATTTCAACGCCAGCGGCCATCGCGGCAGGTTTATCCTCAGGTGCCAGACAGGGATTACTGATTAAGGGAGGGGCCGTACTGGAACAGCTTGGTAAGTTACGTACGGTAGCTTTCGACAAAACGGGAACATTAACGGAGGGCAAGCCCACCGTTACGGATATCGTGAGCTTCCAGGAACAGGTTGATTCCAAAGCGCTGCTACGGTTGGCTGCAACGCTGGAAAGTGGCTCCAGCCATCCTATTGCCAAGGCTATTGTTGGGCATGCCCAGGCTTCCGGACTCGGTTTGGGGAACCTTGAAGAGGGCCAGGCTCAGGTTGGAAAAGGGGTGAGTGGGAGAGTGGATGGTAAATCGCTGGCGCTTTTATCACCCCATGCGCTCGATACTAAAGTAGCGGTGTCTGATCAACTGAAACAGAGCATCCATGCGCTTGAGGAAGACGGTAAAAGCGTAGCTGTTTTGCTTGAAGAGCAACAGGTGCTAGGGCTGTTGGCGGTTCGTGATGAGCCGCGTGAGGATGCACGAGCGGCATTAGCCGCGTTGTCCCAGTTGGGTGTTCAGTCTGTGATGCTGAGTGGTGATAATACGCGGACGGCACGTGCCATTGGCGATATGCTGGGCATTGAAGCTCACGGTCAATTAATGCCAGAAGATAAGGCTCGTTATATCAAGGAATTAAATTCCCATGGCAGAGGCCCCATTGGCAAAGTGGGAGATGGTATTAACGATGCTCCTGCGCTCGCTGCCGCTGACGTGGGGATAGCGATGGGAGGAGGAACGGATGTGGCCTTGGAAACAGCCGATGCTGCGTTACTAAAAAACCGCCTGATTGGTATTGCCCAGTTGATAGCACTATCTCAGGCAACGCTTGGCAATATCAAAGTGAACGTGGCGGTTGCTCTGGGTCTCAAGGCATTTTTTCTTGTTTCAACCGCGCTTGGTTTCACAGGAATGTGGATTGCGGTATTGGCTGATACGGGAGCAACTGTGCTCGTGACCCTCAACGCCATGCGGCTGCTGGGCTATCGGTTTGGGAAATAATCAGTAGTAACAGGGGGCTGATGAGGCCCCCTTGAAGAATAGTTAAAAGAGATGTACTGCTTCAAAGAGTGCTAATAGGTTGCCATCGGCATCCTTGAGCGAAAGAGTGCTTCCGCTCACCTGCCAATGACCTACCTGTCCCAGGATAGTTAACATTGCCTGTTCGTTGCGCATCTGTGCTTCCGGGCAGGCCATTTTCGTAGTGGCGATTTGCCCAAATGTCAGGCTCTCCCTGGCGACACGGTAGCTGCCAACGAGCGTATTACAGCCAGTCGATCCCGCCAGCCGATGGTTGTCATTATGAAGCACTATATGCGCTTCGCGAAAATTCTCAGCTCCTGTAACCGTCTTCCCGTTCAGGGAGTCCAGCCTCCAATAGGTGTTGGTGAGGGGTTCATCAGGTGCTTCGCTGTTTTGATCTGGAGATGCAGCAGTTTGGCACCCCGCCGTCAGCAACAGCAGGCTAATAAGCACTGCATTCAGCCATTTATACTTCATAATCTTATTCCCTCTATGTATCAAAACTGCGGTTAAAATTTTTTTCTCATCACCCACGTTATAAAGCACTTGGCTCCAGCTTGCAGGGGCTTTCAGGTTGGCTACCTTGTCCCTTGCAGTGTGTGTTTAAGGAAACACATGTGATCTGAAATTTAATCTTACAAGGAGTGGATTAGATGACAGTCAGCAATACTTCCCTCAATATTGTGACCGCCCATAAGCAGCACAGTGAAATGACCGATGTACCGTCGGCACAAAAGGGAAAGGTCAAAGACCTCTATCCGACGCGGTTATCCAAAGCCCCGGCAGCGCTGACTCAGCCACGCCATGACGGAGTGGTTAAAGGGCGCCATTTATCCGGGCCGCTCACCGAAGCGCAGTTGGATGAGTTTGAGCGCAACGGTTTTCTATTTATTCCGAATCTGATTGGTGGTGCTGAGCTTGATGAATTGCGCCAAGAGCTCAATGAGTTAATGGCCCACGATGCCTACCGGGATAAGGAGTTTAGCGTTACCGAGCCTGAGAGCAATGAAATACGGTCGCTTTTTGCTGTGCACATGCTGTCTGAGCGGTTGGGTCAGTTAGCTTGTGATGAACGTCTGGCAGGTGCAGCCCGGCAAATTACTGGTGATGACCCTTATGTGCACCAGTCAAGAATCAACTACAAGCCTGGGTTTGTGGGCAAAGGGTTTAATTGGCACTCCGATTTTGAAACGTGGCACGCTGAAGATGGTATGCCGAATATGCACGCCATCAGCGCGTCGCTGATCCTGACCGACAATCATGAATTCAATGGGCCGTTGATGTTGATTCCCGGCTCGCATAGGACGTTTGTACCGTGCTTAGGAGAAACTCCGGAAAACAATCACAAACGTTCATTGAAAGCGCAAGAGGTGGGCGTTCCCAGCCTGGAAGCGTTAACCAGGCTGGTGGCAGAACACGGCATTGAAGCACCAAAAGGAAAAGCGGGTGGGTTGTTGCTCTTCGATTGCAATACACTTCATGCCTCAAACGCCAATCTGTCACCGGATCCACGTAGTAACGTATTTTTTGTGTTTAATCGACCCGACAACCGCTGTGTCAAGCCGTTTGCGGCAGCCAAGCGGCGCCCGGATTTCCTGGCCCATGGGCCGGAGAATCGTTGGGTTCCTGGCCAATGAGTTGATATTGGTGCAAAAAAGTGTGTGATTAGACGGTGGAACATTCGCATAGGTGGGGTAGACTGGTGCGCCTGTCGTTGCGAATGCGGCATGCATAATGAGAAGGAGAATATCCGCCATGCGTTTTGTTCCACAGTTTACCGATGGCCAGGAGTTTCCCCACGCGCTGGGCAAGGTCGTGTGTGTTGGCCGCAATTATGCTGACCACGCCAAAGAATTGGATAATCCGGTTCCAAGTGAGCCACTGCTGTTTATTAAGCCAGCCACCAGTGTTGTAGACTTGACAAAACCTCTGGATCCACCTTTTTCCAGAGGCAATGTACACTACGAGGTAGAGTTGGCACTGCTGGTGGGTGATACTCTTACTCACGCTACTCAAGATGAAGCGGAACGGGCGGTTGTTGGCATTGGTTTGGCAATGGACCTTACGCTGCGAGATGTTCAAACGCAGCTTAAAGAGAAGGGGCATCCCTGGGAAGTCGCCAAAGCATTTGATGGTGCCTGCCCGCTCTCACCGTTTTTGCCACTAAGTCGTGTACCTAACTGGAATGCACTGGCTTTTACGCTAGAGATCGATGGTGAGGAGCGTCAGCATGGTGAAGGGTCCGATATGATCTTCGCCATTCCCACGTTGGTAGCGGAAATGAGTCGTCATTTCACACTGGAGCCAGGCGACGTCATCTTAACGGGTACGCCGTCCGGTGTTGGAGAGCTGCCACGTGGTGCCAAACTTCGCTTAACGTTAACCGGTGGGCTGGATATCACCACAAGCGTGGTGGAGTAAGCAGTGCAGGTGATGGCTGAATAGTCGGCCATCTCATCGGACTATCCATAGAAGCGCCTCCGTGGCTGGTGAATAGCCGCCGGAGGCGTTTTTTATGAGTCTCTGGCTACTCCAGGTAGGTGTAGCCTTCAAGCCCCTCGCTCAGGCTCGCAGCAAAGTGCGCCTGCTCTTGCTCAGAAAAGCCGCTGGTCGCCAGTTGTTCAGACAATTTCCGCTTTAATACGCTGGCATCGAAGTTAACGTAGGCCAGGACATCGGCGACGGAATCACCAGCCTGAGGGTTGGAGAACACCCAACCGCCGTCTTTATCCAGCGCGGCATCGACGGAATCCGTATCGCCAAACAGGTTATGCAGATCTCCGAGAATTTCCTGATAGGCGCCCACCAGGAAGAAGCCCAGCCAACGCTCATCCTCGGTTTCCCACTCAGGCAGCGGCAACGTGCTTTCCACGCCCTGGCCATCTACATATCTGTCGATACGGCCATCGGAGTCGCAGGTAATATCCTGAATGACAGCCCGGCGGGTAGGTGCTTGATGTAATCCGCTCAGTGGCAATACGGGGAATATCTGCTCAATGCCCCACACATCAGGCACGGATTGGAAGAGCGAGAAATTAACGAATAGTTTGTCAGCCAGCTTCTCAGCCAACTCATCCATAATTTCACGGTGGGCCCGGTTGCGGGTGTCCAACTGGCTACGCAGTCTTGTGCAGGCGGCCATATAAAGTCGTTCACCTACTGCACGTGCGTTGATATCGCTTAGCCCCAATACAAAGCGATCCTGTAGCTCACCCATTGCCTGCAGCAAGTCATGCCAGGCTTCCACCAGTATCCGAGGCTCCTGGGTATGGGTCAGTTGTTCGAAAACACGCCACAGCACCTCTACCTGAGGGTCATCCTGAAGTGTGCGTTCGGGAGGCGTATCATCAATACGCTCTTCACCAATCACGTTGGTTACCAGGACGGCATGATGGGCCGTCAGTGCCCGACCGGACTCACTGATCAGGTGTGGCTGTGGCAAATCAGCCTCCTGGCATAGCTGGGCAAAGGCACTAACCACATTACGCGCATACTCACGCATGGAGTAGTTGGCGGAGCAGTAGCTGAGCGAGCGGGTGCCTTCGTAGTCGATGCCCAGACCGCCCCCAACATCCACCGTGTCGATGGGAGCGCCCAGGCTAATCAGATTTTGGTAGAAGCGTGCGCACTCACGCAGGCCGCGCTGTATATCGCGTATATTGGCGATCTGTGAACCCAGGTGAAAATGGACAAGCTGTAGGCTGGCAAGCGCCTCCTGAGCGCGTAGCGTTTCCACCACTTCCAGAATTTGGCCGGCGGTCAGGCCAAATTTGGATTTTTCCCCACCGGTGTTTTGCCATTTGCCTTTGCCCACGGAGGCAAGCCGGGCCCTTAAGCCGATGCGTGGCATCACATCCAACTCGCGGGCTTCTTCGAGAATGACCGTTAGTTCAGAGAGCTTCTCTACGACCAGATAGACACGATGACCAAGCTTTTCGCCTAGCAGAGCAAGTCGAACGTATTCACGGTCTTTATAGCCGTTACATACAATCAGCGAGGAGCCCCCATCTGACAAGGCCAGCACCGCCAACAGCTCCGGTTTACTGCCTGCTTCAAGCCCTACACGTCCATTACCTCGTTCGGCAGTGGCTAGAATCTCCTCCACCACACGACGCTGTTGATTAACCTTAATAGGGTACACCGCTGTGTAACCACCTTGGTACTCCGCATCCTGTATAGCGGCGTCGAAAGCACCACAAAGTTGCTCAACCCGGTCATGAAGAATATCGCTAAAGCGCACCAGTACCGGCAAGCGTAATCCGGCCTGTTGAAGTTGGTGCACCAGATCACTGATGGGGAGCGCAGGCCCTTCGGCTTCGCTGCCGAGGGGGCGTACGAGAGCCTGGCCATCATCGTTTACGTCAAAGTAGCCGCTGCCCCACTGGTCAATATTCCACGTGCGGCGGGCGCGAAGTGCCGGGCTACTTGTGGTGGTGGCCGTTTCGCTCATGAAGAAGCCTCTGGAAGCGGTAGTGTGCCGAGGGAGATGCGCGCATTTAAAATAGTGCGGAAACGCTCAGGGTCGTGGGGAGTCAGGTCGTGAGCAGGTGGATTGACATAGACCACCAGCAAACGAGAGAGCCAGTAGCGCAAGGCCGTCATGCGTAGCATGGTCGGCCAGAGCGCCCGCTCATCAATGGTCAGAGGTCGGCGTGCCAGATAAGCGCTGAGAATAGCGTCGTGACGCTCTGCATTCAGCGAGCCATCTTCATTGGAGGCCCAATCGTTAATGACAATGGCCAGATCAAACAGCAGGTCGCCAGTACAACCATTATAAAAATCGATGATGCCGCCTAGCTGGTCACCGTCATACAGGGTGTTATCACGGAATAAGTCTCCATGAAGTGCCCCCTGAGGCAGTTCGCCATGCTGGCTAAAAGCGCTCTCGAAGTCATCGACCTCATTCTTCATTAGCGCCTGGTCGTCAGGGCTTAGATAGGCGAGTACCTTGTGGTGCACCGCCCGCAGCCAGTTCAGATCCCGCGGGTTGGGACGGTGGCCTGGAAAGTGCTGGGAGACGACATGCAGGCGCCCAAGAGTAGCGCCCAGTGTTTGACACTGAGTAAGGTTGGGCGCCACCGGATGGCGGCCGGGCAGGCATGGAAACAGCAATGCTGGCTTGCCCGCAAGGCTGTGTAGCGCAATGCCCTCACGGTCATGTACCGTTCCGGGCACGGGTAAACGATGTTCGTCCAGGTAATCCAATAAATCGACAAAGAACGGCAGTTCTTCATGTTCGCCCTGTTCAAACAGGGTCAGCACCAGCTTGCGGCGGTCGGTGGTGACAAAAAATGTCGAATTTTCTGTACCGCCTGCAACGCCTTGTAGCGAAACGAAGCTGCCAACATCAAACTTTTCCAAAAACGCGGCGACCTGTGCGTCGCTTAACGGGGTGAATACAGCCATGAGAATCTCGCCCAGGTTGCTAAGCTCATTATTGTAGCGGCTTGCCGCGCCAGTTGGCAGCGTTGTTACGTTCTGAAGTGAGTGGATTAGCCGTGGTTGTTTCTGCAGGCACGGCTTTGAACGCGTATCATAGCGGTTAGACTGTCACACGAATCCTTTTTAAACAGCCGATTTCTCACTATCGTCTGGTTACTGTCTCTTTTCTAACTATGGAACTTGGTTATGGCCCGCGCTCCAATCGTGCTCGTCGATGGCTCCTCTTATCTATACCGCGCTTTTCATGCGTTGCCGCCGCTAATGACCTCTAATGGCCAGCCCTCGGGGGCCGTAAAGGGCGTATTGAACATGCTTAAGCGGCTAATCAAGGACTACCCTGAAAGCCCTATGGCAGTGGTGTTTGATGCGCCGGGCAAAACCTTTCGCGACGATATGTACAGTGAGTACAAGGCGCATCGTCCTCCCATGCCGGATGATTTGCGCAGCCAGATTGAGCCACTGCACGCCTGCGTGAAAGCGCTGGGGCTACCGCTGTTATGCATAGAGGGTGTGGAGGCCGATGATGTTATCGGCACTCTGGCTCACCATGCCACCCAGGCAGGTCGTGATGCGGTGATCTCCACCGGCGATAAAGATATGGCGCAACTAGTGAATGCCCATATTACGTTGGTGAATACCATGAAGGAGGAAACCCTTGACCCCGCGGGAGTGGAGGAGAAGTTTGGTTTGCCGCCTGCTCTGATTATCGATTTTCTTGCCCTGATGGGCGACAAAGTGGATAACATTCCAGGCGTTCCTGGCGTTGGCGAAAAAACGGCTATTGGCCTGTTACAGGGAATGGGGGGCGGTTTAGATACCATATACGGCGATCTGGAACGGGTGAAAGCACTTGCTTTCCGAGGCGCAAAAACGTTGCCGAAGAAACTGGAAGAGCATCGCGAACAGGCGTTTCTTTCTTACCAGCTGGCGACCATTAAAACCGACTGCGACTTGCCCGTTGGGCTGGATGATCTGGATATTGCCCATCCCGACCGGGAAGCACTGGTTGTGCTCTATAAAAAGCTGGAGTTCAAGCAGTGGCTGTCCGAGCTGCTTGAGGGCAAGGATGAGGGCGTCGATGATGTCAAGGGGGGCGAGCCAGCCCCTGCCAGTGCAACCGACAAGGACATGGTATCCTCGTCTGCCAACCGTACGGATCATGTGATTCTAGAGCAGCGTGAATTTGATGCCTGGCTTAAGCGGCTGAAAGGCGCCGAGCGCTTCTGCTTCGATCTGGAAACCACCAGCCTGAATTATATGGATGCTGAAATTGTCGGCATTGGCCTGGCACTGGAGGTAGGGGAGGCGGCCTATATCCCATTAGCCCATGATTATCTGGATGCCCCCCAGCAGTTGGATCGCAAAGCAGTGCTAAAAACGTTGCAACCGATCCTGGAAGACCAGTCGAAAATCAAAATTGGTCAAAACTTAAAGTACGATATTTCGGTACTGGCTAACTACGGGATATCCGTTTCAGGGCCATTGGCCGATACGATGCTGGCCTCTTATATACTCAACTCCACGGCTACCCGCCACGATATGGACTCCCTGGCGTTAAAATATCTGGGCGAGAAAACCATCTCCTTTGAGGAGATTGCCGGGAAAGGGGCCAAGCAGCTTACCTTTAACCAGATAGCCCTGGAGCAGGCGGCTCCGTACGCCTGCGAAGACGTGGATATCACGCTGCGCCTGCAAGAGACACTGCGCCCTCAGGTGGAGCGGGAAGGGCGTTTGGCTGAGGTACTGGATACCCTTGAGTTGCCGCTGATTGGCGTGTTGTCCCGTATTGAGCGCAACGGTGTGGCACTGGATGCTGAGCGCCTGCACGAGCAGAGCCAGCAATTGGAGAGCCGCATCCGGGAGCTTGAAAGCAAGGCATATGAGTTAGCAGGCCGTGAGTTCAATCTGGGTTCGCCGAAGCAATTGGGCCAAATTCTGTTTGAAGAACAGAAAATTCCCGTGATCAAAAAAACCCCCAAGGGGGCGCCTTCAACAGCTGAAGCAGTACTGGAAGAGCTGGCGCTGGACTACCCATTGCCTAAAGTCATTATGCAGCACCGCGGGTTGGCGAAACTGAAGTCTACCTACACCGATAAGCTGCCGCGGTTGCTTAATAGAGCCACGGGGCGCGTTCATACCAGCTACCACCAAGCAGTAACGGCTACCGGTCGGCTATCCTCCTCTGACCCTAATCTGCAAAACATTCCCATTCGTACCGAAGAGGGGAGAAAAATTCGCCAGGCGTTTGTTGCCCGCCCTGGCTATCGGATTGTGGCTGCCGACTATTCGCAGATTGAGCTGCGCATTATGGCCCACCTGTCAGAAGATAAAGGGTTACTGGACGCCTTCGCTGAAGGTCAGGATATCCATGCCGCTACCGCTGCCGAGGTTTTTGGCACCCAGCTTGAAAAGGTGTCCGGTGAGCAGCGGCGCAGTGCCAAGGCGATTAACTTTGGGTTGATATACGGGATGAGTGCCTGGGGGCTGTCCCGGCAATTGCACATTGAGCGGAACCAGGCACAAACTTACATTGATCGCTATTTTGATCGCTATCCCGGTGTGGCTCGCTATATGGAGCGTATACGCTCCCAGGCGGCGGAGGATGGGTTTGTGGAAACGGTGATGGGGCGCCGCCTGTATTTACCGGAGATCCACTCACAGAACCGCAACCGTCGCCAGGGGGCGGAACGCACCGCGATTAATGCGCCAATGCAGGGTACGGCGGCGGATATCATCAAGCAGGCGATGATCAATGTGGATGCCTGGCTGGCTGAAGGGAAGTTCGATGCCCTGATGATCATGCAGGTGCATGACGAACTGGTGTTTGAAGTGGCTGAAGCCCAGGTGGACGCTTTTATCCACGAGGTTCAGGCAAGGATGCAGTCTGCAGGTGAGCTTAAGGTGCCTCTGATCGTCGAGGCTGCAAGTGGCATGAATTGGGACGAAGCCCATTAACATTCATGAAATAACCACCATTTGCATGGCTGCTCACATCCTCCTCTTTTAGCCCCCTAATACACCTGCCCCCGATTCAGGAGGCAGGTCTTCCATGTCCCTTCGCAGTACTTCCCCGGTACGTCTGCAGTGCATATGGCATATTGTCGCAACTGTAAAGCACGCTATTGAAAAACTGATCTGTATCAGTCTTTTGGCCGTGCAGTGGGAATAGCTTATAGGCTCCGCTTTACCCGAAACTGGTCGTCATTGATTTCCGGTGGAGCGAGGGAATGTTCAAGCTATCCATCGGGAGTCATTCATGGACATTGTGGAGCTATCCAGGTTGCAGTTTGCCTTTACGGCGATGGTGCATTTCCTGTTCGTACCATTGACGCTGGGGCTGTCGATACTGCTGGCGATCATGGAGTCGGTCTATGTGATGACTGGCAGGACCATTTATCGTCAGATGACCAAGTTCTGGGGAAAATTATTTGGTATCAACTTTGCGTTGGGGGTGACGACTGGTATTGCCATGGAGTTCCAGTTTGGCACTAACTGGTCGTATTACTCGCACTATGTGGGTGATATTTTTGGTGCCCCTCTGGCCATAGAAGCCTTGATGGCCTTTTTCCTTGAGTCGACGCTGGTCGGGCTGTTCTTCTTCGGCTGGGATCGTATGTCGAAAGAGAAGCACCTGGCGGTTACCTGGCTCATGGCACTAGCCACCAATATGTCAGCCCTATGGATTCTGGTGGCCAATGGGTGGATGCAGCATCCAGTAGGGTCGGAACTCAACCTTGCGACCATGCGCATGGAGTTAACTAACTTTGCCGATGTTCTGCTTAATCCTGTTGCCCAGGTGAAGTTCGTGCATACCGTATCTGCCGGTTATGTTACCGGTGCGGTGTTTGTGTTGGCCATTTCAAGTTGGTACCTGCTCAAGGGCCGGGAGATCGCTTTCGCCCGTCGCAGCTTTGCGATTGCTTCGGCCTTTGGGCTGGCCAGTGTACTGTCTGTCATTGTATTGGGAGACGAGTCGGGCTATGAGCTGGGAGACGTGCAAAAGGTTAAGCTGGCAGCCATTGAAGCCGAGTGGCAAACACATCCTGCTCCCGCCGCCTTTACCCTGTTTGGGATACCCAACGAGCGTGAGCAGCGTACCGATATGGCGATCAAAATCCCAGGCGTCATGGGGCTGATTGCCACGCGCTCGTGGAACACAGAGGTCATGGGTATCAGGGAGCTCAAGGAGGAGCATCGAGAGCGAATAACCAATGGTCAGGAAGCGTATACCCTGATGCAACGCCTGCGTCGTGGTGAAGGCAGTGAAGAGGATATTGCCCGTTTCGAAGAAGTGCGTAGCGATATCGGTTATGGGCTCTTGCTAAGTGCCTACTCCGACGATGTGGCCAATGCCACTGAGGCAGATATTGCCCAGGCGGTGGAAGCGTCTATTCCCAAGGTGTGGCCGCTGTTCTGGTCTTTCCGGGCGATGGTGGCCGCTGGCTTTATCATGTTGTTGTTGTTTGGGTTGGCGTTCTGGCATAGCGTGCGCCGTCAGCCAGAAAAGTCCCCATGGTTGCTCCGCTTTGCACTGTTCAGCCTGCCTTTGCCCTGGATTGCTTCTGAAGCTGGCTGGTTCGTGGCTGAGTATGGACGGCAACCGTGGGCTATTGGTGAAATCCTGCCAGTGCATTTAGCCGTTTCCAGCCTGACAGCTGAACAGGTGCTTTCTACCCTGGTTGCCATTGGGATCCTTTATACCGTTTTTGTCATCATCGAGGTGTGGCTGATGCAGCACTTTGCCCGTAAAGGGCCGACAGGTAGCGGCTACTTGGATGACGACATTGATGTGGCCTATACAACCTCCAGCCCTTACCGGGAGGAAAAATAATGGACTACGAAACGCTCAGATTTATCTGGTGGGTGCTGATTGGTGTGCTGCTGATAGGATTCTCGGTCACTGATGGTTTCGATATGGGGGTCGCGACGCTGCTCAAAGTGGTAGGCCATGGTGATGAAGAGCGTCGAGTGATGATCAATTCCATGGCCCCCCACTGGGATGGCAATCAGGTGTGGCTAATCACGGCCGGGGGAGCTTTGTTTGCTGCCTGGCCCCCCGTTTACGCCACAGCCTTTAATGGCTTTTATCTGGCATTGATGCTGACACTGTTCGCACTGTTTCTGCGCCCATTGGCATTTGACTACCGCTCTAAACTGGAAAGCCAGGCGTGGCGCAGCTGCTGGGATTGGGGGCTGACGTTGGGCTCTGCGGTGCCTGCTCTTATCTTCGGTGTTGCCTTTGGCAACCTGCTGCAGGGCGTTCCCTTTCAGTTCGATGACATCCTGCGTCTTGATTATCAAGGTGGCTTATTGGATTTATTGAATCCCTTTGCTTTGTTGGCAGGGTTGCTGAGCCTGCTGATGTTCATCACCCACGGGGCTGCATGGCTTCAGTTAAAGACCGGAGGAGAGCTGCGTCATCGCAGTGCGGCTATCGGTTCGTGGACTGCCGTGGTGTGTGCCATGTTGTTCATGCTGGGAGGTGTCTGGATGCTACTGGGTGTCGATGGCTACCAGGTGACCAGTGTGATCGACACCCAGGGATATAACGATACGACCGGTAAGGTTGTTGCGGTGAGTACAGGAGGGTGGATCGCCAACTATAGTCGGTTCCCGCTGCTATGGCTGTTGCCTCTATTGGGTGTATCGGGTTTCTTGCTCTGTGCTGTGACCATGAAAATGGGGCGGCATGTACTGGCATTCATCAGCTCGGCTGCCGCCATGGCCATGGTGATTGTGACTACCGGTGTAACGATGTTCCCCTTCGTGATGCCATCGTCGCTGAATCCTAATCATAGCTTGACCATGTGGGATGCAACGGCGAGTGAACTGACCCTCAAAATCATGTTTGTAGTGGTCTGTATCTTTGTACCGTTGGTGCTGCTTTATACCGCCTGGAGTTATTGGGTCATGCGCGGTCGGTTAGATGAACAGTTCATCCGTAACAATGATAAAGCGCTTTACTGAGGAGGATGCAGCATGTGGTATTTCGCATGGATTCTGGGGGTCACGCTTGCGGCCACCATCAGTATTCTTAACGCTATGTGGCTGGAAGTGAACGGCTATGAAAGTAAAGCCGATCATGAGCGGCGTGACTGACTCCACTGATCCACAGCAGCTGTTGGGCCGCTGTATTGCTCCTCATCGATGGTGGTTACGCGGAGCTTTGTTACTGGCGCTGTTCAGTGTTGTACTGCTGATTATTCAAAGCTGGTTGCTGGCCACGCTATTCCATCATTGGTTGCAGCTCTGGCAGGGCACAGAGGCAGCCCGCTATCAGTCGGGGGTGTTGTTCGGGCTAATCATCTGCCTGGTGTTACGCCCGTTGCTTCAGGCCGGACGAGAATGGTTATCCCGTCAAGCCAGCCAGCGTGCACGTATCGCCTTGCGCAGCCAGTTGCTGGAACAGCTTGAACGATTGGGGCCAGCCAGGCGCCATCTGGGCAGCGATGGCGCATTGGGCACACAGGTTTTGGAGCAGGTGGATGCCTTGGATGGCTATATCAGCCGTTATCGTGTACAGAGCCTGCTTGCCGTCATGGTGCCCTGTCTGGTTGCCGCTGTGGTGGCCTTTTATAGTCCGCTGTCCGCGGGACTGATGCTGGCGACCGCACCTTTGGTGCCATTGTTCATGGTGTTGGTGGGCCGTGCTGCCGCCAGCGCCAGTCAACAGCAGTTCAGCGCTTTGGCACGTATGGGCGGGCGCTTCCTTGATCTGGTTCGTGGTATGGCGACGCTAACGCGCATGGGAGCGACCGCACAGGCAGAGGACAGCGTGGCAGACGCCAGTGAAGCTTACCGCACTCGTACCATGAGAGTACTGAAGCTGGCCTTTCTATCCAGCGCTGTCCTTGAGTTTTTTGCTGCGCTGGCCATTGCCCTGGTGGCCCTGTACCTGGGCTTGGGGTTGCTGGGGCTATTGCCCTGGGCGAAAGGGGAGGTACCGGTGCCTTACCAGGGGGCACTATTTATTTTGCTGCTGGCGCCGGAGTTTTACGCACCATTACGCCAGTTGGGAGCAGACTACCATGCACGTGCGGAAGCAACTGGCGCCATGCTGTCCTTATCCCCATTACTGGAAGCCGGCACCTGGCAACCACAGGGGCAGCAACCCTCGGCCAAGGTGAGAGTTGAGCCACTCCATCTGGCGTGCCATGAACTGGCGGTGTGCGGTGAAGGAGGCCGCCTGCGCTTGGCGCCACTGAGCCTTATGCTGGCTGCAGGGGAGCGATTGCTGATACAGGGAGAAAGCGGGGTAGGGAAATCGAGCTTTCTGGAAGCGTTGCTGGGCTTCTCCGCCTATCAGGGAAGTGTAATGGTCAACGGTTGCGAACTGTCGCAATGGCCTGGCGATGTCTGGCGGTGCCAGCTTGGCTATCTGGGGCAGCAACCACCGGTATTGGGTGGCAGCATTGCCGAGAACCTACGCTTGGCATGCCCTGATAAAACGGATACTGAACTTATCGAGGCGCTGGAGTGGGTAGGTCTCTGGCCGATACTGGTGCGTGGTGATGGTCTGTTCACGCGTTTGGGAGAGCGTGGGCAAGGGTTGTCCGGTGGGCAGCTTCAGCGCTTGGGGTTGGCACAACTGTTACTTCGTGATGCCGCGCTATGGTTGTTTGATGAGCCGACAGCCCACCTTGATCCCGACTCGGCCTGGCAACTGAATACATTGATTGGGCGGCTCAGCCGGGGGCGCAGTGTGATTATTGTCAGCCACGAGTCGGTGGGGTTGGAGTGGGTTGAGCACCGGCGGGTATTGACATCGGGAAGGGGCATCCCATGTTGCGGTTAGGCAAGGTGTCAGAGACCCGCGACACCAGCATCCGGCTACGTGATTTGTTGTTGCTGCGGGGCGGCGGCTGGTTACTGGCTTTCCTGCTGGGGGCGGTGACGCTGCTGTCAGTGGTAGGCTTACTGGCCATCTCGGGCTGGTTCATTACAGCGGCGGCAGTGGCTGGCACGGCCACTGCCGCCGCTATTGGTTTCGACTATTTTCGCCCGGCTGCGCTGATCCGCTTATGCGCTATCGTGCGCACTGCCGGGCGTTATGGCGAGCGTCTGGCTTCCCATGATACAGCGCTGGGACTGCTTAAGGATCTGCGTTGTCGCCTTTTCAGGGCTTTGGGGAAAAAGCCTTTGCAGTCGGCTGTGTCCACTGCTCATTACCGTGCCGCCAAAGCCATGCATCGTCTGATTACGGATATTGATCACCTGGACCAGGTCGTGCTGCGAGCCCTACTGCCGTGGGGCTGGAGTGGGTTAATGGTCGCTGCCGTGATGGGTGGCTTGTACTGGTTGAATAGCACGCTACTTTGGGCCGCCTTGCCAGGGTTGCTGATTGCCTGGTTGGGACTGCCACTGCTAGCGGTATGGCGTGGCATTCGTCAGGCTCGCAGGGATGCCGAGTTTGCAGAACGTCGCCGAGTGGCTCTGCTTGATCCGTTAGCAGCGATTACGTCGCTGGTGCTATGGGGGCGCTGGCCGGATATTCGGCAGCGAGTAAAAGGAGAGGATATCAATTTCTTACAGCAGCAGGAGCGCCAATTTAGCCTGGCAAGCCTAACGACTGCCATGCAGCAGGTGGCACTGGGAAGTTCAATTATTGGTGTGTTGTGGCAGGCTGAAGTGCTGATGCATACAGGGGCTTTGACGGTGCCAATACTGCTAGCTGCGGTCTTGGCCATCCTGGCATTAGGCGAAATTCTGGCACCGTTGGCCAGCAGTTTTCTTGCTCTGGGGGCGAGCCTTGCGGCGCGCGACCGCCTTAATGCACTGATTAACGCTGATGAGTCGCGACCATCACCGCCCGTTACATGGAGCGGCGCTGTACCGCTAACCTGGCAGTTGGAGGCCTGTCAGCTGACAGCACGCTTGCCAGGTGCTCTGACTGGACCACAGGATATCCATCTCTCATTAAAAAGCGGCGAGATATTATGTCTGCAAGGGCCGTCAGGGTGCGGTAAATCAACATTGTTGCAGGTGTTGGCGGGTGAGCTGGCTCCTTTATCAGGACATTACTGGCTAAATGGGCAGCCGCCGGAACACTGGCCTTTGCTCAAAACGATTGGCTATCTGCCCCAGCAGTGGGATGTATTCGATATGAGTCTGGCAGAGAATCTACGTCTTGGTGACGAAGGCGCCAGTGATGACACTCTGTGGGGCGTGCTCAACGATATGGCGCTTGGTACGTGGGCGAGAGGATTACCGCAAGGGCTAAATACGCCGCTGGGTGAGTACGGTGCCGCAGTTTCCGGTGGCCAGGCGCGGCGTATTGCGCTGGGGCGGGTACTGCTGACGCGTCGCCCTATCCTGTTGCTGGATGAGCCGTTGGCCGGTTTGGATACAATCACACGTCATCATGTCGTTGACAGCCTTGTGCGACGTACACAAAAAGGAATTCTAGTTATTTCCAGCCATGTGCCGCTGGTATTGCCGGAGCATCGGACACACTACCTGCCTATGCTGGAAGAGGGTCGGCCAGGCGTATCCCCTCTCACATGGAGGCATCAAAAAGAGGCCTGTGCCGACCTGAGAGCTAGGGCAATGAAATAGGCAACTGCCGACTCGGCTGCTCCCCAACCACGCTACCCCGTAGACGAGGAGTGAGTTTGGCTTGCTCTCCCACGTTCCACAGAGTATCGCTGGGGGTAATCACGGTAAACCGTTGGCCCTGTTTTTCCAGCACGTAAAAACAGTCATGACCACGAAACTCGCGCTCGATGATGGTGGCACCCTGTTCGCCTTGGGTGGGTTCCATGGACAGGTGCTCGGGACGGAGCGAAACCTCCACAGGCCCGTACGCGGAGGTGTCAATACCCACAGGCCCCAGCGCTGTCTGTACGATATCCCCCGCTGCTTCGCCTTCCAGTAGATTGGTGTGACCAAGAAACTCTGCCACGAAGGCTGTCGTTGGGCGCTGATATATATCCTCGGGTCGATCAATCTGAAGCAGTTTTCCTGCGTTCATGACACCGACCTGGTCGGCAAACGAGAGGGCTTCCCCCTGGTCGTGGGTAACTAGAATAGCCGTAGTATTCGATGCCTTGAAGAGTGTGCGAACCTCTTTGCGTGTGGATTCGCGCAGAGCAGCATCAAGGTTGGAAAAAGGTTCATCAAGCAGTATCAGTTCAGGCTCCGCGGCAAGCGTACGCGCCAGGGCGACGCGCTGCTGCTGCCCGCCGGAAAGCTCATCGGGCATCCGTCGGCCAAGATCGGCCAGCCCTACCAGGTCCAGCCACTCTCGGGCTTTATCGGCGCGTTTGGCTTTGGGAATATGGCGCATGGCAAAGGCGACGTTCTGACTGAGCGTCATATGCGGGAACAGTGCATAGTCCTGAAATACGATCCCAATGCGCCGTTGCTGGGGCGTTAACGCGGTCACGTTTTTGCCGTGCAGGAACAGCTGGCCCTGATCAGGCCGTTCGAAGCCGGCAATCATGCGCAGGGTGGTACTTTTACCGCATCCACTGGGGCCCAGCAGGGCGAGGATATCGCCGCTGTGCAATTCGAAACTGGCTTTATCAACGGCCAAAGGGTCGCCAGTCCGATAGCGTTTGGTCAGCCCATCCACCTTCAATAAGGGAGGGATCGACGAGACGCTGTCATATGCGGCTGTAGGCACATTGAGAGTAGTCATCGTGGTCCCTCCCGGGCGAGTAGTAAGCCAACAGATACACTGGAAAAAAAGATGATGGCGGCCGCAAAAGGCGCAGCTTCAGCCAGCATGCCTTCTGATGTCCGGGTAAAGACCGTGACAGCCAGCGTGGTATAGCCGGTCGGTGCCAGTAGGAAGGTAATGGGGAGTTCTTTCATGCATAGCACGAACACCAGTACCACGCCTGATAGTATGCCACGCCGCAAACGTGGGAAAATTACGTGCAGAAAGGTAGAGACTGACCCGTGCCCCAATGAGTGGGCAGCCTGCTCCATACTGGGGCGGGTTTGCAGCAACGCACTGCGAATAGGTCCAAGCGCCAGGGCAAGCGATGCGATTGCCCAGGTAAGAATGAGTAGCGCCAACGTTTGGTAGAGGAACGGCGCGGCTTGTAAAGCGAAGAAAACCATGGCCAGCGCCAGCGCCAGGGGGGGAATGGCGTAACCTATATATACTGAGCGCTCAATCATGGCCGTGAATGGAGAGCGGTAGCGTACACTCAAGAAGGCCAGCGGCAGAGCGAATGCAGCTGCCAGTACCGCCGCTGGTAGCGCTGCCCCTGCTGAACGTAGCAGCGTACCTGGAACCCGTGCGAAGAAGCTGACATCAGGTGGCGCCAGCAGCAGCCAATAGCAAAGAATGAGGGCAGGTAAGCCGATTGAAGCACCAAACAAAATAATCAGGTATGGCCAGGCTAGCCACCGGGCACGGCCCAGTGGCTTGGGAGCGATAGGGCGAGCTACCCCCGTACCGACGCGGGCCAATTTGCGTTTAACCACGAAGCTGTCAATCAGTACGAAGCATAGGGCCAGGGCCAGTAGCATAATGGCAAGCCAGGCGGCGTAGATACGATCAAACGCCCCGGAATATTGTGTGAAAATCGCGTAGCTGAAGGCTTCGTAGCGCATCAGGGCCACAGCACCAAAGTCCCCCAGCACGTAAAGTGTAATGACCAGCCAACCAGCCATCAGCGCAGGCATGAGATGGGGAAGAATGACATAGCGGAAAACATCGAACTGTGAATACCCCAGGCTGCGGGCACTCTCTTCAAGGTTGCCATCCAGCCCGGCGAGGGCAGCCCGCAAATTGAGAAACAGGTAGGGAAATGTGTACAGAGAAAGTGCGATGGTTGCCCCAGGCAAGCCCTGGAGACGTGGTAATTGGATACCGAAGAACTGGGCGAAGACGCCGTAATTGCCACTCATGCTAAGCAGAGCATACGCCATCACGTAGCCTGGAACTGCCAAGGGGACAACGCCAAGTATGGTCAATAGGCGTTTGAAACGTATATCTGTGCGTGTTACCAGCCAGGCAAGCGGGAAGGCCATCAGGGTAGTGGTGATCACCACCGTTGTAGCCAACTGCAGCGTGTTGAGTAACAGTTCAAGGTTGCGGGCGCGAAGAATCAGTGAGGAAAGCGTGGCGCTGTCAGCTTGGAAGGCTCGCAATAATAAATAAACAAGCGGAAGCAGCATGACCCCGGCTGCCATGAGTGAAGGCAGCAGAATATGAAGAGGTATCCGTCGCTGGTTGGGAACTGCGGCATAAGTGTGCGAATGTGACATGGTATCTCTTGACAGCGCCAAGCCGCCCTTGAAGGGCGGCTTGGGTGTTTACCAATCTGTGGTTCAAGCGCACTTGAGCCACAATGTACACCGTTACAGCAAGTTGACTTCCCGCAGCAGGTTCAGCGTACCTTCGAGATCACTCAGATCATCCAGGTCGATTTCAGGTGAGACTTCCAGTAATTGGTCGAAGTCTTCAAGAATCGGGTTCTGAATCACGTCACGAGTGACAGGGTACTCGTAGACATTGCCGGTAAAGTACTGCTGAGCAGCCGGTGATAGCAGGAAGCGAATGAACTCGACGGCAGCGTCTTTATTATCGCTGCTTTCCAGCACGGCGATCCCTGCAACGTTGACCAGATTGCCGATATCACCATCAACGAACAGGGTCTGTTCAACGGGGAACTCGCTATCGGTAGCCCTAAAGCGAGGCAAATAGTAATTGTTTACCAGCGCGAAGTCGACTTCACCATCTGCAATACCCTGAACCTGAGTGGCATTGTTGCGGAATACCACCGCTCCATTGTCACGCATACTCTCCAGCCACTCGCGGGTAGTATCTTCACCATGCTCAAGGCGCATGGCCGTGACAAACGACTGGAAGCCTCCGTTGGTGGGTGCCCAGCCAACGCGGCCTTCATAGGCCTCATCGGTCAGGTCGAAGACACTCTCAGGGAGTTCGTCTTCACTGACACGCTCAGGTGAGTAGGCCAGAACACGCCCGCGTCCGCTGGATGCCACCCAATTGCCAGTTTCGCTGGTATAAATAGCGGGTAAACCCTCATAAATATCTTCAGGTAATTCCGCCAGCAGCCCAGCCTGGCTAATAGCACCCATAGCACCTGCATCCTGGCCCCAATAAAGATCGGCGGGGGAGCGGTCACCCTCTTCCTGTAGCAGCACTGCCAGCTGTGCGGTATCCCCATAACGCACGTTGACGTTGATGCCCGTATCTTTTTCGAACTGTGCAATGATCGGCTCAACCATGGTTTCGCCGCGGCCTGAGTAAAGCGTCAGATCTGCGGCGGAGGCTAGTGGTGCTGCCAGGAGTGTGGCGACTGCAGTAGCATAAAGTGTTTTTTGCATAGTGAGCGTTCCTTTGTAATAGATATCAAGAACAGGTGTTCGAACAGCGTGTTTCCATAAGCTGTACGCACAATATCAAAAAAAGTCTCTTTTTTAAATGATAATGATATGCAAAACAATTCGTAAACACGCTAACGAATGGTAACGGTTTCTCAGTACAAGGGTAAGGAGCACAAGAGAGCGTAGTAGAAGGGGCGCCTGGCAGCGCCCCGTTTATTTTCAGGTTAATAGCCCAGCATCATACTGGGTAAGCCGGTTACCAGAATGGGGAAAAAGGCCATCAGTACACAGGCGAGCAGGATCAGCGCGACAAACGGTATTACCGCCTTATACAGGTCGATAGTTTCAACCCCTGGAGGAGAGACACCTTTTAAGTAGAAAAGCGCGTAACCAAAGGGGGGGGTTAGGAACGAGGTCTGCAAGACCACCGCGACCATAACGATGAACCATAGCGGGTCCACTCCCATCTGCTGAATAATAGGCAGCATGATAGGAAAGCTAAGTAACACAATACCGGTCCAATCGAGAAACATGCCGAGTACAAATACCAGTAGCAGCATCATAATCAGCGCGCCTGTTGTGCCGCCTGGTATAGCCAGCAGTAAATCCTGAATGACCTGCATACCGCCACCACGGGAGAAAACACCGGTAAAGGCGGTGGCACCTACCAGTACCAGCATCACCATGGTGGTTGTTTTGCCAGCGTCAATTAACGTGTGGTAGCAGGTGGATAATTTCCGGTCGCCGAAAATTAAAAACAGGATAAACGCGATAAACACGCCAATGGCAGACGCTTCTGTGGCCGTGGCAATACCGGTAAACAAGGCACCTAGCACGCCCAGTATTAACGACATGGGTGGCACCACGTATTTACCCAGCATGATCAAGAGCTGTTTCGTGCTGACTTCAGCGCGCTCCTCTTTAGGTACCGGTGGTCCATAAGAGGGTTTGAAGTGGCAAACCAGCAGTACGTAAAGTGCATACATGCAACCCAGCATAACCCCAGGAACCATGGCGCCCGCAAACAGTGCACCCACCGAAACCGGCGAGTAGCTGGCCATCAAAATCAGCATGATACTGGGTGGAATCAGAATCCCAAGGCAGCCGCTTGCCATAATGACGCCGGTACTCAGCTCTTTGTTGTAGCCGTACTTCAGCATGGGGACGAGAGCTATCATTCCCATCACCGCAATGGAGGCCCCTACAATCCCGGTAGTTGCTGCCAGCAGGACAGAAACAACCACCACTGTCAGGGCTAGCCCCCCACGCAAGTTAGCCAGTAGTAAGCGCATGGCATCAAACATTCGCTCGGTGACGCCGGAGTCATTTAGAAAGCGTGCCATCAGCACGAAGAGTGGTATTGCAACCAGGACGTAGTTATCCATGGCGTTACCAAAAATATTATTAATCAGCGTACCCAGCACACGTTCCCCGGGGCCAAGAAAAGCGCCGATAACGGCGACACCGCCCAATACGAAGGCCAAGGGGTGGCCCATGAACAGACCCAACAGCAGCCCGCCAAACATCACCAGCGCAAGTAGTTCCGGACTCAGGTTCATACTGATTTCTCCTCGCGCAGTTGCATGATGGCGCGCAGGACGATGGCGATTGCCTGTAACAGTAACAGTGCAGCAGCCACCACGATAACGCCCTTGATGGGATACACCGGGATTGACACCATGCCATAGGTTGTTTCGCCTCGGCTGAAGGAGCGCTCGAAGAAGCGCCACCCGTAAGTGAGCAGCATCCAGATAAAGGGAACGAAGAAAATCAGGTAGCCGATCACATCAAGAAGTGTTTGGCGTTTACGGGATAGCAGGCGCTTTAGCACATCCACTTCGACATGGGCATGATGCTTGAGCCCATAGGCTGCCATCAGCATGAAGTGGGCACCAAACAGCATTTTGGTGATGTCGAATGCCCAGTCACTTGGGCGGCCAAAGAAAAAGCGTGATGCAATATCAAACAGTACAATAAGGGTAATGATGGCAATTAACGGTGCAATGATTCGTCCAAACAGCTCGTTAATTGCATCGATCGCCTTGGCAATCGCATTCATGGAAGGTCTCCGCGGTCAGCACATAAACCGCCCCAGTGGCTGGGGCGGTAAGAAAGCGCCTTATAGGCAGGCTTCGATCTCTTCCAATGAAGGCAGATTATCCATAACACGGCTCATATTGTAGGGAGCCGATACATCACGCCATGTTGCGTAATGCTCCAGGTAAGCAATCATGGATTGATAGACCTTGGCGTGGTCAGGATGCTCACAGGCGCCACGGAGAATAACGTCGTTGGTGATTTCCTGAATGCGATCCAGGTCTTCTTCGGAGAATTGGTTGATGGTCACGCCGGCATCAATAAATTTCTGAGTGGCTTCCGTGGACTGCCGCTCGGACCATGCCAGTGACCACGCCATGGTGGCATCTGCCGCAATACGAAGTTTCTCCTGGGTTTCCTCGGATAGTGCATCCCAGGCGTCTTTGTTGATCATGACACCAAACACACTGGCTGACTGGTGCCACCCAGGCGTTGCCCAGTAATCGGCCACTTCCGCAAAGCCCGCGTTGAAGTCGACCCCTGGTGTGGAGAATTCGCCAGCATCAATAACGCCGCGCTCAATCGCCTGGTAAACCTCGCCACCCGCCAGGGTCACCTGGGAGCCGCCAAGTTCTTCAAGCACACGGCCCTGGTCGCGACCAGACAGGCGCAGACGTTTACCCTCTAAATCGGCAATACTTTCAATCGGCGTGCGGCCCATGAAGCCCGACTCGTTATTGGTAATACCATAGGGTAGATAGACCATGTTGAACTGGCCGTAGATCTCATCATAGAGTTCGCGACCACCCCATTGCTGAATCCAGTTAAGGTAATCAACGCCGTTAAACAGGCTGGTCGTCGTTGCAAGTGGTGAAAATGCCGGGTTCAGGCCCGCCCAGTATCCAGGCCAGTCGCCAGCAGCTTCAATGCTGCCGGTTTCGGTGGCATCAAATACTTCCGTTCCAGGCATTAAGGTACCGCCTGCCCGGAAATTGATTTGCAGTTCATCCCCTGCCAGTTTGTTCACCAGCTCTGCCCAGTGTTGATCGATTTGAATCAGATCAAGGTTATCCGGCCAGGTGCTGGTCATGGTCCACTGTTCTTGTGCTTGTGCGGTGGTCGTGAGGGTGGCGAAAGCAACGCCAGCGGCAAGGCTGGTAAGCGCAAATTTTGTAGTCTTTGTCATGATGTATTTCCTGGTATTTTGGCGTATGGCGTTATTAGTGTTAGTACCTGAAAGCAGGAAAGTGCAGTGAGCAGGCTTACGTTTACGTAAAGTAGCAAAATGCCGCACTGCAACGCTAAGCTAGCACATACCCCCCGCTACAGCGCAATATTATTGATTCGGGAAAACTAACGCGGCTTTAGCGCTTTTTTTGTTTATATTGTTATATTTAACAAGTGTTTGTAGTGTTTTTGGGGCTGATCTTTCAGGCGGTTTGCGCATTGGGAACGTTGAAAATAACGGCTCTTTCACACCAAAGTTGTAAGTGAAATGCCCTGCTAAGGAGTCGTCATGTCTGCGCAATGCGCTATCAGCGCAAACCAAGCCCTGGCGTTGGCCTGCCATGCGGTGCGCTTGAAGCGCCGCCGCTGGCGTCAACTGGTATGGCTCTCCGGGCCATCACGCCACTGCCGTCACGCTGCTGTACAGCTTTGGCAGGCTGCTGCCTGGCAATCACCGCTGTGGGTGGGCGATGAGCACGAGGCACCTGTTACGCCGTGCCTGTCGGCCCGCAAGGCACGCACACGTTTAGGGGCTGAGCATCAGTTGGTTGTTGTGGATGCATGTGGTGCCCAAGGCCTGGACCCTGATGCATTGGGGGCATTAGCAGGAACGATCACAGCGGGTGGCCTGTGTGTTGTGTTAACCCCCGATGCCTGGGGTGATCACCCTGATCCGGACTATGCCCGTTTTGCCGACTATCCCTGGCGATGGGAGGCGCTGACGGCTCATTACCTGACACGTTTAGCACGCCTGCTTAGTGCCTCACCCAACATCGTTCGCTGGCAGGTAGAGGGCGAGCTATTACTGCCTAAACTGCCAGCCAGCCCGGTGGGTGCCACTTACGTGGGAGATGCAGCCTGCCTGACCGCAGATCAGGCCAGGGGTGTGGCTGCACTGGTCGGGATGAAACGTCGCCGTCCACTCGTCGTAACTGCTGATAGAGGGCGTGGTAAAAGTGCAGCTCTGGGGATTGCCTGTGCCCGACTGCTGGGTAAGGGGGTGGCGCGCATCATTATAACGGCACCGCGACTCAGTGCGGTGGAAAGTGTATTTGAGCGCTTGGCAGCACTCTGCCCAGACGGCCTGCAAGCAACGCCAGGTCGGTTTGTGATGCCGGGAGGGGAGGCGCTCTGTTTTCTACCCCCCGACCTACTAACCGCACAGGTCAACAATCAATGCCTTGGCGGTGACGGCAGCTACCTGATGGTCGATGAAGCCGCCGCTATTCCAGCCGCTCTATTGGGGCAGTGGCTGACGGCATTTCCACGCATAGCTTTCGCCACCACGGTCCATGGCTATGAAGGTTCGGGGAGAGGCTTTGCACTGCGGTTTTTTGATGTGCTCAGACGTCAGACACCGCAGTGGCGCGCAGTGGAACTCGATACCCCCATCCGCTGGTCGGCGCAGGATCCCCTTGAGTCAGTGGTTCATCGTCTACTGTTGTTGAAAGCCCCTTTACCAGATGCTCAGCCAAACGGTGTCATCACAACGACTCTCCTGCCACAGGCGCTGCTCGCTCGCCAGGAAGTGTTACTGGAGAAGCTGTTTGGCCTGTTGGTGCAGTCTCACTATCGCACGTCTCCCAGTGATCTGCGCCAGCTGTTGGATGGCCCAGGCACGGCGCTGCGCATAGTGGCCGGGGGCGGCGAACCACAGGCAGTACTGGTGACCCGTGAAGAGGGCGGATTTACATGGGCATTGGCTGAGCAGGTGGCACGTGGTGAGCGGCGCCCCCAGGGGCATCTGCTGGCCCAGTCGCTGGCAGCCCACAGTGGCAGTCGACAAGCACTGACATCCCGGTGGAGGCGGGTCTCGCGCATTGCTACCCACCCAGAGCGGCGGCGCGAAGGGTTGGGGCGGCGTATGCTGGAAGATGATATCGCCGAGGCGACCCTGCAAGGAGTGGCGCTTTATGGCGCGACGTTTGGTGCTGAGGCTTCGCTGCTACAATTCTGGCTGGCGCTAGGGTTTACGCCGGTGCGTCTCGGCGTTACGAAAGAGACGGCGACAGGTGAGTATGCGGTAATGGTAGCGAAGGCACTCAATGCTGAAGGGCAGGAGGTACTCAACGCCTTGCGAGTTCAGTTTGCAGACTCGCTACCCAGTCTGTTGGCATTTGAATTAAGTGACTTGCCCGCCTCGGTCGTGGTGCTTTTATTACGATCGCTTCCCGGTGAACCAATGAGTGCTGGTGATTGGCAGGCAGTGAAGGATGTTGCTTATGCCCATCGTAACCCTGCCTTCGCACGCGTTTCGCTCCAGGCGCTGGTGTATGAGGCCAGCCACTATGTACTGGATGAAGTTGCTGCCTTGGCACTGCAACAGTTAGCCGCGTGGGCGTTTCAAAACCGACCTTTGGCCAGGGCTCAAAGCGCGGCGTCTCATCAGCTGCGGCAAGCCGTTCAATGTGTTATTGAACATAGTGAGCTTTTACCTGATGGCCGGGAGCGTTAAAGTAGTCCGGTTATCGATAATGAAGAGTTGCCATGAACGTACATTTAGAAGCGCTCGCACCCAACATGGTTTGGCGCCATTTCCGTACGCTGTGTAATACGCCACGGCCTTCCGGTCATGAGGCCGCATTAGTGGCTACTCTGGAAGCCTGGGCTGATGCTCAGGGGCTTTCCCATGACCGTGATGCCTTCGGTAACTTGCGCATTCGAAAACCGCCCTCACCGGGCTGTGAGCAGGCGCCAGGGGTTGTGTTGCAAGGGCATCTGGATATGGTGGCTCAGGCAAACTCAGGGTATGACCATGACTTTACCCGTGACCCCATCAGTACCTATGTCAAAGATGGCTGGTTACACGCCAAGGGGACTACATTAGGCGCTGATAACGGGCTTGGCGTCGCTGCGATTCTTGCTGTCCTGGAGGAGCCCGAGTTAACCCATGGCCCGCTGGAGGCGTTGTTTACCCTTGAGGAGGAGACTTCCATGGGCGGCGCGCTTAATCTGGCCGAAGACTGGCTTGAGGGTTCCTTACTGCTTAATCTCGATAGCGAGGATCGTGGCCAGGTGTATATCGGCTGTGCTGGTGGTGCCGATGTGCTGGTCGATGCCCAGCTACCTGGTGCCGTACTTCAGCAGGATGAGCAAGTGCTCGCATTATCGCTGACCGGGCTGAAAGGCGGTCACTCAGGCATGGATATCCATAAGCCGTTAGGTAATGCCAACCGCTTGCTGGTGCGTGTGCTGCGGGCGTTGGAAGCATTTGATATACGTCTGATCAGCTATCAGGGGGGAACCCTGCGTAATGCCATCCCCCGTGAGGCGTTTGCTCAGGTTGCGCTGCCTGCCGATGATGTGGATGCAGCGCTTGCCATGGTGGAAGCGCTGGAGCGCACGCTCAAAGCAGAGCTGGGAAGCGGTGACAGCGGTTTGGTGCTGTCAGTCCAGCGCACTGAAACGGGCCTGGTCGAGCCATTGACGCTTGATGCCAGCGCCATGTTATTAGCTGCACTGCACGCAGCGCCCTGTGGCGTGGAGAGAATGAGTGCGGATGTCCCTGGGGTGGTGGAAACCTCTAATAACCTGGGTGTGCTGAGCCTGGAAGCAGGGCGTTTACACCTGTGCGCGTTGGTACGCTCGCTGCATGATAGCGCCGCTGCCGCCATGGCTGACCGCTTCCAGGCGCTGTTTGGGCTTATAGGTGCCAGGGTGAAAGTTGAAAACGGCTACCCTGGCTGGGCGCCCAATCCGGACAGTCCGCTATTGGCGACGTTCAAAACCTGCCATGCTGCATTACTTGGCCGCGAACCCGACGTCAAGGTGATTCACGCAGGGCTTGAGTGCGGTATTTTAGGTAGTAAATATCCTAACCTGGATATGATCTCGTTCGGGCCGCTTATTCGTGGTGCCCACTCACCGGATGAGCGGGTAGAGATTGATTCAGTAGAAGAGTTCTGGAGCATGTTGCGTGCCCTTATTGAGGAGCTTGCAACGTTGCGTTAACCGGTGATTATCGCAATAAAAACGGCGCCCCAGTCAGGGCGCCGTTTATCGCGACTGTATGTGGGCAGCCAGCCTGTGACGCTTACTTGCCCAGATAGGCGTTCAGCATCCATACGGTTTTTTCCTGCTCACGAATATAGTCACTCGCCTGGGAGGCGGTGCCTTCATCATCTGCATCCGAGGCCAGTGACAGCACTTCACGCTGCAGCTCAATCAGCGTTTGGTAACCCGCCAGTACACCTTTGACACATGATTTTCCATCATGCACGTCCTTATCTTCCAGGATATGCGACAGTTTCACATAGTCACTGTAAGCGTGCACCGGCTTATGGCCGAGTGTCAGTATGCGTTCGGCAACTTCGTCCACTTTGGTTAACAGGTCGGTGTAGAACTCTTCAAATTTGGCATGCAGTTCGAAGAAGTCGTTACCTTTAACGTTCCAGTGGTAGCCGCGAACGTTCATGTAAAAAATCTGGTAATTGGCCAACAGATGGTTCAGTTTTTCGGCCAGTTGGCTGGCACTGCTTTCGTGTAGGCCAATGCTGTTCATATCAGACATATGGTGCTCCTCCATGGTTGGAGCCGCGCTGAAACCCGGCGGCCATCAAATCATTTGATTCAGCTTAAGGCGCTGAAGATGTGATGCAAAACAAGTTTTTTGCATCGCGCTGATAGCGCCATAACATTACCCTGGCGGTGAGCTGGCGACGGCTGACTCATCGCTGACACGTGTAACCCGTGCGCGCCTACTCAACCGCGCCCTCCCGTTATCGTGCCTGCTTATGAAATGCAGGCGCAGCCGTCATTTTTCAAGCCCTTATCTAACGTGGTGACTGAAATAGTGAAGATCAGGCGGGCCGTGCGAGCCACATGCGCGCGATGTTTTCACAGCGTGCTGCCAGCAGTTCAGCGGTGCGTGGCAGTGCATCTTCAAGGCTCATCGGGCCATCTGCGAGAGCAAACGCAGCCGTCACCCCTTCGCCCAGACAGGCCTGCCAGCCATCACCCAGGCTACCCGCCAGGATCACGACAGGTTTTCCCTGTTTGTGGGCGGCGCGAGCCACGCCAATCGGGGTTTTCCCCGCCAGACTCTGGCCGTCCAAGCGGCCTTCTCCTGTTATCACCAGGTCTACCTGGGTTAGCAGGTTCGGCAGCTTGGCTTGCTGCATAATCATTTCAATACCTGGCTTTAGGGTGGCGTTAAGAAAGGCGCAGGCCGCAAAGCCCATGCCGCCCGCTGCCCCTGCGCCGGGTAACTCCCGAACATCACGTCCAAGAACCTGGGCGCTGATATCGGCAAAATGGCCAAGGGCGAGGTCAAGCTGAGCAACGTCGTCATGGGAGGCACCTTTTTGTGGGCCAAAGATCGCACTTGCACCGCGTTCGCCCAGCAGTGGGTTATCAACATCTACTGCTGCCTCGACGCTTAGTTTGGTTAGGCGCGGGTCCAGTGTTGAAAGATCCAGTGTGGCGAGGGTTTGTAGCGCAGCCCCTCCAGGCGGTAGCGGGGCACCGTGTTGATCCAGTAGCTGAGCGCCAAGTGCCTGTAACATACCAGCTCCGGCATCGTTGGTGGCACTACCACCCAGCAGCAGTAGCGCTTTTTCAGCGCCGGCATCCAGTGCCGCCTTGAACAGCTCGCCCACACCATGGGTAGTGGTATGCAGTGCATTACGTTCCTGGGAGGTGAGGTGCTGTAAACCACTGGCTTCTGCCAGTTCAATAAACGCGGTACGTTGGGCGTTAAGCCAGCCCCAGGATGCCTGGCGTGGTCGGCCGAGGGCATCCTGTACGATGAGCTGGCGCCGTTCAGCACGAGTGGCGGCAATCAGAGCATCAAGGCTGCCTTCACCGCCATCCGCCAGTGGGCAAATGTGTACCGTGGCAGTAGGTGCGGCGCGCTGCACACCTTTTGCCATCGCCTGGGCGGCCTGTTCAGCGCCCAGGGCATCTTTAAAACTATCGGGGCAAAGCAGTACATTCATCGCACAACCTCCGTAAAACGTTGTCACACTGTATTGTCATTTATTTTTTATCACCGCTGGCGAGCTTAGCGTGCTACCTCATGACACACCAGCCGCGACAACGGTCAGAGGACCCAAAATGAAGCCAATTTCACTAAGTATCAGTTGTGTTTTGTTGTTGGCGGGCTGTCAGACAGTACCGGACCGCCTGCCCCAGGCCGAGCCTGTACCAGCCGCCGCCTGTTATTTCCCGGCTGGTTCAGCGTCCACAAACATTGATTTGGTCAGCCAAAGTGTCGCAGTGCTTGAAGAGTGGGGGTTTAAGCTTGATTCGACGGATACAGCATTGGGCCTGGTTAGTGCCAGTCGTCAGCGGGAGTTAGTGGGCTATTACGATCCTTACGATAACGCCTATGGTTACGGGCGTGGAATGCGGATGTTTGGGGGCGTGGGTCTTGGGCGTGGGTCTGGTATTGGCTTAGGCTTCGGTGGTGGTATAGGCCAGCAGCCAGTTGAAGTGGAGCGCGTCTCGTTACTGGTGACTGATGGCTATGTGCGAATTTCCCGGGATATCCGCCGTTTTGACCACCTGGGCGATTTGCGCGAGTCTTACAGCGCCAGTAACGATGATTTTTGTCAGCGTTTTCAGTCTGCTTTTGCCCAAACGCCTGCCACCGGGAGAGCATTATGAAGCCTCTACGCAAACTCCTTTTAACGTCAGTGACGTTAAGTGCTCTGGTGGTTCTTTCGGGGTGCGCGACGCCACAGCCTGTCGAACCCCGAGAGTTAAGGTACTCAGCCCCCGCTGAACAAACATTCCGTGAGGCGGTGGAGCTAATGATTGAGCAGGGGTACGTGGTCAGGCATGCCGATTTATCATTAGGGCGTGCAGAAGCATCGTTGGCGCGCTGGCCGGAATATCGTATGCAGTTGCAGGTAAGCGAAGAGAGTGGCGGCAGCCGAGTGCGGGTTTCAGCCCTGCGGGGAAGTCAGCCGTTGCCGCCTTATTTGCTGGATCCCTGGTTGGTCGAGTTGCAGCATAAACTGGGAGAGGCACCGTGACAGCCGCATGCCAGAGCGTATTGCTTTAATGAGTAAGTGGCGCTCTGTTTGGAGCATTGTGGCCGTGGGAGCGGTGGGCCTATTGAGTAGTGCCGCTGTACAGGCCCACCCTCATGGCTGGATCGACATAAGCGTACGGGTGATTAGCGATGCTGAGGGTAACGCTAAAGGGTTGCATCAAACGTGGCGGATGGACCCGTTCTATAGTCTGGTCGTATTTGAAGAATTGCAGCAGGTGGACGGGGCGAGTTTAGAGGCTGGCCTTGACCAGTTGGGTCGCGAAATTCGCGATAACCTGTCTCACCAGCATTACTTTACCGAAGTGCGGATTGATGGGGAGCGTCAGCCATTAGCTGATGTAACTGAATATACGGCACTGGAAAGGAATAATCGCCTCACCTTTATGTTTATTCTGCCGTTGGAAACTCCCCAGCCGCTAGCGGGTAAAACGCTTGAGTATCAAATCTTTGACCCTACCTATTACATCGAAATGGTACATGAGGGAGAGGATGGCTCTCCCGCTGAGCAGGCGCTCATCCTCAATGGAGTACCTGGCTGTGAGCTGAGCATTGTGCCAGCCAATCCTGATCCAGAGCGGGTCATGCAAGCGGCGCTGCTGGATGTTGATGAAGAGGGCGAGCCAGGTTTGGGTCGTCATTTTGCAGAAACAGGCCGAGTGGTATGCCGTTAGTTTGAAAGTAGACAATTCCGGACGATGGGTTAGCTGAAGAATATTTATGGAGGGTATTGATGCCTCTATTGTGGCGACAAATGGCTTGGGGTATGTGTGCTGTGCTGGGTGTGGCACTGCTTATGTATCTGGTACAAGCCAATTTGCAGGGGGCCAGCTTACAGCTGCTATCCTGGCAGCGTGACCTGCATCGAGCCCTGACGTTAGCTATCACTGAACTTTCACGTGAGCCCACCACCGCAACCTGGCTATCGCTACTGGGAGTCAGCTTTGCCTATGGGGTGTTTCACGCCGCAGGGCCGGGACATGGCAAGGCGGTGCTCGCCACGTATCTGGCATCCCATGGAGGCGCAACCCGACGCGCATTAGGTCTCTCTTTTGCGGCTTCATTACTGCAAGGGGTTACCGCTATTGCCATGGTGGTAGTACTGGTGCACGGCTTGGGCTGGGTGACCCGCCAGGCGATGGGGAGTGTGGCTTGGGTGGAGCAGGCGAGTTTTATGCTGGTCGTGCTATTAGGGGGATGGCTATGCTGGCGAGCAGTGAAACAGCTGCGCCGTGCGTATGCGGTTAAGCTTTCTGATGCTTCTGGCCACAGCCACAGCCACAGCCACACTCATGATCATTCCCACTGTTGTGGTGGTGCTCACCATATCGAGCCGCAGCAGGCGCTTGATTGGCGCACCGCCCTGATGACCGTAGGAGCCATTGGCATGCGCCCCTGTACCGGCGCTGTGTTGATGGTAGGGGCTGCCAGCCTGCTAGGGCAGTTTTATGTCGGTGTGGCGTCTGTCCTTGCGATGTCACTAGGGACAGGAATCACCGTTTCGGCGCTGGCCCTGACCAGCGTATTTGCGCGCGGCTGGGCTACCAAACGTTTACATAAGCAACGCAGCCAGCAAGTGGTTGAAAAAGTGGCCGGATGGGTGGCACTGACCGGTGGCGCACTCATTATTGCGTTAGGCGTGTCGCTTTCACTGGCAGGCGCTGCCCAGCCTACCAGTGGCCCATTGCTGAATGAGCCCGCCCAGCGGCAGAACTCCCCCTTGTTAAGAGGCTAGGTGGTCATGCTGGATGGGAGTTGATGATTTGATTCCTTCCCCCTTAGTCCGCCTATAGCGTTAGGCCCCTAATTTGGGCCAATAGCTGCTCACGGCGTTCTCCCTGTTGAGTTAAAGCATAAGGTTTGGCACTGCCGTTGCCCCATACGGGGGCAGGCCAGCTGGCATCATCCTGATATCGTACGACCAGATGGATGTGCAGCTGACTAACCACATTACCCAGGGTGGCAATATTAAGCTTGTCACCGTGGAACGCTTCTTTCATTGCCGCCCCCAGTGCGGTTGTTTCACGCCACAACTGCTCCTGATCTTCCTGGGATAGCTCAAACACCTCGCTGATGGAGGGCACTCTGGGCACCAAAATAACCCAGGGATAACGTGCGTCGTTCATTAATAAAGCCCGGCTTAGGGGCAGGTCGGCGAGCGGTAATGAGTCAGCTTCCAAGCGTGGATCAAGAGCAAACGTATCCAAGTGAGTTACTCCAGGTAGACGGATGAATGGTGGCTATCATAGCAGTGGATCATGTTATTGGCGCCAGGCAACCAGGTGTAAAACAGGCGAATTTGTTAAAACGCTGTTACGCTGAAAGAACTCCTATGTGGTAATACTACCGCCGGAGCTTCCCGATGTTGACCGACTTGTTATGGAGAACACCAATGAAAAAACTACTCGCTACCAGCTTTATTCTGCTCATGGCCGCCGGCGCTTTAGCAGGCTGTAATACCGTAGCAGGCGCCGGGCAGGATGTTCAGGAAGGTGGGCGGGCCGTTCAGGATGCAGCGAGTTAACGTTGTTGATAGCGGACGCTTCTTGTCGGCTAGGCATGTCTGCCTAGCCTACTTTGTAGTATGTGTGGCGACCACTTGTAAATAAAGGAAGGTCTTGCATGGGTAATTTACAACGCTGCTCAGTAAAAAAGCTGGCAATGAACGGTTTTGTGGTGCTGTTGACGGCCACGCTTTTGGCAGCGTGCGCCAGTGTTCCTGACGATGAAAGTGCACCTCCACCCCCTACGGTTGGGCAGGAAGAGGTGTCCAGTGCAGGGGCTACCTGCAATATTGACACCATTCAGTATGCCATTGGAGAGCCGTTTGATGAGGCCAATGTACCCCAGTTACAGAGTGAAAGCAGTGCCCGTCAGGTACGTGTGTTACGCCCCGGCAGCGCTGCCACGATGGACTATCGGGAAGACCGCTTGAATATCCATTTAGAAAGCAACGACATGATCGAAGCACTGCGCTGCGGTTAACCCAATATCAATACGACGCAGGCGGCGGTGAGTAGGCCCATGGTGACATTGAAAGCTCGCCATGCACTGTCGCTTTTAATCCACTGGCCAATGGCGGTTCCAAAGACTGCCCAGAGAGCGATGCAGGGCAGCGCGACCACTTCCGCAAAGCCCGCCAGCACCAGTGCGTTGATGACAGGCTGACCGCTTTCGGGAAGGAAGCCCGCCATCAAGGCCAGACCCATGACCCACGCCTTGGGGTTAGCAAACTGGAACATTGCTGCCTGCCAGAAGGTTAGCGGTACGCTAAGCTGATTGCCATCAAGGTGTGGGGGTGGGGCGATAGCAATTTTCCATGCAAGATACAGTAAGTAGGCGCTTCCCACCCAACGCAGAGTGGTTTGCACCACCGGAAAGCGTTCAAACAGTACCCCCAGGCCCAGAGCAATACTGGCGAATAACAGAAAGCAGCCACCTAAAATCCCCCACATATGTGGCATCGTACGGCGAAAGCCGAAGTTGGCGCCGGATGCCGTCAACATAATATTGTTGGGGCCAGGGGTTAGCGTCATCGATACCATATAGAGCGCAGCAGGCCCCAGGATTAACCATTCGCTATTCATTTTTGTATCCATACAATTTTGTGATAATGGATTGCCTGTCAGTGATTTTGTTAGCATAATGACCGCTATATTTACGTCAAAGGTTTTATTGTCACCATGACAATTTGGGTGCCATCACTCGACGAAATTTCCGGTCCTCGTTATCGAGCCATTGCTAATGCGATTGGAGCGGCCATTACAGATGGAGTGCTGACTCCAGGAGAGCGCCTGCCCCCTCAGCGACGCCTGGCTGATGCGTTAGGGGTAACAGTGGGTACCGTAACGCGAGGTTATGCTGAGGCAGAGCATAATGGTTGGGTGGTCGCCAGGGTTGGCAGTGGCACTTTTGTTAAACAGCCCGCAGTGCCGACGAGCTTTGATATGGGGTTAACGCCTGACGATAACCCTGGCATGATTAATTTGGGCCTGAGCCTGCCTCCCCCCCACCCACTCCGACAGCAGGCCTTAAGCGACGCGTTAAGTGCGGTAAGTCGCTCGCCAACGGCATTAGCGCGTGGAGTTTCTTATCTGGATGCGAGAGGCAACAAAGAGCATCGTCAGCAGTTGGCTGAATGGCTGGAGGGGCTGGGTATGCCGTTGGCGGCTGACGAGTTACTGATTACTCAAGGTGGCCAGCACGGCATTAGTCTGGTACTTGGTACGCTGTTACGCCCAGGCGAGCTAATGGCCGCGGATGCATTAACGTATCCCGGCGCGATTAGTGCAGCTCAACAAGCCCATCTCAAAATGGTAGGTATTGCGTTTGATGAGGAGGGGATGCGGATGGATGCGCTGGAGGCGCAGTGCGCCCGTCAGCCTCCACGGCTTATCTATGTAACACCTGACCAGAACAACCCCACGGGTACCTGTCTTAGCGAAACGCGTCGCCAGCAACTGGTAGCGCTTGCCAGACGCTACGATATCTGGCTACTTGAAGATGGCGTACAGTATTTACCCGACGCGCAGCGTGGTACCCCTGTGTACCAGTTGGCACCGGAGCGAACACTGTTTGTGTTTAGCACTGCGAAAGTATTGGCCGGTGGGCTGCGTATCGGTATCTTGCGTGCGCCCACACCTCTGCTTGAACAGCTTGCCGCTGGGCTTAGGGCACAAAGCTGGATGGTGCCGCCACTGATGGTGGATGTGGCCTGCCATTGGATCACTCAGTCGGCTGCCCACACCCTGCTGGAGTGGCAAACCGAAGAGTTAGCCATGCGCCAGCAGCTGGCTGCCAGTATCTTATCCGGTTATACGCTAGGTCGGCGAGCTCATGGCAGCAATGTGTGGCTAACCCTTCCTGAAGGCAGTCGCGCCGTAGCGCTATGTGAGCGTCTGCTCAATCGAGGGGTAAAGGTGTCCAGCGCGGAACCCTTTTGCGTAGGCAGTGCGCCAGCCCCTCAGGCAATTCGCATCTGCATTGGTGCTGCGGTGGATCGGCAAGTGCTGACCAAGGCT
Source organism: Vreelandella olivaria (assembly GCF_023507745.1). GTDB lineage: Bacteria > Pseudomonadota > Gammaproteobacteria > Pseudomonadales > Halomonadaceae > Vreelandella > Vreelandella olivaria_A. Next base: position 33,572 of record NZ_JALPZO010000045.1, on the reverse strand, counting down.
TTAATGATGATCAAGGAGTGCCTTGTTCAGCCGCCTCTTGCTCCCATAACGGTTTGAGCAGATGCCGTAGCGGCTAATCATAGCGATCCTTCCAACGCTGGCGGCGAACCTGCTCTTTGAGCATTTCCAGCATGTCATAGAGCACCTGCTCGGTAACATGGGCGCTGCCCTCATCGACGGTTAGCCAGCTGTCGAACCCGCTTTCTGCTGTGCGCTCAATCAATTGTCGAAACTCCGTTGAATGAATGCCTAACGCAAGTTCATCCACCAGTCGCTGGGCCACGCCACTTAAGGATGCCTGCATGGCATTGGAGGCCGTTTGTCCCATCGGCAGGCGATGTAAACGCTGAATTTCAGGGCTCTCCCTTAATGTCCGGGTTACCAGGTCATCAATTGCCGCCATAATGGCAGCACGGTTCTGCTGGTAGGATTGTCCTACCGTATCTTCCAGGCGCTGGGTGATTTCGTGAATTAACTGGGTTTTGCGGGGGAGGATCACGCGGTCAATTACGCTCTCAGTTAGCGAATCACTGGCTGTAATTTGTTGTTGCACATTACCAAGCAGACGAAGAGCAATACGGTCGGAGAGTTCTTCAAGCAGTATGTCGTAGTATTTGGCAAAAAACTGATAGCCCGCCCAGCGGGTAATGTCGATCAGGCGTAAACGGTGCAGTCTATGCAGTAGCGATACCACGCGAAGGGCGCGCAATAAGCGGAAACCGCTCAGCGGAATACAGCCAAGCACGTCGTACCAGTGTATAAATGGGTAGAAAAACCAGCGGTGATAGCGCCGTTCTGCAATGGCAACGGCCCAGCCCAGCAGTACATCGGCAATGAAAAAGCTGACAAATACCAGATCGATATAAATAAACCGGCTATGGATCGTCGAATCGTAAAAATCGTGGAAGCCGGGAGTGATGGTGGCAATCGCCTGGTTAAGTGGTTCGATAAGGAACAACGAATCAAATAGCAGCAGGCAGAGGTTAACAACCACAGCAGCGAGAATTAGAAAATCCCAGCCTATATGCGCATACTCAACCGCTTTAGGTAGATGGGGGTAGCGCTCCCTGGCGGGCATGAGGACTCCTTGTCGTTAGCATGAGAATAAGGTTAAGAGTGCTGCTGATGTTGCTGTTGGGTGAGCAGCTCTTCCTGTTCTGCCTGCTTGCGCAGTTTTTTGCGCAGGGCGGCTTTTTCAAATCTCAGTTTTTGCAGTGGCGTTTCCAGTGAGAGCATCGGCACTCTGGCTGGCTTGCCATGTTCATCAACGGCCACCATGGTGAGATAACAGCTATTGGTGTGCCGGATCAGCTTTGCGCGAATATCCTCGGCGACCACTTTAACGCCAATCTCCATGGAGGAGTGGCCCACATGGTTCACGCTTGCCAGAAACGTCACTAGCTCTCCAACGTGTATCGGCTGCTTAAACAGCACCAGGTCGACGGATAGTGTCACCACATAGTGACCCGAGTAACGGCTAGCGCAAGCATAGGCCACTTCGTCAAGCTTTTTAAGAATAGCACCGCCATGTACTTTGCCGCTGAAATTGGCCATATCCGGTGTCATTAACACCGTCATTGAAAGTTCATGCTGGCCGGGCAGGGCGTTGTGTTCAATTGTAGGTGTTTCAGGCATGGGAGAACCTTGAGGGCTAAAGTTGCCCGCCCTTGGCAAGGGCGGGCTTTTATATGTAGTCAGGCGGTTAAAGCTCTAAAACCACACGAGTCCAATAGAGATGATGGCACCGGTAATAAACAGCTGGATTAAACAGAAGCCCATAATGTCTTTGGCTTTGAGCCCTGCGATAGCGAGCACCGGCAATGCCCAGAAGGGCTGCAACAGGTTGGTCCAGGCATCGCCCCAGGCAACCGCCATGGAAACCCGGGCTATATCAGCACCCAGCGCTTCAGCGGCAGGCAGCATCACGGGAGCCTGAACTGCCCACTGGCCGCCACCGGAAGGTACAAACAAGTTAACAATGCCAGCGCTGATAAAGGACCAGAACGGCAGTGAGGTGGCAGTCGCAAACGATACCAGCCACTCCGACATGCTTTGTGCCAAACCCGACTGGACCATAATGGCCATAATGCCAGCGTAGAAGGGGAACTGGATAACGATTCCTGCCCCGCCTTTAATCGCCTCATTAAGGCTATTCAGCAGGTTTCGTGGCGTGCGGTGCAGCACAATGGCCAGGAACAGGAACAGAAAGTTGACCACATTCAGGTTCAGGCTACCGCCGCGCAGCAGGAAGTGATCAAGTAGGAATAACAGCCCCGGTACGCCAACCATTAGGGCCAACGGCATGCTGTTTTCCAGTTTTTCCGCTGGGCGGGTCACACGCCCTTGTGGTTCCGGCTCATCGTCAAGGAGTTTAGGATCCACATAAACGCTGTCTTTTTCATCAGGCAGCATCATGCGGTTGACCAGGGGGACGGCGATAAACAAACAGACCACGATCGCCAAATTAAAGAAGGCAAAGATGGTAGAACCCGTGCTGATTACACCGATCTGATCAGCAGCGAAGTGGCCTTCCGTCGCAATGGTCAATGGAACTGAGCCTGCCAAGCCGCCATGCCATACTACAAAGCCTGAATAGGCGCTGGCCACCAGCAAGCGGTAATCGACCCTGATCAGGCGTGCCAGCTCTTTGGCAAACAGGGCACCTACGACCAGGCCAAACCCCCAGTTGATCCAGCTTGCGGTTAAGGAAACCAGAGTGACAAGAATAATAGCGCCACCTGGGCTTTTCGCGGTACTGGCAATTTTTTGCAGAATACTTTTTACTGGCGGAGAACTGGCCAGCATAAAGCCAGTGACCAGCACCAGTAGCATTTGCATGGAGAAGGTGAGCAGGCCCCAAAAGCCATCCCCCCACATGCGTAGTACCGCAAGAGGCGTTTGGCGCTCTACGGCGATGGCGGCAACTGCCGCGATGAGCGTCAATAGGAGCACAAAAATGTAGGGGTCTGGTAGGTAGCGCTCAACCAGCTTAACCGCTGGTCTGGATATGAGTTTTAGCATGAAATGCTCACTTTATTCGTTATTAGGAAGTGCGTCGCTAATATACGGGGACGCGCCGTATATTTCATCTCTCATGGGATGACTTATCCAGCTGCCTACCTGTACGTTAGCGCAGTTGGAAAAGGGCGAACGTTTTAGACTTCAACGCTCTATTGGTTTGGGGGGGTAGCGTGCCAGCGGGTATGCCGGTAGTGGCGGTAGTAACCGATGAGCACGGCGGAGCGTGCTAAAGTGAAGAGTGTAAAGGCTAACCACAACCCATGGTTGCCAAGGCCCTGAGTTAGCCACCAGGAGGGTAAATAAACTGCCAGGCCAACAAAGATGCTGTTGCGCATTTCACGAATGGCAGTGGTGCCGATAAACACACCGTCGAAGAGATAGCTCCACACGGCAATCAGCGGCATGACCACCATCCAGGGCAGATAGCTGGCAGCAGTACTGCGGACCTCGTCAAGACTAGTGAGTAGTGCAATAAGGTAGTGGCCGCCTAATGCGAATACCAGCGCAGCCGCCGCGGCCGTCCAGAACGAAAACCGGGCGGCGGCATGTATCATCTCTGCAAACTCGCGCCAGTCACGTCGGCCATAGGCTCTGCCCACCAGGGATTCTGCGGCATGGGCAAAACCATCCAGCGCATAACTGGTGAGCATAATAAATTGAAGCAGGACGGCGTTTGCGGCCAATATGGTGTCGCCCTGGCGGGCCCCCTGAGCGGTGAAGAAAGCCATGACGAACAGTAGGCCCATGGTACGCACAAAGAGGTTGGCATTGACATTAAACAGAGCGGTATAGGCGGATAGCACCAGCAGGCGCTGGCGCTGAAAACAGCCGTCCAGCCGACCCAACTGGCGCAGCACCAGGTAGCCGCCAAAGGCACATGCAGTGTAATCCGCGATAACACTTGCCAAGGCAACACCGTTGCTGGTCATGCCAAACCCGATCACAAACCACAGATCAAGCACGATATTGACGCTGTTGGTCAGCATCAGAATCATCAGGGTAACGCGGGAGTTTTGCTGGCCCAGGAACCAGCCCAGAATGGCATAGTTAGCAAGTACTGCCGGGGCGGACCAGAGCCTGATCTCCGCATACTCCCGGGCCAGTGGTGTTGCTAGCTCACTACCATCCAGCAACCTTAACCCCAGCGAAATCAGTGGCGAGCCAAACACAATCAGCAGCGTGCCAATAATGCCCGCCATAATCAGCGACTGCCCCAGCAGGTTACGCACGTCGCTACTGTTGTCGCGTCCTATGGCCTGGGCCACCAGCCCAGTGGTACCCATGCGTAGAAAGCCAAAGCCCCAATAGAGAAAGCTGAATAGCGTAGCACCTAGTGTGACTGCCGCGAGATAGCGTGAGTCAGGTAGATGGCCGACCACGGCAGTATCCACCAGCCCCAGCAAGGGGACAGTGATATTAGACAGAATAATTGGCCAGGCAAGAGCCCAAATACGCACGCTGTAGTGGCGCTATGCAGCAGTAATAATGCGGTACTTCTCCATCAGCTGCTCTTGGGTTTCGGGGCGTTCCGGGTCCAGGGGTATACAGTCCACTGGGCAAACCTGCTGGCATTGGGGCTCATCAAAGTGCCCAACGCATTCGGTACACAGATTTGGATTGATCACGTAAATCTCCTCTCCGGGAGAGATCGCGTCGTTGGGGCATTCGGGTTCGCAGACGTCGCAGTTAATGCATTCGTCGGTGATCATCAGGGCCATGGGCATACCTCACGAATGGCTGGCTCACCCGGATACCCGCTGGATACCCGAGTGTTTTACTCAACAATGTCGATGGCTACGTATTGTAGTGCTTACGCAGCGCCTCTGCGACCTGTGGGTGAACAAGAGGGGAAATATCACCACCAAGCTTGGCAATTTCTCGCACAATGGTTGAGGAAATATAGGAATTTTCCACCGCAGGGGTAAGGAAAACGCTTTCAAGCTCGGGATTTTGAGCGCGATTCATGTTAGCCAACTGCAGTTCGTACTCAAAGTCTGAGACTGCACGCAGGCCACGCAGAATAATAGTGGCGCCCTGTTCGTGCATCATGGTGGTCAATAGGGTGGCAAAGCCGATGACCTCTACGTTGGGTAACGAAGCACAAACGGCTTTGGCCAAGGTCGTGCGAGTCTCCAGCGAAAGGCTGGGGCGCTTGCCTGGGCTGGCGGCCACCGCGATGACGACCTTGTCGAACATTCTTGCGCCGCGTTCAATCAGATCAAAGTGCCCATTGGTAATCGGATCGAAAGTGCCTGGGTAGACCGCGATATTAATGCGATGGGCACACATCAAAAGGTCTCCTCATCAAGCTGACCATATGGGTTATCGCTGGTAAGCGATACGGCGTGCTCGTAGCCGGGAATGTGAATGCGGTCGGCATGGATCTCAAGCTCTGGGCCTTCCAGAACCGCCTCGCCAAACTGGTAGCGCGGCTTATAGTGACCGTGGTCTGCCTGAGCCAGGTATGCCGCTGCGTTGGCCCTCACTGCTTCGCGCCGCGCTTTCCAGGCGTTAATGGCTGCAGTACCGTGGCGCTTGGCTAACAGCCGTTCAGTCACATCGGGAGACAGCACCACGCCAGTGGCATTATTGCCGCCAAACCCTTTGGCATTAATAAACGCAGCATCCGCTTTAAACAGCTGTGGCGTGGTAAACAGGCGCAGCCGGTTGGCATAGACATCATCTGCGACTGCATCCAGGGTTGGAATGCCCGGTAGTAAACCATGGGCAAAGCTGCCTAGCGCGCTGGCGAGCTGGTCACCCGCAGCAGAGCCCTGGGAGTGACCAATAAAGGCCTTAATCGCCACTACCGGCCAATCATTGATGCTGTTTGCACGGGCAATTTCATCAAAGACATGGGATTCGGTAATGCGGTTTTTGGGCGTACTGGTGCCATGGGCATGCAGGAATGTCCGCTCCTTTAGCGCTTTCTCACCAAGCATCCCACGCACCAGCGAGGCCGCTTTACCCAGCGTAATATAGTTACCGATACCGGGAGCGGAAATAGAGCGTTTGAAACCATCCGCATTAACAAAAACATCGGGTACTGCGCCTAGAATATCCGCGCCTAGCTCCAGCGCCAGAGCGTCGTCCATCAGCAGCACAAACTGGCTCGCCTCCGCCATGGTAAAACCACAGTTGCGGGCAAATGGGCGGCAGGCGCGTTGATAGTCGGCATCGGTCAGCAGTTCAAGGGCATCCAGAGCCTTTAAGCTGGCATCATCTGCCAGCGCACCCATGGCGCGAAAGCCTTCAATAATTTCGGGGGTAATCGGGGCATCGGCTGTGCCTACCATCACCACGCGGCAGCGACCCGAGCGGATATCATCAATGCCCAGGCGCAGGTTATATAAAAAGCTGGCGCAAGCCCCTAGCGCCGCCCCTGTGCTGCCCACGCTGCCCAGCACATAGGCATTAAGGAAATCGGCAGGCATCTGCCCATAGCCAAGCGGCATCTGCTTGGAGGTGGCGCGCTGGCCACTCACCAAACTTTTTAACAGGCCTCCCCAGCCCTGGTCATCCAACTGGCCAATCGAATTGCCTGCATAGACGGCAATATGGTCCGGGTTAAGCTGCTGGCGAAGGGACTCCCATGAAAGCCCGCTGGCTCCCAGGCAATCGCTAGCGGCGAAGATGGCCATGGATAGCCCACGGGGATGGTGTACGCTACGGTAGAGACTTGCCGGATCAAATCCGCTGGGTAGCTGTGCCGCTGCGCGGACTTTGGGCTCATGAGCATCCGGCAGCAGGACATCCAGCGTCCCCGCAGGTACAGTCACCTCGACTTCACGCGCATCGATATCCCTTACCTGCCAATTAGCTGGAATCTGCTCGGGCAGTTGGCGGCGGCGCAGCGTGAAGTGCAGCGGTTCTGCCAGTGCCATATTGGCCTGACGATTGGCTGGTAGGCCCGGTGCGAGAAAACGCGGATCTTCATTGCGACGAATCAGCGTGTGATTAAGCACCTGGTCGCGTAGCGTCTGAGCAGGGGAGTCCAGGGGCTGGCCTGCACTATCGTGCCACCCTTTTTCGGAGTGCTCGGCAAGGCGCATAAGCGCTGCCAAGCCTTCCAGTGTTTGGCGCTGTTGGTCAGCAGGAAGAGCATCAAGCACGGTGCGGCGGAAGGCCTGGTGGCCCGAGGTTCTGCCGGCGGGATTGATGCCGCCCATGCCGACAATCACCGGTAAGTGTGACAAGCCGGGTTCCTCGTGGTGCGGTGGTTTGTAGTAACAGTTATTGGCAGATACATGGTGAATTGCATTACTCATCTGCACTTAATAGATATCTCGAGCGTGATCATAGCACCGGGTATGCAACGGCGTCATGCCGGACACGCGGGAGACTGGTAGAATCACGCCTTTTTTCTAGCAGGGGATGGCATGCAGCATAATTCTCGACAGGTGGTTTCCAACCAGCCAGGCCCTCACCACGATGTGGAACGAAGAGTGGCACGTGCATTAGCGCATCCGCTGCGCAAACCGATTGCCGATCATACCCTGCAGGCATTTAAGCAGGCCAATGCATGGTATCAACAGCGCCAGGCGCCCCTTATTCTGGACGCAGGCTGCGGAGTGGGGCTTTCGACCCGCCGTTTGGCCGAGCAGTTCCCTGAACATTCGGTAATTGGGGTTGACCGTAGTGCAGAGCGCCTGGGGAAGGATCACGGAAAACTGCCCGACAATGCGCTGTTGATACGGGCGGATCTAGTGGATTTTTGGCGTTTGGCAGAGCAGGCAGGCTGGGGGCTGGAACGCCACTACTTGTTGTATCCCAATCCTTATCCCAAGGCGGGACATCTTAAAATGCGCTGGCATGGACACCCTGTTTTCCCCACACTGCTGGCGTTGGGCGGGCGGCTGGAAGTGCGTTCCAACTGGCAGCTATACGTGGAAGAGTTTGCGTATGCGCTAGCCCTGGTGACAGGCAAGCAAGCAGAGGTGGTCACATTTTCACCTGGTGATGACTATTTGACGCCCTTTGAAGCAAAATATGATCAAAGTGGCCAAACGTTGTGGCGTTTATGCATTGAACTGGAGCGAACATGACGCACTTCTTCAAATTCCCCGTAGGTTTGTTGCGTGGTGCCTTTGTGTTTTGTGTGGCCACCGCCACGTTGTGTGTAAGTTCGGCCCTATTTGCCGACTTTAGCCGCTTGGGCCAGCTGCAAAATAAAGGCTTTTCCATTAGTGCCGAGGCGCGTTTGTTGGATGCTGATACCGGCAGCAACGCTTTGCTGGGTAGCCTTAACCCTGATAGCCAGCTATCGCCCGCATCCGTTACCAAAGCGTATCTGGCTGCGGCTGTGCTCCGTCGTTTTGGGCCTCAACATCGCTTTACCAGCCAGTTGGTTAGTACCGGCAGTATTGATAATGGGGTGTTACGCGGTGATCTGGTCTTCGAAGGTGGTGGGGATCCAGGGCTAACGACAGAAGATTTGTGGCGCCTGGCGCAGCGTCTGCAACTGGCTGGCGTACAAGAGGTGGATGGTGCTTTGGTGGTTAGCCAGTGGCGCTTTGGCCCTGTTGAGTGTATTACCACTGACCGTTGCAATGCCCGCACCCGGGTGACCAATACCTACAGTGCACCGCTAACCTCGGCTGGGGTGAATTTCGGTGCCTGGTGCGTCAACGTGGCACCCGCCGTAACGCCCGGTGAACCCGCCCGTGTGGGGCTGTGCGATAGTCAGCAGCCATTGATTAATATTGATAACCAAGTCGTTACCCGCCCCGCGAACAGCGGCACGGAAATCAGCGCCGAGCGCATTACCGACGAGCGGGGGGATGTGATGCGTCTTAGTGGTCAGATTTCCACCAATGCAACTGCCAGGGATATTTATCGTGGGGCAGGGGATGCCGCAGAAAAAACCGCCCAGGTACTGCTCAGCATGTTGAACCAGGCAGGCATAATCGTGCGTGACCCCTGGCGCGTCAGCTCCACGCGCCCCCCCAGTAATGCTCAACGTTTGGCCGCTGTAGACAGTCAACCACTGCAGGAACTGTTGCTGCGTACCATGAATTACTCCAATAACTATATGGCTGACGTATTAGCGCTTAATCTGGTGGAAACACCGCAGGCGCAACTGCGTCAGGCTGGCCAGGCGATTGAAGCTTATGTTCAGAGTCTGCCGGGGCATGGGCCGGTTACGTTACATAGCGGTAGTGGGCTAACCACGGATAATCGCACCTCGGCGCATGGTGTAAACGTTATGCTGGAGGACATGTTTCGCCAAAGTGCGCTTTTTCCAAGCTACGTGGCATCTTTTCAGTCGCCCGCCAACGGGGTGATGCGTTTTATCCGTCGGGGTTCGCCCACGTTTCAGAACCATGTCATGCTGAAAACCGGTACCTTGAATCAGCCGTTTGCTGTGCGTGCCGCGGCGGGGTACTTCCGAACTGCCCAGGGGCGCTGGGGGGTGTTTACTGTTCTGGTCAACGGTAGCGGCAGTACGCCATACCTTAGCTGGCCTGAAGTGCTTGACCCGCTATCGCTGGATTTGGACGAGATGATACTGGCTAATTAACGACTTACTATTCGCAGAATGGGCAACGTGCATGAAGTCAAGGCATACAGGGATAACGCATCTGGTGCACTCCACGCGCTACTCGTGGAAAGGGCTGAAAGCTGCATTTAGAAATGAGACGGCTTTTCGTCAGGAAGTGGTGATCGCAGCGATCATGCTACCCTTGGCCTGGTGGATCGCTGACACGCCGATAAGCTGGTTGGTATTGGTTGGCAGCCTGTTTCTGGTGCTCATTGTGGAGCTGCTTAACAGTGCTATTGAAAACGTTGTGGATCGTATCGGTACTGAGCACCACGAGCTTTCCGGGCGGGCAAAAGATATTGGATCGGCGGCAGTTATGCTGTCGCTGATTATGGCTGGCCTGACATGGGGGCTACTAGCCTGGCAAAAATTCTTTGGCTAAGTGTTCAGCCACCTTTAAACAGCACCGGCTCTTAACAGCTACGCAACGTGCTTGGTAGTGAGGTGATGATGCAATTGAACGATACGTTTTTACCCAGCGCGACACTGCCTCCGGTGTTGGTGCCTGTTACGCAGAAGGCTTGGCAGCGTCTAAGTGATGCGCTTGAGCAAGCCGATAATATTGCGTCGATGACAAACCAATCGCTGCCCTCTAACAGTTGGGAGGCACTTTCTGAAGTGCGCCGGGAGGCGTTAGCCAGGGTACTTGCTGTATCGACCTTTGCTCTGGATACGTTAACGCGTTTTCCTCACTGGCTGGTAGAGCTTGATGTTGCAGGTGAGCTTGACGCCACGCCCGCCAAGGATGAACAGGTGTGCTGGTTGCAGGAGGCGCTTGAAGACGCTGATGAGGAAGAGGCGATGCAGCGGATTATCCGTCGCTTTCGCCGTGCCCGCATGCTGGGCATCGTATGGCGCGACCTTAACCGTCCCCCAGGTTACACCATGTGGGATACCGCCCAGGCGGTGACATGGCTGGCCGAAGTATGTATCGAGGTAGCGCTAGACTGGCTGGAACGCTTTTATGCTCCTCGCTGGGGAACACCAGCGACCCGCTATGATGGTTCCCCCCAGCGTTTGGTGGTGCTGGGAATGGGTAAGTTGGGAGCGGGCGAGCTTAATCTTTCGTCGGACATTGACCTGATTTTTGCATTCCCGGAAAAGGGGGAGACCGAAGGGGGGCGTAAACCCCTTGAGCATCAGGAGTACTATACCAAGCTGGGACAGCGATTGATTGCAGCGCTGGATGCCATGACCGCCGACGGTTTTGCATTTCGCGTGGATATGCGATTACGCCCACTAGGGGATGGTGGCCCACTGGTAGGCAGTTTCTCAATGCTTTCCAGCTACTATCAGGATCAGGGCCGGGAGTGGGAGCGTTACGCGATGCTAAAGGCGCGCCCGGTTGCCGGTGATCTGGATGCCGGGTATGAATTGCTCGCAAGCTTAAAGCCCTTTGTTTATCGCCGTTACCTGGATTTTGGGGCTATTGAGTCGCTGCGTGAGCTTAAGGCGATGATCAACCGGGAAGTCAAACGTAAAGGCATGCTGAGCAATATAAAGCTGGGCCCTGGAGGCATTCGCGAGGTTGAGTTCGTCGTACAGGCATTTCAACTGATCCGCGGAGGACGTGATACCGAACTCCAGGTAACCTCACTGCACACTGCCCTAAACCGGTTACCCGCGCTGGGCCTGCTACCCCAAACCATCGTGGATGAGCTATTGCCGGATTACGCCTTCTTACGTGATGTTGAGCACGCCCTGCAAACCCTGGAAGACCGTCAGACCCAAACACTGCCAACCGATGATATCGACCGGGAACGGGTAGCCTTTGCCATGGGCCACGAGGACTGGCCTGCCTTGGTGGCGCAGCTGGATGAAGTGCGCCAAAGGGTACGACAGCACTTTGATGCGGTGATCTCCGACCCTGAAGAGGATGTTGAAGAAGCTAACGACGATGCATGTCTTGGCTTGGCCGAGTGGCGCTTACTGTGGCGCGGTGAGCTGGAGCAGGAAGAGGCTCTGAATCATTTGGCTAATGCTGGTTTTCATGAGCCGGAGAAAGCACTGAAACGGCTGTATAGCCTCTATCACTCCCGCCAGGTACAAAGCATGCAGCGGATTGGCTATGAGCGGCTGGATGCATTGATGCCGCTATTACTTGATGCTACCGCAGAAAATGAGACACCCGATACTGCCCTTGCCAGGGTACAGCCACTGATAGAATCAGTGCTGCGTCGTACCGCTTACCTCGCGTTACTGCGTGAGAACCCCCATGCTCTTGAGCACCTTATGCGGCTTTGCTCGGCCAGTCCATGGATTGCCGAGCAACTGGCACGCTACCCGATTCTGCTGGACGAACTACTAACGCCCGAAACGCTATATACACCCGCAGATAAGGCACGCCTTGCCGATGAATTGCGCCAAACCCTGAACCGTATACCGGAAGACGATGAAGAGGCACAATTGGAAGCCCTGCGGGTATTCAAGCATGCACAGATATTGCATGTCGCTGCGTCAGATGTTGCTGGTACACGCCATCTCATGAAGGTGAGCGATTACTTAACCTATATCGCGGAAGTCATCCTGGATGCCGTGCTGACCATGGCGTGGAAACATATCACCCGTAAACACGGTGTGCCGGAAGGGCTGAATGCCCAGGAACCGGCGTTTCTGATTATTGGCTACGGCAAGCTGGGTGGTATTGAACTTGGCTATAGCTCTGATTTGGATTTGGTGTTTCTTCACAACCATGACGGTAAAGGCAGCACCAACGGTCCCCGGCCATTGGATACCCCGGTGTTCTTTACCCGTTTGGGGCAACGCATTATTCACTTATTAACCGCTGTGACCCCGGCGGGCAGCCTGTATGAAGTAGATATGCGCCTGCGCCCGTCAGGCAATGCGGGTCTGCTGGTTACCTCGTTGGCGGCCTTTGAAGAGTATCAACGCCAAAGTGCCTGGACCTGGGAACATCAAGCCCTGGTACGTGCGCGTGTTGTGGCAGGTAATATAGCCCTCGCGGCCAGGTTTAACGAAATTCGTGGCGATATGCTGCGCCGTGAGCGTGACCCTCAAACGCTACGCGATGATGTGGTGAGCATGCGGCATAAGATGCGTGATCATCTGGGGACAAAAGGGCAGCATGATGACAGCCAGGGGGGGGCCTTTAACCTGAAACATGATGCGGGCGGCATGGTGGATATCGAGTTTCTCTGCCAGTACGCGGTACTGGCACTGGCGCATAAAACGCCAGCTCTCATTACCCATAGCGATAATATCCGTATTTTGGAAACGCTCGCCGAGAGTGGTCATATCCGCCAGGCAGAAGCAGCGCAACTGCGAGAAGCTTACCTTGCCTACCGAAGCCGTACCCATCGTGCCGCGTTAACGGGGGGGAAAGCGAGTGTGAATGCAGCAGAGTTTCAGGCGCATCGTGACATTGTCATAGCACTTTGGCAGCGTTTTGTTGAACCGTGATTGGCGGGCAAATGCTTTTTAAGTAGCATCAGCAGGCAGTATAGCCTGATAACAAAAAGGAACTGAGAGCGATGCTGGCACTGTATGACAATGGATCACGCCCCTGGGCGGCAAGTGTATGACCGGGCATATCCTGGCGACATTGCTACCGGTCTTTTTAATTGCTGGGTGTGGAGCGGTTTACGGGCGATACCGGAAGCCGGATATCCGTAGCCTGAACACACTTAATATGGAGCTTTTTGTACCGTTGCTGGTGTTTGCGGTACTGGCTGACCGCCAGGCGCCACTGGTGGATTATGCCTGGCTTGCCACGGCGGCAGTGGCGGTGGTTTTGGGTTCCGGGCTGGTATTATGGCCAGTGGCTAAATGGCTGTCGCTTGATATAAAGGTATTCCTGCCGCCAATGATGTTTAACAACTCAGGCAATATGGGAGTGCCTTTACTGGTCCTTGCTTTTGGGCCAGAGGTGCTACCGGCGGCGGTGGTGGTATTTATTATTGAAATGTTGCTGCATTTCTCAGTAGGTCTCTACCTGTTGGACCCCAAGACCTCGCTATGGCGGATGCTGCGTATGCCGATTGTAGCGGCGAGTCTTACGGGATTAGCGGTCAATGTAGGCGAGGTGCCGCTACCCGGCTGGCTGCTAGAGGCAATGCATATGCTTGGGGGGATTTGTATCCCCCTGATGCTTTTCGCGCTGGGTGTCCGTTTGCTGGATATCGACTTTAGCGACTGGCGAACAGGATTGTTGGGAGCGGTGCTTTGCCCGCTTTCCGGGTTGGTCATCGCGCTACCGTTAATATGGGTACTGCCCTTAAACCCCCTGCAAACTGCGGTGTTGCTTGTGTTTGCTGCACTACCACCGGCAGTACTCAATTACTTGGTGGCTGAACAGTACAAGCTGGCGCCACAGAAGGTGGCATCGCTGGTACTTATTGGGAATTTGGGAAGCCTGGTGGTGATGCCATTAACATTGGCAGCCATATTTGTCTGGGTCCAGGCACCGCCTTGATGGCGGTGCCTGCGTAAACCAGTAATGCAATGACGAGATAACTAAGCTAACTGAAGGCAATAGTTAGGGGCGGTGTGTGTCGTCTTTAACTTCATAACTGCCTTCAAGCGCATCGTATTGATTAGCCTGCTGATGCGGTTTGGCGTAACCACCGCCGATATCCTGTGCTTGATCAGCACGCATCTGCTCCATGCGCTTTTTCATTTTATGGCGTACAAAGGGCATCATGGCCCAACCAACCAATAAGAAAAACAGACCGAGTACGACACCAACAATCATTAACACGCCAAACGCAAGCCAGGTAAGCAACAGCTTGAAGCTACCCATTAAACCGGTAGGCTGAGTTTGTGTTGCCCGGGCACGCCATTGATTAGCTGCCTGCCAGGCGGCATTGCGCTGGTCGCGATTCATCTGTGGCATAAAAGCCTCCATGATTGAATTGACACTCTTCTGAACATAGCCAATAGGATAAGTTCCACTGGCTTGGCGTATACCTTTGCTTGTTTGGCGTATATCTTGCTTGAATAGTAAGCGTTGGCTGATAGGTTTGTCAGCTGCCATGTCACCAAGAGGGCGTCTATGCAGGATAAAAATATTTTAGAACTCGCGTTTGATATTGCTACCATCACCCGGGAAAAAATCGGCATGATTGAGAAAATCATGCAGGAAACCGAGATCTTAGCGCTCAATGCTCGTATTGAAGCCGCACGTGCTGGCAGTAGCGGTGCGGCATTTGCAGTGGTTGCCCATGAGATGGGCCGGGTATCGGGAGGCATCAACGAGATTGCCCGAGACTTCCGGCAGCAGGTGGAGCAGCATACCGAGAGTATTGAAACGGTAGGCTCTACGATGATGAATGAATTCCGTGGCCAGCGTTTTACTGACATTGCGTTGAACGCCGTCGAAATTATTGATCGCAATTTATTTGAGCGCTCCTGTGACGTACGCTGGTGGGCGACGGATAGTGCGGTGGTCGAGGTGGCTGAGTCACCCAGTGAGCAGCGCTGCAGCCATGCCAGCTCACGGTTAGCCACCATTTTACGCTCGTATACCGTCTATTTGGATTTATGGGTGGCCGATGCGCAGGGTAATGTGATTGCCAACGGAAGGCCGGATCAGTACCCCGGCGTTAAGGGCATTAATGTGTCCGATACTGAGTGGTTTAAGCGTGCCATGAAAACTGCCAACGGTGATGAGTTTGTGGTCACCGATATTGAGCAAAACCCTGCGCTGAACGAGGCGGCGGTGGCGACTTACGCGACGGCGATCCGCCAGGGTGGCGAACGCGATGGCAGGACAACAGGTGTGTTGGGAATTTTCTTTGACTGGGCGCCACAGGCTCAAGACGTAGTGGAAGGTGTTGGGCTTACCGAGGAGGAGAGGGCGTTAAGCCGAGTGATGCTGTTAGATGCCTCTTACCGTGTTATTGCGGATACCCAGCCTGACAATATCGGCAGTACCTACCCATTACAGCGTAACAACGCTACACGCGGCTACTATCAGCATGAGGATAAATTGGTCAGCTTTGCAGAAACTCCCGGCTACGAAACCTACCAGGGGCTAGGGTGGCTTGGCGTCGTCGAGTACCATCTTGGCAGTAACTGAGCTATATCGGTAGTCAATAAGTTGGTACTTCTACGAGTGGTACATGCTGCTTTTTTGAACTCTGCTGGTACGTGTCTTATGAAACAGCCCGCCAAAGATTGCGGGCTGTTTTGCTACTTACCTACTGCTTAAGTAGTACTTTGCTAATGCAATTTTATACAACACTGTACGACAGGATACTGAGAGCGGTAGGCTATATAACATGTTGGCACGACGCGTTTAATAGCTACTTCTAACAGGATGGTTGTATGGCGGATCATGGAGGAAAGTCAGTGTTTATCGCATCAGCGGTAATCATTTTTGGCTTGGTGGTCACGGGAGCATTTTTTCCACAAAGTTTTGGTCAAGCGGCAGAAATGGCACTGGGTACCATAACGGAATTATTTGGCTGGTTTTATCTCATCTCTGTATTTGGTTTTGTTATCTTCCTGGTTGCACTGGCACTGAGTAAATATGGCAAAGTGCGTCTCGGGCCGCAGGACAGCACCCCAAGCTATAGCTTTTTCTCCTGGGTAAGTATGTTGTTGGCCGCCGGGTTTGGTGTGGGGTTGGTGTTTTATGGCATGGCTGAGCCTATGAGTCACTTCATCAACCCACCTTATGGAGATATGCCTGCGGAAACCGAAGCAGCTGCGCGTTATGCAATCCAGTACAGCTACTTTAACTGGGGCATTCACCAGTGGGCTGCTTTTTCCCTGGTTGGTTTAATCATTGCCTATTTTCAGTTTCGTAAGGGGCAGGCAGGGCTTGTCTCGTCAGTCCTTTCATCGGTGACGGCAAAAAACCCCCGCATCCGCCCCTATGCTTCATGGTTAGATGTCTTTGCAGTGGTCGCAACTGTGATGGGGGTTGCTACTTCATTAGGTTTGGGCGTTCTGCAGGTGAACGGCGGCCTTAATGCAGTGTTTGGTCTGCCGGAAAATGGTCTGTGGCAGTTTATTATTCTCTTTACCATGTTCTGTGCCTATATGGCGTCCACATGGTCAGGTCTTGATAAAGGCATCAAGCGATTATCCAACCTGAATATGGTGCTATGCATTGGCTTGATGGTGTATGTGCTGGTCACTGGCCCTACGATCGTAATTCTGGAAACCATTACGTTAGGGATTGGTGACTACTTACAGAACTTTATTGGTATGAGCCTGCGTATCTCGCCCTATAGTGATAATGAGTGGGCAAGCAGTTGGACGGTGTTCTATTGGGCCTGGGTAATCATGGTCACCTTTTGTAGGCACCTTTGTGGCCCGCGTATCGCGTGGACGAACTATTAAAGAGTATGTTTTTGGAGTTTTGCTGGTACCACCACTACTGGCCTGCCTATGGATTGGCGTGTTTGGTGGGGTTGCGCTTAATATGGAGCTAAATGGCGATAATGTAGGGCTGGCTGCCGCAACAGAGGCTGATATTACCGTTGCCCTGTTTGAGATGTTCGAGTTAATGCCATTCTCTGGTGCGTTATCGGTGGTGGCGATGATGCTGATCTTTATTTTCCTGGTGACGTCAGCAGACTCAGCATCGTATATCGTGGCGCAAATGACGGATAATGGTTCTATCAACCCTCCCCTGTACAAACGTGTGGTCTGGGGTGTGTTGATCGCCGCAATTTGCTTGACGCTGATTGCGGCGGGAGGCTTATCCGGCTTGCAGTCAGCCGCCGTGCTGTCAGCGTTACCGTTTACCTTTATTCTATATATGATGGTAATAGTATTGATACGCGAACTGCGTGCTGACCGTAAGGCATTGCTGACACAGCTATATCGTCGCCATGGTGAAACGCCGGTAGGTGCGGATGCATTTGAAGCAGAGCAATTGGGCGAAGAAGAGCGTTTACGGCGTACACCCAGTGTGGTCAATCGGCGTATTAATAGCTAAATAATAGCTAATCAGCTTCTGGTTGTAGGGGAGGGAGCGCACATGGAACCGGCGTGCTAATGGCTCGGCAGGGGCGTCACGGCGCGACACGACGGCAGCCCAAGACACGATGGCAGCCTAAAGGCGCGGTTTTTGACCGTTGGCTTGACCGTATCGTCACGATCGCCGTGGTGACGGCTATGGTGATTGGACTGTCAGCGGTGCTCGCGCACTGGCTGCTGTGAGATAATTCGTCTTCGCCTCTTGCTGCCGCGCCCGTCTTGCTGGGTGGAGACTGGCAAAGCAGAGAAGCGGTCTTGAGTAACCCTATACGGGGGCGCTGTGGGACCCATCCGTGGGCGCTACTTTCGCCATCCCTGGCGAAAGACCCCCGCTACTCAGCAAGCAAAGGGTTGGTCATCAGCCTGAGCCCAGCTATGCCGGGCGCTCGCTTGTCTGTATCCGGTTTCTGCCGCCGCGCTTGGCGTGATAAAGCCGTTGGTCGGCGCATTTTAATAAATCGTCGGCGCTCATCGACTTGTCTGGCAGCATGCTGGAAACCCCCATACTGGCAGTAAGGTGGGTGTGTGTGCTGGAAAAGGCATGGGGAATGGCTAGTGAGAGTACAGCGCTTTGTAAACAGTTGGCGACGTGTATTGCTTCGGCATGATTCTTTCCTGGCAAGACGCAGACAAACTCTTCACCGCCATAACGGGCCAGTAAATCTCGTTGCGGATCAACGCAGAGGTTGAGGGCTTTGGCCACAGCACGTAGCGTGTCGTCGCCCATGGCATGCCCATAATGGTCGTTAAACTCTTTAAAATTATCGATATCGATAAAGATGACGGACAAGGGCTGTTGTGCGCGTTTTGCCCACTGCCACTGTTGCGCAAAGAAGCTATCAAAGTAGCGGCGGTTGGCAACGCCCGTCAGACCGTCGTATTGCGAGAGCTGATGTAAATGGTCTCGCTGTTCCAATCCCACTTGAAACTCGTTGAGCAAGTGATCCAGACTTTCTACCAAGTGGCCTAACTCATCATTTTTATGGCCCCGAAGCGTGGGCTTAGGCCATTTTCCGGGTTGCGCTGGATCTGTCTGGGTGATGGCAGAGTGTACTTTTAATAGCGGTCGGGTAATAAAGAAATGGAAAAACGCAATTACCACACTGCTGAGCAAAAAGGCTTCAAAGATGCTGGAGCCTACCACCAGGTAGCCGCGGGCCAAAAAACGCTCGGTTAAATAGCCTTGATCCAATGCAATCTGAATTTCTCCCACAATCGCATCAGGCATACTGCTGCCCATGTAGTAGTTGAGCAACATTTCATGATGAAGAATATCTCCAAACAAGCGTTTACTTAACCACGTAGGGTGGGGTGGAGAGTCGGGGTAAAATTCGGCCAGCGCCCGACCAAAATCGTCTTGAATAGTAACCTGGGCAATCTCGCTATTACTAAATAAACCGTAAGCGATTTGATGGGCGAGATCTGGATTAAGCTGAAAAGCCGCTTCCGCCGCCGCACCATTGATAATGGCCAACTGCTGGGTAGTACGCTGTTGAATATCCTCGCGCATGCTGTTTACGTACCCAAACAGCTCAACGGCACCTGCCACCAGGCTGATAACAATCGCAATGAGCAGCGTGAGTAGGGCTTGTTTAAGGGTCAGGCGGCCTTTGCTAGCCGATATGTTATGAGTCACGGCATTGCCTCAGCGGCTAACTGTGCATCAAGATGTGTCTGAATACGTTCGATCATTTCACGCGGCACACTTGGATGGCAGGCAAGGTACAGTGGGGCATAAAAGAAGGTAAGCAGGTGTTGCAGTGCTATGTTTTGTTCCTTGGCAATAAATTCTCCGGTGGCTTTGCCCGTCACTATGACATCCAGAAAACCAGCTTCCAGGCGCGCTATATTTTCCCGTTCACTAGGCGCCCTTAACACTTCAATTCCCTGATTGGCGACATAGTCTCCTACCGCATCTGCTCTGAAACTACCAACCCGCCAGTAGCGGAGATCATTTAAGTCGGTGAGCTTTAATTGGCGCTCAGCCAACCCGAACACTGACCACTCGTTAACCACCAGCGGACCTACCCAATGAAATAGGGCCTCCCGCGCCTCAGTACGAGTGGTGGAGTAAACACAATGGTAATCACGTAACGTGGCCTCGGTGTATGCACGTGCCCAGGGGAGCACCCGAAAACGTGCTTCAATGCCAGCCTGGCTCAGCGCACTACGCAGTAGCTGAGTTGCCGTACCAGCCACCGCACCATGGCTATCCCGGTAGTTGAATGGTGGATATTCTTCGGTGTTGATGGTTAAGGGAGGAATTTGCGCCCAGGCAGCGGCACTTATTTGGCCGCTAATCAGCACTGTGGCAACCATACTGGACAGTCGCTGCGAATGCCTGCCTGGAGAACCTTTAACCATCGTTAATTGCCTGTGTGGTTGCCGGAAGGTTGGTTACCTCATCCAGGGCCTGCTGCATCTGAGTGACTAGCCGTGGGTCGGTGTCCTGGTTGATAGCAAAGTATA
Source organism: Vreelandella olivaria (assembly GCF_023507745.1). Lineage (GTDB taxonomy): Bacteria > Pseudomonadota > Gammaproteobacteria > Pseudomonadales > Halomonadaceae > Vreelandella > Vreelandella olivaria_A. The sequence goes on along the minus strand of NZ_JALPZO010000045.1, from coordinate 13,591 downwards.
GATAAGATTTTCCCATCAGTGTATAGATCGGTTTTAGCGTGTCTGGCGCATATCCCTCTTCCTGTGCAATCCATTCAGCCACATCAGCACTGTATGCCCATAGATCCACACGGCCATGTAGCAGCATATAAAGTGCACTGCGATTATCAATAGCCGAGCGAACAAGGTGTTCTGGGTAACTTAATTCTGTTAAGGCTTGGGCACCAATGTCCTCTCTAATGACCGCCACGCTAAGGCCTTGATCAATAGCGTCTTCCAGAGTGTTTATATCCAACGTCACATCGCTGCGAGCCAGTAGTACCACTTGATCCTCAGCAATCGGACCAACCCAATGAAACTGGCTCTCCCTGGCTGGGGTGCGGGTTGTGGAGAATAGCACTGTATTTGGTTCGTTAAGCGCAAGATTATAACCCCGTACCCAAGGGTAATAGAGTATATTTTCGCGGCTAAACGGAGTACTGGTGTGCTCAAGTATTGCCTCAAGCAGGTCGATGGATTTTCCGGCCAAGCCGTTATCAGTCAAGTAATTATAGGGGGGATACTCTTCAGTAACAAAAGTTAGTGAAGACAGAGAGGCATCTGATGCTGCACAAGCATCCACACTTATGGAAGCCAGCGTAATAACGCTGCTGACACAAAGTGTGCCTGCGGCTGTTAAGCGCGTTATATTAGTGCAGCCATAAGCCATTTAACTGCGTTCCTATTGTTCCCTGATTGAGCAAACTTAGAGCAACTTAGGGGCGCTGTCATCTCAATTCTATTAACGTTTGGCCATAGCGGCTTGGAACACCAAGCTGGTAATCTTGTTGTCCCCTTTAAGAGAGACTCAATATGTTGCCTGACCAGACTGCCAAGGTTGCTCCTGCCTTTGCATCGCACCGCGAAATTTTTGGCTGGGCGATGTTTGATTTCGCCAATCAGGCCTATACCCTGCTGATCATTACCGTTGTGTTCGGCGAGCTTTTTACAACCGTGATTGTAGGAGATCGAGGAGATGGCTTTCGCTTAGCTAATTTTTTATGGAGTTTGGCACTGGCGATCAGTTATTTAATGGTAGTCATTACCGCGCCGCTGTGTGGTGCTGTTATGGACTATCGGGCAGAAAAAAAACGTTTTTTACTCATCAGCTACCTCGCAACGGTCGCCACTACCGCGATGCTTTACATTGTTGAGCCTGGGTATGTGGTGATTGGTTTATTATTAATTGTGCTTTCAAACTACGCATACTCCATGGGTGAATCCTTTATCGCTGCGTTTTTACCTGAGCTGGGTCCTCCTGATGCGTTGGGTAAGATTTCGGGGTTTGGTTGGGCGTTAGGCTATATAGGAGGCCTGTTCGCTGCTGGGTTTACGCTTGTGGTCTTAGGGGAAGCCACTGCGGAAAACTTTGAGCGCATACGCTGGGTTGGCCCCTTTGCAGCAGGCTTTTTTTTAATAGCGGCTATTCCCACCTTTCTGTGGCTTAAGGAGCGGGAGACACCAAGGCCCCATGGTGTTTCTTATCGACAGATTGCCAAACAGCGCGTTTTCTCGACACTTCATGAGCTACGTCATTTTAAGGATTTGACTGTTTTTCTGGTATCGCTGCTGTTTTCGATGGCAGGAGTCTACATCATTATTGCGTTTGCATTTATCTATGGTGCCCAGGTGATTGGCTGGGATGAGAGTGTCCGCAACATTATGTTTATCATCGTTCAGATAACGGCGGCTGCGGGTGCGCTGGGATTTGGGTTTGTACAGGACAAGCTGGGCGCCAAGCGTACCTATCTCGTTACATTGGCACTGTGGGTAGCGGCCATTCTGGCTATTTGGGCGACACCTGGATTAACCGGGTGGATCAATAGCCGCTTTGAATGGCAGTGGCAGGCGCAGTATGTGTTTTTGGTGGTCGGCTGCTTGGCTGGTTTAAGTCTGGGCTCGAGCCAGTCCGCCAGTAGGGCATTGGTGGGGGTGTTCTCACCACTGGCAAAATCCGCTGAATTCTTCGGGTTCTGGGGGCTGGCTAATAAACTGGCTGGCGTCATGGGGATTGTGATGCTGGGTATTTTACAAACGCTAGTCGGCTTACAAGCGTCTATTCTGTTATGTGTAGGGTTATTTATTATTGCCATGCTGATTTGTGCTGGCGTTAATGAGCAGCGAGGGCGCGATGCAGCCCTTGCGTGGGAAAACGCATAACCCGTTGGGGAGACACATGGCAACACAAACAGCACAGCGCGGTGGTATCGTCTTGATGCTGCTGTTTTGGGTGCTACTGCTGGGGGTTGGTACGTGGTTAGTGGATGGCGGATTTGACAACATCATGACACCCAACGCCCATGTAATGCATGCTACGCCTGACAGTGGGCCTGTCACATTGCAACGTAACCGCTCCGGTCACTTTGAAGCCCCAGGGCAGATCAATGGAGAGCCGGTTACTTTTTTACTGGATACAGGGGCAACGTATGTCGCTGTGCCTGAAAATATGGCGTCCAGGTTAGGCTTGGAGCCAGGCCGCAGCGCTTGGTTTAATACCGCCAATGGGCGTGTAGAGGGAAACTTAACCCAGCTTGAAGAGGTGATGCTAGGCGGAATACGGGTGAGCAACGTGCAGGGTTCCATTAGCCCAGGTATGGAGCGCGATATTGTGTTACTCGGTATGAGCTTTCTAAATTTACTGGCGATTGAAATTCGCGGTGGCGAAATGGTAATAAGTCTGCCGGATCAGTGAATCGCGCTTGTAAGCCTCGAAGTGTTGTGATTAGCTTAAAGCTCATGGATGTCACGCGCTAAGGAGTTGCTATGGGTATTGAAGTAGGTGGTTTGCTAGGGTTAATTTGGCTCATCATTGTGATTTGGGCCATTGTTAAAGTAGCGAAGAGTTCTGCCGGTGGAGTAGCGAAACTGCTGTGGATTCTGGTCCTGCTGTTTTTCCCGTTGGTTGGGCTAATTGCGTGGTTCTTGCTTGGGCCCAAAGGATAGCGAGTACGCGACTCTACTCCGGGTATAAAAAAGGCAGGCCTCCAGGGGCCTGCCTTTTTCGTTACCGATGTATGCTAGTCAAGCGAGTTGTTGCCATCATCGGGCGGTGCCTTATAGTGCCCTGGGATTTTTAGTTTCTCCCCGTTGGGCAAATCACGCACCTGAGTAGGAACATAAACACGTTTGATAACACTTTTAGTCTTGCCATTTCCCATGGCTTTCTCCTCCTGTCAGATTGTCGACAGTTAGCCTTACCCACATTAGCGCTTGACGGTGGAAGAATCAAGGTGCTCCATTAATGCCTGTTAAGCTTGGATAAGTGAAGAAAAGGGGAAGGAGCCAGGTGTTTGGATGATTTTGAGGTATCCTGAACGTTATCACAGCCTGCTTCTGCGTAGGGTGAGCAGGTGATAATACAAACGGCCTAAGCGGAGTGAAGAAAAAGGATGGTAGATCACTTGGAACAGCAATTTCAGGCACTTGGGTCACAAGAGTCGATAATGCCTGAATATCCCGATCAAGACCACGTGCTGATAATCGAAGATGACCAGCGTTTGGCGGAACTCACCCGTGAATATCTGGAAGCCAATGGCTTTCAGGTCACACTGGAAGCAGATGGCGCGAAAGGGGTTGACCGTATTTTGACCCTGCAGCCTGACTTGGTCATCCTCGATCTAATGCTACCTGGTGAAGATGGTTTAGCTATTTGTCGCCGGGTGCGGCCTAATTTTGCCGGGCCCATCATGATGCTAACGGCCCGCACCGACGACCTTGATCAGGTGCTGGGGCTGGAAATGGGGGCTGATGACTATGTGCCCAAGCCTGTTCAGCCCCGAGTGTTGTTAGCACGTATGCGCGCGCTCTTACGGCGTGCCGATGGGCCTGCTCCCGACGGCGAAATGCGCCTTAAGTTCGAGAACCTGGAGATCGATAATGCTACCCGCGAGGCGTGGTTGTCTAGTGAGCGCATCGACCTGACCAGTGCTGAATTTGACCTTCTATGGTTGTTGGCTCGTAATGCCGGGCGTGTATTAACCCGTGAAGAAATTTTTAGCGATTTACGTGGCATAAAATATGATGGCCAGGATCGCTCAATCGATGTGCGCGTTTCGCGTATTCGGCCCAAAATCGGTGATGACCCTAACCAGCCACACCGTATTAAAACAGTGCGCAGCAAGGGTTACCTTTTTGTTAAAGACAGCTAATTAAGAGAGGTTCGCCTCATGCGGCGAGTGCTCAGCCACGGTTCGTTCTTAAGGTTCTATTTACTGCTGGGGCTCGCGTTGTGTGTCGTATTTCTGATAGCTCTTGGGGGGCGCTCATTCATTGAGCAGGTCCGCCGGGAGGATTATCGTGAGCAGCTTGCCGCACTGCCCATGTCGTTAATGACACAACAACTGGCAGATATACCGGTTGATGAGCGGCAAGAGCGGCTAAGCCACTTTTCTGATGTGTTAGGTATGCAGCTGTCGCTGCGCAAACTCCACGACGTTGATCTTGGCTATTTTGAGCGGGAGCGTATTGGGCGGGGCACAGTACTCGTCACTGAGGACCCCTGGCGGTTGCGCCAACGAATACCCGATGACAGCACTGAAGAGAGCTGGATGCTGGAGGCCACCCTGGTGGCCTGGAGTGAGCGGCAGTGGCAAGGCAGTATGGTGTTGTTGGGCGAGTGGCTTGCCAGTATGCCGAGAGCAGAGCGCCTGGAAGCGCTTGCCTCACTTCGTCCGGGAAGCTGGCCTCTGGCGCTGCTCTCCACCCCCCCTGATGATCTTATTGCGGAGCAGCAGTTCCAGTTGACGTTGGGTGGCGTCATCACACGCCTGGCTTCTGATAAGCTGTCGGTTACCTTGCTCTACCAGTTGCCTGGAGAATATCAGTGGCTTCAGGCTGGCCCTATCACCCGTGGTGATACCTTGCCACTCAATCTTCATTTGCCTTTGTTGATTGGGTTAATGGTTGTCCTTAGCCTGATTATTTACTTGATTATGCGCAGTATAGAGGCCCGTATGTCGCGGTTGGAACTGGCCGCGACGCGTATAGCCAGTGGCCGTTTGGAAACCCGGGTCAAAGTGGAAAGTGGCGATTTTTTAGGCCGCCTGGGGATGGCGTTCAATGGAATGGCCAACCAGGTACAGACGCTGCTCCGTGGCCAGCAGGAGATGATTCGTGCCGTTTCCCATGAATTGCGCACCCCTGTGGCGCGTATTCGTTTTGCAGTGCAAATGGTTGAAGACATGACCGACCAGCCGGCAATCCGGCGCCAGTTGCAGGGAATCGATGCCGATATTGCGGAACTTGATGATCTGGTGGATGAAATTCTTACCTATGCTCGCCTGGGGGGGGAAGCTGTTAATGGCGCAGAGCTTGAAATGACACTGGTAGAGTGTCGGGCGATGGCGGAACGTGTTATCGACACGCTTACGCCGTTGCATAAAGGGCTGAACCTGGTGTTAGCAACCAGCCCGGAAATTGAGTTGATGGCAGAGCCCCGCTACTTGCAGCGTGCGTTGCAAAATCTGGTGAGCAACGCCTGCCGCTACGGTAAATCCCAGGTGATGATTCGCCTATGGGATGAGCCGCATTTAGTGCGTATTGATGTTGAAGATGACGGCCCCGGCATTCCTCTTGAGGCGAGGGCGGATATTTTCAAACCGTTTGCCCGGCTTGATGACAGCCGTGCCCGTAGCTCCGGTGGGTATGGATTGGGTCTCTCCATTGTCCAGAAAATCATGGCCGGGCATGGGGGCAGCGTGACTGTCGACTCCAGCCCAGCCCTTGGGGGCGCACGTTTTACGCTGCTGATTCCTCGTCGCGATACGCTGGCTTAATACCTGACAACACGGCAAATGAGGTGTCCCTGGCTGTGCGTAAAAAGTCCTGCATCCAGGGTGCGTCAAGGTTTTCCTCACGAATGGCGGCGTATAGCGTGCTCCAAATACCATGCTCACCTAATTTAACTGCGCTTACATAGTCACGTTCCAGGTACTCGGTAAGTGCCCAGTTCGGCAGGGCGCAGACACCACGGCCACTGGCCACTAACTGCATCATCATGATGGTAAGCTCAGCAGTCCGAATCTCCTTGGGGCGCACATTGGCAGGACTCAGAAACTGGGTAAAGACATCCAGCCGGGATTGTTCCACCGGGTAGGTGATCAGCGTCTCGTCAGCAAGATCCTGAGGTTCAATAAAAGGTTGTCCGGCAAAGCGATGCTGCCGGGCAACGGCCAGTAACCCCTCGTAGCGAAACAACGGAGCATAATGGACGCCTTCAAGCGGTTGAGGGTCCGCGGTAATCACCAAATCAAGCTGTTCGCGGGCAAGCGCGGGCAGCGGATCAAAGTGGTGACCGCTGGGAATATCGATTTCCACCTCAGGCCAGTGATCTCGAAAATAATCCACCGTGGGCATAAGCCACTGAAAGCAGCTATGGCACTCAATGGCCATATGCAGGCGCCCCTGCTCGGTGCCCGCCAGGCGTGCAAGATCGCGCTCCGCTTTGCGCACTTCAGGAAGAATTTGATCGGCCAGGGCCAGCAGGCGCAGCCCCGCACGGGTAAATTCCACGGGGCGTGTTTTACGGACAAATAACGCGCTGTCTACCCGGCCTTCCAGGTCTTTCAACTGATGCGACAATGCTGACTGAGTAAGGTGGATACGCTCAGCGGCCTCCACCAGCGAACCGGTTTCCCGTAGAGCAAGCAGTGTACGCAGATGTCGTAATTCAATCATGGTGAGTATTTTTCATGTTTTGTATTAAAAACTTTAGTTTGATTCATTTTTTGGGGTGATCAGACTGTGTGAAATCATTCACGTTGTAAGGCTTCATCATGACAGTTTCTCATATTCTCGGCTATCCCCGTATCGGTGCCCAGCGCGAACTTAAACGAGTCACGGAAGCGTATTGGAAAGGGGAGGTCTCTCGCACGGAACTGGAACAGGCAGGCCAGACCTTGCGCTTGCACCACTGGCAAACACAGCACAATGCCGGGTTGGATTTTGTTAGCGTAGGAGACTTTGCTTTTTACGATCAGGTGCTCAATGTTTCTGTGATGTTAGGTGCCGTACCGGGTCGATTTAAAGCCCAGCAAGAAGTAAATGCAGGGGAGGTTGATATAGACACTGCATTTCGTATGGCCAGGGGGCGTGCGCCTAGCGGGGAGCCTGCCGCCGCATGTGAAATGACCAAGTATTTTGATACCAACTACCACTACCTGGTACCTGAGCTGCATGAAGGTCTGACATTTACGCTGGCATCCAGCCGCTTGTTCAACGAAGTTGAGGAAGCGCTGCAGGGAGGTTTCACACCCAAGGTCACGCTCACTGGTCCGCTGACGTGGCTATGGCTGGGTAAAACCAAAGGCCATGACTTTAATCGTCTGACACTGCTGGATAGTGTGCTGGACGTATATAGCGAGATTCTGGCCCGCCTGGCTACCCAGGGCATTGAGTGGGTACAGTTGGATGAACCAGCGCTGGTACAGGATTTACCGCTGGAGTGGCAGCAAGCCTATGAGCGTGCCTACCATCGTCTGCACTCAGCCCCTGTAAAGCTGCTGCTCGCAACCTATTTTGGTGCCTTGGGTGACAACCTGTCATTAACTACGCGTTTGCCAGTGGCGGGGCTGCATATTGATGCAGTGCGTGCACCGCATCAGGTTGAAAGTGTTATTGATCGTCTAAGTCCTCACCAGGTACTTTCCATTGGCTTTGTGGATGGCCGTAATATCTGGCGTGCCGATTTGGCGGTGTTGCGTGAACGCTTGCTGCCGCTAAAAGTCCGCCTTGGGCAGCGGTTATGGCTGGCGCCCAGTTGCTCGTTATTACATGTGCCGGTTGATCTGGCTCAGGAGACGGAACTTGATGGTGAATTAGTCAGCTGGTTAGCCTTTGCCCGGCAAAAACTGGATGAAGTCGTCACTCTGGCACGGCTGGTGGATAATCGGGCAACAGCTGTCGATGAACAGCGGGTTAATGACGCTACCCGTGCTCTGGATGCACGTCGTGAATCAGCGCGTATTCACCAACCTGCCGTCAGTGAGCGTTTGGCGGCGATCAGCGCACAGGATAGCCAGCGTCAATCACCCTATGCGGCAAGAGCCGTTGCCCAGCGGCGCACGTTACCGTTACCGATGTTTCCTACCACAACCATTGGCTCCTTTCCGCAGACGAAGGAGATTCGTGCAGCGCGCCGCGCCTTTAAAGCGGGCGAACTTAGCCAGGCTGACTATGAAGCACGCATGCGTGAAGAAATTGCCTATGCGGTGGAACGCCAGGAGGCCTTGGGGTTGGATGTGCCGGTGCACGGTGAAGCCGAGCGCAATGACATGGTGGAGTACTTCGGTGAGCAGCTTGAAGGCTTTGCATTTACCCGTTTTGGATGGGTACAGAGTTACGGTTCCCGCTGTGTTAAGCCCCCGGTTATCTTTGGCGATGTCACCCGACCGACACCGATGACGGTGCGTTGGAGTGAATACGCCCAAACCCTGACGCAAAGGCCCATGAAGGGGATGCTTACCGGGCCTGTCACCATCCTGCAATGGTCGTTCGTACGTGATGACCAGCCCCGTGCCACCACCTGTCGCCAGGTTGCCCTGGCTCTGCGCGATGAGGTGATGGACCTGGAAAAGGCCGGTATCCAGATTATTCAAATTGATGAGCCTGCGCTGCGGGAGGGTCTGCCTTTACGCCAGAACGAATGGCAAACATATCTCGATTGGGCAGTGCAAAGCTTCCAGCTAAGTGCGTCAGGTGTGGCGGATAGCACCCAGATCCATACGCATATGTGTTACTCTGAGTTTAACGACATTATTGGTGCCATCGCGGCGTTGGACGCCGATGTTATCACCATAGAAACGTCGCGCTCGGATATGGAGTTACTGGATGCCTTCCAAGACTTTGCATACCCAAACGAGATTGGCCCAGGCGTATACGATATCCATACTCCTAACATTCCCGACGTCGAATGGATGGTGACGCTGATGGAGAAAGCGCTGGAGAAACTCCCGGCAGAGCGGTTGTGGGTGAACCCGGATTGCGGCCTGAAAACCCGTGGCTGGGCAGAGGTGGAACCCGCCCTGGCGAATATGGTGGAAGCCGCAAAGATACTTCGTCAACGCTACGCCTAAATACCCATGTGCCTAAGCAGGGTGCTTTAGGATAGTGATAAAAGCCGCGGTGCTCTCAGAGCATCGCGGCTTTAAAGTAGCGGCCACTAGCTTTTTGAGGAGTAGGCATAGAGCAGCGTTTCCTGTGCGCTGATGGCATCGCTGTTCCCAGGGTCCTGTAACTGATAGCTGCCATCGCTCTGTAGTAACCAGCTCTGGCAGTTATCGACGAGATAGGTTTCCAGGTCTTTACGCACCCGGGTGGCAAGCTTTTTATCCAGCAGAGGAAAGCAGGTTTCAACCCGATGAAACATATTGCGTGACATGAAATCGGCGCTTGAACACCAGGTTTCCGATTTACCATCGTTATGAAAGTAAAACACCCGGGTGTGTTCCAGAAAACGGCCTATGATGGAGCGCACGCGAATATTATCCGAAACGCCTGCAATACCCGGTTTCAAGCAGCACATACCGCGAATGATCAGGTCGCACTCCACGCCCGCCTGGGAAGCGTGATATAGCGCTTTAATGAGTTTGGGTTCGGTCAGGGAGTTACATTTGATAATAATATGGCCCCGTTTGCCTTTACGAGCCAACTGGGCTTCCCGGTCGATCATTTCCAATAGCCGTTCATGGAGAGTAAAGGGCGCGTGTAGCAGAGTATCAATTTTGCGTGCCCGACCCATGCCGGAAAGTTGCTGAAAGACCTTATGTACATCGGCGCATAGCGCCTTGTTGGCTGTCAGCAGACTGTAGTCGGTATAGAGTTTGGCAGTTTTCGAGTGGTAGTTGCCGGTTCCCAGGTGCGCATAGTGGCGTAGCTCGCCTTTTTCACGCCGTACGATATGCAGCATCTTGGCGTGGGTTTTGTAAGCCATGATGCCGTAAATCACAATGGCTCCTGCTTCCTGGAGGCGTGATGCCAGTTGCAGGTTGTCGGCTTCATCAAAGCGGGCCCGAAGCTCAATGACCACCGTCACTTCCTTGCCCTGGCTGGCGGCATCTACCAGTGCGTTTACGATGGAAGAGTCGGCCCCGGTACGGTAAAGCGTCTGTTTAATGGCTAATACGTCAGGATCGCGGGCGGCTTCCCTTAATAAATCTTCAATGGGTGAAAAAGACTGAAAGGGATGGTGTAGGAGAATATCGCTCCTGGCAATGGCGCTGAACAGGCTGCCTCCCTTTAGCGCTTTGGGTACATTGGGTGTAAAGGGGCGGTACAGTAGTTCGGGGCGATCCACATCGCCCAGTACCGCCATCATACGCGTTAGGTTAACGGGGCCTCGTACCCGGTATAAATCAATGCTTTCCAGCTCAAACTGGCGCAGTAAAAAGCTGGTTAAGTCATCGGGGCAATTATCGGCCACTTCGAGACGTACGCCGCTACCATAGCGACGGGCCAGCAGCTCACCGCGAAGCGCCGACGCCAGATCGGAAACCTCTTCGGGGTCAACCGTCATATCTGCATTGCGGGTAAGCCGGAACTGGTAACAGCCACGCACACGCATACCGGGAAACAGCTCTTCTGCGTGGGCGTGAATCATGGATGATAAAAACACATACTCCGAAAAGCCCTCCGCGCATAGCACTTTAGGGAGGGCCATTAGGCGTGGTAATGAGCGGGGTGCGGGTAGGATAGCCATCCCACCGGAGCGGCCAAAGGCATCTTTGCCCTCTAGCTCTACAATAAAATTGAGGCTTTTATTTACCAGCCGTGGGAAGGGGTGAGAGGGATCCAGGCCAATGGGGCTGATCACCGGCATAATTTCGTTATCGAAAAACTCCCGTACCCATTTTTTTTGAGCATCGTTCCATTGGTCCCGAGGCCGAAAGCGCAGCCCCTGGGATTTTAATGCTGGCAGCAGCGTTTCATTTAAAATTTGGTACTGGCGTTCAATCTGTTGATGGGCGATGTCGGAAATGTGTGCCAGCACGGCTTTGGGTAAGCGTCCGTCAGCGGCGGTAGTGTCATCCCCCAGCGCGATTTGATGCTTCAATCCGGCAACACGAATCTCAAAAAACTCATCCATATTGGATGAGAAAATCAACAGAAACATCAGTCTGTTCAGTAATGGGTGCGCATCATCCAGCGCTTGCTCTAACACGCGAATATTGAAATTCAGGTGTGAGATCTCCCGGTTGAAATAGAGCTGGGGATCGTCAAGATCGGTTTCCGACTGGGGTTCACGCGCCTGTACCCCGGTGGTTGTCCGATTAAGACGTAGTGGTACGCTCTCACCTTCGCTACCCTGAGGTTCAAAAGGCGTTGAAGACGTGGAATCCGGCGTTTGGTTGTCCATAAGCTGCCCCGCGTGAATGACCCATACTCATCATAGCGTTATAACTTTTCATAAAGGCAGTATGCAGGGGAAAGATGACAAACCGGTGTCACCGGTTTGTCATCTTGTTACTGTGAAGCGTCATCCTAACGCTTTAGTAGCCGTGCTGCTTCCAGGGCGAAGTAGGTCAGAATACCGTCAGCGCCAGCCCGCTTGAAGCACATCAGTGATTCGAGTATTACCGGCTCAGCCTCCAGCCAGCCGTTATCAAAAGCCGCACGGTGCATCGCATACTCACCGCTGACTTGATAGGCAAAGGTGGGGACCTGAAGCTCGCTTTTTACACGACGCACCACATCCAGGTAGGGCATACCGGGCTTGACCATCACCATGTCAGCGCCTTCGGTGATATCCATCGCCACTTCATGCAGCGCTTCATCACTGTTGGCTGGGTCCATCTGGTAGGTGCGTTTATCTGCGTTCCCAAGGTTGGACGCTGAACCCACGGCATCACGGAAGGGGCCATAGTACTTGGAGGCATATTTGGCACTATAGGCCATAATCCGAACGTTATGCAGGTGCTCCTGCTCCAGTACCTGCCGAATGGCACCGATACGGCCGTCCATCATGTCCGAAGGAGCGACAACATCGGCGCCTGCTTCTGCATGGGAAAGTGCCTGCTTGAGCAGTGTATCTACCGTGCGGTCGTTCTGTACGTAGCCATGCTCGTCAAGAATGCCGTCCTGACCATGAATGGTATAAGGGTCGAGGGCAACGTCAGTGATAATACCCAGCTCCGGCAGTGCCTCTTTTAGCGCACGTACGCAGCGTTGTACCAATCCATTGGCGTTGTATGCCTCTTCTGCCAGCTCACTTTTCTGTTCCGCTCCAACCACAGGGAACAGCGCCAGTGCAGGAATCCCCAACGCATAGGCTTCGCGTGCCTGTTCAATTAGCAGGTCGATCGAGAGGCGTTCGACGCCAGGCATGGAGGCAACCGCTTCGCGCTTGCTTTCTCCTTCCAGAACGAACACTGGCAATATCAGGTCCGCAGGCGATAACGTCGCTTCCTGCATTAACCGGCGGGAGAAATCATCACGGCGCATACGGCGCATACGCGTGGCAGGAAAGTGACGGGGGCTTGGTGTACTCAAAAGGTTTCTCCGCAAAACGCAAACATAAAAGGGTGCCCGTAGGCTTAGAGTGAGTATATCAGCCATACTGTGCGGCGAAAGCCGCCTTGTGGCGACTATGCAGACTGGCTAAAGTGAACGATTTGGCCAGGTCGCTAAATGTAAGTGGTTAACATACAGGCGACCATAAGGAGATAGGCATGACCAAACAGGTAGCTGTAGTACTCGCAGGCTGCGGTGTTTTTGATGGTTCCGAAATCTATGAAACCACATTAACGTTACTGCGTCTGGATCAGTTAGGTATTGGTTATCGCTGTTTTGCGCCAGATGTGGAGCAGCACCATGTTATTAACCATTTAACCCAAGCGCCCGTGGAGGGCGATAAGCGTAATGTATTGCAGGAATCAGCGCGTTTGGCCCGGGGGGAAATCACGCCGATCACTGAACTGAATGCCGATGAGTTTGATGCGGTTATTGTGCCCGGCGGCTTTGGGGTTGCCAAAAACCTGTCTGACTTTGCCGAACAGGGCGACGGTATGCAGGTACTGGAAAGTTTAAAGGAAGCATTGGCGGGCTTTAAGGAGGAGGCGAAGCCTATTGGTTTGATGTGTATTGCGCCGGTGATGGTGCCGCGCCTGCTAGGGGACGGAATTGCCGTAACCATTGGCCACGACCCCAGTGTTTCCGGGGCGATCAGCGCCATGGGCGGCTTGCACCGCAGTTGCAGCGTTGAAGATATCGTGGTGGACCTGGAGCACCGGGTGGTCACAACGCCTGCCTATATGCTGGCAACACGTATCAGTGAGGCGGCTACCGGCATCTTTAAGCTAGTGGATCGTATTGATGAAATGATGGGCTAAATAGACACGTCAGCCTGTAGGACACAGACAAGCACGTAAGAAAGACCGGGACTCATGGCAATTGCCGCCATACGCTTCTGTTCTGTAGGGGTTTTCATCCCGAAAAATCATCGCTATTCTCGGGTACCAGATGACATGCCTCATGGATATTAGCGAGAAGTCTCATGGATCTGGTAAAAGTTGGTGACAGGGTTGTCTGTCAATGCAAGGGTGGGCCGCACCGGATTGTTAGTGGTGCCAGGACCATGTTC
>NZ_JALPZO010000044.1 GCF_023507745.1 Vreelandella olivaria | reverse complement strand
AGTCCCGATCTGCGGACTCCTGAACAGCAGCAGGAGGATATGGATGTCTTCGTACGGGGCGCTTCAAGCCTGGCTGCGGTGCCTTTTGGAACAGCCTATGCCTCCATGCTGGGGGCACGCAGTGCAGAGGGCTTCTTCAGTGTCGGCGCGGGGTTCGATGTGGCTGGACAAGCGATCCAAGGCGGTGACTACCGCGTTGGGCAAACGCTGGCCGCAGGTGGCACGGGTCTGGTCCTCGGCCCGATGACCAGTGGCAGTATTATCGGTAATGCCATCGTGGGAGGCGTGGCGGGTGGAGCCCATACGTCAGCGACGAATTGGATGTATGGTGAAAATCAGTCACTTGTCTGGGGGGCATTAACTGGAGCCGGTGCTGGAGCCTTGGGAACAGGGATGGGTAGGACCATTAGGCAAGACTCAATAGTATTTCCAGATAATCTGACTATCCCCTATTTCCAGACTCCAGCTTATATGACAGTACCTATGCCTTCTGCAAACTCCATTGGGTCTGCGACGCAGACAACTATTGGCCATATTCCATCATTATTTGGTAATCCATGGGTAAATAATGGAGAGCAAGATGATAATAAATGAAAATTATTTAAAATGGTCTTCTTTTGCCAAGAGAAATACCAAGCTATTGGTTTTAGGACTCGGTGATTTTCAACCCAGTTGTCCAAATGACGGCTCTTAAGCAGCCTTTTTATTACGCTCAATTTCCTGCACTTTCCCTGGGTTAAGCGACACTGAACCAGTGACCTCCCAGTTTCGGGTGCTTCCC
>NZ_JALPZO010000043.1 GCF_023507745.1 Vreelandella olivaria | reverse complement strand
TATGAGCATAGTGACCGGCATCGGTGCCGCGTCCGCCATGGGTGGTGATTGCCAGTACCGAGGCATCTTCACCATTGACCAGCCCCGCGACGGTGAAACCGTCAATGTTCTGCTCTGTACCGGTGTAGGTGGTGGTTCCACTGTTCGCCGTGACCGTAGCCTCGGCGCGGTCAATGGTTAGCTCGCCATCCACGAAGGTGAGCAGATAGTTTTGCGCATCGCCGCTGGCGGTGTGGTCGTAGTTGCCTGCGTTGGTGCCGCGTCCGCCACTCAGTTGAACATCTAATACTTCCTGGCCTTCACCGTTGACCAGCCCCGCGACGGTGAAGCCATCCACGCTTTGCTCGATGCCGGTGTACGTGGTGGTGCCACTGTTGGCGGTGACGGTAGCAGTGGCTTTATCGATGGTCAGTTCGCCATCGATAAAAGTCAGCAGATAGTTCTGGGCGTCGCCACTGGCGGTATGGGCATAGTGACCGGCATTGGTGCCGCTGCCGCCACTCAGTTGAACGTCTAATACCTCCTGGCCTTCACCATTGACCAGCCCCTCGACGGTGAAGCCATCCACGCTTTGCTCGGTGCCGGTGTAGGTGGTGGTTCCACTGTTCGCCGTGACCGTAGCCTCGGCGCGGTCAATGGTTAGCTCGCCATCCACGAAGGTCAGCAGGTAGTTTTGCGCATCGCCGCTGGCGGTGTGGTCGTAGTTGCCTGCATGGGTGCCGCGTCCGCCACTCAGTTGAACGTCTAATACCTCCTGGCCTTCACCGTTGACTAAACCCGCGA
>NZ_JALPZO010000042.1 GCF_023507745.1 Vreelandella olivaria | reverse complement strand
GCAGTTCGTAAGTGCCGTCTGGCATGGGTACCTGTACCCACTGACCTCCGAAGTCGTAGTAACCCAGTTCATCGGGGCTAAGACCCGCTAGCAAGGGAACAATGATGTTATCCCCGGGGGCTTCATCTCCAGCCAGATTGTACATCCCGCGCATGGCATCCTCGATCTCTTCCAGCGTGAATTGGCCATCACTCGCTTCGGCAAGGTCGCGGGCCAGTTCCCGTTCCTGGGTGTGTAGCTGTCGGTTGTAGGATTCCACCTGCCCAGCGATAAAGGCGCCGTCGTTGACGTTACCGCCCGCAAGCTCCGCCGCCACGATGCCGACGACCTGGGCGGCGGCGTTGCTGAATTCGGTGCGGCTGGCATCCCCTACGAGTTCGTGAACGAGGGCTTCGCTGGCCCCGGCGGCCAGTGCACCGGTCGCAAAATCCCCGCCCATCGCTTCGCTGATGCTGCCGCCGATCAGGGCATGTAATGCGATCTTTTGCGGGTCGCCTTCCTGCCAGAGGTGGTCGTTGGCGAGATCGCCCACGGCATGGAACAGCACGCCGCTGACCACGTGCGCCACGGCGCTCTCGACGCTGTCGCCGAGATGGGCTTCGAAGCTGCCGCCTTCGATGGCAGTGCGAATGCCGGCATCGATGGCCGCCTGGGTGGCGCGCTGCCCGGCGAAGCGGCCGATACCACTGGCGGAGCCAAGGTCAAGATTGGTCGTGGCGCCGGTGGTGGGGTTGGTCTGGGTGCCCCAGACGTGATCGGTCATGCCTTGGGTAGCGCCGACGCTCA
>NZ_JALPZO010000041.1 GCF_023507745.1 Vreelandella olivaria | reverse complement strand
GGCTGAACAATATTTTAAAACCGTAATGCGTCATACGCCAAAGGCTGAAGGGCAGCCCCTTGAGGTGAAGCAGTTCAAGGGAGTCCCACTCTCCAAAATAACGATCCGCTTCATCGATCTTGAAAAGTGCCACCACGCTGGCGATAAATGCTAACGCCAAGCACAGCAGGCCGAAGATACCAGTACCAAACCCTACAATGTTTTCAGCGATTGTCATTGTTATTATCGCCATGTAGTGTTCGATAGAAGAATAACCCTACCTGCTCACCAGCCGGTTCCAGCGCCTTGGCACCCCCATAGGCCCCGGCGCCTGCGGCCACTACGCCACATATCACTTTACCGCGTAGATCAAGACTGACCGCCAGACATACGCCACGGTTAATAACCGCACCACCTCCAACGATCCCACCAACAGTACGCCCCGTGAGCCTGCCATACTCGACATAGCGGACACGCTGGCACTCTTCCTCGCGCCCTGTGGCGCATGCCTCGGCGATAGTGTCACGGGTCGCGTAAGTATCCAGCCCAACCCCTACGGCGCTGCCGATACTGGTGAGTTTGGCGGCCAGCCCCACGCGCGTTATCGCTTCGGACACTGTGGGTATCTCAAACTGGCGGAAACCTTGCGTTGCGGTGCGTAGGCCGTGCACTGCCTGACTGGCCTCAACGCCGATTCTACGCTTTAGCGCCTCGCCGGTCGCTGGCAGGTTCAGCGGGCGGCGCAGCCAAGCGGGCACCCTACCAAACATCGAACAACACACCTGCGAAATATATAGCTGCCGCAAAA
>NZ_JALPZO010000040.1 GCF_023507745.1 Vreelandella olivaria | reverse complement strand
AAAATATGCCCACCCTAAGCTAATGAATGCTAAAACGCTAAAAAGTATGTTTGCAACAAAGGTATTATAATTACGTGCCCGGATTTGCCAGCTTATTAGCGCTGGTTCATCGGCATGCTTCCAGGGGGTTTGGGCGATATAGTCCTGCTGGGGTTGAATAAACCACATATACTTATCCTTGTGCTTTAGAGGAGAGGAGAACGGTAAGTGCAAAGCGGGTCGGTACACTGATACCCTGGCTCTCCTCGCGGTTAGATTTAAATACTTACCCTCAGTATTCTGGCAATCTCAACAATGGTTAAGTATTCTTTTTTATTGTCAGCTGCCCATGTTTTTCTATAATGAGAAATTGCTATAAACTTTAAGCTCTCGCTCATGATAAGGAACCTCTGGTAACATGTTTCTAAAATAGTTAACGTTGTCTTCAAAATTGTCGGAATGGCAAAAAATAGAGCTATAGGTCGAGTACTCACCACCTTCCTCATTGAGGTAGGTGAAGCGTAGGCCGATTAAATTTCGCTTGTGCCAAGCGACAATCTCTTCTGTTTTTGTCCACTCATACTCACGGTGACGGTAGTCTCGCTGCATTGCCTGATAGCCCTTGGAAGTGCCCCTCATCCAAGCCATGAAGCCCATGCCTAGCGGCCCGATACCGGCAATTACAAAGACAGGGTCAAGCAGCATAAGTATCACGACAATGGGCATTAAAATAATCGCCGACCACTTCAGAAATGGCTTAACGGCATCCATTTGTGGCTTCCAGGAACACTCCTCAGCAATATTTTCGGTAAAACG
>NZ_JALPZO010000039.1 GCF_023507745.1 Vreelandella olivaria | reverse complement strand
GTCGATGGTTAAGCAGGCCTCACGGTCCAGCAGTTCGGCGGCATCCAGGTTGCTGTCCCGGCTTGCCAGATTAACGGTGAGTTCAAAGGGCTGGGAGAGGGCTTCCCGGTGGGTAAAGTCGATCACCGCGATCTCATCCACGCCGGGCAGTGTGATGGTGAAGTGCAGTCCCGTGCTGAGTGCCATGCTCCCTCCTGGAATCATCAACTGTTAATGAGAAACAGTGATAATAACGAGCCAGGAGCCCAGCACAACCCCTTAAGGGCAGGTGTCAGCGATGTCTTACAAAGCTTGTCGGCAATGTCTTACAAAAATGGTGTTTGGTGATTAAAAATTGAACAATTTAAGCGCGGCAGTGGGGGATGATAGTGGTACTCTGCCATTTTTGGGATCGCCGTTTAGGCTAGGCTCTGTCTGAAAACTGGCTGTGCTCGACCATACGGCGTTAAAAATCGGCTCGTGCGCGAGTCCGATCAAAGTACTCATTTACAGTATGTAAACTCCGTCTTTTCGCCGATTTTTGCCTTGTCTGGCCTTCGCTCGCCGACTTTTCAGACAAAGCCTAGATAATATTGAAGGAGAACCGTGTGTCGGGTGTGATTTATTGGCTGGATATGGCGGGGGTTATTGTGTTTGCCCTATCGGGCGTGATTCTGGCATGCCGCTCGCGGATGGACCCCTTTGGCATGCTGGTGCTGGCTGCAGTGACAGGCATCGGCGGGGGTACCCTGCGGGATCTGGTGTTAGGTGTGCGTCCGGTATTCTGGGTGGCCGATTCCACCTATTTATGGGTCATCCTGATCACGGTGGGCGTGTCGTTAGTGGGGTTTCATTATATCCACCGTCTGTCGAGGGGATTTTTGCCGGTCGCGGATGCGTTTGGGCTGGCACTATTTACCGTTATTGGCACCCACAAAGCGCTGTTGCTGGGTACGTCGGGGTTGGTGGCCGTCCTCATGGGCATGATGACGGGAGTGGCGGGAGGGATGATTCGGGATGTCCTGGCTCAGCGGGTGCCGATGGTGCTGCGTGAGGAGGTATACGCCACTGCTGCCATAGCGGGTGGCATTGTATATGTTGCATTAGATGGGCTGGGAGCGCCGCTTACCATGACCATCGCCGCCGCTCTTATGGTCACCTTGGGGCTGCGGCTGGCGGCGATTCATTGGCACCTTGCGCTGCCGGTATTTGCCTGGGTAACGTTACCCCCAAAAACCACCGATGAGGGGGCACCGCTCTCTACGCACGAAAAAGCGAAGGAGCGGGTAAGGATGATTCGACGGGAAAGAAAGCGGCGTTAAGTGCCAGCCGGGCTTCACCCTTATGAGGCCTAAGGTCTGGGAAAGCGATTCGCTTCTCGCCAGCGATCAAACCAACGCCGTGGCTGTAACACCCGTAAGGCTGGTTCGCTATCGACCAGTTCCACACCTATTCCCAATGCGCCAAGGCGGGCATAAAGGGCGCCATTGGCGCTCTTTTCGGCCAGTGTGACGTCGGAAAGCATCAGCAGTGGGCCCCCGGTCAAGGCGAGGTTATGCAGCCGGATACGCTCGCCATTAATCTGCAGTTCAGCGCTTCCGTTAATGTTATGCACGTTTAACAGCCTGCCTAACCAGTCGTTTTCGCGGGCACGGGCCAAAAAGAGCCGGGCAAGCAGGCCAGTATCCCGCATGGCCAGGCGTAGCTGGCTGTTTAGCCGAACAGGATCTCCCCACTCCAGTTGCGCCTCATCCATGGTGAGCTGAACCCACCAGCCCGCATCCTGAGTGCCTTCTGCGCTCATGCGTAATACATTTTCCAGGCGTAGAAACGAATCGTTGGCTGTAAAATGGCGTGCCTCCACATCGCCGTCGGTGAGCTGTAAATGCAGCTCAACATCGCCCCGTAACTGCTGGTCAAGCAGTGCCATATCCGCGCCAAAGGCGCGCAGGGTGATTTCCCCCTGGGCATTTAATCCCTCTAACAGCCATTCGCTGGTAAGGCTGGCCTGGCCACCGAGTAGGCTAATCCCGGCATTCTCCGGCAGGTAGCGGTTATAGCGAGTAAAGTCGGGCACTTCGGTGATCGGTAGTGCGATGCGGGTAGTGAAGTAGGCGGGCTCGGGGGATTCGAGCACATCACTAAAACGGTCGGTTTGCGTGGTTAAGGCAAAGTGACGGCCTTCCAGGTGGGGGCGGTCATCGTCTTGACGCATAAGAGAAAAGTGGGGAATGCCAAGCGAAAGCTGGGCCTGTTCGGCACTATCGAGCTGGGCGGTGAGTTCGCCCCGGCCAGTGGCAAGGTAGTCTAAAAAGGCGACTTCCAGTTGGTTGGCATTCACCCGCAGGCGGGTAGGCGCCAGAAGGCGGTCATCACGAAAGGCGCCTTCGGCGAACAGTTGCCCATTACCTGAAAGGGCAAGGCCATGGGCATCAGGCAGGAAGGTATTGAGGAACCCCAGCTGTTGAACACTCCCTTCGAGGATAAAGCGACCGCTAGGGATGTTATTGTGGCGTTGGAAATGCCCTTCTCTTAGCATGAGGGTGCTTTCCAGGCGTTCAGCGAGTGACTGGGTATCCGCTACCTGCCAGCGCAGGCGTGTCCCACTGATGTCCAGGGCTGTGCCATCCAGTGCTGCCTGATGAATGGCTAATGTCAGTTGGGCATTGCTTTCCAGTGTGCCGCTTTGCTCGCTGTGTTGCCAGCGAGTGGTTAGCTGTTCCCCCGCAAGGGAGATCTCACCGCTAAGCTGCCCGGTGGTGAAGGTAAGTTGCCCGTGGCTGGCTGCCAGGCCGCCAAGCAGCTCTACGGGTGTCGAATCAGGCAATAGTGCTGCCAGGTACGTTTGCAGCACGCTGATGTCCGGTAGCCTGGCATCCTGCCAGTACAGTGTTGCTGTCGCATGCTCCCGTGCCTGCTCCGGGTCGATTGAGCTAAAGGCATTCAGGGTGATATCAGCATCAGCCAGCAGCGTTTGCTGGTGATGGTTAAGCGTGGCATCGGTAAATACCAGACTGGCATCGACCATCTCTTCCGGCGATAGCTGGGCAGTCAGGGTGCCACTGCCACGTGCTGCAAAATCAAGCAGCTCAGCGGCAAGTTCTGGAGCCTGAATAGCCAGTATTGCTTGATAAGGGCGGGCATCGCGAAGGGTGAAGCTGGCTTCGATATGTCCATGCCCGGAAAGCTGAATGCCCTGGTCGTCAAAGGTATGGGCCAGATAACGGTCAAGCATATCCAGACGGCTAATATCTCCCTTGACCTCAAGGGTGGCGCCAGTGGGAAGTTCCAATCGGTCGAGACGTCGGTTGGGAATGCTGGTAGCGAGATTGAGTTGGGTATTGGTGGCATAAGGGTGAGTGTCTGCGAGTACCACATTAGCCAGATCGGTAGCGAACTGCAGTTGGCCGTTTTCTACTGCCAGACGCACCTGGCCTTCACCTGTGGCGGTATGGCGCGGTGGTGGCATGTCGGCAATCAGCCAGCGTGGTGCTTCTTCTTCATGGGCGCGCAGGCGCTGTTCATCAATGGATAAACGCAGCGCCGGTGCATCCAGAGTAAGCTCACTTCCGGCCTGGAACTCTCCTCCCTCAAGGGTCAACTCGCCTGTCAGGGCACCGCGACCATCCAGGGTTAACCAGGGGAGTGCTTCCAGGTAGGGCATAAAAACGTCCCAGGCATCTGCTTGAGCATCTATAGTAAGTTGTGTCGATAGAGCGCTAAGCAGTTCTGCGGTGAGCTGCTCGCTGGGAACGTGCGTTGGTGCAATCGCTGTAAGGGAGGCGGTGGTGCGGAGGTTAATATCGCGTACTAGTGTGGTCTGGTCAGTCAGGCGTATTAGTCGGCCCTGAGTAATATCCAGTGATACATAGGGGACTGCCAGCGTTTCGCGACTGAACTGCGTATCTGTTACCTGCAACTGGCCTTCGGCTTCCAGGGCTATATCGCCGACGGTCAGGCGGCGAATGCCGTTGGCATCCAGCGTCTGGATATGCAGTTCGCCGCGTAACAGCGACAGTAAGGACAACGAGAGTGTTGCCTGCTGGGCTTCCACGGTGATCGGCAATGCATCGTCGTCCCTGGCAAGGTAGAGGTTTTCCACCTCCCAACGGCCAGGGTGCAGGCTTGTCGCATTTGACCAGCGTACTTCTACATCTTCAATATGTGAAATACGTTGTGGCAGCCATTGGCTGTTTAACAACCAGTGGCTGCCAACCAGCCATATGAGCGCGAGCATCAAGGTCATTATCAGCGCAATGAGCAGAGCACGTGGCAGGCGTTTTCGCGTGGGTTTCTCGTTTGTCATACCGGTTTCCAGGCAGGTGCCTCCTGTTGGCGCGTGTTTTATGGCATTATGCGTGACGTGGAGCAATTATGGGTTTTCGATTTCAACGCTAGGCAGGCAGCAAACGCCATGTTTAAGGATTATTACGCGCAGCGCGGAGAGTATGTGGTGATCTCCGCAGAGCAGGCCAGCCGTTTCGCCAAAGGTGTGGCCGGCGATTACAATCCAATTCATAACCCGGGCGCGCGCCGTTTTTGCGTACCTGGTGACCTGCTATTTACGCTGGTGCTTGTGAAGTTTGGGTTGTCGCGACAAATGGAATTTCGCTTCACCAATATGGTAGGTGCTGACACACCTCTCAAGTTTAGTGAAGCAGAAAATGGCGATCTTCACGTGTGTGATGAGAGCGATAAATGTTATCTACAGGTGGTTCGCAGTGGTGAAATAACCCGAGATGAAGTCGCTGTTGAAGCGTTTGCCCGCTGCTATGTGGCGTTTTCAGGTAAAAACTTTCCACATTATCTTAAGCCATTAATGGAGCAGCATGGGGTGATGTTCAACCCCAAACGCCCATTGGTTATCTACGATAGCATGGGCTTTTCCCTTGAGCGGTTAGATGGCTTTTCACCTGACCTGGCCCTTAACCAATCTTCTCTGGAGGTGCAGGGTAAACGGGCGGAGGCTCTCTTGGAGTTCTCTATTGAGTCGGGGGGGCAGGCGGTGGGTGTTGGCTCTAAAAAACTGGTGGTTAGTGGGCTGTGTGACTATGATGCCATGGAAATGGCGGCCATCGTGGATGAGTTTTATCGCTTAAAAGCGGCTTACGAAGCCGCCTAGCAAGCTAACGCAATTTAATGCATAGCCTCTACTTACTTGAGGCTATGCATCGTGTGGTATCAGTTATTTTCACCTTCTGACGCGACGGTCAAGCCTACCGTGGTCACTCTTTCTCCCAGAATGCCTTCCACTACAAGGTCAATCCCATCATCCAGCTTGAGCGTGTCACCTGCGCTTAACGGCGTGGGCAGTTTGGAGTGTAATAGGGCATCCAATGTTGTACTACTCTCACTCTCATTAATGGCAAAGCCATAAGAATGGCGTAAATCGCCAAGAGTAGTGCTTCCTTTTAACCTTAACGGTTGGTCGGGAAAGTCATTACTGACAGTGTCGGGGGCGTCAGAGAATACACAATCGACAAAGGGGCGTGTTTCTGGGCGCAGTACCACAAACAGGTGATCTCCCGCCTGTAACTCGGTGGAACCGCGTGGTGGAATAACCTCTTGACCTCGCGTGATCATCGCCACCACCGTGGTATCAGGTAGCGCCATTTGTGAAAGGCGACGACCGGCTGCACGTGGCTGTTCGCTTAGTGTGTACTCCACAATATCGGCATCCACTTCATCCAGTGCGGTAATCTCAAGGCTGGCGGCGGGAAGCGCAGGCGGCTTCTCGGTCAGCTTCAGCTTGCGAGCCACAATAGGCAGCGTTGTACCCTGGATAGAGGCTGAGATCAGCACTACGAAAAACACCACGTTGAAGATCAGTTCAGCTCCTTCAAGACCAAACATAAGCGGGAAAATAGCCAGGATAATAGGAACCGAACCACGCAGCCCTACCCAGGAAACCAGGCTGGTTTCGCGGGCATTAAAGCCGAATAGCTTCATGATGGGGACTACGGCAATCGGGCGGGCTATTAAAATGAGCACCGCTGCAATGGCAAGCCCTTCAAACCAGACATCCAGCAGCGAAAGAGGATCGATCAGCAGGCCCAGCATTACGAACATGATGATCTGGCTTAACCAGGCAAGCCCGTCATGGAATAAAAAGGTGCTGCGCTGGAAGGCGATACGGCGGTTGCCGATAACCACTCCTGTTAAGAAGATCGCCAGGAAGCCGCTACCGCCCAGGTTGGCAGAAATACCGAAAGAGAGGAAACCACACGCAGCTACCATCACGGGATAGAGGCCAGAAGCTACCAGGTGGATACGGTTGATAAGTTTGACCGATGCCCAGCCAACCCCAATGCCGACCAAAGCGCCTACCCCCATCTGAACAACAAAGAGTTGTAATAACCCTGCGCCCGGCTCCATACCGTTAACGAGGACTTCCAACAGGCCAACGGTTAAGAAAATAGCCATCGGGTCGTTTGAAGCGCTCTCGATTTCTAATGTTGATTTCAGGCGTTTGTTGATGTGAATGCCCGCGTTACGCAGCAAGGAAAATACAGCAGCAGCATCAGTGGAGCCGACAATTGCGCCAAGCAGCAGACCTTCAAGAAGGGATAAACCCAGGATATAAGCGGCAGCAACGCCGGTAATAAGTGCTGTTACCAGAACGCCTAACGTGGCTAGTAGCGAGGCTGGTTTCCACACTGCCTTGATGGAGGAGGTAGGTGTTTGTAGTCCGCCATCAAACAGGATCATGGCCAATGCCATGGTACCCAGCGCGTGGGCCCAGGCAGGATCGTCAAACGCAATTCCGCCAATACCACTTTCGCCAGCCAGCATACCAATGACTAAGAATAAAACCAGCACCGGAAGGCCGATTCGCGCGGATAGTTTGCTCGATAAAATGCCCACCAAGAGCAGTACTGCGGCAAGTAAAATAAGCTTGTCGACTAGAAACATAAAGTGTCCTTAATGGCTACGACTTAAATGCCGATAGACAGCTATCCTGCTGTCATCGTTGGTGAATCAGTCAATACTGTTGATATGGGTGTCGCGGGCAGGAGGAGCGCGAGGGGGAGGGCGGCGGTTATCCCCTGTTCGGTAGAGGAATACTATCCAGGACAAGCTGACAATCAGCGCGATGCTCAGCGATTGGAGGGAGAAATACGTGCTTAAAAAGGCATCGTCGACGGGCGAATCAAAAATAAAGGGAGCAGGATCGCCGGACAATTTTTTTTGCGCTTCATGACGAATGCGGGGCAGTTCTGGCAGATATGCAAAACTACGTTGATCAGTATGATTACTGAAGGACTGGCTGGTTTGCTTAACGTCTTTAAAATGAGGCGCGTGCAGGTGGCTCGATGAGCCAAACATTAGCACTAAAAAGCAGCATAGGCCCAGTGTCCGAGTAATTCGGCGCGATGTACTCTCGCTGTGACTGGGTGTTCCGCTAGGCTGCATGGTTTCTTCCTTTTAGACCTATATATCATCCTGTCTTTATAGGAAGGTCGTCAAGTTGCCCGCCGGGTAAACGGGGGCGATTAACACGGTAGGGGGTTATGTCGCATTGGATGTCAACGGCATGACATCCACTTCTACCTCAAGCTGGTGATCACCACCGCCATTCATCACACCCTTGAGTGGCGCAACGTCTGCATAATCGCGCCCCCAGGCCAGAACCGGGTGCTGCTCGCCAGCGATGGTGCCATTGGTGGGGTCCAAAGAGAGCCAGCCCCAATCGGGAATCCAGGTGGCCAGCCAGGCATGGGATGCATCTGCCCCGATCAGCCTTGGCTGGCCGGGAGGCGGCTGAGTTTCCAGATAGCCGCTAACGTAACGTGCTGCCAGGCCCACCGAACGCAGTGCGCCAATGGCTAGGTGAGCAAAGTCCTGGCACACTCCCCGGCGATTAGCCAATACGTCACTCAGCGGGGTGGCCAGTGTGGTGAAGCTGGGGTCGTACTCAAAGGTGTCGTAAATGTGTTGGTTCAGCGCCAGTGCTGCTTCGACCAGGGGGCGACCTGGGGTAAAGCAACTGTATGCAAAGGCCGCCAACTCTTCACTACGGCGGATAAACGGCGAGTCCAGGCGGTAGAGCTGCATATCAAAATGGCTGTCCGCGCTGAGTTGTTCAGCAACGTGTTCCCATGCGGGCGAAGAGGCTGGCAATGGCCCAATCGGCTGGGTGTTGAGGGGGGTGACCACTGTAACGTCCAGGGTTTGGTGGACGTTTTCCATGGCAAAGTAGAGTACACGATTGCCAAATACATCGCGCCTTTCAGCCTGCACCTGGGGCATGGGGCTAATGGTTAACTCTGAAGCTCCGCACTGCTGATGCTGGGTTTTTCGCGGCAGCACTCGCGCCTCACTATGGCACAGGGTGACCGGTGCGCTGTAGTGGTAGCGCGTGGTGTGCCGCAAGGTGTAATTCATTCGTCGGGCTCCATGCTGACTAATTGGCGCGGCCGCTCTACATGGCTGAAATGGCTGTGGCTGATGGCGTCAGAAAGCGCATTCAGGGGCTTAATCAAGTCATCCAGCAGCTGCTCCAGCGCATCTTGCGCTTCGGGTGTATCGGCAAGATGGCTCAAGCGGTCAATATCGGCCAGATGCAGTGTCGCGTTTGCCTGGATCAACAGCCGTCGTTCGGCGTTGCGGTAGGGCGATGAGCTTCCGGGCAGTCTATCCATCTGGCGTTCAAGCCGCTTAAGCATGTAACCCACTGAACGCGGGTTGGTCTCATCAAATAGCAGCAGGTCCAGAATCGCTTCTGGATGCAGTTCGCTACGGTAACGTCTGCGGTAAGCGGTAAAGTTATCGGTGGTGGCGAGTACCACTTCCCACAGCGCCAGCCCAGGAGAGTGAGGAGCATTCAGGGTGAGTTTCAGCAGTGAGAGCAGCCCTAAAACACGGTCTAAAAAGCGTCCGATATCCATAAAGCGCCAACCGTAGTGGTGGGGCATGGTTTCGTTGCACAACCCAAAGAAAGCGGCTATTTGCGCTGAGAGACCCTCGCAGGCGCGGCGGGCGGCACTGGCGCCAAGGCTTGGGTTAAAGGTGCTGACCCGCTGCCGTAACTGGTGGAGTACCCGCCAGGAGTCGTCGCCCAGGTGGTCGCGTACGCTGCGGGCATTGCGTAGTAGCTGGGCAAACAGCGGCTGTAATGCCTGGGGGTCGCTATCATCAAACTGGGCTAACAGCGCCGTGCGTTTTTGCGCAAAGCCTACCAGGGGAGACTTAACCTCCTTGTTATCACTGCTTAGTGTGGTGATTTCCAATGCCAGCAGCAACTCATTGAGTAGCTGATCGGCAATTTCGTCCTGGTCGTACTCCATTAGCCGCATAAGTGCTTCACGTAGCAGTCGGGCACGTGAGTCCAGGCGTTCACCGTAGCGCCCCAGCCAAAACAGGCTTTCGGCGACACGGCTGGGCAGGTCGGTTCCGTCTCGGGTGGCCACCACCGGGCCGCGTGCCTGGCGTAGCTGGCTGACATGAGGCTGTGGCGTATTGGCTGTCACCCATACATCTTTCACGACCGGACTGCTTAATGACGGTGAGCCGGGTTCCCCCACCCAGGCCAGCCCTCCTGGCATTACATGGTAATCGCCACGTTGCTGTCCAGCGGTGGCGACACTGCCCGGCGTACGTGAAACAAAGCAGCGCAGGTTGAGCGTGGTGGGTCTTAAACGCTGCATCTGGTGATCAAACACCGGAGCGGTGGCGGCCTGTGTGCTGGCATTAGCATTGGGTAACAGCAGGGGTTCGCCAAGCAGATGCTCGCACAGGGCGGGTAAATAATCGGCGAGTTCTGGCGATTCAAGAATGCCCACCCCAAGTGCATTGGACATTGCCACGCCGTTGGCTCGGGAGGCCTGTAGTAATCCTGGCACACCCAACTGTGAATCACCCCTGAGCTCCAGTGGATCACAGTAGGCGTCATCACAGTGGCGCAATACCACGTCCACTGCCTGTAAACCACCTAATGTACGCAGCCATAGTTTGCTATCTCGCACGACCATATCCTGGCCTTCTGCCAGATCGATATTGAGGTAGTTGGCGAGGTAGGCGTGCTCAAAGTAGCGTGGGCTACCTGGCCCAGGGGTAAGTAATACGACACTGGGGTTATCTTTGTGCTGGTAGGTCAGTGCGGTTAGCGTGCGGTGATACTTATCCAAAAAGCCCGCTAGGCGCTTTAAGGGTGCATTGCGATACATTTCCGGTAGGGCGCGGGCCATCAAAATGCGGTTTTCCAGCGCAAAACCAGTGCCGGAAGGGGCCTGTAGGCGGTCGCCAAATACGCGCCATTGACCCTCGGCATCCTGTATCACGTCAACGCCATGGAAGCTGATGGCAGGTCTGTCGTTGGGCTGGGAGCCATGGCAGGGAAGCAGATAGTGGGGGGATGCTAATAGTGCCTGGGTTGGTAGCAAGCCAGCATCAAAGAGCGTTCGGGCACCGTAAATGTCATTATATAGCGCGTTAAACAAGCGGCTTCGCTGGGTCAGGCCAACCTCCAGCGCCTGCCACTGGGCCTGACTGATGACCCAGGGGAGAGGATCAAGTCGCCATGAGCGTCCCTGGGTGTCATCGTGCATATTAAAGATGACACCGTTTTCCGCCAGTAGCCGCTGGATTTCTTCATGCTGCTGGTATCGGCCATCCGCTCCTAACGCTTCAAGGGCGCCGAGCAGGCTTTGCCAGCCAGGGCGCAGTTGGCCCTGGCGATCGAGCAGCGCGTCGAAAGTGCCGGGCTGTCCCTTGCCTAGCTGATTCAAGTAATCCTCAACGAGCCCGGCGGCGCCGAGTTCAAGCAGTGAGGGAGAGACAGGGGCCGTCATGATCCTTGTTGTCCTTAGCCGGTAAGGGGCGGATTATCCTGCAGCTGGCGTTAATATGAAAGCATTAGCTTGGGCGCCAGCGCAGGTCCAGTGTATACGGCAGCTCCTGGCTGAGCATTTCAGCCGCAGGTGCCTGAAAACCATGGCCATGACCGTTATCGCTGAATCTCCCCAAGCGCCGGGCCTCGGCTTCAAAGGCGTTAACGGGGAAGGTTTCAAAACTACGCCCCGTTGGGTGTACCACGTAATAGGTGCAGCCTGCCACTGAGCGCTGGTTCCAGGTATCCACCACGTCAAATACCAGTGGTGCGTGTATGGGAATTTGGGGATGAAGTGCAGAGGGTGGCTGCCAGGCACGATAGCGAACGCCTGCGACGGCTTCGCCGTTACGCCCGGTGGCGTTAAGCGGTACCCGTCGACCGTTACACGTCACTATATAGCGGTCTCCGCTCATACCGTTCACCTTTACTTCTAGGCGTTCGACGGAGGAGTCAACATAGCGTGCCGTACCGCCTGCGGTCGCTTCTTCGCCGAGCACATGCCATGGCTCGATAGCCTGGCGTAGCTCAATATTCAGCATGGGGGTGTGCAGGCGGCCATGCACTGGGAAGCGGAACTCAAGGAATGGTGCGAACCACTCCAGCTCAAAATCAAAGCCGTGATGGCGCAGGTCGCTGAGTACATCGCTTAAGTCCTCCCACAGGTAATGGGGAAGCATCCAGCGATCCTGCAGGGCGCTGCCCCAGCGCACCGGCTTGGCCCGGTAGGGCGTTTTCCAGCAACGGGCCACCAGGGCGCGAATCAGCAGCATTTGCATCAACCCCATTCGGGCATGGGGGGGCATTTCAAAGCCGCGCAGCTCCAGCAGCCCCAGTCGGCCACTGTCACTATCTGGCGAATAAAGTTTGTCAATACAGAACTCGGCGCGGTGAGTGTTGCCAGTCAGGTCAGTCAGCAGGTGGCGCAGCAGACGGTCCACCAGCCACGGCTGTACGACTTCACCTTCGGGCATTTGTTGAAGCGCAATTTCCAACTCGTAAAGCGCTTCGTGCCGTGCCTCATCCACCCGTGGAGCCTGGCTGGTGGGGCCAATAAACAAGCCTGAAAACAGATAGGAAAGCGAGGGGTGGTGCTGCCAGTAGGTGACCAGGCTCGCCAGCAAATCAGGGCGACGCAAAAACGGTGAGTCATCCGGGGTAATACCACCAAGGGTAACGTGGTTACCACCACCAGTGCCCGTATGCCGGCCATCCAGCATAAATTTTTCGGTGCCCAGGCGGGCCTGTCGCGCCTCATCGTAGAGTCGCTCGGTTTGGGCGACCAGGGTTTGCCAACTGGCGGCAGGCATAATATTCACTTCGATGACACCAGGGTCCGGGGTGATCATAAAGCTTTCAAGACGTGGATCGCGTGGTGGGGCATAGCCTTCGATCATTACCGGGCAGGCAAGCTCACGTGCACACTCCTCGATACTGCTGAGCAGATCCAGGTAGTGCTCTAACTGGGTCAGCGGTGGCAGGAAAATGTGTAAACGTCCGTCTCGTGGCTCCACGCACAAGCTGGTGTGAATAACACTATGCTCACGGTCGTTTTCGGCGCTGGGCTGCTGCTGTACTGCCTCACCTTCAGGATGGCTATGGCTTGGATGCAGGCTTTGACCATGGCGCTCAGCGCTGGAGTAACGGTGTTGCTCTGTGTGTCGTCTGGCGACCTCTCCGTGAATATCACCAATCTCAGGGCGTGGTGCAAACAGTGATTGTGGTTGGGGCTGATCTTCCGGGTCTGCCCAGGGCAGCGCGGAAAGAGGTAGGCGTAACCCCATTGGGGAATCACCGGGCACCAGGAACAGGTGGTCACGTTTCAATGGCCAACGCCCGCTTTCCCAGTGATGTGATTGGGCGATTGAGTGGCGAATGGGCAGGGCATAACCCACCACCGTGCCTAAATCCTGTTCCAGCAACCGGGCTAGGCGCCGGCGCTCGGCATCATCTTTTAAATCCGCTTTGCGCGGGTCAACGTTAACCGGCAGCGTTTGCTCTTTCCACAGATAGTAGTAGGCATCTTCAAAGGCGGGGATCCAGTAGCGCTGCGCAATCCCCAGCCGTTTACTGAGTGCGTGGGTAAAGCGCTGGGTCAGGGCATCATCGACCTCAACGTTGGGGGCTCCTTCCATACAGGCCAGCCATTTGGGATCACGCCATAGCGGTACACCGTCTTTGCGCCAGTAGCAGGCCAGTGCCCAGCGGGGGAGTGGCTCGCCGGGATACCACTTGCCCTGCTGCTGTTGAACCACGCTACCAGCCGCATAAGCTGCCTGTAGACGTGTGAGCAGCACCTCGGCGCGTTCACGCTTATGGTCACCCAGTGCGTCAGTGTTCCATTGAGGGCTTTCCATATCGTCAATGGAAACAAAGGTGGGTTCGCCCCCCATGGTCAGGCGCACGTCCTCTTGATTGAGCACGTTATCGACCTGATCCCCCAGGTGTACAATCTGCTGCCACTGTTGGTCACTGTAGGGTTTGGTCACCCGTGGGTCTTCGTGGATGCGCTCAATGTGCATCTCCACGTCAAACTCGACCTCGCACTTGTCGGAAAAGCCGGTGATGGCCGCTGCACTGCCGGTCGTCGGTGTTGCTGCAAGGGGAATATGCCCTTCTCCCGCAAACAGGCCAGAGGTGGGATCAAGCCCCACCCAACCAGCGCCGGGCAGAAATACTTCGGCCCAGGCGTGCAGATCGGTGAAGTCGACCTCGGTTCCACTGGGGCCGTCCAACGCTTTAACATCGGGTGTCAGTTGAATCAGATAGCCTGATACAAAGCGTGCGGCCAGCCCCAAATGGCGCAGAACCTGCACCAGTAGCCACGCGCTGTCGCGGCAGGAGCCGCTCTCCAGGGTCAGCGTTTCCTCACAGCTCTGTACGCCGGGTTCCATACGTACCAGATAGCTGATGTCTTCGTGTAGCCGCTGGTTGAGTGCGACCAGGAAGTCAACACTGGTAGTAGGCTCCCGCGACACCTTTTCAAGCCACTCCATCAAGCGAGGGCCTGCTTCGGTGACTTCCAGATAGGGGCCTAATTCCTTGCGTAGTTCCTCTGAATAGGTAAAAGGGATTTTTTGGGCGATATCATCCAGAAAGAAATCAAATGGATTAATCACCGTCATGGGAGCGATAAGCTCAACGGCAATGGTCAGCTCTTTGCGTGGCTCAGGAAACACGAGGCGGGCATTGAAGTTACCGAACGGATCCTGCTGCCAGTTTAAAAAATGATCATCGCCGGAAATATTAAGTGAATACGCATCAATATGGGTGCGGCAGTGGGGTGCAGGCCGCAGACGCACGACGTGTGGCGACAAACGCACGGGGCGATCAAAGCGGTAGGTGGTACGGTGATGCAAGGCAACGCGAATAGTCATGAGCCAGCCTCTAAAAAGCCATTACCAACCGATTAAACAGGTTCGAGGTATCGGTTAAGAAAGATAAGTATCGGAAGTATCGTTCCACTTGATCTTTTTTGCAGCTGCAATATGCACTAAGCCGTTTAAGAAGTGTGAAAAACACTAAATGCACTATTTTGGTTTGCTTGGCGCACCTTTTTTGTGCCTTTTAAAGGTATCTGTTTGTTTATCTCCCTTTTGAGGGGGGGCTGTAGTGAAAAGGTAAAAAGTTCTTTGAAGTTGAGGTGTCGTAGCGTTGAAAGATCGCAAAAGGTGGTACGTATTTTGCGTGGTTATATGTGCGAAGACTACGTTGATTGCGCGCGGCAGGCCTACACTACTGCTTAAGGAAGTTGCCGCTTCCACCCCAGCGCCAGGAGAGCGCCCATGAGCCAAGTGAATTGGAATAACTATGCGTGCCGTGATTATTACGATGAGCTGTTAGCTGCACCTGGTAAGCCTCGTGCATCGGCAGATGAGCTTTGCAATATGCTGGCCCGGTTTAGCGCCGAAGAACTAGCGGAGCGGAAAACAGCGGCAGAAATTGCTATTCGCACGATGGGAATCACATTTACCGTTTACTCTGAAGGGGCCATGATCGACCGTGCCTGGCCGTTTGATATTGTGCCGCGAATTATTTCTGCCAGTGAGTGGCGGAAAACTGAGGCGGGTCTTAAACAGCGCGTTCAAGCCCTTAATTTATTTATTGATGACCTTTATCACGATCAAAAAGTGGTTAAAGACAATGTATTGCCAGCAGAAGTATTGGCCCAGTCGGCTAACTTTCGTCCTCAGTGTGTGGGTGTGACCCCCCCTCATGGCATATGGGCCCATATTTGTGGCTCCGACCTCGTGCGTGGTGGTGATGGCACGCTGTATGTATTGGAAGACAATCTGCGTATCCCGTCCGGCGTTTCTTATATGCTTGAGAACCGCAACGTGACCAAGCGGGTATTTCCCGAGCTGTTTGCTTCGGGCAAAATCCTGCCGGTGGATGATTATGTTGCCCAGCTTTATGACATGCTGGCGGCTATGTCACCCCGTTCAGGTGATGACCCACAAGTCGTGGTATTGACCCCCGGCATCTACAACTCTGCTTACTTTGAACACGCCTATCTTGCCCAGCAAATGGGGGTGGAGCTGGTGCAGGGCAGTGACCTGCTGGTGGATGACGATGATGTGGTGTATATGCGTACCGTGGAAGGGCTGCGCCGCGTTGATGTTATCTATCGCCGGGTGGACGATGAGTTTCTTGACCCGGAAGCGTTTAATCTGGACTCAATGCTAGGGGTTGCCGGGCTAATGCGTTCCTGGCGGGCGGGTAAAGTGGCATTGGCCAATGCTCCGGGTGCAGGGGTCGCTGACGATAAAGTGGTCTATGCCTTTGTGCCTGAGTTGATTCGCTACTATCTGGATCAGGAACCGCTGTTGCCTAATGTGCCCAGTTACCTGTGCATGTTTGAGGATGACCGTAAATACGTGTTGGAGCATTTGGATGAGCTGGTGGTCAAGCCTGCCAACGAATCGGGTGGTTATGGCATGCTGATCGGCCCACGCTCCACCAAGGAGACCCGCGACGAGTTTGCCCGCTTGATTAAAGCCAATCCGCGTAATTATATGGCCCAGCCGACCCTGGCCCTGTCAACAACGCCTACTCTGGCCAATGGGCTGCCTCAGCCCCGCCACGTGGATCTGCGCCCGTTTATTCTCTCCGGGCCGGAAACCCATGTCACTACCGGGGGATTAACACGTGTTGCCTTGGTGGAAGGGTCGCTGGT
Source organism: Vreelandella olivaria (assembly GCF_023507745.1). Lineage (GTDB taxonomy): Bacteria > Pseudomonadota > Gammaproteobacteria > Pseudomonadales > Halomonadaceae > Vreelandella > Vreelandella olivaria_A. The sequence goes on along the minus strand of NZ_JALPZO010000039.1, from coordinate 70,719 downwards.
GGTGAACTCTTCTCAAGGCGGTGGCAGTAAGGACACCTGGATAGTCGAAACTGATGAGAATGCGGCGCCGACCGCTGAGCAGGAAGGAGTCTAGCGCCATGCTGTCACGTGTAGCTGAAAACCTCTACTGGATGGCGCGTTACATCGAACGGGCCGAAGATACCGCACGCTTATTGAGCGTAAATAGCCACTTGATGCTGGATTTGCCGCGTCATCTACCCTTGGGGTGGGCACCGCTCATTGAGATGACCGGTACGCTGGAGGCGTTTAATGCCAGCCATTCCAGCTTTGATGAACGAAGTGTGGTGCACTTTTTATGTGCTGATGGACAAAACGGCAGTTCCATTCTATCCGCACTGGCGAGCGCCCGGGAAAATCTGCGTACCACGCGGGATGTGGTACCGCGGGAAATTTGGGAGGAAGTGAACCAGCTTTATCTTAGCGTTGCGGACCATGCCGAAAACGGCGTGAGCCTGCGGCGACGGGATGCGTTTTTGAAAAATGTGATTCGCGGCTGTCAGACCTTAACCGGTCTGATTGAGGGCACCTTGAGCCACGGTTCAGCGCGCACCTTTATTGAGCTGGGGCGTCAGCTTGAGCGGGCGGACATGACCACCCGTATCGTGGACGTTCGTTCGGCAAGTCTATTGCCTCAAAATCCAGAAGAGCTATTGCCATTTGAAAACCTGCAGTGGATGAGCGTGCTGAAATCGCTGACTGCCTATCAGATGTATCGCCAGCAGGTGCGCCTGCGGGTGCGTGGACCAGACGTGCTGCGTTTTTTGCTTCAGGACCCTAACCTGCCACGGTCTATTGCCTGTAGTCTGGAAATTCTGAGCCATGAGCTTCAACTGCTACCCAGGCAGGACCGCGTAGCGGCAACGGTATCGTTGGTGCGGGCAGATGTGGTCGATGCGGATATTCAGGCGCTCGCTCACTCGCCCAGTAAGCTACATGCATTTGTGGACGAACTGCAAATTGGTTTTGCTGCCATTCACGATACCCTGAGCACGACCTATTTTGTGAATGCGGATAATGTCCCCCGCGTGGCCCAGCGACAAAGTCAGGGCCACGCGGGCGATCATGACAACGATTAACTGCTGTTAAGCTTGGGGGCTGGCGTTCGCGTTCTGAATCAAGGTATGCAGATACGCCAGCTTATCCCGAACCGCAGGCGCAATTACCCCAGGAGCCAAATCCAGTAACCCCATGTCCCGGTTGAGTTCGTTGACTGCCAGCCCCACCTGATGGAAGGCGAGCAGCATGCCATCCAGGGTGCCATCGTGCTTTGCCCGGGAAAGCCCCATATGTAGCGCAGTATCCAGCACCGCCACCATATCCAGATAAAAGGCAAACGTTTCAGCAAAATCCTCCCAGGGGTGCATCGTGGCGTACGCAGAGATAAAGCGCGTTGGCCAGTCAGCCGGTGCTCCCTGTTGATAATACTGCTCTAATGCCTCGGCATAGGTAGGGTTGTTATGGTCACCAAACACCTGGCAACACTTGCCTTCATCCTGCTCTTTGACCAGTAAATCCCAGTAGTAGTGTCCAACCTCATGGCGGAAGTGGCCGATCAGTGTGCGATGAGACTCATTCATATCGACGCGCAAACGCTCGCGCTCAACATCATCGGTCTCTTTCACATTAATGGTGATATGGCCGTTAGCATGACCGGTATAGACTTTCTCCTGGCTGGCGGTGGAACGCCAGAGGCCCTGGTCGGGTAAGGCGTCCGCCATAAATGAGAAGCTGAGTGGTACACGTATCGCATCCCCTTCCGTGCCATGGGGAAGCTTTAATAAATTCAGGGTATGAAACAGTCGACGTTTAGCCGCCTCAAGGGCTGCCCAGCGCTCACGGTGACCACTGATATCAAGGTCGGGAATCACTTCGTTATAGCGGCAGCAGTCGCACAACGTATCGGCATGGCCCTCATCCATTATGACCATGCGGTTACATACATTCTCAACCGCGTAGTTATGGCACTTCATAAGAGTGGTGCCGCAACTGGTGTGCGTGCAGCGATAGCCGCCGCCCGAAAGAGGCTCCAGTGCGACGATATTGGTGCAGGCAGGGCACCACCCCACTTCGGATTCACAGCTAATGCAGTGAGTATTTTCAAAAAAAAGCGGGTTGCCGCAGCGGCAGCTAAAAGTCTGCATGGTTGCCTCCTTGTGTAATGATCACATTGCGCATCATGGGAACCGCACTCAGCGTTGCTAACACGTTGGCTATTATAGTCAGCATAGCGATGGCTGAGCCGCTATGGAAAGTGTAATCGGTGGCAAGTTGCAGATATTGTCTGTACCAAGTGATAGTTGACGTTAACGTAAACATGCTGATATACCCTGTTAACGTCTTTACTGCCGTTACATCCACGGCCAATAACAAACATAACCATCAGGAGCAGAACCATGCCTGTTCGCGAAATACCCATGTATCTCGATGGTCAGCCCGTCATATCGCAAAGCCAGGAGTGGCGTGATGTGGTGAATCCAGCGACGCAGGAGGTCGTCGCCCGTGTTCCCTTCTGTACAGCAGAAGAGGTAGAGCGTGCCATTGCCAGCGCCAAAACCGCGTTTAAAGAGTGGCGTAAGGTGCCGCTTGGCAAGCGGATGCGCATTATGCTGAAACTGCAGGCTCTGATTCGTGAGCATACCGCTGAACTAGCTGCGTTGATCACTGAAGAGCACGGTAAAACACTGCCCGATGCTGAAGGCGAGGTGGGGCGCGGCCTGGAAGTGGTTGAGCATGCCTGCTCGATTACCTCGTTGCAGCTTGGTGAGCTTGCCGAGAATGCCGCTAACGAAGTCGATGTTTACACCATGCACCAGCCGTTGGGGGTGGGCGCCGGCATTACGGCATTCAACTTCCCGATTATGTTGCCCTGCTTTATGTTCCCACTGGCGATTGCCACCGGTAACACCTTTGTGCTGAAACCTTCTGAACAGGACCCCAGTTCCACCATGCGGTTGGTGGAGCTGGCACATGAGGCGGGCATTCCCGCTGGGGTGTTAAACGTTGTACACGGTGGCCCGGATGTGGCGAATCAGATTGCCGATCACCAGGATATTAAAGCGCTCTCCTTTATTGGCTCGACCCATGTGGGATCGCTGCTATACAACCGTGCTGCCGCCGCTGGCAAACGTATGCAGGCCATGATGGGAGCCAAAAATCATTGTGTCGTGATGCCGGATGCCAATCGCAGCCAGGCAATAGACAGCCTGCTGGGGTCCGCATTTGGCGCCGCAGGCCAGCGTTGTATGGCGAACTCGGTGGTGGTGCTGGTAGGCGGAGCACGTGAGTGGCTGAAAGATATTGAACAGGGTGCCCGTAGCATGAAAGTGGGGCCTGGTTCCCAGCGTGATGCGGACCTGGGGCCACTGGTATCGCCCCAGGCTAAAGAGCGGGTAGAGCGTTTAATTACCACAGGGGAAAAAGAGGGGGCCAAGCTGCTGGTAGATGGTCGTGGCTACACCGTTGAGGGTTACCCAGAGGGTAACTTTGTTGGGCCAACTCTGTTTGCCGATGTAACGGCTGACATGACTGTCTATCGGGAAGAGATTTTCGGCCCGGTGCTTTGCGTGGTGAGTGTGGAAACGCTGGATGAAGCGATAGCTTTTATTAATGCCAACCCGAACGGTAACGGCACTTCGATTTTTACCAATTCCGGCTGGGTGGCGCGGCGTTTTGAAACCGATATTGATGTTGGCCAAATTGGTATCAATGTCCCGATTCCCGTACCGGTCGCGTATTTCAGTTTCACCGGATCACGTGCTTCCAAACTTGGCGACCTTGGTCCTAACGGCAAACAGGCGATTGCCTTCTGGACACAAACCAAAACGGTGACTGCCCGCTGGTTTGAGCCTGAAAACGTCTCAAGTGGTATCAATAGCACTATTTCGTTGAGCTGAAACGATCAAGCCCCGCTTAGCGGGGCCCAGGTTGATGACAAACCCTTTTCCCCGCTTCTTGGCATAGTACCGAGTAACTCGTAGCGGGGGGCTTTCGCCAGGGCCGGAAGATAGTTCCCGACTTTTCCGGCATTTCCGCCATCCATGGCGGTCAGATGGCGAAAGTAGCGCCCACGGATGGGTTAACAGCGCCCCTGCATAGGGTTACTCGAGGCCGCTTATCTACTTTGTCAGCAGTCTCGCTTGAGTATGTCGGTCGGACTGGCTAGAAGTTATCAAAAAGTGGCAGGCTTTGCTCAAATAGCTGTTCAATAGGGCCCAGTTGGCTCTCGTGCAGTACTAAAAGAGAGGGAGTATCTTTCGCATGCTCACGCAACGGAACCAGCAGAGCGAACTCACCCTCTTCCAGGTGGAATTCGTGAATTTCGCGCAGCCCATGAGGGGTCTCACACTGGGAACAGCGGTAGGTATCATCCTCTCCGTAGACCAGGCGATGATACATTTTAAACAGTGTATAGAGTGCCAGGCCGCCTTCAAAGGCGGGCCAACGCGCTGGTGTTTCGCGAATATCGTCCGTTAAAGCTTTACCGTCTGCCTTGGCATCAGCGATGGCATCGGCGAGGGGAGTGGCAAGAATGGCGGAGGCATCGGCAGGCAGTGGCTTGTTCTGACGTGTGGCCTGTTCAAAATCGCTAACGGCAGAACGGAAATCATCCAGGGATTTAAGCGTGTAATCAACGTGCTGTAAGTCTTCTGGCTCACACCCACCGTTTTCCCAGCCATGAATAACGCGCAGTGTGACCTGGTTACGGGCCATGGAGCGTGCCAGAAGCATGTGGAGCATCGTGCGGATGTGCATTTGACGTTCATCTGCATCATTGTCAAAGGCATGGTACGGGTCAGCAAAAAGTTCGTGTAGTCGACCCCGTGTGTGCTCTCTGGCTTCGGCATATTGCATAGCAGTTTTCCTTTGGGCGAGCCGTTTTAAATAATCAGTGCTCGATTTTTACGCTTTATTAATTAAGAGTATGGCGAGCGTTGACCGTTAATGAAAGTCACTTTGCTGAGTATTTTGTGACTGGTCAATTAAACCGCGTAGTGTGTTTCTGAAAACATAACAAGAATGGTGTGAATATGTCTTCTTTAATAAGCCGTTTTAGTGTTCCCAATTCGCTGAATGAACTACCTGATGATATTCGCAACTCAATATTGAAAGTCCAGGAAAAAGCGGGCTTTGTGCCTAATGTGTTCTTGGTGCTGGCTCATCGTCCTGATGAGTTTCGTGCTTTTTTTGCCTATCACGATGCATTGATGGAGCGGGAGTCCGATACGCTCACCAAAGCAGAAAAAGAGATGATCGTTGTGGCTACAAGTGCGCGCAACCACTGCCTATATTGTGTGGTTGCCCACGGGGCGCTGGTGCGGATCTATAGCAAAGACCCGCTATTGGCAGATAATGTCGCCATTAATCACCGCGTTGCGGATCTTAGTGAACGTCATCGGCTGATGCTTGATTTTGCTTTACATTGTGCCATTGATATTGGGGAATTCTGTTTAGCCTGGCAGGAGCGCATGGAGAGCGCTGGTTTTACGCTGGAGGATTGTTGGGATATAGGTGCCATTGCTGCATTTTTTGGTATGTCTAACCGCTTGGTCACCATGGCGGGGACACTACCCAACCCGGAGTTTTATTTGATGGGACGGCAGCCCCGCGCGGATATGTCAGGTGCTTCTTAATCTTTACTAAGGCGCTGTTTTCAAGGAGGATAGCGCCTTCATTCACTTGTCGCCAGGGGAGCCCTCACAAAGGGCTGAGAATGCAGTCTTTGCAGACCCTGGAACCTGATCCGGTTCATACCGGCGGAGGAAGTGCGACATGCCGTACCTAACGTCAGCTGTGCTTGGCGCAGCGCTCTGCTGTTTTGCATTTTTAGGCCTGCGAGCCCGTTTCGTGAATGGGTCGCTGGATGATTATGTCACCGCGCGTAACTCCCAAACGGCTTCTACCCTGGGGCTTTCGTTTCTGGCATCGGGCATGGGGGCGTGGATTCTGTTTGCACCGCCGGAAATAGGTGCTTTTGCCGGCCCTATAGCGCTATTGGGATACGCATTGGGGTCTGCACTGCCATTTATTGTGTTGGGCTTGTATGGGCCGAAAATTCGTCGCGCTCTACCTGAAGGCCGTAGCATCGCTGAGTTTGCCCAGGCGTGTTATGGCACCGGGGTGCGCCGCTGGGTCTCATGGGTATCGGTGGCCTATATGGCTTGCTTTCTGGCTGCGGAACTGACAGCCATTGGCGCGATTACCGCACTATTGTCTGAAGTGCCCCCCGCACTGGTCATTATAGGTGTCGCACTCACGACCCTGGTTTACACCGCGATAGGTGGATTACGCGCAAGCCTTGCCACTGACCGCTGGCAGGCATGGCTGTTATTGGCGCTTCTGTTAGCTGTGGCAACCGCCACTGTCTGGCGTCTACCGACGTTTCCCAGTGATGCAGTGATGCCCTCTTTGCCGGTAGCAGGCTCATTGAGTGTCGCGTTAACCCTGGTGATTGCTGTCACGGCAGCCAATTTGTTTCATCAAGGGTACTGGCAACGTGTGTGGGCTGCCCAGGATAACCAGAGCCTGGGCCGGGGGGCATGGCTTGGTGGTGGTATGACCATGCTGGTCGTCATGGTGATTGGTGGTGTAGGGATAATGGCGGCGATGAGTGGTGTTGCATTGGGAGAGCCGCCAATGCCCTTTTTTGCGCTACTTGGTAATGCGCCGGTATGGGTCACTTTGCCCGCGCTAGTTCTCGCGGTGACATTAGTGACCTCCAGCGTGGATACGCTGCAAAACGGCATTGCATCGCTATGGGTGGGGCGTGGCGAGCATCAGCATGAATCGCTAACGAAAGCCCGCTGGTTGACGGTGGCCTTAATGGTGCCGGTAATATTGGTTGCGTTACAGGGATTATCTGTCCTGCGCTTGTTTTTAATTGCAGATTTGCTGTGTGCGGCAATCGTCGTGCCCATACTGCTGGGGCTTTGGCAGCGCATGACGCCGATGGCGGCGGTGGGTGGTGGCGTGGCAGGGCTTGTGGGAGCGGTGCTACCTGGCTGGTTGAGTCAGGGAGATATAGTGGCGGGTGTGGTCGCCGCCAGCTTTCCAGGCGGTATTCCCACGCTGGGGCCTTTCCTTGGGGCGCTGGTAGCCTCTACCCTGGTGAGTATCACGTTGGCCTATCTAACAACAACTCAGGCTGGTAAGCGTTAGGTAATCACTCACATCATATGAGAGATGCATATTAATGTTAGGCGTGTCTGTGGCATTCTCTGTGTCGACCAACGACTTGCAATAAAACCTGGGAGCTACACCATGGCCGTTATGATATTGGGTCTGCTGATATTTCTTGGCAGTCACTCTGTACGTATTTTTGCTGAAAACTGGCGTCAACAACAGATCGCCAAACTGGGTCAAAATACCTGGAAGCTGGCGTTTTCTGTCGTATCAGTGATTGGTTTGGCAATCGCTATTTATGGTTTCGGACAAATGCGTTTAAACCCTGTTTACGTCTGGTTTCCGCCCATAGGGTTGCGCCACGCGGTGGCGTTGCTGATGTTGCCCGCCTTCATCATGCTGGTGGCGGCCTACGTGCCGGGTAATGCTATCAAGGCGAAGCTTGGTCACCCGATGATGCTGGCCGTCAAAGTCTGGGCGCTTGCTCACCTACTGGTGAATGGGCGGCTTGGGGATATCATCTTTTTTGCAGCCTTTTTGGTATGGGCCATCCTGGCGTTTAAAACTGCCAAAAAACGTGACCGGCTTAATCCCCCGATTGTTGTGGCTACCTCAATACCGGCAACGGTTACTACCGTGGTCATCGGCCTTGGCGCTTATGTCCTGTTTGCTTTCTATCTGCACACGCTGATCATCGGCGTACCGGTATTTGGCTAATAGCAGTCAAAAAGCACCCCTGAACGGCGGTAACGTGTCATGCGTTGCCGCCGTTACTGTTATATGGCTTGAGGCTCGCCAAAAGTTTGCTAATGTCGGGCAAGTTCATCATGTATCGGAATAAGGAGCCAGGCCATGGCCGAAACCGCCTCCAGGATACCCTCTACGATGTCTGCCATGTTATTAACCGGGCACGGCGATATCGAGAAGCTGCAGTATCGTCAGGATGTGCCAACTCCTCAGCCAGGGGCAGGGCAGGTGCTGGTTCAGGTAACCGCAACGGCGAAAAACAACACGGATCGCAAGGCCCGTGAGGGGCTGTATCCCACAAAAGGCAAGGATGAAGTGACCTCCTTTGCCATGGGGGGAGCGCCCACGCTCACGTTCCCACGTATTCAGGGGGCTGATGTGGCCGGGCGGGTGGTGGAGGTAGGAGAGGGTGTGGACAGTGCCCGTATTGGCGAGCGTGGCCTGCTGGATTTCAATATTTATGCTGATCAGCGCCGGGATATCAACCTGACCCCAGACTATTACGGCCACGGGGCCGATGGCGGTTATGCTGAGTATATTGTTGTGCCATCGGACCAGTTCCACCACGTCCCTAACCCTGAACTGCAGGATGCTGAACTTGCTGCGCTGGGCATGTGCTCATATCAAACGGCCTACCATATGATGACATCGGCCAGTATCGGTGCCGGTGAGCGGGTATTGGTTAGTGGTGCCAGTGGTGGTGTGGGGACGGCATTAATTCAGCTATGCCGAATTATCGGTGCTATTCCCTATGCGGTTAGCCAGCCCGATAAAGCCGATGCCCTATTGGCATTGGGTGCCGAAGCCGTGATTGACCGGGGTGATCTACCCACTTTTGTTGACCGTGTATTAGCCACAACCGGTGGGCAGCCAATGGATGCGGTGATGGACTTGGTTGGGGGGGAAATGACAGACCTGTTTATCGACACCATGATTGTTGATATGCAACACCGTAAGACCTATCCCCGGCTCTCCATTGCAGGTGCCAGTGGCGGTAATATCAGTGAAATCATGTGGACCAGGATCTACCTCTATCAGGTGCAGATCTTTGGTGTTTCCCACGGTACCCGTGAAGAGGCCGAACAACTCATCGCCTGGATCCGCAGTGGTGAATTAAAGCCAGTGCTACATGCCGCTTTCAAGCTTTCTGAATTGCACACTGCTGAGCGCTACTTCGTTAATCGAGATAGCAACTACCTTGGTAAAATCGTGATTGTTCCTGATGCGCAGTGGGCATCCCACGGTGCTCCTTTGGCCCTGACGACTTAGGATCAGCGCTTGTGAAAAACATCCATACGATTCAACTGCTGGATACCCATGCGGGTGGCGATGTCAGCCGTATCGTCACCGGTGGTATTGATATACTGCCTGGGGCCACTGTGCGGGAGCAAATGGAGTACCTGCGCGATGATGCCGATGGGTTACGCCGGTTACTGCTGGAAGAGCCCTATGGTATTCCTGAAATGTCGGTAGACCTTCTGGTGCCCGCGACCCATCCTGATGCGGTGGCGGGGTATATCATCATGGAAGTCATGGGATACCCGATCTATTCGGGGTCCAACACACTGTGTACCGCTACCGCTGTATTGGAAACAGGCATTGTTCCCAAACAAGAGGGTATTCAGCGCTTTACGCTGGAAGCCCCGGCGGGGTTAGTGCGAATCGAGGCGAGAGTGCGCGATGGTGTTGTGGAGTCGGTGACCTGTGAAGGCCTGCCCTCTTACATCGACACTTATCGAGATACTATTCAAGTACCTGGCATTGGTACGGTTACTTACTCCGTTGCCTATAGCGGTGGCTTTTATGCGCTGGTAGAGGCGGAGGAACTGGGGTTTAAACTGGTACGGAATGAAGAGCAGGCCCTGGCCGCCTGTGCTCATAAAATTGTTGAGGCAATTCAGGCCCAGCGGGGCTTTTCCCACTACACCCTTGGGGATGTGGGGCCACTGCCCTTCCTGCACTTTATGGGGCCGGAAGAGCGGGTTGCCGAAGGCTATATACGCTCACGTTCAACCACCTATGTGCATCCAGGAGTCATTTGCCGCAGTACCACCGGCACCGGTACCTCGGCGCGGCTGGCGCTAATGAAGTACGAAGGCCGACTTGATATAGGCGATAAGCTGGAAACAGTATCGCTACGTGAGACGGGCTTTATCGGTACCTTTACCGGTACCCATCAGGAGGGGGCCTATCAGGTGGTCGATAACACCATTACGGGGAGAAGCTATGTGCTGGCGGAATCAAGCATTGTGATTAACTGCGACGACCCGATGGTTGCTTGCGGAGAGCTGCACCATATTTTGAGTGATCGGCATGGAAAACAGCCGTAAGTCCTATCAGTTGGGCACTTTAACGTAACCTTCGCGCTCAAGCCTTTTCCATACCGGGGCCTTCTCAGCCTCGGTCAGGCGGCCCCAGCAGGCAATTTCTTCCAGGGTGCGGCCACAGCCATGGCAAAGCGATGAATCTGGTTCAATCCGGCATACCTGAACACAGGGGGATATAGGGCGGGGGGTACTCGACATTGTCACCTGTTTTATGCAACTGGCCGGAAAAAAGGCAGATTCATGTGTTTGCTAAAGGGATACCTTGCCACGCAGCGACTTGATTTTGCCTTTACGGGTTTTATGGTCAACCCGGCGGCGCTGGGAGCCTTTGGTTGGCTTGGTGGGGCGGCGCGCTTTGGGCTGAACGGCTGCACGTTGGATAAGTGCTTTTAACCGTGCCAGCGCATCCTCTTTATTAAGTTCCAGTGTACGATAGCTCTGGGCTTTGATGATCACCACACCCTCTTTGCTGATGCGCTGGTCAGAGAGAGCCATTAAACGTGCTTTATATACCGGCGGCAGGGTAGAGCTTTGAATATCGAAGCGTAAATGAACCGCAGAGGCGACTTTATTTACGTTCTGGCCGCCTGCACCTTGGGCGCGAATCTGGCTGATATCAATTTCCCAATCCGCCAGCGTAACGCTGTTTGAGATAGTGAGCATTCAGTTCCTCTGTGTCACAGGTAGGTGATAAGGCTAGCACAGATGACACAGAGGCGGGGCTGTCGACGATGTTTAGCTGGCCAGGTTTGCTACCGGCTGCCCCTCTGCAAACGCCAGCAGATTACGGAAGGCATCACCAAAGTAGAGTTCGTAACTATCTTTTTCCACATAGCCCAAATGGGGGGTGGCGGTAAGGTTGGGGAGTGCCAGTAGTGCATGTGAGGTGACCGGCTCTTCATCGAAAACATCCACCGCTGCCTGCCCCGGCCGGCCTGCTTTCAGCGCTGCCTCTAACGCGCCGGGCGCCAACAGTTGTGAGCGGCTGGTGTTGACCAGCAGCGCAGAGGGTTTCATCAGGCCCAGTAGCGATGCACCGACAAGACCACGGGTATCGTCATTCAGGCGCACATGCAGGCTGAGTACATCAGCTTGTTCGAAGAGCGCTTCCGCGCTTTGCGCCACCGTTAGCCCAGCCTCCGCTGCGCGCTGGCGGGTACCTTCACGCCCCCACACCAGCACCTTCATTTCAAACGCCTGACCATAGCGCGCCACCAGGCTACCAATCTTGCCGTAGCCAAAAATACCCAGTGTGCGGCCTTTTAGCCCGGTGCCCAGCGTGCACTGCCAGCGGCCCGCTTTCAGGTTGTTTACCTCTTCGGGTATATGGCGCATGGCGGCCAATATCAGACCCCAGGTCAACTCTGCCGCCGCATAGGGCGAGCCCTTGCCAGCCATTACCGTTACACCATGCTGTTGGCAGGCCGCGATATCCACATGGGCAGCACCGCCGCCAGTCTGGCTAATCACTTTCAGTTTTGGCAAACGTTTTAGCAGCGAGTCGGTAATCGGCGTTCGTTCGCGAATCAGCACCAGTGCTTCCGCATCTTTAAAGCGTTCGGCCAGCTCATCCAGGTCGGTGACGGTATCGTTATAAACCGTTACATCATGGCCCTCTAACTGGCTGAAGGCGTCTAAATGGCGTACACAGTCCTGGTAGTCATCGGGAATCACAATCTTCATTGGGCGGTTTCCTTGCTGGGCAATACAGCCTCTGCGGTGTGAGTGCGTTGGGAATAATACTGCCATGCAAACAGCCCCGCGATAAGCGCAATCCCGCCAATGTCGGTAATCCATTGCCCGTTAATCAGCATTAAGGCTGCGCACAGCAGTAGTGCCCGCTCTAGCCAGTTACATGGCCGCACCAGGAAGCCGATGGTGGAAGCCGCCAGCGCAATAATACCCAGTATCCCTGAGCCAACCGCCAGAGCAATTTCCAGCGCGGTTCCATTGCCCAGCAGTGGCGGATGATAGATGAACATAAAAGGAATCAAGAAGCCGCCAAGAGATATCTTGGTCGCTGTCAGTGCGGTTTTAAACCAGTGTGATCCCGCGATGGCCCCTCCGATATAAGCCGCTAGCGCAACAGGTGGCGTGACACCGGAAAGAATGGCGAAGTAAAGAATAAACAAGTGGGCAGACAGGCTAGGCAGGCCTGCTTCTATAAAAGCAGCAGCAACGACCGATGCAGCCAGCATATAGGCAGCAACGGTGGGTAAGCCCATGCCCAGAATAATGGCGACCACCATGGCCAGCAGCAAGGTAATTAATACATCGCCACCACTGACAATTAAAATAACCGACGAGACTTTAAGGCCTAAGCCGGTAAGGCTAATCACCGAGGCAATAATCGCCACACTACCAATGATCACGGCAATCATGGCAGCTGTCATTGCACCAGCCTCAAGGGCGGCAGGAATGGATTTTAAGCGATCCATAAAGGTGCCAGGGCTGCGCCATGAAAAGAGGTAGATCAGCAGGGCGGTAAAATAGGCTGCAACGGCTGCGGTGGTCGGGGTGTAGCGGAGTACCAGCATCGTTACCAGTACAATAATGGGTAACAGCAGCGTCTCAATATTGAATAAACCTTCACGCAGGCTCGGGCGCTGATTTTTAGGAAGCGGATTAAGCCCTAAGCGTTTTGCCTCAAAATGAACGCTCATCCATATGGCGAGATAGAACAGCAGGGCGGGGATTAACGCAGCAGCAATAATGTCCAGATAACTGACGGATATTACATCTGCCATAACGAATGCAGCAGCTCCCATGATGGGCGGTAAAATCTGGCCTCCCGTAGAGGCGGATGCCTCGGTAGCAGCGGCAAAGCGTGGGCTGTAACCACTCTTTTTCATGAGCGGAATCGTAAACACACCTGTCGTGGCAACGTTGGCAGCGGTACTACCGCTGATGCTGCCAAACAGAGCGCTACAAAGCGTTGCTGCTTTTGCAGGGCCGCCGGCCATACGACCGGTCAATGCGTTCGACAGGCGCATGAAGGTATCACCGCCGCCGGTAGTGACCAGCAAGGCGCCGAACATAATAAACACTACAATCACCGTTGATGAGGTGCGCATCAAGCTGCCATAAATACCCGTGGGGCTCATATAAAAGGTGGCAACCAGGTCTGCCCACCCGAAACCGCCATGCCCCCACACGCCGGGTAATGCATCCCCGAAATAGGCATAGGCAAGTGCGATCAGTACTAAAATAGGAAAGGCAAGGCCAATGGCACGGCGGCAGGCCTCCAGCAATAGCACTATGGCCAGAAAACCAAACACCAGATCATAGGTGGTGGGCATCAAATAGCCGAGCTGATAAATAATGCGATCAAACTGCATGATGTAGTAGGCACTGACGGCCACTGCCAATACGACCGGCAGTACGTCGTACCATGGCAGGCGCTGGTTATCTTTACTCCGGCATGCATAGGCAAGAAAGATCAGTGGTAGGGCAAACAGCAGGTGAATGGCATTCTGGGTATTCACCGCACCGGTAATGGCCGCGTAGAGATGGAAGACCGCCATGGCCACGGCGATTGACCGCATTACAATAAACCAGAAGCCTGTCAACTGGCGCTTACCTGAGTCTTCTGAATATTTTTCAACTACTTTGTTGCTTTCAGGAGTGTCCATCGGATGGCTCCCACGCCGCATCATTACGAACCGTTATGAACAGCGTGTCGTCATTGGCTAATAATATCGTTCCTTCCCGCAGGGCTTGCGGGAAGGAACCGTTTTTATAATTAACGTGCTTCGGGAGGAATGATGTCGTCAGGGATCTCAAGACCAACTTCTTGATAGTAACGCAGCGCCCCTGTATGCAGCGGGAAGGTGGCGTTATCAATGACATCCTGAGGTGTCATGCCCTGTGCGGGAGCGAAAGATGATTCCACCTGATCATGGTTCTCCCAGTAGGCTTTTGTGATGTTGTAGACGATATCGTCATCCAGCGTACTGTTGGCTGATACTCCCATGTAGATACCCAGAGAGATTGCCTCATCCATACCGCGGTAGGTGTTCGTAGGGATCACCGAGGGGGCCAGAAAGGGCAGCTCCTGAGTCACGGTTTCAAGCTGCTCTTCGGAGAGCGAGAGCAACTGCAACGGGCGTGAAGAGTGCACTTCAGTAAAGGCCGGAATAGGGGGTATGCCGTTGTAGCTAAAGCCAACTAAACGGCCATCAATAACACCTTCGGCTGCATCGTCGATGCGCATACGCTGAAAATCGGGTTCAACTCCCAAAATATCGAAGACCAACTCCGTGATGTACTCACCACCACCGCCAATGCTGCTGGGGTTAAAGCGTTTGCCCGCGAGGTCTTCAAAGCTATTAATGTCAGAGTCCTGGCGCACCGCCCAGTGCATGGTAGAGGGCGCTATCCAGTAAATCAGGCGCACATTTTCGTTGGGTGTTGCTTCAAAACGACCGGTACCGTTGTACTGCTCATAGCCAACCAGGGCTTCGGTGAACGCCAGGTCTAGTTCGTTGCGCCCCAGACGAATCGCGTTTTCACGGGTGCCGCCGGTTTCCCGTACGGTGATTTCATAAGGTGTATTGGCGCTGATCACGCGCGCGCCCTCTGAAATTCCAAAAAACCAACCGGTACCTGTTGGAACCGCACCGATATTAAGGGCCTGCTGGGCATGGGCACCCGTACTGGCTAATGCCCCAATAGCGAGCAGAGAGGCCGGAATGAGGAGACGTGTTTTTTGAGCGAAGGAAATCATTGTTGTTACCTCAAGCATTGGAATGCTTTTATTGTCATGGAATATACGATGTTGCTTATGTGCTGGAGGCTAGCGCCACCTTGTTATTGTGCTGATATGGCTTAGGCAATTGTGTCACATAGCCCTCTCCACTCTATTGATACCCGTTGTCAGCGCATTTGGGTATTAGTGATTGATGAGCCTGCTTTCGCCAAATGAGAAGGCAGGGGTGGTATGTTCCGCTAAATCGGTGTTGCCCTGATATGAACAGAAGGCTCTGGTAGCGCTGTTTCGCTATTTGTTTTTCCTGATGATTCAAGTAGATGATCAATAAATAGCCGAGCGGCCATAGGCATGCGGTCAATGCTGTTAACGTAAATGCAGAGTGGGCGCCTAGCCCAGGTATCGCGTATTGGCAGTACTCGTACCTGCAGGCCACCAACATACTGTCGAATGGCTCCGCGGGGCACAACGCCAATTCCCAGCCCTGCTTGCACCATCAGGCACAGGGCGTCATAGCTGGTCACCTGTATACGCAGCCGTAACGGCCGGTTGGCCAAACTGGCAGCTTTAAGCAGTTGTAAGTTAATCGCGCTGGAGGAGTGCAGGCCTACGTAGGCATGTTCAAGGCTCTGCCGAAAATCGATTGCCTCCAGGTGAGCCAAAGGGTGGTTCAGCGGTGTAACCAGCACCAGTTCATCGGTGTGGTAGGGCAGTTCTGCCAAATCGTAACCGTGGGGAAGTTTGGCGCAGATCCCAATATCGGCGCCATTGGCGATAATTTCACGGGTAATCACCGGGCTGACCTTTTCTTCAAGCTGTACACCTATATCCGGGTGTTTCTCAAAAAATGATTGGGTTTCTCCCGGCAAGTACTGCGTAATGGCCGACATGTTGGCAAAAATACGCACAATGCCCCGCTCACCACTGGTGTAGTCGCGCATTTGAAGATCCAGGTCTTCCAGGTTGTGCAGTACACCTCGCGATAAATGCAGCAGAGCATTACCGGCAGGGGTGAGTTCAACTCCACGATTGTTGCGCCGCAGTAGCGGTGTACTGAAGTGTGCTTCCAACTCGCTCAAGCGCTTGCTTACTGCCGAGGTGGCAATAAATTCCGCATCAGCTGCGCCGGTAATGGTGCCTAGCTCGGCCACCCGGACGAAAAGCCGCAATGAGGTAGGGTCTAGCTTCATATTGGCCTCCTGGATCAAGCAAGCCTGGCGGTTTTTAAAAAGTTGTATGCAACTAGGCTCGATTTTTGACAAATGTAGGCCTATATTGGCCGTAAAAGCAATAAATCGTACACAATAAGGCTTTCAACCTTAGTCGGAGTTAACCACCCAAATGCCTCGTTGAGGGGGCTTGGGTTGCTGGAGTATGGCCATGACGGCAGCCGATCGCGTTTATCAAATCATTAAGCAGCGCATCTTGAATGGCTGGTATACCGCAGGTAGTTATGTGCGTGAGGCCGCGATTGGGGAGGAGCTGGATTACAGCCGTACCCCTATCCGGGAAGCGCTACGACGACTTGTTTCTGATGGGTGGGTAGAGGCGATACCGCACCATGGCGCCAGAGTGGTTGGGTGGACACAGCAAGACGTTGAAGAGGTATTTGAGCTTCGTGTGCTGCTTGAACCCCAGGTGGTTCGGCGGGCAGCAAAGCGCATTCATGAGTCGCAACTGGGGCGATTAAATGACCTGGCGAATCAGATGGAGGCACTGTGTCAACGAAGTGACGAAGAGGCTGTTGACCAGATAGCGTTGCTAAATAACCAGTTTCATGCTGAGTTAGTGGCTGCTGCTGAAAGCCCTCGATTACAGCGTTTGCTGGAAACCATCGTACAGGTGCCGGTTTCGCGCCGCAGTTTTCATCATTACACCCGTGAAGAGCTGCTCTCAAGTATGCAGCACCATCGGGAAATTATCCGCGCACTTATCCTCCAGGAAGGTGAATGGGCCGCTGCCATTATGCGTGCCCACATACTGGCGGCAAGAACTGCCCAGATGCGCCAAAACAAACATGGCAATTGCTCCAATGCCGCGCGTTCTGCTGTTCGTTAGCGATTAATGGCGTAGAAGCAAGGCTCTTCCAACGATAATAACAAGCTCAGGATCTACCAATGACTGTTTCTTCCTCTTCCCCTTCACTCAACCTGTCACAAAAACTGCTTCAGGCTCATCTCGTTCAGGGCGATATGACCCCCGGCAATGAAATCGCGCTGCGTATGGATCAAGCGTTGCTTCAGGATGTATTAGGCACGCTCGTTATGCTCGAACTGGAAGCTATGGGGCTTGAACGGGTGCATACCCAACCGAGCGTTCAATACATTGATCATGGCCTGGTGCAGGCAGATAACCTTAATGCGGATACTTACCTGTTCCTCAAAAGTGCCTGCGAACGCTTTGGCGTGTGGTACTCGGGGCCAGGCAACGGTATCAGCCACCCGGTCCATATGGAACGCTTTGGCGTGCCTGGGCAGTCAATTGTCGGTTGCGATAGCCACACAACAGCAGCGGGCGCGTTGGGGATGCTGGCAATAGGAGCCGGTGGTATTGAAGTTGCCATGGCGATGGCAGGTGAGCCACTCTATATCACCATGCCGCGTGTGTGGGGGGTACGGTTGGAAGGCGAGTTGCCAGACTGGGTCTCGGCAAAAGATGTAGTGCTTGAATTGTTGCGCCGCCATGGTGTGTCGGGAGGTAAAAACTGCATTCTTGAATACTATGGACCAGGGTTGGCAGGGCTATCAGCGATGGATCGCCACGTTATTGCCAATATGGGCACTGAAATGGGAGCCACGGCCAGTATTTTTCCCAGTGATGAGACAACGCGAACGTTTCTGGCGGCCAGAGGGCGTGAGGCAGACTGGCAACCTTTGGCAGCCGATGTCGGATGTACCTATGACGTAGAGGAAGTGATTGATTTATCGACGCTTGTACCATTGATCGCGTTGCCATCCAGCCCGGATAAGGTCGTGCCGGTAAGCGACGTGGCTGGCCAGCCATTGCATCAGGCTTATATCGGTTCATCAGGCAATCCCGGTTACCGGGACTTTGCTGTGGTTTCCAGCATGGTTAAGGGGCGTACGGTGGCAGAGGGAGTATCACTGGATATTAATCCCTCCACCAGACAGGTGCTTTCTACTCTGATCCGGGATGGGTATCTGGGGGAGTTAGTTGCCAGCGGCGCGCGCTTGCATCAGGCAGGCTGCAATGGCTGTATTGGCATGGGGCAGGCCCCCGCTGTTGGCCGTAACAGTCTGCGTACGGTGCCGCGTAACTTTCCTGGCCGCTCGGGCACCAGAGAGGACAGTGTCTTTCTGTGCAGCCCGGAAACCGCAGCAGCGTCCGCACTAAACGGTGTCATCACAGACCCACGCAGTATGCCGATGGCTTACCCCCGCATCAGCGAGCCCGATACCATGGTGATGAACCGTGATGTTTTCACAGCTCCGTTGCCTATTGAGCAGGCGCGCTTAACACCTTTGCAGAAAACCGATAATACCCCAGCGTTGCCTACGATGGCGCCACTGCCGGACTGTCTCGAAATTCCGGTATTGCTGGTGACCGGGGATAATATTTCCACTGATGACATTATGCCCGCAGGTCAGCGGGTCATGCCGTATTGGAGCAGCATTTACGCCTCCGCACCTTTCACTTTTGAGTCGGTTGATTCGACCTATGCTCAGCGCTCGGAAGAGACACGTCTGCTAGGTGGGCACGCCATTGTAGGGGGCTACAATTATGGTCAGGGGTCAAGTCGTGAAAATGCCGCCTTAGTGCCGCGTTACCTGGGACTACAAGCCGTAGTAGCGAAAAGCTTTGCACGTATTCACTGGCAAAATCTCGTCTGCTTTGGTGCGCTGCCTTTAACGTTTATTGATGAGAGGGATGCTGAGCGGTTAACCCTAGGGGACTGTTTGATGATTAACCATCTTCACGATCAACTTGCCAAAGGGCAGACCCTGCAAGCCGAGATTGTTGGCAAGGGCATGCTGGAGTTGCATCATGGGCTAACCGAACGGCAGCGGGAGTTGCTGCGTGTGGGTGGTGTTATCAACCATCTGAAAGCGCGGCAAATATCCGCATAAACACACAGTTGCTAATAACTGTCGGACACCCAGGCAGTTATTGACGCCAAAAAGGAGAGTAATTCCCATGAGCGACTACATACTTGATAACGAGCCACTAAGCCCTGGGGTTATTTATCGCTTGCTATCAGGCAGCGTATGCCCAAGGCCCATTGCATGGGTGGCGACACAGGATCAGCAGGGTAATACGAATCTGGCGCCGTTCTCCTTTTTTAATGTAGCCAGTGTCAATCCACCTATTCTGGCGTTTTCTCCGCTTCTGGATGGAAGTGCAGAACCTAAAGATACCCTGCGTAATCTACGGGAAGTGGCAGAGTGCGTGATTCATATTGGCAGCGAGTCACTTATTGAAGAGCTCAATACCACCAGCGCCAGCCTCCCACGAGGGGAGGATGAGTTTCTGTTGGCCGGCCTGAAGAAAGCGGAAATGCCGGGTGTCAGTGTACCGCGCATTGCCAATGCTCCCGTTGCGTTTGGTTGTACGCTGCGTGACTTGATCAGTTTTGGTGACCAGCCCCTGGCCGGCACATTAGTGCTCGCTGAGGTGATCGCCATCCATATGGATGATGCAATATGGGATGGTCGTCATGTGGATATGGATGCACTCAAACCTGTTGGGCGTTTAGCGGGCAGTGATTACATTCGAATTAGCGACCGTTTTGTGTTGGAGCGACCTGCCTAACCTAAAAAATGTTGCGTTATCCAGCATTTGAGCTGTGTTTGCCTTAAGTCGTATAGTCTTCCGCCGATATTAGTCATGTTGTGAATCGATGACAGGCCTGTGGGCGGTTACTCACCGTCAACTCGCCGCTTTGTCTAAGCGATATATGCATTACCTCTGACACAAGCGAACACGCATAATGAAAAAGACGTTAAGTATCCGAGCTATGTTAATTAGCCTTTTCGTTGCGGCGGTATTGGGGGCAGTGGTATTGGCTGCTACCGGCTGGGCAACCAACCAGCGGCTTATTAATGCTCAACATTACATCACGGGCGATGTGCTGCCACTACAGGATGCCAGTCGTAGCCTGGTACTGGCCACGGGGGCCTTTGGTCAGCGCCATGCTGATTTGCTTGCTGCTGAAAGTGAAGATGAACTGGCAAGTGTGACCCCGCGTAGCACGCTTAATGAGAGGTTTATTCAAGCGCGGGAGGGTTTGAACAGTATTGAGCAAAGGGGGCAGGCGGACCAACTGGCTGCCCTGGATCACCACTACCAAACACTGGTAGAGGGGGATGAAGCGCTGGAGGCTGTTCGCAGAGAAGCATTGGGTTTGCAGGTGCAAATGGCCGCCAGAATTAGTCAGATGGAGGCCGCTATCCCCAATGTGGTGTTGAGTGCTGAGGAAATTGCGAGCCACACGGCGCTTGCGCAAACCCGCCGCGAGCTAAGCCAGCGGGACTTGATGGAAGCCTGGAGAGATGAGGGCACCACCACGCTACCCACACAACTACTGGATGATATGTTTGCTCCGCGGGTGGATATTGGGCGTTTAAGCGGTCACGTGCGTATGGCTCTGGCCACGCTGTCTGACCTTAGCCACCGGATGATGCAGATCAATAATATTGATGCACTGGCGGATTTACGTAATAACGCCATTCCTCAGCAAGTCTCGCTAGCCAGGGAGTCATTGGTTGCTATTGCACAAGCGCCCAGCACTGAAGTTGAGCAGCGTGAGATGATCAACAATTTGGATAGTGTGCTCCTTGAGCTGAATGGACTAATGGTGGAGGACGCGGATTCAGTCTTCGCGCTACGCCAACAGCAACTGGCGCTAGGCGCACAGGTACAGGAGGCACTGACAAGCGTTGCCCTAGCGACCGAAGAGCTGCGTCGTTCTCTCAATGACATTGGCGATGTCATTTTTGAACAGGCCACCAACGCTAGCAATGAAGCAGAGGTTATGGCCCACGCTGGCCTTACCCTATTAATTATTATTACGCTGGTTGTGATTGTTGTGTTGGCTATTTTTGGCTGGCGCACTCTGGTGCGTGTGCTGGGGCCTCTTGTTGCTATGCGCCAACAAATGGAAAATATAAGCGGTGCAGCCGGTGAAAACGCTGATCTTTCGATGCGCTTGGCATTGGAACGTAATGATGAAGTAGGGCAGACGGCGCAAGCCTTTAACCGCATGATGGATACCTTTGAAGGCATGGTGGCGCAAATTCGCACCAGCGCGGAAGCCATTGCCTCCAGCAGCAGGCAAATTGCTGCGGGTAACGAAAATTTATCTCAGCGTACTGATCAGCAGGCAGCTTCCCTGGCCGAAACCGCCTCCAGCCTTGAGCAAATCACTGCCACAATGAAGCAAACGGCTGATTATGCGGACCAGGCCAAAGGTGCAAGTGGCAATGTGGATCAGCGTGCCCGCTCTGCTGGAGATGTTGCAAAACGCACCACTGAGGCGATGAGTGAGATACGCCAGTCCAGCGCAAAAATCACCTCCATTATCAAAGCTATTGACGATATCGCTTTTCAAACCAATCTATTGGCGCTAAATGCCTCTGTTGAGGCTGCCAGAGCAGGTGAGCAGGGGCGTGGCTTTGCGGTGGTGGCACAAGAGGTGCGTAAGTTGGCTGGTCGTAGTGCGGAAGAGGCTGCCCAAATTCGTCATCTGGTGGACGACAGCGTACAAAAAGTGAGTGAAGGGGAGCATTTGGTCACCGCCTCCAGTACGCATTTGCAGGAAATTATTGATAGCCTGACGGAAGTGACCCGTTACGTGACGGAAATAGCCAGTGCCACCCAAGAGCAATCATCGGGTATTGACCAGATCAATCTGGCGATATCTCAGTTGGATGAGGTGACGCATCAAAATGCGCGGTTAGTCCAGGATGCCTCCAGTGCCAGCCAAACCCTGGATGAGCGTGCGAGCGATATGCATACCTTGGTCAGCCGTTTCCATGTTAACCATAGCGGTGAGAATCATAGTGGTGGGCAGCGTCCTATCTCGTTACCCAAACAGGAATCCGTTGCCCGTTTGAAGTAAACGCCGTCCCCTCTCAGCCCGTCACAGTTACCCGTTGGCGGGCTTTTTATTCCTGGCTGTTCACTGTAGTAACAGCGTACTACCTGCTTCAGAAAGGGAATTGTTAGTCTCATCCTGCACGCCATGGGTGTGCTCTCCACCTCAATTGATAACGACAAGGAGTATTGAGATGAGCAGCAAACGTATTTTAATGATTACTGGTGATTTCACCGAAGATTACGAAACCATGGTGCCCTTTCAGGCGCTGATGGCGGTAGGGCATCGGGTAGACGCGGTATGCCCCCATACAGTATCCGGGGATACGGTGGCGACAGCGATCCACGACTTTGAAGGTGACCAGACCTACACAGAAAAACCAGGGCACCGGTTTGCCCTAAATGCAGACTTTGCATCGATTAATCCAGCTGATTACGATGCGTTAGTTATCCCAGGTGGCCGGGCACCGGAATATCTGCGGCTTAACCAGGATGTACTGGCAATGGTGCGGCATTTCTTTGATACCCAAAAGCCGGTGGCGGCCATTTGTCATGGTGCACAACTGCTGGCTGCGGCGAAAGTACTCGAAGGCAAGCAGTGCTCCGCTTATCCGGCCTGCCAGCCAGAAGTGGAGTTGGCGGGCGGTCGATTTGCCAATCTGGAAGTGACTGATGCCGTCACTGATGGCAATTTGGTAACGGCTCCCGCCTGGCCTGCCCATCCTGCATGGCTTGCCCAGTTTATGGCGCTACTTGATAAGTAGGGTTCAATAAATTGCTTTTGCGCCCAGTACCGCTGGGCGCACTTTCCGGCAGCGCACTATGCTTAACGTGTCCCATATAAAACACCAGAGAGGGGAGTGGTGATGTGCAAACTTTTTATAGAGGCTGACCCTGAACTATGGCGAAGTGCCACTCACTCACTGCGCATTGATGGCATGGTCACCAGTGTGCGGATGGAAAACTACTTCTGGCGGTTGCTGGAAGAGATTGCCCAGCGTGATGGTATGAATACCGCTCAGATGATTACACGGCTTTACCACGAATCCATCGACGCAGGGCATGACCTGGGTAACTTCACCTCCTTTTTGCGCGTTTGCGCACTTCGTTATCAGGCCCTGCAACTAAGCGGAGAGATCCCCAAAAATGTCGAGGTGCCTATTGGCGGGCTGGATGCCAGGCAGATTCTTGCCCGTGAAGAGGTTGTCCGATCCAAGCAGGTACATTAACTGCAAGGCGCGCAGGGCGACTGTCTGGCTTGGCGATCATGAACAAGGAGAACAATAATGCTTAAGGGTAGCTGCTTGTGCGGTCAAATCACTTATCAATACGATGGGGTTATTGACGAGATTTCAATGTGCCACTGTCGCCAGTGCCAAAGAGCCCAGGGCAGTGCGTTTGCAGCAGTCGCACCTATTCGATCAAGTGCCTTTACCATTACCACCGGCCAACAGCAACTTGCTGAATTCAGGGCTAGCGCTAATAAAGCGAGGGTTTTCTGCCGACTGTGTGGCAGCCCGCTCTATAGTGCCCGTGATGACTTACCTGCTATTAAGCGGCTACGCCTGGGGACGTTGGATACGCCGGTAACGGCAAAGACGCAGTACCATGCCTTTGTAAGCAGCAAGGCAAGCTGGTTTAGTATTAGTGACGAATTACCACAGTTTGAGAGATTTAAACCTTCATGACACGGCCTGATTCCGAGACGGCACTTGGGTTACAAGTGCGCAAACTGCTAGGCACCGCGCCGGATGACGCGCTCCCCATGACCTACCAGCAGGTAGCCAATGCACTGGGGCTTATGCCGCCACGGACGATTCAGCGTGTCACCCAAGCGTTGGAGCAGCTTATGAGAGAGGACGCGGTGGCTCAACGTCCTTTTATTTCTTCACTGGTTATTAGCCGTCGGGGAGACGATATGCCTGCGGCAGGATTCTTCGAACTCGCTGTCCAACTGGGCCGATTTAGTGAAGATGCTTCTCGTCATGAAACAGATTACCGGGCTGAGCGTCAGCAAGCACTTGAGTCCCTGCGTTAGCTAATGCTGTTAGGGTTTGCGGAGCGGATCAAGCAGGCTGCTTAAACCATTGTGATCAATTTCATGCATCAAATGCAGAAGCTGGCCAATTTCTCCTGCTGGAAACCCTTCCCGCGCAAACCAGTTTAGGTAGGGGCCTGGTAAATCGGCGATGATCCAGCCTTCATATTTACCAAAAGGCATCGTCCGCGTAACAAGTTTTTCCAGATCTGCTGGCTTCATTGGTTAAATTCCTTTCATTCTCATCTAAGTTGCCTATCATATTCACTAGGACAACTAACTTTGTTAGACTTTCGTAGATAAATATTACCCCCTCGACGCTGGGCACCTACTGCACCGGCACCTTATTTCTGTATCGTCAGGGATATGACATGCAAAAACGTTTTAGCTTTTTATTCTGCTCGCCGCTTCTGGCGCTTACGGCGATGCCCGTTTCAGCAGAAGAGCCGGTTGATGTTGTGCTGATTGGTGGCGGTATTATGAGCGCTACGCTGGGTACCTATCTGCAGGAGTTGGAACCCGACTGGAATGTCCATCTTTATGAGCGCATGGATCAGGTTGCCCAGGAGAGTTCAAATGCCTGGAACAATGCTGGTAGTGGCCACTCTGCGTTTATGGAGATGAACTATACCCCTGATGACAGCGGCCATGTTGAGATTGAGCGTGCCGTTAACGTTACTGAACAGTTCGAAATTTCACGGCAGTTCTGGGCGCATCAGGTCGATAATGGCATTCTCGGTGAGCCGTCATCTTTTATTCGGTCGGTCCCTCATCTGGCACTGGTATGGGGCGAGGCGGATGTTGATTTCTTACGCGAACGTCATGCCACGATGACGCAGAACCCGCTCTATGCAGGCATGGAGTACTCGGAAGATCCAGCAGAGATTGCTGAGTGGATGCCGTTGGTGATGGCGGGCCGCGAAAATGACGACACGCCAGTAGCTGCCACACGCATGCAGATGGGTACCGAGGTCAATTACGGTGCGCAAGCCCGCCAAATGATCGAAGCGTTGGCGCAAAGCGATAACTTTACATTGGGCTTGAACAGTGAAGTGCGCGATTTAGAGCGCAACGATGATGATACATGGCAGGTGACGATTGCCAATCTGGCCAGTGGTGATGAAGCTACCATTGATGCCCGCTATGTGTTTATTGGCGCTGGTGGGGCCGCTTTGCCCCTGCTGCAAGCGTCGGGTATTCCCGAGGCTGATGCCTATGCAGGCTTCCCCGTGGGTGGGCAGTTCCTTTACACCACCAACCCCGAGGTTGTGTCACAGCACAGTGTGAAGGTGTATGGCAAAGCTGGCGAAGGTTCACCCCCCATGTCGGTGCCGCACCTTGACTTGCGTTACCTGGATGGAGAGCCTGCACTGTTCTTCGGGCCCTTTGCGACCTTCTCAAGTAAGTTCTTAAAAGAGGGTTCCTGGACCGACTTGTTTGGCTCAATGACCTTCAGCAATACCTGGCCAATGATGCAAGTCGGTATGGATAACTTTAGCCTGGTGCGTTATTTGGTCGGTCAGGTGCTGATGTCAGATGACGACCGTTTTGAGGCATTGCAAGCATTTTATCCAGAAGCTAACCGTGATGACTGGCAGTTATGGACGGCAGGGCAGCGGGTGCAAATCATTAAAAATGACCCTGAAAAGGGCGGTGTGCTGCAGTTCGGTACCGAAGTGGTAACGTCTGAAGACGGCACCATATCTGCCCTGTTAGGGGCTTCTCCAGGCGCTTCTACCGCACCTCCTATCATGTTGAGCCTCCTTAACCGTGTATTCCCCGACCGGGTTGTCAGTGATGAGTGGCAGGAAACCCTGACCCAGATTGTGCCTTCTTATGGTCAACAGCTTTCTGAAAACCCCGAGTTACTGAGTGAAGTACGCGCTTATACCGCACGGGTATTGCAGTTGGATGAGCCAATGAATCTGGCTGCTGCGGAAGGTACCGGAGAAGCTGTACAAGACGAAGCGACAGAAGAGAGCCAGGAAGGTGCCGAAGTAGACGATGGCGAGGAAGAAAGCACTGAGCAAGAAGCTACTGAAGAAGAAAACACCGAAGAAGAGGTGATAACTGAGGTGTAAGCGACGCAGTTGCTTCAGAGCTAAAGCGCCAGCCAGCAGGCTGGCGTTTTTATGCCACTCAAAAGGGATCAGATGGCGGTGCTGTCGCACAAATTAATTGGGCGAAGGCGCGTGTTGGTTCACTTAAGTGGCTGTTGACACGATGAACAAGGCCGATATCCCGATGAAAGGTGTATTCGCCGAGATCAATGGCTCGAACGCCTTTTGGCCAGCGCTTTAGTGCTTGCGGCTGGGGAACCAGGGCTACGCCCACCCCGTTGGCTACCAATTGAACAATGGCGTCTAGCTCATCAACTTCGCATACTTCCTGCACGTGGCAGTGATTCTCCCTTAAAAACCGATCCACCTGACGACCCCCAAAGGAAGCGCGGTCGTAGCGTACAAAAGGGTGCGTAGCCAGCAGCTCGCGCCACTGCTCGCCTTCAACTTTACGCGATGCAATTAAGCGAAATGGCTCATGGGCAAGGGGTGTCCAGCGTAAATCGCTATGCAGAGAAAAGGGCGGGCGTATGATCACTGCCATATCCAATTTGCCGGCATCCACTTGATTCATTAAGTCCATGGAAAGCCCCGGTATCACCCGTGAACGGCACTCTGGAAACTGGCGATGAAAGCGTGCCAGTATATCTGGAAGCAGCGTGCGCTGAATCGACGCAATCGCACCGATGTTGACCCTGGTACTCAGTCCCTGGCCGCTAGTGGATGCTCCAAGCGTGCTATATAACGCCAAGAGCGTATGCGCCTGCTGAAGGGTTTCCCGGCCCCGTTGAGTAAGTACCGCTGTTCGGCCATGACGCTCAAACAGTGTAACGCCCAAGGACTCTTCAAGACGCTTCATCTGAGCGCTAACGGCTGCCTGCGTCAGGCCAATTGTTTGCCCCGCTGCGGCAAAGGTGCCTTGTTGGGCAACCGCTACCAGCGTTTTAAGTTCTCTAATCATGTAGGCATTAATTTCATCAATAATTTTTGTGAATTAGCCAAAAAACAATTGATTTTATTTTCGTATGGCGCGTTTTAGGATAATGGCACGGTGGTGGTAAAGAGCGCTACCCATTTTAATAACGTACTTTTTCTGACTGGAGACGATAATGAGCCTTTCCCCTTTCCATCTGGCTATTCCTGTTTACGATGTTGCCCTGGCACGTGCTTTCTACAATGATGTGTTCGGTCTTGAAGAGGGCCGTTCCAGTGAGCATTGGGTCGACTTTAACTTCTTCGGCCATCAACTGGTTATTCACGAGCACCCCAAAACCCCAGGGCAAGAGAGCGCGCATACCAATCCAGTGGATGGTCATAATGTGCCGGTACCTCATTTCGGCGTTATCCTTGAGTGGGACGAGTGGGAAACACTGGCGGAGCGCTTGAAAGCGCGAGATACTGATTTTGTGATCGAACCCTACATTCGCTTCAAAGGTGAAGTAGGCGAGCAGGCGACCATGTTCCTACTCGACCCCTGTGGTAACGCGCTGGAGTTTAAAGCGTTTAAAGATAAGAGCCAGATTTTCGCCAAGTAAGGCTGATGGGCAGTTATGCCCGTAGCACGTATAGTCCCGGCTGAATTAGGGAAAATGCTTCGCTGGTCAATCGCGAGCGCTGTCTGGTTTATGCTATGGCTGTCCTACAATAAAAGTGGCTGCGCTTGATTAAAGCGCAGCCACTTTAAGTATTGGGCGGGGCAAGGCCTGTGTTATCTGCTTGTGATACGGTATAGGTAGAAACACCTGATTTTGCCTGCTGGGCTGGTTGTTTAACGGTAACGTCGTTTGGCAAAGTGGGTGGGTACGAAGTTTTGATCATATTGGCACACTGCGCGAAGTTACCGTGAACCTTGCTCTTATCGATAAGCGGGATTATTGCAAAAAGGAGTTTTCATGAGCCAAGCAACATCCTACGCGGCGTTTGCAGCGGATAAGCCACTTGCGCCATTTACGTTTGATCGTCGCGAGCCACGTGCAGACGATGTCGCCATTGAAATCCTTTACTGCGGTGTTTGCCACAGTGATCTGCACTTTGCACGTAACGACTGGGGAATGAGCCAATACCCTGTTGTGCCCGGCCACGAAATTGTTGGCCGTGTCACGGCGGTAGGCAGTGGCGTCACCCGTTTTAAAGCGGGTGACCTGGTGGGTGTGGGCTGCATGGTGGATTCCTGCCGCAGCTGTGCTGCCTGTAAAGATGGCGTAGAGCAGTACTGTCTGGAAGGGTTCACCATGACTTACGGCAGCCCTGATCGCCAGGATGGTACCTTAACGCAAGGTGGTTATTCTGATGCCATCGTGGTTAGCGAACACTTTGTACTGAAAATGCCTGATGGCATTGATCTGGCATCCGCTGCCCCCATTATGTGCGCAGGCATTACCACCTACTCGCCGCTTAAGCATTTTGGGGT
Source organism: Vreelandella olivaria (assembly GCF_023507745.1). Classification (GTDB taxonomy): domain Bacteria; phylum Pseudomonadota; class Gammaproteobacteria; order Pseudomonadales; family Halomonadaceae; genus Vreelandella; species Vreelandella olivaria_A. Next base: position 42,236 of record NZ_JALPZO010000039.1, on the reverse strand, counting down.
TGGTAAAGGCCACAAAATTGGTGTTATCGGCATGGGTGGCTTAGGTCACATGGGCGTAAAGCTGGCGAAAGCATTGGGGGCGGAAGTCACCGTATTTACTCGCTCGGATGCCAAAATAGAAGAGGCCAAGCGCAATGGCGCGGACCATGTCGTGGTCTCCAGCGATCAGACACAGATGGAGGCTGTCGCGGGAACTTTCGATTTTATGCTGGATACCATTCCCGTTCAGCACGATCTGAATCCCTATCTGGCGGCGTTGACATATGACGGCACGCATATTCTGGTGGGGCTGCTAGAGCCTATTGAACCCGCGATTGAAGCGTTTAACCTGGTTTTCAAGCGCCGGGTCATCGCTGGGTCGCTGATTGGTGGCATTGCTGAAACTGAAGAGCTGCTTGCGTTATGTGCCGAGCAGAATATTACCTGCGATATCGAAATGCTGGATATCAATAACATTAACGAAGGCTTTGAGCGCATGGAAAGAGGGGATGTGCGCTATCGTTTTGTGATTGATATGGCAACGATTAAGAGTATGCCTGCTTAATCCATGGAGAGCCCAACGACCCACCGCTTAACGAGCGGTGGGTTTTTATTGGCTGAGGATATACAAAACACCGTTATACAAAGGTCTAGGGGGCGCCGTATTACGATGCATCATGCTTTACTCTGTTTGCTTGGGGGGACAACTATTTATAAAACATAAGGGAACTCGACCCATGAAGCACCTATCCATCAAGTGGAGTGTGACCGTTGCCCTGGCGCTGCTAGTCGTCATGATAGGCATGATCAGTGGGCTGGGGTTTTATGCCAACCATACCAGTCAACTAGCATTGGAAGAGCTGAATGAGACGAATGTTCGCTTAGCCAGTGTCGCCAATCGTACTCAGGTACATGCGTTAAGAGCACAAACATTTCTAGATCGCTACGCGAGTTTAAGCGCGCAGGGGGACCCTGAAAGAGGACAGGAGAGCCTGACGAGGGCCGTCGAAGCGGTTGCTGCATCCCAGGCGCGTTTTGAGTCGTTTCAAGCCGTGCCAGTGACACCGGAAAGTGAATTGGCGGTGCACCATGATGAAATAGTGGATGCCTACCATGCATTCGTCACCGAGGGTCTCGTACCTTTGCTGGAGGCTGCACCGTTTCAGATACAGCGCCGCCAGGAGGAGATTGGTGCCCTGGGAATGAATCTGGATAGGGCAATGAGTGACTTTGTAGCGTATACCGAGGCACATGGCCAACATGTTATACACCAGGTGGATAACCTAACCACCCTTATCGGTTTCATTGCCCAGGGCGTGCTGGTGATTTCTTTACTGGCAGCAATCGTTATCCGTTTTGCCATGATGCGAGGTGTCGTGAACCCGCTACAAGAAGCACTGGGTCATTTCGCCAGAATCGCGGATGGAGATTTAACCCACCGTATCGAAGAACGCGGACGTAATGAAATTGGCCAGCTCTTTATTGGTCTCTCAGCGATGCAGGAAAAACTAAAAGCACTGGTGACCGCGCTACGGGGGAGTAGCGAAATGGTCTTTAATGGAGCCGGTGATATCTCTTCAGGTAGCCAGGACCTGTCTTCCCGTACTGAGCAGCAGGCGTCAGCTCTACAGCAAACGGCGTCCAGTATGGAAGAAATGGCCACAACGGTAAGTAAAAACGCGGAGATAGCCCAGCAAGCCGATCAGCTATCGGTGGCGGCATCCCAGTCTGCGGAAATCAGTGGTGAAGAGGTTGAACGTACCGTGACGCTAATGCGCGAGATATCCACCAGTGCCGACAGGGTAAACGACATTATCGGTGTAATTGATTCGATAGCATTCCAAACCAATATATTAGCGCTGAATGCCTCTGTTGAAGCTGCGCGGGCAGGGGAGCAAGGGCGTGGATTTGCTGTCGTGGCCAGTGAGGTTCGTTTGTTAGCCACTCGCAGTGCGGAGTCAGCACGTGAAATACGCGGTTTAATAGAGCAGACAACGTCTAAAATCAGCAGTGGTGCAGAGCAGGCTGAACGTAGTGGCAGCACTATCACGCAGACGGTGGATGCCATCCGTCAGGTCACTACCTTGATGGGTGAAATATCAACGGCGACCCAAGAGCAAACCAGTGGTATCGATCAAATTAATGCCGCCTTAACCGAGATGGATTCTGTTACACAACAAAATGCAGCGCTGGTTCAACAAACCAGTGCTGCTGCGGGAGCGCTTGAAAGTCAGGCTCGTCAGTTGGCAGATTTGATGGCGACCTTCCGTTTGGATGAAGAGGAAAATCGCATCCTCAGCTCCAGTGGGCAGGCGCCTGCAGTCGTATCGACGGCCGCCGCCACGCCGCAGACCCGCCAGAAAACAACCGTCACTGAAGAGTGGGATGAGTTTTAACATTGAGATGGGACAGGCCACTGCTTCGATTTAGATGCAGCGGCCTGTCAGCAACTGCGTAATGCACCCTTCAGGCGCGGGCTGATACCCGTAGCCGAACATAGTCGGCAGTCCAGTTACCTTGCCCATCGCTTAAGCTATGGGCGAGCAGGCTCATTGTATTATCCACAACGGCAACCTTAAGATCTTCGTCAAGCCCGTGTAAGAAAGGACTGGCAAAGGTTTCAAGCCAGCCAGCCATGCCCGTAGGCAATGGGGTGGGGCGCGGAATAAGCTCAATCGACTCCACTCGGAACCCCACCGTTTGCAGCAGGTGCGAGTACTCCTGGGTTGTTGGAAAGTACCAGGGATGGCGCCCTCGGGAACTGATGCCGCGAAACTGTAACGATGCGATCAGTGCGGTACAGATCGCCGCAACATTGCCGTGCCCGCCAAACTCTGCAACGAACCGGCCGCCAGGCTTCAAGGCTCGCTTAACACCGGCTAACACCGCCTGTGGGTCAAGCATCCAATGCAGCGCGGCATTGCTAAACACAGCATCAAACTCATGATCAAAAGGCAGTTGATGACCATCGACGACTCGTGCGGTCACACCACGCAGCCGCGCCGCATTTACCATGTCTTCTGAAGCGTCTATGCCGAGGACATCGGCTCCTCGTTGTACTAGCTGTGCTGTTAACGTGCCATCGCCACAGCCAAGATCCAAAATGCGTTCGCCGGGTTGGGGCGCTAACTGTTTGAGAACGTCAATGCCCTGCTTTGGAACAAAGTGAGCGTGCTCGGCATAGCCACTGACATCCCAATTTTGCCCAGGTGCGTTTTGAGGAGTGTTGGTCATATTCGGCGTCCTGGCGGTGCGCTGCTATTATTACATCAATGATCAGTCATCAACGTATCGTAATAGCAGTATAGCTTGCTGGTGCCTAACTTATTAGATAGACAGTGAAAAATCTAATGGGCTGATGAGTGAAGCAGGCGCCTCAAGATATGAAGGTGGTGGTGACAAAGGGCGAGGTCATTGCACGCAGTAGTGCTGAATAATTGAGACCGAAGCGAAGCTCCGAGCCGGGTGCCATAAGGGCGTGTGTTTCAAGCACTAAGTGGTCGCTGCTGGCGGCGAGTACACTGACGCCGGTTGGGGCTACCAAGCCGTCAGGGTCGATATCCTGTCGGCCAATGGAGGCGATGGTTTGGATTATTGTGCCACGTTCCCGCATGGCAATAGGTACACCAAAAGCGGCTTCACCAGTGATTCCATGTGGCGTGGTGGGTTTGGCCATTGACTCTATTACTGGCACCACCAGTGAAAATGCATCGGTGTGTAGCCCTTTTAATGGACGTCTGGTGAGTGGATCACAGCCCAGCAGAATCGACTCACCAAGGCGAAGATCATTAATGTGGCCAGCAGGGGATGACATCGCCCAGGAAAGGTTGGCCGAATTGCCCCCGGAAATAATGGATAAATGTACCCCAAGCGTGCTTTCAAGCAGGCTAGCGAGCTGGGATAACTCGTGCATATTATCAGCACTCGGAACCACTCCTGCGCGGCACGCTAAGTTGGTGCCGATACCCACCAGTTCAATGTGGGTGGTGCTTAGCGTATGCTGGGCAAGATCCATCAACTGATGTGGTAGTACGCCCTCGCGTAGATCTCCTAGCTCGACCATTAACACTACGCCATGGATGCTACCCTGTTTAGAGGCCGCCACCGCCAGTGCCTGGATGACCGTTAATTCACTTACCTGGCTAATGCTGGCGCAACTGACCGCGCGTTCGGCCTGCTCGGGGGTAGGGGAGCGCAGTAGTGTAAGGGGGGCCTGGATGCCAGCAGCTGTAAGTATTTCAAGGTTCTCAATACGAGAGTCCCCCAGCCGAACCACGCCACCTGCCATCATGGCTTGCGCGACTTTCGGCAAGCCTAACGTTGCCTTGGTAATACCTGTGACGGCGATTCCCTGGGTGTTCAGCATGGTCACTAACTGACGAGTGTTCTGCTCAATCTTGGTGAGATTTATCTCGACCCGCGGCGAACTCACGCTATTGCCGGTTGCTGGTGTGCCTGTAGAGCTGGGAATGCCTGGGTGACCATGGATACCAGTGTGGAGGGATCGTGCCAGAGTGCATCGGTAGCGGGTATCCCCAGTTCTTGCTTATAACGGAGTACAGTTGCCAACACTTCATCCTGCGTCATATTCTCATGATTAATAGCCAGCCCGATCACTTTAGTATCACCAAACAGCTCTATGAGCTTAATCTCTGAAAGAGGCAAGGGCATGGGCACATCGGGGTAGTCACTAAGCACTATACGGGCAGGGGCATGTTGCATGATAACGGCCTGGGGACGGCTTGCGCGCAGTACGACGGTTGAGCTCAAATAAGCGGGATGGCTAAGCGCGCCCTGACCCTCAATCACAATAACCTCTGGGCGCTCCCCTTCATAGGCGGCGAGCACGGCTCCCTCCAGTTCGCCTACACCGAACTGGGCGGGGATCGCATCCAGCGCAACGCCATAGGCAGCCCCCTGCATAAGGCCGGTCTGTCCGGTGCCCACCATGACAGTACGAATGCCTGCATCGTTGAGTGCCTGGGTTAAAAGGGTTGAGGTGGTACGTTTGCCAATAGCTCCGTCTGTGCCCAGGACGGCAATGCGAATGCAGTCAACCTCGCCAATCGCTCCGTCAAACATGCGCAAATGCTTGGTCGGGCGGGGGCGGCGGATATCGTGAAGCGTTGCGCCATTGGCAAGTGCTGCCGCTGCCATTTCCGGGTCATCGGCTAGAAACTCGTGCAGCCCGGAAACCACGCTAATGCCAGCATCAAGCGCGTCCAGTACCACCGAACGATCCGCTTTGGACATTAAGCCGGATAGCGGGGCGAGTCCGAAAATAAGCACATCAGGGCGTATGTCAGCAGCCAACAGTGCGGCTTGCAGGTCTGATACGATCGGGATACCTGCGGCTTCTGTACCGAGTGCGACGCCCGCATCTTTGCCTGCCATTGTGCTATCGATGACTGCCAGAATGCGATACCGTTCGCTGCTGCGGACTAAGCCGTTAGCGGTTTTGCCGTCAATGCGGGTGAAGTTAGCTTCGCAATAAACGATGGCGGATTGCCGACTATCATCATTGCCACTGTCAGCGTTGAATATAGCTTTAAGAGAACTGGGAAGCATGAGTCGTAAACCTCAGGTCTGGACTCAGAGGAGGCGACAGGAAGGTCCCGGCCCAGTTGGCCGGTGATCAACGAGAGGACTCCACCAAGATCAGTGGATGTACGTCAGCATACACAGATTGGGGAAGCCCGTACGTTTTGTCATTGCAAAGGATATTTTTGAACGGGTGGTGGTGAGCGTTTATCTGTCTGGCCGGGGCTGCAATTGGAAAGACAGATATCATAACGTCAGTTCAACAGTGGTCGAGGGTATCAATGAACTCATCCATAGCGCGCTATAACGTCACTTCTCCTGTGGGGGTCATTGCCGATACCCATGGGTTACTGCGCGACGAAGTGCTAGTGTTGCTGGCAGAGTGCGAGTTAATCCTGCACCTGGGGGATGTAGGCAACAAAGAGGCGGATATAGCGATCCTGGAGAAACTCGCAACGCTGGCGCCAGTTCACTGCGTGCGGGGGAATATCGACACGGCAGTGTGGGCGGAGGCGTTACCATGTCACCAGACGATCATTGTAAATAGGCAGCGCCTTCACCTGGTTCACCGGATTGTGGATTTTGACTCCAACACTGCTTGTGATGCAGTGCTGCACGGCCACTCCCATCAGCCGCGCAATGAGTGGCATGATGGTAAGTTACTTTTCAACCCTGGAGCTGCCGGGAAGCGACGGTTCAAACTTCCTATCACCTTAGGCAAACTCTGGATAGATCCTCTTCAGATACGTGGTGCCATCCTGCATTTACCGTTATAGCCTGAGGGCGGATGCCACCTGGCTGAGTTGGGCTTCAAAGTGGCGCACTTCACGCGTGTACGGCCCTGCTAACGCAAAACCGGTCAAGCGCTGTTGGCCAGCTGAGTCCCGGCTGTAGTGCAAAAACGTAGCTCCCTCCTTATTCGCGACATGCTCAACCCACTCGCCCTGCTCTTGGGGTGGCCATACCGCGATTGGGTAGCAGGGGGTTTTGATAATAATTGTCGATGGGATGCCGGAGTAATGAGTATTCTCACCGCACAGCAGTGCCCCTAAAACAGACGCTTGTGCTTTTAGCGGCTTGATGAAAGGCAGCAGCTGTGCCTGGTGCTCTACACAGTCACCTAAAGCAAAAATATGCCTATCAGAGGTACGCAACTGGGTATCCGCTACCACTCCCTTATTCGCCTTCAGGCCGGCTTGCAGTGCCAGAGCAACGTTAGGGGTCAGCCCCAGTGCACTAATCACGGCATCAGCATAGAGACATTGGCCGTTAGCCAGGGTTACCCGCAGGCTTCCTCCGTCATACTGTTCTACTGTCTCCAGTGTTGTTTCGGTGTAGAGCGTGATGCCTCTATGCTGAAACTGCTCGGCGAGGCGCTGGCTAAGACCCGTAGGTAACAGACGAGCTAAAGGGTGTGCCGCCATATCAATCAAGGAGACCGCATGTCCGGCGCCAGATAAATCGTCAGCAAATTCACAGCCAATTAAACCAGCACCCAAAATAACGACGCGAGCAGAAGGGTGGGCATCCAGTTGCTTACGCAACAGGCGATAATCGGTCAAGTCGTTAACCTGTACAACCTGGTGTGATGCATTGCCAGACAGTATTGGTTTAGGCTGGTGAGCACCCACTGCAAGCACCAGATAGCGGTACGGCAGGCCGCCGCGAGGTGTAATGAGGCGCCGGTTGGCTCGGTCGATCCCCAATACCCGCGTGTGGGCGACCAGCGTAACATTGAGGCGATTGGCCTGGTGTTCACCACTGGCGATAACAAGGTCGTCCGGTGATTGGCCAGTTGCCGCTGCTGCCGATAGCTGAGGTTTGTAATATATCTCGCTGGAACAGCGCGATACGACCACAATCGGCACGCTATTATCACGCTGGCGGATACTCTCAACCAGCGTCCAGGCCGCCATTCCCCCTCCCACAATCACTATTTGCTCTGCCTCGTTTGGGAGGGCGCTGGATGGTGTGGCAGGCTGCATGGTAGCCGCACCGGATGGTGACTCTGTTGTTAGTAATACGAAATCCTGTTTACGAACACCGCAATCGGGGCATTCCCAATCATCGGGGATATCTTCGTAGCGTGTGCCCGGTGGCAGCCCGCCATCTGGATCGCCTTGAGATTCGTCATAGATAAAGCCACAAACAATACATAAATAACGGCGGTAAGGGCGGTCGGCAGAGGTCGTCATGGTGCCTCCTTAAGCCGCTTGTAAACGATAAAGTTCTTTACGGATATGCTTCATGGCCGGTGTCACAATGGCCACAAAATACGCTTCGCGCAGCTTGCGCTGGGCGGGGGCATCGGCAAGATAACCACGTGCGCCGGCATGCAGCATGGCAGCTTGAGAAGCCCGCAGAGCAAGCTCTGAGGCTCCGTAGCGCAGTTGCAAGACATCAGCAAACAGAGCGTTGGAGGCGTCATGCACCGCATCTTTAGCTAATAGGGTGGTGGCTTTACAGGCATCATCCAGAGCCTCTTCCAGCGCTTCAGGCTGTTCGTCGAGAAAGCAGTTAACGTGCTGGTGGGTTTCACGCATCGAACGCATAATATCGATGCAACCCTGGATCACACCCAGTCCCATGCCCATCTGGAGCAGCACAAAGCCCGAACGGATTCGGGGTATAAGCGTCGTAACATCATGGCTGATCACCTGCTGGTCGGGGATAAAGCTATCTTTAAAATGGCACGCATAGGTGCCACTTCCCTCCAGCGCAGTGAATTCGGCGCACTGCTGAAGGCGAAAACCAGGCTGGTCGCAGCGAGTGAGTGCCATAATGTTGTGTGAACTGTCTTCTAACTGAAAAATGGCTGCAAATACATGATGTTTATCAAGATTAGACACCCATGGCAGAGTGCCATTGGCCAGATAACCGCCTTCAACCCGCCTTGCCCGGATTTTTAAAGGCTCAATACTGGCAAAGTGTTTCATTGCGTTGGATAGTCCCGTGCCTCCCAATTGCACTCCGCTACTGATGAGGGGCAGCCAGTTATCGCGTACGCGCTCATCATCCGCGTGCTCTAAATACCACGCCAGTGTGTCTTGGCACCAAACGCAGAACCCCGTTGACATGCACTCCTGGGATACAGAAGCCATGACTGCAATGGCCTGGGTAAGGTCTGTTTGCCTGTCTGGCTGTTGTGATGCCAGGTGATGCCGGTAAGCGCCAAGTTGCCCCAGCCCATGCAGAAAGTCGCTCGGGTAGTACCCTTGCCGATCAATGGCAATAGTGTGGGGGGCCAACTGTTGGTTAACGAGCGCTTTAATTTCGGCTAATACCGGGTGTTCCGTTAACTGGTTGAAGTCAATAATGGCATTCATGATATGGCCTATGGCAAAGATGTGATTCGGTAATAGCACCGGTGAAGGCACATCGAGTCTCTTTGCGATTACCACGGCAGAAATCATGCCAAACTATGTAAAATGATATCTAACTAATTAATTGTTAATTACTTTTTTTCAACGAGAAGAAAAAGCGAGTTATCAAACGTTAAAGAATAAAGCGCTGGATTGGACAATGTTTACAATCACGACAAAAGTGATGACATTGTTAGCCTATCTATATCATTTACTGCTGGCAATCGCTTCTGAATCACCCTCCTGGCTGTTAAATGACGCCCTTGTTGTTTGTTTTTTTGTCGTTAAATCAAAGTGCTATAAAGTATCGGCATTAGTCTTGCTAAGTTTAAACATATCGCTAATTCGCCGCTTAAAACATGCTTGGCTAGAGGTCTCATCATGGGTGCATCGATTCAGATTAATGGCATTACTCACCGTTTTAGTGAAAAAGGGCCAAATGTACTGGAAAACCTGGTGTTTGATATTGCCCCTGGACGTAGTACTGCCTTGATTGGTGAAAGTGGCTGCGGCAAATCCACCTTGTTACACATGCTGGCAGGTCTGATGCTTCCTACAGAAGGGTGTGTGCGCATTAATGGGAGGCAAGTGACCAAGCCACACCCTGAGTGGAACATGATGTTTCAACGTCCTGGCCTTTACCCCTGGCTGAATGTTCGACAGAACGTTGCACTAGGCTTGCAGTTCACTGGTAAAACAGCGGCACTTTCCCACCGGGTAGAGGAGATGCTGGCACTGGTAGGGCTGAGCGATAAAGGATCGTCGCGTCCTCAGGATTTATCGGGTGGCCAGCAGCAGCGTGTTGCATTGGCACGCTCACTGGCCGTCGAGCCGGAAGTGATTCTGTTGGATGAGCCATTTTCAGCATTGGACGCTTTCACCCGGCGCAACTTACAGATTGAGGTTCGCCATATTGCCCGTGAAAAAAATATCACCCTGGTGCTGGTTACCCACGATATTGATGAAGCGCTCACCATGGGGGACAGCGTGGTGGTAATGGGCCGTAATCCAGGCTCCTTCCAAAGCGTAATGGAGATTGAACTGGCCTATCCGCGTAGCCCGATTGACCCTGCTTTTGCGCTATTGCGCGATGAATTAATGACCCGTTTTAAACACTCTGTTGAAGGCTATACACCGGCCAGGCAAGCGTGCTTGGCGAGTGTTTCTGACCCTACTAACAATATAAAAACGCCAGCTCATGAAAGGCTGCAAGAGTGCAAGGAAACGAGACGCTCTGCTCCTCTGCCTATCAACCGCTAAATCGCTGGAGTAATCCCTATGCCCCCCTGCAATTGTCACCACCAGAGTCAGCTTGATTACCAACTAACAAATGCTGGCCGCCGTCGTTTTATGCTTGACAGCCTCGCTGCCGCAGGCGGTTTGGCAGCGGCAATGAGTATGCCAGGTATGATGCGACGAGCCATGGCAGATGACACGATAGTAAGAATTGGTTACCTACCCATTACCGATGCTACCCCGCTACTGGTAGCCCACGCACTGGGCTACTTTGAAGAGGAAGGGCTGAACGTAGCTGACCCGGAGCTTATCCGGGGTTGGTCTCCGCTGGTGGAAGGGTTTACCAGGGGGCGTTTCAACCTGGTGCATCTGCTCAATCCTATCCCAGTGTGGATGCGTTACAACAACAACTTTCCTGTCAAGATTATGGCCTGGGCGCATGTTAATGGTTCAGCAGTGCTAGTGAGTGGGCAGAGCGGGGCGGAGGAGTTCTCTGACCTGGGGGGCAAGCAGATTGCTGTTCCTTACTGGTACTCAATTCACAACACGCTATTACAAATGGCATTGCGTGACGCTGGATTAGAGCCTGTCATTCAGGATCAGGCCGCCCCTCTGGCAGATAATCAGGTCAATCTTATGATCCTACCCCCTGCTGATATGCCACCTGCACTGGCGGCTGGACGAATTGATGGCTTCACCGTTGCAGAGCCATTTAATGCCGCAGGTGAGCTATTAGCTGGGGGCAAGTTGTTGCGCTTTACCGGCGATATCTGGCAGAACCACCCCTGTTGTGTTGTGTGCATGAATGAAAATCAGATAGAAGCCAATCCGGAATGTACACAGAAGACGCTTAACGCGCTGGTCAGAGCCTCCATTTACGCACAGCAAAATAAAATCGAGACGGCTGAAATGCTATCCCGGGATGGGCGCGGTTATTTGCCGATGCCCGCCGAAGTGGTGATTCGTGCGATGAGTCATTATGACGTTGATGATTACGCAAGCCCTAATGCCATTCGCCATAGTGAGTGGGGGAGTGGGCGGATCGATTTTGCACCCTACCCCTATGCATCCGCTACGCGCCAGCTGGTAAGCGCAATGAATGAAACACTCGTTGGTGGTGATACCACGTTTCTGGATGGGCTGGATCCTGACTTTGTAGCGGATGATCTCGTTGACTACCGGTACGTACGCAAGGCAATGGAGCAGTACCCCGAAGCACACTTGCCCGGTACACCGGAAGGGCAACGCTGGGAGCGTGAAGAGAGGATTCAGCTATGAGTAACGGCATAAGCAGTGGTGCCGTCGCTATCCGTATCAGTACCATGCCCTGGTCACCGCTGCGTCAACAGCTATTCGGGAAGGTGGCGTATCCTCTGATGGGGTTGGCGATCCTGTTGGTGTGCTGGTGGTTTGGGGGATATCTGATTGCCAGTAATCCAGCGACACAGTCATTTGCCGGTTTCGCTCCGGCCCAGGCATTGCCGGAGGCCTGGCGGTTAATCGTTTCGGGCACTTTGATGGGGACGGTGTTGCCAAGCCTGTACCGTATTGGCATGGGGCTGCTTTGGGCCTCTCTGGTGGCAGTGCCCATCGGCATTTTAGTGGGGGCCTCTCCTGTATTGCGGCAAATCACCGGCTTCCCCTTTCAGTTGCTGCGTATGGTCAGTCCTCTGGCCTGGATGCCGATAGCCGTGCTGGCATTTGCAACCTGGGATGGTGCCATCATTTTTCTCATCTTTATGGCTGCCCTTTGGCCGATTCTGTTTTCGACGGCGTTTGCCGTACAGCGTATCGACCCAATGTATTTTAAGGTGGCACGCAACTTTGGTGCTTCCCCTCTGGCCTGCTTGCGAAGGCTGGTCCTTCCGGCGGTCGCGCCGGATATCCTGGCAGGCTTTCGTCTAGCACTGGGGATTGCCTGGGTCGTGCTGGTGCCCGCAGAATATTTAGGCGTCACCAGTGGGCTTGGTTATGCCATTAATGATGCCAGGGATATTCTGGCTTACGATCTGTTGGCTGCACTAGTGCTGATTATCGGTATTATTGGTTACTTGCTGGATAGCATTATCGTTGTGCTGATTCGCTACTTGGGATGGCAAAACAGTGCTTAAGCTAAGCTGCCGGGAGAGCCCGTGATGACTACGCCGCTACTGAGGCATAAAAGCCAGGATATTAATCAGGACACTTTGATTCTCTCAGAAGCGGCGCACTTCCTTGGTAGCTCCCTGGAGGCGGATACCACCATTCCGGCAGTATTACGCTCGCTCTCGCAATTGGCAGGCCTGAACCGGGGCCGTGTCGTGCTGCCGGATGCTGATCACCAAACGCTCCGTATCGCGTACTCATATGGTTTGCAGCCGTTTGAAAAAGCACGGGGTGTCTATCAGCGTGGGGAAGGGATTACCGGTAGTGTTATGGAAACCGGGCGGGTCTGTGTGATGCAGAATATAGATGAAGAGGATGGTTTTCTATTCCGCGCTGTAAGCCGTGAGGTACTTCCCGATGATGTGGTGGCCTTTATCGCCGTGCCCATTTTGTTGGATGAAATGCCAGTAGGTGTTTTAGCCTGTCACCGGTTGCGTAATCGACCACGGGGCATTCAAACCGACTTACACTTATTACGCATTATTGCCGCGATGATTGGGCAGATATTGCGCATCAAGGAGCTGATTAAGCAGCGAACCGAGCGGTTGGAACATCAAAACAGTGCCCTGCGATCGGCTTTGGAGCGGCATAAAGTACAGGATCAAATTCTAGGGAATAGTTCCAAACTTAAGCAGGCGTTGGATGAGGCCATCCAGGTGGCCAACAGTGATGCCACTATCATGCTGCAGGGAGAGTCGGGAACAGGTAAAGAGAAGTTTGCACGCTTGATTCATACCCACAGCTCTCGTGCCAACAGACCTTTTATATGTATCAACTGTGCTGCCATACCGGAACATCTACTGGAGGCAGAGCTTTTTGGGCATGAGAAGGGCGCTTTTACCGGCGCTATACGCAGTCGTGCCGGAAAAGTGGAAGCCGCCAATGGGGGAACGCTATTTCTCGATGAAATCGGTGATATGCCCCTGGAGCTACAAACTAAAATGCTCCGTTTACTCCAGGAGCGCAGCTTGCAGCGAGTGGGTGGGGATCAGGAAATCCCCATGGATATCCGAGTGCTTACCGCTACTCATATGGATCTGCAGCAAGCGGTGAATAATGGCGATTTTCGCCTGGATCTGTTTTATCGCCTTAATGTAGTTCCCTTGCGTTTACCGCCGTTACGCGAGCGGGAAGGGGATGTCGCCTTGTTGGCACACTATTTTCTCAATATGTTTAACCTGCGCCATGACCGGCAATTGAGTTTTGATCCAGGGGTTATTAACCGCCTGGATAGTTACCCGTGGCCTGGCAATATCCGGCAACTGGAAAATGTGATTGAGCGTGCGGTGCTGACAGCGAGAGGCGTAAGCATTACGTCTGCGCATGTTGAGCACATTCTGCACGATGAATCGCAAATTGAGCGTTATCCGACATTTACCCGTGAGTCTGTTACGGAAAAGCATGCTCGGGGAGTGCGAACTGAACCGGTGTTCACTGCTCATGTACCGATGGATAGTTATTCCATCGAAAGGGCTACGTTTGGTAATGGCGGAGGGCGGCCATACCAACGCGTGGTTGACTCCGACCCTGAACAGCTGGTCGCTGTATTACGAAGTGCCCGTGGCAATAAAACCGAAGCTGCACGCCAGCTTGGATTAAGCCCTCGCCAGTTGTCCTACCGGCTACAAAAGCTCGGTATTGATAAAACCCGCTATTGCTAAGTGAAAGATTCAGTTTAGTTTCAGTTATAAAAGGATAGCCCCTGACTGGTCAGGGGCATCTCTGAGCAGCACTATTCTTTATCTGCGAGCCTTATATGAAAATTGACAGGATTACGCAGGGTGTTGGCAACAGGGGAGTAGAAATTGGCGTGCTTCACGATCTCATCAAGTGTATCGCGAGAGGCGTCTCCCTCAACCACTACTTTAACGCGTATCTCCTGAAAGCCCATCTCGGAGGGAATCATCTCTGCACCGCCAGCTCCCCAGGCGGCAGGGTTGCCAATATCACCTTCGAGAAGCAGCTCAAGTTTGGACAGTTTAACTTGCTTCCATGTAGCCACGGCAGTGATTCCCACTGCCAGGCAGCCGCCCAAAGCCGAAAGAACAATTTCTCCAGGGGCAGGGGCGGTATCCTGTCCAAACAAATGCGGTGGTTCATCCACCACCACTGGTGAGTGCTCACCCACATAACTTAGCGTGCGGTACTGACCTTCACAAATGGTATGTACTTTGTTGGTACCACGCATTTTAGGATTATTGCGGCCTTTTTCCGCGAAACCCAAAAGCCCCGCACGGTCGATGGGGCGCAGATAGTGGCTAATGGTTTGAGGTGTGTCAGTTGCAGTGGCCATAATTGGGCTCCTAGCTTCGTCAGAGTGGCATGGGTGTTCTATCAACACCGGCCACCTGTAAGAGCACGATACGTACCATACGGGTAATATTTTATAGTTATCATGCCCTTATCTTTTTTTTAAGCTTGATGGGGGTGGCTGTAACAAGGTAGGGGCAACAATGCTGACAATTAAGGGTCATCAATGTCGACATTGTTAAGCTGTCAAGCAGTAGGTTAATGGCACCGTGCTGTGCCATTCTGTTAGCTGAATTTGCGCGTGAATCATATAAGCGAGGCATCATGAACGACACTATTAAATTGCTGCAATCCCACCGTTCAATCCGAAAATTTACTGATCAGGAAATTCCTCATGGAATGCTGTTAGAACTCATCAAAGCGGGTCAGGGCGCTGCCACCTCCAGTCATGTGCAGGCGTACACAGTTATCCATGTGAAAGATGTAGCTAATCGGGAAAAGATTGCGGAACTGGCGGGTGGGCAAGGCTACGTTGCCAATTGTGGCGCTTTTTTGGTTTTTTGTGCTGATATGAAGCGTCCTACAGAGGCTTCTGAGCGCACAGGGGCAAAGGTAGAGCGTGGAATGACAGAGCAACTGCTGGTTGCCACGGTCGATGTGGCCCTAATGGCCCAGAATGTCGTGGTAGCGGCGGAATCAGAAGGGTTGGGGATCTGTTATATCGGTGGTATTCGCAACAATCCACAAGAGGTTAGCGATCTGCTGCGCCTTCCGGATCATGTCTACCCGGTATTTGGCATGTGCCTTGGGTACCCCGCCCATGAGCCGGAGGTGAAGCCGCGCCTACCCGTCGAAGCGATTCTGAAAGAAGACTACTACACTGAAGACAGTGAACTGGTGGAAGCCTTTGATGCCACGATGCAGGCGTACTATCAGGCTCGCAGCAGTGGTAACAAAAATACCGATTGGTCACACAATTTGACGCCGTTATTTGATAACAAACTGCGGCCTCATATGCGTGACTTCCTGGTTAAGCGTGGTTTTGAAATGAAGTAATCCATTCGGTGCCCAACGTCGTTTCTATTGGCGTTTAACCGTACGCCCAGCACTGTGTTGGGTATCATCTATACTCAATGCATGGCAACAATAACAAAAGGAGCCATTGATGACTCTCAAACGTGCTTACTATCTACTGGCGGCATTTTATACGCTCATCCCTGCCATTGGTGTGGTGGCGATATTCTCAGGAGGTGGTTCGCCCCTGGCGCTGGCACACCTCTCATTAGGAGCGCTCGCGGTGCTGGGGTTATGGGGCTATATTTTGCAACGTGGCTTTATGAACCCCCGTATTTGGCGGCCTTTTGCCGCTCTCCTGGCGATTGGCGTCGTTGTTCAGCTACTGGTGGTGATTAGCATGCCGATATCGAACGTGGAACTAACCTGGATGCTTACCAGTAGCATTTTCTCCGTTATGCTGGTGATTCTGCTCTACCATTACGGTAACCGTGACCAGCCGCTATGGGCTACTACAGAAGAGGTGGATGCGGCCCGCCAGTTAACCACTCTATTGCAGGAAGGGGCGCCGATAACCGCTGTACACCGTGACGGTGAGCGCGAAAACAGCGCCAACGTGTGTAAAGTGGGAGATCTATATCAGGCGCGTATTACCCGCCGTACCGGCAGTGGACAGGAGTCCTTTGAACAATGCTTTAGATATCCCGAAACGCTGGTATTTTTTCTGGAGAAATTTGCCAGCATTACCGTGCAGGATTTTAAACAGCGGCCATTGGCGTAATGGTTACGATGTACCCAGCACAGGGTTGAATGTTGGTCATGTTTGGCTTTTTTTATATTTTCAGGGGGCAGTGGAGTGATGGATTCTCTTTATAGTTAACTCAATTCGTTAGTAACTCTTCTAACGTTACAGGTTTGCCCAAGTGAAACCCTTGACCATACGTGATTCCATAATATTTTAAAATAGGTGCCAAAGCCTCCTGGTCAACGTACTCGGCGATGGTTTGCTTACCAAATCCTTTAGCGATATCGGCGACCGCTTTTACGATCGTGTGGCTGTCAGGGTTGATAAGCAAGCTGCGGATAAATGAGCCGTCAATTTTAATATAGTCAACGGGCAGCTGGCCCAAGTAATGAAAGCTGCTAAAGCCGACACCGAAATCATCCAGGGCTGTGCGGCAACCCAGATCACGAACGGCTTGTAGTACATCGCGTGCAGTTGAAAAATCGGTAATGGCAGCGGTTTCGGTCACTTCCAGAATAAGGTGGCGGGGGTCGGCGCCACTGCGATGCAGCTCATCCATTAAGTATTGTCTTAGTCCCATATCGTGGAGCGATTGGCCGGATAAATTGATCGCTAATGAAATACCTCGCTCCCGTAGTTTTTTAAGTGCTTGTAGGCTGTGTTTAATCACCCATCTGTCAACCTGAACCACTAAACCGCTTTGTTCCGCCACAGGAATAAAGTGGATGGGCTCTACTAAGCTGCCATCTGGGTTGCGCATTCTAAGCAACACTTCATAGTGCTTTATATCCCGGTCTGCCAGACGGACGATAGGCTGTACCATCAGTTCAAAGCTGTCTGATTCGAGGGCGCTATGCAGGCGCTCTACCCAGTAAACGCGCTCCTGGATCTCATCTTTTGCGTTTTCAGACTCTGAAAGCAGGTACCAATGCTGGTTACCGCTCTCTTTGGCCTTGTACATTGCCATATCCGCACTGGCCAGTAGTTCGGCAGGGGTTTGACCATGGGTGGGGAAGAGCGCGATACCAATGCTGGCCGATATATGATGTTTTCTGCCGGCGTTTGTAAAGCTGATAGCATCTAATAGCTGGCTAATATACTCCGCGATATTAATCGCTTGCTCACCATTGATATTCTCTAACAGCAATGCAAATTCATCGCCACCCAGGCGTGCAATGGTGCTGCGTTGGCCCAGATTTAAAAACAGTGTTTCTGCGACTTCGCGTAGCAACCGGTCGCCAATGTGGTGGCCGCTAAGCTCATTGATCTCTTTGAACTGGTCCAGATCCATCAGCAGGATAGCGCCTTCACAGCAGCATGAGAGGGTCGTTAGCAGAGCATCCTGGAAATAGCGGCGGTTAAAAAGCTCGGTTAAAGGGTCATGCTCGGCCAGCCAGGTTAAACGCGACTCAGCCTCTTTACGCTCGGTAATATCCAGTCCCACGGAAATACGTGCAGCGCTACCTCCGCTGCTTTCAAGTAGAGGTGAGTGGTACCAGGCAATGGTATAGAAGCGTTTGTCGTAGGTTTGAAGGGTTTTTTCTTCCTGGCTAGGTGTGCTGTTCTCGTCCTCATATATTTGACTGTTTGGGTCAGTCGCTTGGGACTCAATGCCGTTACTATGAGCTGACGAGGCATTTTGGTCAAAAATATCGGCAAAGCGACGGCCCAATAAATCGGCGTCTTCAAGCGCCAGCCTTTCCCGTGTGTAGTCATTCACAAGTTGTATTTGCCCGGCACTATTCTGGACTACGATGAAGACCTGGGTGGTATCCAACAGGTGGTTAACAAAGTCGCGTTCCTTGGCCAACTCATCAATACGTTCAGCTAATTGATCGCTGTGATCCTTAACCGCATTTTCAAGCGTTTCCAACTGGTACGAGAGTTCCCGGGTCGAGTGTTCCAGTACATCAATTTCATTGGAGAGGCGGGCCTGATGGGTAGGTAGCCTGCTCCGCACGCTGAGAAACTTGCCATTTGCCAAGGCGGGAAGCAGTTCGGCAACACGTCTGAGCCGCGCCATAGGCCCCCATAAAATGGATAGCAGGAGTGTCTCAATTGCCAGCCAACCCACCAGACCAACGATGAGTAGGGTGTTGGTAGCAGTTTGAATGGCGGTAACTTGTGGTGTGACATCAGAGATAAGTAAGAAATAGCCGGTGTTGCGCCAATCGCCATTATGCTCCATATGGACGGCGCTAAGTTCCAAATAGCGGTTGGCATATTCAATATTAAAGGGTGTGTCAACCAAGTGATGAATAGGCAGGGCGGTTGAGGCAATTTGTAGTAAAGGAAGTAATTGTTCATGGTTGTTCACGGCAACCAGATGAGCGTTCCAATCCGGTAATTGGCGCTCCTTGCCGATGCTCTGAGCCTCCCGGCGGCTGGTCACCAGAAGGGCGATTTCTCCCCCGGATACCTCCCTGGCCTGCCTGATGACGTCCCCAAGAGAGCGCGACACCACCACTGTTCCGATAGTTGTACCATCCATCAGTATCGGCATGACTGCAAGCTGCTGACAGCTAACCGTGCAGTGCAGTGCGGTAATGGGAGACTCGGTGGTTAAAATATCGTCTATCCCGTCATAAAGGTGGCGTTCAGTGTTTGGTTCACGGCTGCCCAAGTGGCCGGCCAACTCTCCGTGAGCATCAAACACAAAGACGTGATTGACGTTGTCCTCTAATTGTAGGGTAGGCCACAGTGAAGTTAACACTGTCTCGACATTCAGTGTGCTGCTCTGAGTTAGCGCATTGATCAAGCCAGGTGCAGTTGCTATCAAGCCTGCCAGTGGGTGTAAGTTATCGGCCGAGCGCTGTATAGCCAAACGAATTACACGCTGCTGCCGCTCGTGGTGGGCCGCACGGCTGTTCTCCAGTTGTTGGGTTAAATGATGGTGGCCCAGCCAAATGAAGAGAGTTACAAGTACCAGTAACAGCAGGCTGCTAAGTGCTGTTACGCGCCAGATTAAACTTAGTCTTTGGTGCATTTGTAGAGATGAAAGACCTTTCATCAACGCGTGTCCCATTCAGGTTCAGTCGTTGTTAAAAGCGCAGCGCAAGCGGGAACAGCAGCGTGTTCCAATACTGACCGTTGCCGGTTTATTAGCGGAGGCTTGAGCTGACAACCCGCCAGTGCGGTATTACGGTTTAACCTGTGGGTGGTTACATCGGAATGGACGACCAATAAAATAGCCGTTTCATCTGTTACCGACTGGGCATGCGACGGCTCTGCTATTGCGATGAATACGACTCCAGGGAATACCCAGGCTAAATGCCCAGGTTCGGAACGTAACAGGAAGAAGAGCGGCATGGTACGAACGCTACCCAAAGTTCGTAAACGCCGGACTGGTGCACTGTGTAGATTCCGTCCACAGTGTTGATGTGAATGAGCTAATGACGCTTTCTCCCCTGCGCCGTGGTGGAAAGTCCCCGCGTATTAATAGCTTATCGGCCTTTTATTATTAACGGAAACAATGAAACTGTGTCAAAACAGCACGCAGTGGCTACCCTACACCAATTTTGAGGAGTTTACAGAGGGTGATGTCAACGCAACGATTGCAGCGAAGAAAAAGTTTGCGCTGGCTCAATGAATTGCTTGCGGTCGGCCGCCGCCATTCGGTGTGTCAAGGGTGTTGGCCTGCTCTGGATTCAGCGAAATAGAAGAATGGCTAATTGTTTGTGGCGCAACGCCTTAGCCGTCTTTTCCCGATCTCTTAATGCGTTGGCCTACATAAGGTGGGGAGCGTTCTGCGAAACGAGAGGCGACCATTTTTAAATGCAGCGATGACCGGAGAAATCTCAGCAAGTGCGCTGGACGTATCGGTGGCATCAAGAATAATGAGGTCGGCGGGGGCACCGGGGTGGATGCCGTAATCTACTAGCCTCATGATGCGGGAAGGTTGATAAGTCACCAGTTCCAGGCAGAGCCCAAACTCCTCCGGGCCAACATGCATGGCATTGGCATAAAGGTTGGCGATGCGCAGGAGCGAGCAGTCACCGAAAGGCGTGAAAGGGTTAAGGACATTATTCGTGGCTAACGAGGCTTGAGCATTATACTGAGACACCAGCCGGTGAACAGGAGCGATCCCGCGGGGAGTATTAAAGGAGTGATTTCGCCCATTCAGATATAGGTCCGTGGCAGGAAGCGCGGTGACGGCAACGCCGGATGCTGTCAGACAATTAGCGGCTTCCTGAAATGCCTGCTCGTCCATCGCTGATAATTTGGTGACATGACCGATGGTAACTCGGCCCTTCCAGCTATGCGACGTGGTTTGACGGCAAATTTCGAACAGCAGAGCACCCTTGGGATCAATATCGAAATCAAGGTGAAAGTCGATATCAATATTCCTCTCTGTGGCGATATCAAAAATGCGATCAATTTGAGCCTGGGGGTCGCTGTCGGTATAAGGGCAGCCGCCTATCAAGTCAGCGCCATTATCGAGCGCTTCAAGAAGCAGACTCTCCGTACCAGGGTCGTTGGTCAGGCCCTCTTGGGGAAATACGCAAATTGAGAGATCAATCGCATAGGCGTAATCCTGCTTTAACGCTTTGATAGCCTCGAAGGAGCGCAGACCTACGCGGGGGTCGACCTCAACGTGAGTACGCATGTGGGTAGTGCCTTGCAGAATGGCCTTTTCCAGCGTTTTCGCACCACGGCTATATACGTCATCCATGGTAAAAGACCCCTTGGCTCTCGATACCGCTTCAATAGCACCTTTCAGGCCATCCCCTGGGCCTTGGCAGCAGCTCATCAGACAGGATTTATCGAGGTGAACGTGGCTATCGACAAAGCCTGGTAGCACTAATCGACCATTCGCATCTTCTGTCGCGACGCCTGCCGCTACCGCTGGGTCGTTATCCCGCTGTAGGTCAACGGCAATGATGTTGCCTTTCCGCACTGCCACCGAGTAAAGGCCCGGTAAGTCTGGTAGTACAGCGTTTATGATCACAAGCTCTGGTTTAAGAGTGTGCGACATTGAAGGAGACTCCTGTAAACGATATTAGGCTGTATTGAATGCATTTTTGTTTATATATTATGTTCAATTTAATATTGTTTTTGTTGGTGATGACGTTCTGGTCAAATACTCACTCCCCGGTGGTTACCCCACTGTTCAAGTGAAACTCCTTTAAGATCAAATGTCTCGTTGCTACGGCAGTAACCATTGCCTCCCATACGCCCCAGTGCGTCCAGGCCAGCCGGATCGATATGGAGGCGCTCATTGATGATGGATGAACGAACATGCATGGCGACGACGCGGCCCAAAACAATTTCACGTGCAGCGCTGATTTCAAGTGTTACATGCCGCTGGCATTCAAGCGCCACAGGGGCTTCGGCAATATAAGGGCAGGCGACTTTAGTGCCGGGTAGTGCCGTGAGGCCCGCTTCTTTGAGTTCATCCACTTCAGGGGGGAACGAGATGGCCGTGGTGTTCATGGTATGTAGGTTTTCGTGGTCCACAATATTGACCGTGAACTCGCCGGTCATGCGGATATTGTGTCCCGTGTCCTTAAAGCGCCGGTTGGGGTGGTTTTCTACACCAATCGCAAGGATGGCAGGATCAGCGGAAAGCACGTTAAAAAAGCTGAAAGGGGCGGCATTAACGCGTCCTGCTTCATCAATACTGGTTACCCAGGCGATGGGCCGGGGCACAACGGCGCCAATTAACAGTTTATAGCGCTCATGAGGAGTCAACGTGTCGAAGTCAAAGCGGATAAAACCTTCTGAAGATGGCGCGGATTTTTCTGGCATAGGTGTCTCCTAAGGTTGGTCGGAAATTAAGTAGCGGCTAAGAATCGCACTGACATCGGGTTCCTGATCCGGGTCGTTATTTGCGCGGTCTTCCACGGCATGCAGGTGTGAATCCATGATCTCTATCGCCAGGGCCTGATCCTGTTCGCGCAGGGCTTCAACGAGTTGTTGGTGCTCTCGAATACCGCACTCAGCGGAGTGTGGGCGCCCGAAACGCGCCAGTATCAAGGATGAGCGGGAAACTATCCGGGTGACAAAATTGGTCAATTCTTCAGAGCCTGTCAGTTCTGCAAGCAAAATATGAAACTCTCCCGCCAAGCGAATTGAGCGTGGGCTCGATGCTTTCAGCGCACGCTCCTCTTCACGAACATGGCTAAGCATGGCGTCGATTCCATCCTTGGACATCTTGCGGCAAAGTCGCTCAATCACTTCTCTCTCCAGGCAGCGTCGCAGCGAAAAAATATCCTCTGCCTCCGCAAGGCTTGGCATCGCGACAGCTGCGCCTCGGTTTGGGCGTATGTCTACAAGACCATCGGACGCCAGGCGCAGCAGCGCATTGCGGGCTGACGTGCGGCTAACGCTGAAAGAGTCTCCAATCGTATCTTCCGGCAGCTTCACCCCAGGGCGCAGCGCCTGCTCAAGAATGGCACGTCTTAGTGAGGCATAGATGGCATCGCTACGGCTGTTAGAACTCGACATAAATGGTTTCCAGCATGTATTCGCCTTGCGGTGTGCGAAGGCATAGTTTCAGACGAATGCAGGGTAGTCGTCAATAATTGAATGCAATTTTATGTTGATATTGCACTCAATCGTGTGTAAAAGTTGTTTGCGAAGACTGTCAGCATGCATTCCATAAGTGGGTCAGATTATAGCAATCTGTAGGGTGAGTGCTGTACCCCTAAAAGATGACAGTGAAATAAACGGTTGTTTTTAATTGAAAGCGCGGAGCTCACAACGCTCAGCCTTAACAACATAAGAAAGCGTCCAGACGAAAAAGTACCGGGTGAACGCCTTAGATATTGGATTCAATTGTTTCAATGAAATGTACGGGGTTGCCATGATTGATCAACAAGTCCCAATGCCTGCTGAGCCAATCGTCTCAGATAGACACCGGCCTCCTGCCGTGGAGCTTTCACGTGCCAGTGTCACGTTTGGACGGGATGACAAACGCCTATTAGCGCTCAGCTCAACCGATTTACGCATTGAGGAAGGAGAGTTCGTTGCACTGGTCGGCCCTTCCGGGTGTGGGAAATCCACCATTCTTAAATTGACCAGTGGATTGTTAGGCCCTTCCTCTGGTGTGGTGTTGGTGGGAGGGCGGGAAGTCGGTGCCAAAATGATGCGCATTGGCATGGCGTTTCAAAATCCCACGATGCTGCCTTGGCTTACCATTGAGCGCAACGTCATGTTGCCATTGAAAATTGTCGAGCCTTATCGGTCGGCATTCCGTCAGAAGTGTAAAGGGGAGTACCGCGACCGTGTCCACGAACTGCTCGCCGAAGTGGGGTTGTCGCGTTTTGCTGGGCACTACCCTTGGCAGCTTTCAGGCGGCATGTTGCAACGTGCCAACCTGTGTCGTGCGCTGATCCATGAACCGCAGCTACTGCTGCTGGATGAGCCTTTCGGTGCGCTGGATCAATTTACCCGAGAAGAGTTATGGGGCGCCCTGCAGTCCTTATGGATGAAGTTACGTCCAACGGTTTTGCTGGTGACCCATGATTTAAAAGAGGCCGGTTTTTTGGCGTCGCGTATCTGCGTTATGAGTGCCCGCCCAGGACGCATCATCAACGACTCACCTATCGACTTTCCGCGCCCCAGAACTGTGCCGATGACGTTTGAACCCCAGTTTGTGGAGCTCAATCAACGCTTGAGAGCAATGATTGAAGAAGCGCGTACGGATGCAGATAAAGAGGGAGAAGAGCTATGAAGTATGAAGTTCGCCGTCGGCTGTGGGCTGCTCTTCTCATTCTTGGCTTCTTTGTTGTTTGGGAACTGCTATGCATCATGCTCAATGTATCAGATCTCGTTTTACCGCGACCTAGTCAGGCATTAACCACACTGGTTTTACGCTTTGATGTCCTTTGGCCGCATATTCTGCAGACACTGATGACCACCATGGTTGGGTTTGCGCTGGGGGTTGTGGTGGGGGTCGTCATCGGCGCCTCAATCGGTGTGTCAAAAACAGCTTATGACACCGCATACCCGTTGCTTATCGGCTTTTCCTCCATTCCCAAGGTGGCGGTGGTGCCCATCCTGGTGTTGTGGTTTGGCGTCGGCACGGTGCCCGCAATACTGACAGCCCTCGCCATGTGCTTCTTTCCCATTGTGGTCAACATTGCCACCGGGCTGGCAACCACTGAACCCGATCTTGAAGATGTGCTGAAGGTTCTTGGAGCAAACAAGTTCGATATTCTGTGGAATGTTGGTTTACCCCGCACCATGCCCTTCTTTTTTGCCTCTTTGAAAATTGCCGTCACGTTTGCCTTTGTCGGCACGGTATTAGCCGAAACCGTCGCCTCAAACAGGGGGATAGGCAATGTGATGATGAAGGCGTCGTCCAACTTTGACGTGCCTTTGCTGTTCGCGGGTCTTTTCATCCTCTCAGGGCTGGGTGTCGCCCTATACGTCGTCTTTTCGTTGATCGAAAAGCGCGTCGCTGGCTGGGCGACCACCCGCCGCGATGATGCAACCATCATGTGATCGATAAACCTGACCAGTTCAGGAGCGAGCAGCATGAATCACTTATCCCAACGTCAAGGAGCAAATACAATGCGCAAGGCAATTCTTACTCCCCTGGCACTATCGGTTTTTCTGACCAGCACCGCGATGGCGGCAACGGATATTCGATTTACGCTTGGGTGGACGACCCAAGGATCGGATGCCGCGATGCTGCTGGCATTGAAGGAGGGCTACTTTGAAGATGAGGGCTTAAATGTCACGATTGACCAGGGTGAAGGTTCAGGAGCGACCGTTACCCGTATTATGTCCGGCACTTATGATGCAGGGTTTGGGGATATCAACGCGATTATCCAAAATGCCTCCACACGCCCTGACAGTGCGCCGGTCATGGTTTACAACATGTGGAGCAACTCACCCTTTGTGATTGTGTCCAAAAAAGAGACAGGCATCGAAACCCCGGCTGATCTTGAAGGTAAAACACTGGGAGGTTCGCAGGGAACGCCCACCACTCGCCTGCTGCCAGTGTTAACGCGTATCAACGACGTGGATCTGGATGCGATCAACATCGACAATATGGCGCCTAACCTGCAGGAACCCATGTTGATACGTGGTGATGTTGATGGCGTCATGGTGTTTAGTATTACCAGCTACTTTAACCTGCTGCTCAATCGGCAAGACCCAGAGGCGGATTTCAACTGGTTAAACTTCGGTGACTATGGCTTAGAGCTTTACTCGAACGGCGTGATGGTCTCCCAGGAGTTGCTGACCGAGAACCCTGACGCGGTCGCAGGGCTGGTACGCGCGATCAATCGTGCCGCGATTGAAATTGGCGTGGATCACGAAGCGGGGGGCGATGCCATTATGGCCTACGACAACCTTGTTAATCGTGATATCGAAATGCAGCGTATGCAGTTTGCCTATGAAAACCTGATCCTTTCTGATGAGAATGCCCAGCTTGGCATGGGGGATCTTGACGATGAGCGTTTGGCGAGGGCAATAGAACTCATCGTGGAGGGCTATGAGCTGGAGTCTACACCGGATGTTTCCGCGATTTTTACCCGCGAGTTTCTTCCCCCTCGTGAAGAGCGAAAGCTTACCTATGAAGCTCCCTAACTAGCTACTCCTTAAGCATAAATGCGGTGCCTCTTATTCATATAGAGGTGCCGTTTTTTATTGCTTATGCGGTATTGTAAGCCTTTAAGGCCGTGCAAAGGCGGCATTGCCATATGGCCTAACACCCTTTATAGATAATATCTGCCGACCTATCCAACGCCATTAAAGGGTAATACTGCATGTTCACTGGCTTAAGTGCATTTCCATTAACCCCTATGAACGAATCAGGTATCAACGAGAATGAGTTTGCCCGTTTAGTCCAGCACGTCGCTGAGGCGGGTGTGGACTCGATCGGTACGCTGGGCTCTACTGGGAGCTATGTTTACTTAAGTCGTGAGGAGCGTGGACGTATTGCCAAACTTGGCGTAGAAAACGCAGGCAGCGTGCCGGTGATCGTCGGCATCGGTGCGCTGCGCACCCGGGATGTGCTGGCATTGGCAGAAGATGCTCAGCGGGCAGGCGCCAGTGGTGTGCTGCTGGCCCCGGTCTCCTACCAGAAGCTCACTGATGATGAAGTATTCTCACATTATGAAACCGTATGCCGCTCGTTGAGCGTACCTCTGTGTGTTTATGATAATCCTGGCACTACACATTTTGAGTTCAGCGATGAGTTACATGGACGTATCGCCCAGTTGCCCCAGGTGCGTTCCATTAAGATTCCTCCGGTGGTCAACGACATCCATGCTGCTCGTGAGCGGGTCACCCGGCTACGCAAGCTGATCCCCAGTGATGTCACGATAGGTATTAGTGGCGACCCGGCAGCGGCGACAGGTTTAAATGCGGGCTGCGATGCCTGGTATTCCGTGGTGGGTGGGCTGTTTCCTGAGCAGGCGCTGGCGATCACCCGGGCCGCACTGGCAGGCGACACGCACAACACTAGCGCGCTTTCTGATGCGCTTGAGCCACTATGGGCGCTTTATCGTGACTACGGCGGCAGTCTGCGAGTGGCTGCTACCATGGCAGAGCTCTCTGGAAAGGTGAGCCAGCCTTGCCTCCCGCAGCCACTGAAAACATTGGAAGGTGACGACCGAAAGCGCGTTGCCCAGGTACTGGTGCAGCTGGGTTTAATGTAAGAGGCCGAAACCACAACGCCCAGTCAAAGGCCGGGCATCAGGTTGATGACACACCTTTTGCCCCGCTTCTTGGCGTAGTATCGAGTAACTCGTAGCAGGGGGCTTTCGCCATGGACGGCGAAAGTAGCGCCCACGGATGGGTTCACAGCGCCCCCGCATAGGGTTACTTGAGACTGCTATTGGTTACTGTTCAATCGATAAGTTCCAGCAGGCGGTCTGGGTAGTCGGTGAACAGGCCATTGACGCCCCAGTCCATCAAACGCTCCATCTCTTCCGGTTCGTTAACTGTATAAATATGGACAGGCAGGCCGTTTTCCTGGGCCTGGCGAATAAAGGCTTCGTCAATCACCACCTGCTGTTCATACATATGGTTGGTACCAATGCCCACCGCATACTCCGCTATCGCCTTAAAATCTTCATCGGTGATGTCATCCGGTGCGGGGGTTACGTCGGTCCACTCCTTAAGCTGGGTGTTGTCTTCCTCATCCGGGTGGTACCACACCAGTTGGATTAGCGGTATGTTCTCATTCAGTTCGTGTACTTTGAGCAGACTATCCTGTTCAAACGACTGCACCAGCACCCGGCCAGTATCAATCATATCGTGGGCTTCAAGTGCCTCTACCAAGGCCTCTTCCAAACCGGGGTTCAATTGCGGTGACTTGGTTTCAATGTAGTAGCGGGTATCGTGGCCGAAGTGCTCAAACAGTTCATCCAAGGTCAGAATTTCGGTGCCTTCAAATGCCGGGTCTGCGTTATCGGGGTACGCTTCATTAAACCAGGTGCCGGTATCCAGCGCCTTCAACTCTTCCAGGGTGTGGTCATTAATCTTGCCTTCACCATCACTGGTGCGGTCAATAGCGTCATCGTGGAATACCACCAGTTGGCCATCAGAGGTAATCTGAACATCCAATTCCAGATAATCGACGCCCCATTCATATGCCTGCTCATAAGATGCCAGCGTACTTTCCGGCGCATGGCCGCTGGCCCCACGGTGGGCAATCACTTGGAATGATTCCAGATCCTTTAGCTGTTGCTCCAGTGGTGAAGCTTCTGCCAGCGCAGCAGATGAGGTAGCAGCAGCGAAAAGACCCAGTGGAATGGCGGTAAACAGAGGATGACGTTGCATAGATATTCCTTTAATTGAATGTTCAGTTAATAACCCTACCTGCTTTTGAACGGTAATCCAAACTGCTAATGGTCAGAGGTTAGCAGCGGGCGAGCGGTTCTGCCTAACCTTTCACAGCGCAGGGGTTGCTCAACCACAAGCTGTGCCCCCCTCACGTGCTATGGGCTGGGCTGTTTACTGCTACTCTAAGTAAATCAAGCCTCCAATATGGACGTAAGAGCACTCGCTATGAATAAGCAGACAAAAAAGGCCACGTTAGTTATCCATACCCTTATCGCCCTGGCGGCGGGTATTGTGCTGGGCAGCATTATTCAGACCCAGGTAAATTTGGCTGCGCTGCAGAGTATGGGGGTAGAGATTTCAACCGGCAGAAGGGTGATGACCACTCTATGGGATCTGGTCACCTTCTCTCCCATCTATGGGCTGTTATTTTCGGTGGGTTTCCTGGTTTCCCAAACCATTGCGTTAATGATTTCGCGTCTGCTGTTGAACGGCACACACCGCATACTGCTCTGCTCGGTGGGGGCTGCCCTTGGGTTAATGGTAACGCTCTATCTTGTGAATCACTTTGCGCCGATGCCTACCCTGATAGCGGCAACGCGCAACACGCTGGGGTTCGTGGCCATGCTGGCGAGTGCCGCGTTTGCAGGGGCACTATTTGCCGCATTAAGGGGCTGGAGTGCCAAGCATCCCAGCAAGGTGGCTGGGTTTATTCTAGTGGTGGGCGTGGCTGGTTTGGTAATGGAGGCACCACCTGCGTTGGCGCAAGCCCCGGATGAAGGTCGGGACTATCAAATCGAAACACTCGCGGAAGGGTTAGAGCACCCTTGGTCCCTCGCTTTCCTGCCTGATGGCCGCATGCTGGTCACCGAGCGCCCAGGCCGGCTGCGCCTGCTAAGCGCAGAGGGCGATACTCTGGTGGAATCACTGGATGGCGTGCCTGACGTTTACGTTTCAGGCCAGGCGGGATTGTTTGATGTGTTGCCATCACCCCAGTTTGAAGAGGATCAACAGCTGTTTCTTAGCTATGCCTGTGGAGACTGGGATGCCAATCATACCTGCCTGTCCTACGGGATATTAACGGAAGAGGGGTTGGAAGAGGTCACGGAGATATTCCGCGTGACGCCCGCCAAACATGGCGATGCCCATTATGGCGGCCGCCTGGCCTGGTTACCGGACGAGACCTTGATGCTTACTCTGGGCGATGGGTTTGATTACCGTGAACAGGCGCA
Source organism: Vreelandella olivaria (assembly GCF_023507745.1). Classification (GTDB taxonomy): domain Bacteria; phylum Pseudomonadota; class Gammaproteobacteria; order Pseudomonadales; family Halomonadaceae; genus Vreelandella; species Vreelandella olivaria_A. The sequence goes on along the minus strand of NZ_JALPZO010000039.1, from coordinate 12,993 downwards.
AAACCTGGAAAACCACATTGGCACCCTAGTGCGTTTAAACCGCGATGGCAGTGTGCCGGAGGATAACCCTTTTGTAGATCAGGCGAGTGCCCTGCCGGAAATCTATAGCTATGGACACCGTAATGTACAAGGGCTGGCATACGACGAAGAGCATCAGCGTTTGATTATCAACGAGCATGGCCCACGCGGTGGCGATGAGATCAATATTATTGACGCCGGAGCCAACTACGGCTGGCCCATTGCCACCACAGGGTTGGATTACACCGGCGCACGGGTAACGCCCTTTGAGGAGTACCCAGGCACTGTATCGCCGGTTCTGGAGTGGACACCCTCCATCGCGCCCTCTGGTCTGGCGATCTACACTGGCGAATTGTTCCCACAGTGGCAGGGTGATTTGCTCGTCGGGGCGCTGGTTAACCAGGAAGTACGCCGTGTGCGCTTGTCTGGTGATGGTACCAGCGCAGAGGATGTGGAGGGCCTGTTCGGTGAGTTGGAAGAGCGTATTCGTGATGTGCGGGTAGGCCCGGATGGCGCTATTTATCTGCTTACCGACAACCCTGAAGGCAGGGTGCTAAGGGTTACTCCTGCGGGTTAATGGTGGGCAGGGGCACAAACGGCGAATATGGAGACGAGCGGGTCGAGTGCTCTGATAAAGGTTGAATTATTCCTCTATGCCAGCACCTATAGTAAGTAACCAATATACTGGGTAAGTCATTCACAAGGAGACGTTATGACAACGTTAGTGGTTGGAGCAAATGGGCAGATTGGCAGGCAGTTTTGCGAACTTGCACAGCAAGCTGGTACTTCTATTAAAGCAATGATCCGCAATGACGAGCAGACTCAGTGGTTTAATAAGCGCGGTATTGAAACCGTAGTGGCTGATCTGGAAGGCGAGTTTGAGCACGCTTTTGAAGGGTGCGATCAAGTGGTCTTTACTGCTGGTTCCGGCCCCCACACCGGGCCAGATAAAACCCTTATGATTGATCTTTACGGTGCCATTCGCACAGCAGATATCGCCAGACAAAAAGGCCTTTCCCGTTACGTTATGATCAGCGCCCTGCGGGCTGAAAAGCCGCTGGAAGCACCTGAGAAAATGCGCCCCTATATGGCGGCCAAGTTCGCCGCTGATGCCTATCTGCGCAATAGTGGTGTCCCTTACGTCATCCTCAAACCTGGCCGTTTGACCGATGAAGCAGCCAGCCAGCAGTTTGCCAGTAGCGTGGATGAAGCGGGAGATAACCAAATCTCCCGAGCCAATGTAGCTCATGCGTTGCTACACGTGGTGCAACAATCCGGTGTGCTGAACAGAGAGTTCCCACTACTGGACGGTAAACGCTCAATTGACGAGATAATTGGAGAAGACCGCCCATGAAACCCGTCGATATTGGCCGTGCCTATGACCAGATTACTCACCTTTGGCAAAGCGATAAATTTAATCTTGCCAACGGCATAGAAGCGCACAAAAGGGCGCTATCGTTTGTTAAGAATCGGGGCCGGGCGCTGGATATCGGTTGTGGTTGCACCGGCCGCTTTATTAACCTGCTACAACAGGAAGGCTTTACTCCTGAAGGCGTGGATATTTCTGCTGAAATGCTGCGGCTGGCCCAGCTAAAGCACCCGAAGGTGACCTTTCATCATCAGGATATTTGCCAATGGCAGCCGTCTGAAAAGTATGACCTCATCACCGCCTGGGATAGCATCTGGCACATTCCGCTGGCACACCAGGAAAACGTAATAACCAACCTCATTAACAGCCTGAACGAGGGAGGAGTATTGCTCTTCTCCTTTGGCGGCACGGATGAACCCGGCGAGCACACTGATAGCTTTATGGGGCCGGAGGTTTACTACTCTACGCTTGGCACCAACGGCTTTTTATCCCTGCTGATTAAGCTGGGCGCGGTGTGCAAACATCTGGAGTACGACCAGTACCCGGAGCTGCATACCTACTTGATAGTGCAGAAGGGCTAAGCTTTAAGGGCTGTCAGTGCTCGTCTACCAATTCGCGCTTAAGCCATTCCATCAGGGGGCTACTGGCACGAACATTGGCTTGTTTCGGTAACCATAGGCAGAGGCTTGCCGGAGTTTCTATACTTCCCCAGGGAGCTATCAGCCTTCCGCTCTTCAAGTCGTCTTCCACCAGCAGCCTGGGTGCAATCGCCACCCCTAAGCCAGCTACCGCAGCCTCCATTAAGTAGTAAAGGTGATCAAACCCCTGGCCTTGGCTTAGAGCCTCTTCAAGTGGTGCCAACCCAAGCCCTTGGGCATTGGCCCATTGGGGCCATGCCTGTGGGCGCGATGCCGTGTACAACAGCTTATTGGCAAACAGCGATTCCGGCTTGGCCGCATCACACTGGGCTGCAAGCGGTGGGCTTGCTACCGCGCAAATCTGCTCTGGGATTAGCTCAATCACCTCTATTCCAGCAGGCCAGGGTGGCTCTGAAAAAGCCAGGGTGGCGCTGGCATCCATGTGCTGGCCGGGCTGCTCGCTTTCACTTACCACGACTTGCAGTTTCAATTGGGGCAGCTCGCGGTGCAGGCGGTCCAGCCGGGGAATCAGCCAACGCGCTAACAGGCTGCCAGGGCAGGCGAGAGTGAAGGGCGATTCCTCCACATCACGCTTGAGCGTTGCGCAACTATCTTTCAGGCGAGCGAACGCTTCACCTACACCGTTCTGGAGTCGTTCACCATGTGGGGTCAGCGCAATACCTCGGCCCGCTTTGGTAAATAGCGCAACGCCAAAATGCTCATCCAGGCTCTTTAATTGGCGGCTAACAGCCCCATGAGTAACACTTAACTCTTCGGCGGCGGCGGTCACGCTGCCTAGCCGGGCAGCGGCTTCAAAGGCGCGCAGTGCACTGAGTGGCGGCATGCTGTTTTGCATTGTTTGTCCTGTGTTGGCAGTCCTGCTTTAATAGTTGATCTCAGCTCACATATTACGGCTATCTTATCGATTTTTATCCTTGCCTGTCTGGGTTACTTTCACCTCAAGAGTTCACGACGATGTTTCGAGAGGTAGTGATGACCCAATTACAGCCCGATGCCAATGGCCTGTTTGGCCACTTCGGTGGCCGCTTTGTTGCCGAGACGCTAATGCCGCTGATTCTGGAGCTGCAAGGCGAATACGATGCCGCCAAAGAAGATAACGCCTTTCAACGTGATTTAGCCTACTTCCAGGGGGATTACGTTGGGCGCCCAAGCCCGCTCTATTTTGCCGAACGGTTAACGGAGCATTTTGGTGGTGCAAAGATCTACCTCAAGCGCGAAGAGCTCAACCATACTGGCGCCCACAAGATTAATAACTGCATCGGCCAGGTGTTACTGGCGAAGCGAATGGGCAAAAAGCGCATCATCGCCGAAACCGGTGCGGGTATGCACGGTGTTGCTACCGCCACGGTGGCGGCACGTTTTGGCCTGCCCTGTGTGATTTATATGGGAACAACCGATATTGAGCGTCAACAGCCTAATGTGTTTCGCATGAAACTGCTGGGGGCCGAGGTGATTCCTGTTACTTCTGGTACGGGCACGCTCAAGGACGCCATGAACGAAGCGCTGCGGGACTGGGTGACCAATGTGGATGACACCTTCTACATTATTGGCACTGTCGCCGGGCCGCACCCGTACCCCGCGATGGTACGCGACTTCCAGGCGGTAATCGGCCACGAGACCCGCGCCCAACTACACGAGAAAGAGGGGCGCCTGCCCGACTCGCTAGTGGCCTGTATTGGCGGCGGCTCAAATGCCATGGGCCTGTTTCACCCGTTTCTAAACGACGCAAGTGTGAAGATGATTGGCGTAGAAGCGGGTGGCAAAGGGGTGGAAAGCGGCCTGCATGCCGCCAGCCTGAATGGCGGTGCTCCAGGGGTGTTGCACGGTAACCGTACCTACCTGCTACAAAACGAAGATGGTCAGATTATCGATGCCCACTCCATCTCTGCCGGGCTTGATTACCCCGGTATTGGGCCGGAACACGCATGGCTGCACGAGCAGGGGCGGGTCGAGTACGTTTCCGCGACTGATGACGAAGCGTTGGAAGCGTTCCAAATTTGCTGCCGTCAGGAAGGCATTATCCCCGCCCTCGAAAGCGCCCATGCGTTGGCGGAAGTCGCCAAACGAGCACCTGACTTGCCACGCGACCACCTAATGGTGGTTAACCTGAGCGGCCGTGGCGACAAAGACATGATGAGCGTGGCCCACCACCTGGGCGAGAGGTTCCAATGAGTGCATCCGAGGAAATCACCATGCAGCGTACATCCCGTCTTGATCAATGTTTTGCCGCGCTTAAGGCCAACAACCGCCCAGCCCTGGTGAGCTACCTGACGGCGGGTGATCCGAATGCCGAAACCTCTAAGCGCCTGCTGCAAGGGCTGCCAGCGGCGGGTGTGGATATCATCGAACTCGGCATGCCGTTCAGCGACCCTATGGCCGATGGCCCCGCCATCCAGAAAGCCGCCCTGCGCGCGTTGGAAAATGGTCAAACCCAGGCCAAAACCCTGGAGATGGTGCGCAGCTTTCGCGAGCAGAACAGCACCACGCCCATTGTGCTGATGGGCTACTATAACCCCATTTACCGCTACGGTGTTGAGCGTTTTCTGGCGGATGCCGCCAGTGCTGGCGTCGATGGCCTGATCGTGGTGGATCTCCCCCCGGAGCATGACGAAGAACTCTGCCAGCCTGCGGCTCAACACGGCATCGATTTTATCCGCCTGGCGACGCCTACCACGGACGCCAAACGGTTACCCAAGGTGCTTAGCAACACCTCCGGATTTATCTACTATGTATCGGTGGCGGGGGTAACCGGTGTTAGTGCCCCCACACCGGAACGGCTGGAAAGTGCGGTGGGCCAATTGCGTGAACATACCCAACTGCCAATTGCCGTGGGCTTTGGGATTCGCACTGCCGGGCAGGCTGCCACCATTGGCCGCTTCAGCGATGCGGTGGTGGTGGGGTCTGCACTGGTGGATTGCATCGAACACGCCAGCACGCCTGATGAAGTCGTAGAGCGGGTGCATAGCCTTGCCAGTGAGTTGGCTGAAAGCGTAAGAGGGTGCCGGAAGGGGAGCTAGCCGCAAGTCTGTTGATACAACCACAGTAAAAAGAACGAGACATTAAAAGAGTAGGCCAGCCGGGCCTGCTCTTTTTTTGTCAGGCTGTTAGCCGCATTGGAAGACAGTATTAGGCGCGGCTGTACAGGTACTTACTCTTCACTAGGTTAATAAAAAATCGTATTCTGGTTGATCGCTGAACCTTTTCTTGTTGAAGTGAATAAAATATTTTGCTCTGAGGCGTTTTGTGATGAAACCGGTAGGTTATGCGTATCTGTATGAGCATTTAGGGTTGAGGGTATGTCCACCCGTTTACCCTGCGAGGGTACGCCCAGTCACACGTATCACGCTTATGGAGAAAGAAATCGCAGTACCTGCCGGGCGTGCGCCAGAAACATCGCTGCTTGACCATCTAATTTTCGCACTTAAACATGAAGGTATTGATCTCGCCATTCTGGCTGGCGCATTGCCACATCTGCCAGTAGAAGTGCTACAAAAGGCCCTGCAAGCCTCACCGAACGGTATCTATTTAAGAAAATTAGGTTATCTGTACGAAGCGTTAGTAAAGCGCTTGCCGTTCGATATAGTCGTTAGTGGCAGAGTAGTGCCTTTATTCGACCCTGAACGCTATATTACCGGCCCAGCAGTACGTGACAGCCGTTGGCGGATTGACTTCAACGGGCTAGGAACGCTGTGCAATCGTGCGGCGTACGCCAGAGATGACTGTACTACTTGAAGAAGATATTCTGGCTCAAGCTTCTACATTCATGGCCTCTTTACCCCCTGGAATGCTTGACCGTGCTATTCAATGGGCCTATCTCAGTGAAACCCAATCCTCGTTTGCCATTGAGCAAGAGTCGCCGTCGCCTGATAAGCAGCAACGCTTTATGCAGCTACTACGTCAAGCCCATGAACGTAAGCCGCTGACGGAAGCATATCTAGTCGAACTGCAAAATAGCACTATCAGTAATCCTTTCGGCAAAGCAGTGGCATTTCGTCACGAACAGAATTACTTGCATAATGGGTTACCGGGCGCGTTAGGCGTCAGCTATTTACCGCCTCCCCCTGCTCTTTGCGACGAGTTAATGGGAGCGCTAATGGCTTGGGCCAATCAACTCCCAGGAAGCGATTCAGCAGAGGGTGTCCCAGCTCTGGTAGCATCTGCGGTACTTTCCTTTGGATTTGTTTTTTTGCACCCTTTTATGGATGGTAATGGGCGCATTTCACGTTTTCTGATTCACCATACGTTGTGTCGAATGAATGGCCTTCCTCACGATAATCTTCTGCCTATATCGGTTGCCATGAAGCGCTATGAGGCTGATTATCTAGTAGCGCTAGAAGCGTTTTCAAAGCCAGCCCGTGAGCATTGGCGAGTAAGTTGGATAGATGCTGACCAATACAATTATGAGTATATGGGCATCGATGCGCTCTATCGCTATTGGGATGCGACTAACGCCGTGGCTTTTACCCTGAAAATGGCAAAAGTAGCGCTGGAAGATGAGTTGAAAGCAGAGACACGCTACCTTGCGTGTTTTGACCAGATCTGTAGGGTGGTGAATGCTAAGTTCGATATACGTGGAAGTGATTTAGCACGCCTAGTGATGGTGTGCTTAAGTAATGACGGACGCCTCTCCAACAACCGCCGGAAACAATTCCGCGACCAAGTACCAGAAGACGTGCTGGACGCCATTGAAGCAGAAGCTCAAGGCGTGCTTGAAGAGTATAGAAATCAGTGAGCAACGTGACTATTCAAGTAAACGGGTAAAGCCATGGCAGTGCTACCCGCTCCATGAGCCTTTTCGCGCCCCGCCATGCGGCGCTTATTCAACCGCAGCTGCGCAGGGTTGTTAGCCAGCACAGGGGGGGCTGCTGTTGGTGAAGAAAGAGTGAGCTCGCTCGCGCTGTCAGGATGATCGCTTAAATACTTACTCAGCGCATAATTGCTTACTATGAGACTTAAATGAAAACAGATACGACCATCGCACTCGCTCAACTACCTGTTATAAAAGGTGCAGTGGCCGAGAATCTTGAAACGCACCTTACCTATATGCAGCAAGCTGCCGTGCGAGGGGCCAATGTAGTGGTGTTTCCCGAGCTTTCGTTGACTGGTTATGAGCTTGAGCTATTAGAACAGCTAGCGATGCCAAAAGATTCAGAGGTGTTCAGCACGCTTTCCACAGCCGCCGTTGCCCATAATATCGTCGTGATAGCAGGCTGCTCGCTCGTTAGTGAAGGCAGAAAACCGCAGCTCGGTGCTGTAATCTGTTTCCCCAGCGGAGAGCGAGAGTTCTACGCAAAGCAGTACCTGCACGAAGGAGAAGAGGTTTACTGTTCGGCAGGCAACGAAAGTTATCTATTTACGGTTAATGGTATTCGAATAGCCTTGGCTATTTGTGCAGATTTCGCCAATCCCGCTCATTCAGAAGCGGCTGCCGCCCAGCAAGCGGACGTATATATTGCCAGTGCGCTGATATCTGAAGCAGGATACCAGGCTGATGCGCAGCTACTTGCCGCCATGGCCAAACGCCATCAAATCCCTGTGCTGCTTGCTAACCACATCTCCAATACAGGCGGCTGGCAAACCTGCGGCAAAAGCGGCGCCTGGAATGTCAATGGTGAGCTAACCATTGCTGCGAACGGCAGCGATCCTGGCCTAGTGCTATGCCATGTTAGCCAAGGGATGTTGAATAATGATATGTATACCGAAAAATCGAGAACCGATACACCCGGGTGAAATGTTGCTAGAAGAGTTTTTGCAGCCCATGGATATTACCCAGCGCGAGTTGGTGACTGCGATCTAATCTATGTGTCTTATCAGCGAATTAATGAACTGGTAAACAGAAAGCTCGGGGGTCTGCACTTCCCCCAGCAACGCGGAGCAGTTAGAGCACGACGATATATTAAGCATTCAAGATGTGTCGTATTGGCAGAAAATGGCGTAAATATGCTGGATATAAAATAGTACTTGCCGATGGTTACGTCCCCTATTAATGGAAGGCAGTGACCAATAAAGCTTTTAAAAACTCGAGAGAACCAATGGGAAAGCTCTTTTCACTAATTGTAATCGTAGCGCTTGGCTACGCTGGCACTTATTTCTATTACGGCGTTGTCGTTGAGCGGGAAATCCAAGAACAGTTGGATAGCCGTGGACTCTCTTCAGTTAGCATTGATAACGTTGAGTATGATTTGCTGGCGCCCATTAGTACCTCCGCGGATATAGCTGTCACCGTCACTTATCGCGGCTCTCAAGCAACGCTGGATTTGGCAGTCCAGGGCCACCCCTTGTTTTCTGATGAGGTAACTGTCGAATTTGATGGCCTACAAGCCCTGCGACTGGGCATCAGCTTGGGGCAGTAAGCGGCACCCACACATGCTCATAAGCAATTGAAAACGCAACGGCGACCAGCAGCCCCGCCATCAGCCAATTGAACCATTTAACGATTCCCGTGCTTTTAATACGGTTACCTAACAGACTACCCATAACGATGTAGCTGCCAGGCGCACCACCGGCCAGCATGGCGAGCCCAAAGGCCCACACCACTAAACTAAGCCCGTGAATGTCAGCGGCAGGAAACTGCAGGGTGGTAATCGGTAAGGTAGCCATCAGGGCTTTCGGATTCAGCAATTGCATGACTAACCCATCGCGAAAACTGAGCAGCCGAGGAGCATCGTCTGGTGAGCTTAAATCAGTGCTTGAGCGGGCAAGCTTGATCGCGAGATAAACGATATAACTGCAGCCCAGCGCGCTGACTACCACCAGCGCGTCATTGTCGATCCATGCAGCGCCCGCCCAGCCCAAAACTAACAAGTACACCAGCATCGCGGTGCCCACGCCAAGGCAAAATCCAACCGATTGCCTGGCTTGGCCACTGATACCAACGTTCAAGCCAAGCAGATTCACTGGCCCAGGCGAATACATAGCGCCCAGGGCATAGGCGACAATTGCTAGCATGGTAAAACCTCTATATTTCGTATTTAGGTGTTAGCGCGCAATATCACGCTGGTACTGGTGGGGTGTCATGCCGTAAATACGCTTAAAACGACGATTGAAATGGCTTAGGTCTGCAAAGCCATAGCGCAGGGCTACCTCCGTCAGGGAAGTGCCACTGTCTAGTGCGGAACGGGACGCATTAATCCGCCAATTAATCACATATTGATGCGGCGTAAGGCCGTAGTGCTGACGAAACAGTCGCAAGAAATGGTATTTAGACAGGTGCGCCGCCTGGCTGATGTCATCAAGGGAGATATCCGTATCCAGGTGGGCGTGGATATACTCCTTTGCCAAGCTTAGCAGTGCATCGGGCCGTGTGGTCACCTGGCTGGGCGGAGCAATGCCGCCGAGTTGTACGGTTCGCTCGACTATCTGATAAAGCGCGTTCTCCTGATCAATACAGCTACCGGCGTGAGAGGTGACTAAGCGCGACAGTTCCAGAATGGTATTGCGCAGCCGAACATCCTGAATAAGCGTGCTACGCGAGCGAAAGCTTTTGCTGTTTTCATGCCCAAGGACATCCGCAAATAGGGCGTTAACCTGCTCAGGGTGCACATATACCATCAGGTAATCCAGAGCGTGCTCGCCGCCTGGTTCACCGTCGTGAACTTCTTCTGGATTGAACAGAATAACGTTGCCTGGAGGGCTGCGATGGAACTGCCCGCCGCTGAAGAAATCCTGACGACCCGCCAAGGTTACACCGAAGGCATACTCCTCATGAGCGTGGCGGTCGTAGCTGAAATCCTCAATGGCCGCATGCAGCACCGTTAGCGTTGGCACATGCTGGCTTTTAATGAACTGAAACCGGCTTGCGTTACCCATGCCGTCCCCTCCTGATTAGTCACGCTACTTAGCTTAGGTCAGCTATGCTTTCAAATGCTTGTACATAATTGCTAATCGCCTGTGCCAGTGAACTGGATGAGCGTTAGGGGGGATTAATCAAAGAGGAAGGAGCATGAAAGTCCATTATCTGGAAATTGTATCGCTAGATATAGATGCCGTCTGCCAAGTATACGAGAGCACTCATGGCACCAAGTTTGGTGCACCCGACGCATTACTTGGTGGAGCGAGAATCTGCCAATTACCTGATGGCTCTTCCGTTGGAGTAAGAGGTCCCCTAAGGGAGATAGAAGAGCCAGTGGCTCGGCCTTATTGGCTCGTTGACGATATAGACTCGGCGATTTCCAACATTGAGGCTCAGGGGGCGCAGATTGCTATGGCACCCACGGAAATTCCTGGCAAGGGTAAGTTCGCCATTTATATTCTCGGTGCTAACGAGCATGGGCTTTGGCAAATTTAAGGTGTGAGCAGCAAGGCGGTGTAAGATGATTAAAAGGTGAAACATGCATCACTCAGCAACACGGTGGGTTGCAAAGCTTGTATCATGGCAGGTCTTCCCATTGTCATCAGAGGTATTTGTCCAATGAACCATTGATGCTGCCGTTGTTTATGACGCCAGTCTCCACCAGCCCCTGGAAGCAGGGGGAGCGCTTGGCATCTTTGGAATCAAACATGACAAATACCTATCTCACCTTGAAAGGTGTCTGCTACGTTTTGTCGGATGGCAGAACGCTGTTTACAGACCTTCACAAGCAGTTCGATAGCCGCCCCACCGGGCTGGTTGGGCGCAATGGTGTCGGTAAAACCGTATTAGCTAAAATCCTCGCGGGCCTGTTTCCACCCACGGCTGGCGATTGCCAGCGCCCTGGCAGAGTACATTACCTTGCCCAACAAGTGGCACCGCCAGAGGGTGCTTCTGTTGCAGAGCTTGCGGGTGTTCAAACAGTTCTGGATGCACTGGCACGAATTGAGGCGGGCAGTGTAGCCCTGGAAGATTTTGAGGCAGTTAATGATCGTTGGGATATGCATCAGCGATTTCGCCATGAACTTGACTGTATTGGCTTAGGCCACCTGGAGGCCAGTACACCCGCGGGCACGTTGAGTGGTGGTGAAGCCATGCGGGTAGCCTTAATGGGGGCGATGCTCTCGGAAGCGGATTTTCTGATACTCGATGAGCCAAGCAATCACCTCGACCGGCCGAATCGCCAAGCGCTTATCGAACAGCTACAGCAGTGGTCGCGCGGGCTGATTGTGGTTAGTCACGACCGACAGTTACTCGAATCCATGGAGCGTATCGTGGAGTTGTCTGCCTTAGGGCTGAATAGCTACGGAGGCAACTACTCGTTCTACGCTCAAGCGAAGGCACATGAACAGCAAAACGCTGTTGACCAACTCAATAAACACAAGCTGGAGCGCCAACGCCAAGAACGGGTGATGCGCAAGCAGCGTGAACGCCAGGAGAAACGCCAGGCCCACGGTAACCGGCAGGGTAAGGTGGCTAATCAAGCCAAGATTCTGCTGGATCGCCAGAAAGAACGCAGCGAAACCTCGGCAGGTGCACTGCGGCAACAGCAAGCAGCCAGTCAGGCGCAACTTAACCAACGTATACTTGAGGCCGCAAAGCAAGTCGAAGATGAGTCACACATTACCTTGCATAATATTCCAATCGCTCAGGCATCAAAGCGCTGGCTGGCAGAATTGGAGGGGGTAGAGCTGCCTTTCGTAACGGGGGCCACTCGCCACATTAATCTAGCGCTAAGAGGGCGGCAGCGCATCGGTATTGTCGGCCCCAACGGCTGCGGTAAATCCACGCTGCTTCGCGTGCTAGCAGGCCAAGTAAAACCATTATCCGGAAGCTGCAACGTAACGCCTGAAAGCGCCTATCTTGATCAGCGATTAGCGAGCCTAAATCCAGAAAAGACGCTGCTCGAACAACTGCAACTGGCCAACCGAGCAGCGACTGAAGGAGAGTTACGCATGCGGCTGGCCCAACTAGGCTTAGACGCGCAGAAGAGCACCACACCCAGCGGGCTGCTAAGTGGCGGTGAGCGATTAAAAGGCGCACTGGCCTGCATCCTCTACGCCGATTCGCCCCCGCAATTGTTGCTGCTAGACGAGCCAAATAACCATCTTGACCTGCCTTCTCTAAAGGCACTGGAAACCATGCTGAGCAGTTACCAAGGCGCCTTACTGGTGATATCCCACGATGATGCATTTTTGGAAAACCTGGCATTAACAGAGCAGTTGCAAGCAACCGAAAAAGGCTGGCATCTGGAGCCGGTTTAGCCTTAATGCCTAATAGCATTCAGCCCAGTGTTGTGCCTTATTAACTACGATGCAATAAGCAGTAGGTGGGAAGTGATGACTAACTCACTTAGCCAAACGTTAACCATCAACTAAAAACTAATTAGCCAAGGGTGGGATTAATCAGAATTAGCTGCTAGGCTAAATTTATTAGAGCGAAAAAACGCCGCAGGGAACAACCTAATGCCAAATGCCCCATGCATTGAGCTTCACCATGCCCGTAAGCGCTTGCAGGCGCATGCCAACAGCATTTTGTTAGCTAACTCCACTAACAGGTTTGAACTCCGCAAGCACGACTACCTGCCACGCTACTCTTCCTCACGCGATGAAGTGAGGATAAAACTGCTCACCGTTTCAGAGACCACCACGTATTGCCCCTTTAAAGGCTATGCGGTGACTTTCTCTCTGAGTGACATTCAGGATATGCCTCGAGCTACGAAAAGCCGATTGAGGTAATTGCAGGCAGGATGGCAGTTGGAGGGGAGCATATGAACGTGCCGGTAGTATGATCTATGCATGGAGTAGCAGATAGTATTATTGAAATGGCAAAACGCGCCGGCACGCGAATTTTGGATATACTGCCAGGGTTTGATGTGATTTTAATAAAATCAATGGGATGGTGTGGCTACATAACCTTAATGAATGTGCCGTCACGTTCATCCATGTTATGTAGCTGGCTGTATATCCCCTGTTATTTGCGCGATAGCGAGCGAGACCCACTATCAGCCTAGTACATGCAGTAGAAAATGCTGTATACCCAAACAGCATATTGAGGCTGGCTGATATGAGAACAAAGTCTAGGAAATGAAATTGACA
>NZ_JALPZO010000038.1 GCF_023507745.1 Vreelandella olivaria | reverse complement strand
CCATATAACCGCGCAAGGCTTCCCACTCGGCCAGGGCCAGCGGTAAGGCGGGGGTCATAAACTCGGTTTTTACCCACTGGTCGGTACCCGGCAGTACATAGCCGATGCCCATGCCGTACTGTTGCTGTACGCCATACTGGGTGACCCCACGCGTTTCGAACACCCAGACACGCAGCGACTCCCAGGGCACAAACACCGGCGCTTCATGGCCCTCGCCGTGCTTTTTTTCCGGCACAAAGCACACTTCGCGGCGCTGGCGGTGAAAGCGTGTTGGGATAGCTTTTTTTCGATCAAGAAAGACTTTTATTGTTGAATAAATACCTACTGATAGCCCAATAAATATCATAAAAACCCCAGTTTTCATGAAATCCTGATAAAGCAAAATAGATAATTGTTCCGATACAAATGGAGATAGCATCATCGGAAATAAAAAAGCGCTCATCAAAAACACCATGAATGTGCCGCCCAGCACAAGCTGATTGCCAAAGACGCCAAACCAGCCAGCCCCATAATCCAGCCAGGTATCGTTAAGCTCGCTGACCGCCCCTTCGTTAAGCGCCGGTTCCCCGGTGGGCAGGGGGTGGGGGGCGAGAAACACAAGCCTGCCGCCCGGCAGGCGCTCCACATTACCCGCCTGCTGCGGTTTGGTTGGGTCTGGCCCCGTCAGGCCCTTGCGTTTTTTAGCCATCGTCGGGCTTCGACTCCCTGGCGCCGATAGGCCTCGGCGAAGATATCCTCGATGGGGCGTTGTGGGTTTTCCTCGCGCACCCGCCGCACCTCGGCGGAGAGCCGCAACAGTTCCTCGCTGGGCTTGGCCCAC
>NZ_JALPZO010000037.1 GCF_023507745.1 Vreelandella olivaria | reverse complement strand
ATAACGCGCGTGGGGCTGGCCGCCAAACTCACCAGTATCGGCAGCGCTGTAGGGGTTGGGCTGGATACCTACGCGACCCGTGACACTATCGCCGAGGCGTGCGCCACAGGGCGCGAGGAAGAGTGCCAGCGTATCCAATATGTCGAGTATGGAAAACTGGTGGGGCGTACTTTTGGTGGTGGAGCAGGCGCTATTGCCGCCCCTTCCAGTGGTGTATGTCTGGTGGTCAGTCTTAATCCCGGCGGTAAAGTGATATGTGGCATGGTGGCCGCAGGCGCGGGTGCCTATGGGGGCGCCAAAGCAGCGGAGCCGCTCGGTGAGCAGGCAGGACTATTCTTCTATCGAACACTACATGGCGATAATAACGATGACAATCGCTGAAGCCATTGTAGGGTTTGGTACTGGTATCTTCGGCTTGGTCGGCTTGGCTTTGATGTTGATTGCTGCTCTCGTCGCATTGTTCAAAATTGATGAGGCGGATCGTTATTTTGGAGCGTGGGAGTCTCCCGAACAGCTATACCTCAAGGGGCTGCCCTTTTCCCTTTCGCGTATGACATGTTATGGGCTGACCATATTATTCAAAGGCAGACGCGTTATAAGGCAATTTAATCCTCAAGGGAAAGAACACTTGATTGACCAAGCCCCGGTGAGACTAAAACGCCTGTTGGTGTGGCTCTACACGTCGTGGATACTATGCTTTGTTTTTGCGATAGCTATAGGTAGCGCCGGTATGCTGTTTGGGGTTTGGTAGGTGTTGCAGCAGCGTGCGGCAGTGCATAGCCTGCGCACCGCGCCGCAAGGCTTCCGCCAGTTCGAGATACCCACGGT
>NZ_JALPZO010000036.1 GCF_023507745.1 Vreelandella olivaria | reverse complement strand
CGGAAGCCCAAACCCTGTGGGGTCGTCAGATTATGAATGGACGGGGGTGGTACTTCACCAAACGCCGCCGCCTGGAAGCGGCGGAAAGCTGGTTGAGCCGTGCAGCGGAGCAAGGCCATGTGCCCGCTATGGAGCAACTGGAGTATGTCAAAAGAGAGCAGCAAGACTATGCAGCCAGTTGGCAATGGATGGAGCGGGCATCCCAGCATGGCAGTTACGAGGGGCGTTTACGAATCGGCTGGTGTTATCTGGATCCATCGTACCCCCCCGATCAACGGTGCGTTAATGAAGAAGACCGCATTAAGGGCTGGGCCATACTTTATGCTCTGGCTCATGAACTGGGTGGCAATAATACGCCGGACAGCGTTATGAGCCGCAACCAGGATAAGCTGGACGAGAATCAACGCCGGGAAGCCGAAGCGCTGGCAGCGTCGGAATGGATAGGGCGTCAGCCCCCCATTTCCAACTTTCCCCCTCGCTTTGGTTACTGATTGAGCGATGGCAAACATAAACCGTCTGGTATTCGCCCTCTTGCTTCCGCTGATTTGGTCACTCACTAGCTGGGCGCTACCCGCGGATATCCAGGCCGCCAAAGATGAAGGTATGCGCCTTTGGGGTATTTCGGAATGGATTGAAATGCAGCCTTACTTGGAAGCGTCTGCCGCAGGGGGGGATGTGGAGTCGATGTATTACCTGGGTGAGGCCACTCGTTTATTGAGCCGAGGGTTAACCACCGAGGCCATGGAGTGGTATTTACAGGCTGCCGAGCAAGGCGACCCCTACGCCATGCTGCGGCTGTTTCAAGGCGGTGCCTGCGTAGCCGGCGACC
>NZ_JALPZO010000035.1 GCF_023507745.1 Vreelandella olivaria | reverse complement strand
GGGCGACTAAGTCGAAGCGCTGACGTTCATTCTCGGGGTTACGAGCGCCTGTGGGAACGGGAATCTCTTGCCAGTGTTCACCGCCATCCTCGGTGCGCCAGAGGTGTGGCCCCCATCCAATGAGATAGCCCCGCTGGGCATCGATAAACCGCAGTGCCGAAATATTCTGGTTTTCCGGCCAGTGCAACCGTTCCCAGGATTCCCCCTGGTCGGTGGATTTAAAGAACTGGGTAATTTGAGGGCGGTTCTGCTGCCCCGGAGGGGTTTCAGCAGTACGGTCCGACCACCCGGTGGCAAGGTAAAGTGTTGCCCAATCTGGTGAAAGCCACCAATCCGCCTGCTGTGCGGGTTCCTGGAAGCGTCGTTCGATTCCGTTTTCGATAGTTCCTGCTAAAATACGTACTGTACGACGGTTGGCTATTTCGCTTACGTTGCTCATCCATGGCTCCGTAGGCTCGGCTCTCTTAGGGTCACTTCTTTCTTCACGTGGTTTGAAGGTTGTCTCGGGGTTCGTAAGCTTCATAGATAGTACCTGCTCACCCCGAATGCGAAAGTCTCCTGGCCCGTAGGGAGTATCTTCTTTCATAAAATCGTTGCTAACACGCTCCCAGCTTGTGCCATGGGTAAATACCCAGTAGCCCAGTAACACCACGCCCAGCGTGATGGTGTAGCGCCACTTCATTTACGGAATCTCGCGCCGATAGAGTGAGTAGCCCGCCACACGCCAGCGTTCGCCTGTGTTGGTATCGTAGTAGCCTCCCTGGGCACTACGGCCTTCATCCTCTATCTGCCAGCGGGCACCACCATCGTAGCTGACCGCAGTCACATCCTTACCCAGCAGGCTCCCTT